>CAIZNH010000031.1 GCA_903934325.1 uncultured Alphaproteobacteria bacterium | reverse complement strand
TGAGGTGGTGCCGGTTTTCTGGACAGGGTGCTAAGCTAATCCCGACCTGATGGATTGGTACGGGAATGAAGACGACGAGAAAGCGCTACAGCGCCGATTTCAAAGCCAAGGTGGCGCTGGAGGCGATCCGGGGCGACCTGACGCTGGCGGAGCTGGCAGCCAAGCATGGCGTGCACCACACGATGATCGCATCGTGGAAACGCCAGGCCATCGATGGGATGGCAGGCACCTTCTCCGGGGCTGGCGATGCGGGCAAGGCTATCAGCGAGAGCGAGGTGGAGAAACTGCACGCCAAGATTGGGCAACTGGTCGTGGAGCGGGATTTTTTAGCGAAAGCCTTCGGTCGATGAGCGTGGACCGGAGGCGGGCGATGGTTGAACCTGCTCACCACCGCCTGTCGATCTCGACGCAGTGCCGTCTGCTGCGGATCAGCCGCTCGTCCTATTACTATGCGCCGGTGCCGGAAACGGACGAGACGCTCGCGCTGATGACGGTGATCGACACGACGTTCCTGGACTGCCCATGGTATGGCAGCCGACAGATGGCGAGGCATCTTCGGCGCAATGGCCGGGATGTTGGTCGTCGTAGGGCACGGCGGTTGATGGCGAAGATGGGGCTGACGCCGATCTACCAGCGGCCGCGCACGAGCGATCCGCACCCGCAGCACCGGATCTATCCTTACTTGCTGCGCAAGCTGACGATCGAGCGGCCGAACCACGTGTGGTGCGCCGACGTGACATACATCCCCATGCGTCGGGGCTTCCTCTACCTAGTGGCGATCATGGACTGGGCGACCCGCAAGGTGCTGGCCTGGCGCCTGTCGAACACTATGGACGCCGGCTTCTGCGTCGCGGCGTTGGAGGAGGCGCTCTCCCGCTATGGCAAGCCCGAGATCTTCAACACGGATCAGGGCAGCCAGTTTACCAGCCTCGCCTTCACAAGCGTGCTGCGCGAGGCCGAGGTCCGCATCAGCATGGATGGCCGGGGCCGGTGGATGGACAATGTCTTCATCGAGCGACTCTGGCGCTCCCTGAAGTACGAGTGCGTCTACCTCCACGCCTTCGAGACCGGATCGGAGCTACGGGCTGGCCTTGGCCGGTGGATCACCTATTACAACACCCAGCGTCCGCACTCGGGCCTGGCCGGGAGAACCCCAGTCGAGGCCTATAGGCGGATCGGGCAATCAGATCATGGGGGGCATGCCCCCCATGATCTGATAATCAAACAGGCGGCATAACGACAACCGGGATTAGCTTAACTTAGCCGCCAAACTGTCCAAGAAGGCGGGACCATCTCAGTCGGCCGTGCGGTTGACGCCGCGGCCACGGCCCAATGCCTGTACCAGTTCGGCCTCGCAGATATTCCAGCGAATGGCCTCAGCAATCGGATCGGGATGATGCTCGCCCATGACCATGCGCGATCGACCATTGGGACGACGGATTACCCGCTCGGTGAGCGGATACCACCAGGTCTGGTTGTCATTATCATCCTTGGGCGGCTGACCGGTGAGCGCGATCTGCAGCTTGGCAATGACGGCAGGCGCGGGAAGCGTGCGGCCCATAACGACCATGCCGGCGACATTACCCCACCGATCCAGACCACTCAGCGCGTTGAAGTGGGCGGTCTCGAGGTTGGTCGGAAGTTCGCCTGCGGTGAGCGCCGACATAGCCCGCATCTGTCCGATGGAGAGAAGGGGCGCTGTGCCGCCACCAATCTGCCTCGACCGGGCGGCAAGATATGTCCGCAAGGCACGCAGGTTGTTCGCCGCTGTCGTGTGGTCCCGTTCTTTCGCCTGTGGTCCCGGCACCAGCGCCTTGCTGCTCACCGGGGCACCCAGAACCTGGCGAATACGTACATGCGGTGTTTTCGCAGCCACAGCGGGGGCCACGGTGATGCCGGGCAGAAACGGCGTCACCAGTTCCCGCCGCATGGTCGCGTCGATGTGTAGGACCGGCACCTTCTCGGCCCACCCAGTGCGGATCGACGACCGCCACAGAAGGTCCAGGGACCTGACTGTGCCATTGGGTGTATGCATCCTGCCGACCTGCACACCCCAGGCGTCATGACCTGCCTCCAGCGCTTGGGCAAGGATTGACCACATGGCCGCAGCACGGCCCGGAGGAGCCCACGCGTGACTACGCCGCGGCATTACCGCACTCAGTCGCTTGGCGCGTTCCTCGGTGGACATGCCTGGTAGGATTTCCGGATCCCGGAGCCTGCCACGTTCAAGCTTTGCGGCATCCCGGCAGATGGCAGAGGTCAACCTTGCGGCCCGCAGGTCAGCCAGGCGCAGGGGACCTTGCCGGGTCCGCTCCAGCACCTTCCAAAGCTTCAGTCGGTGCTCGATCAGGAACTGGGTCTCGGGATAGTCATAGGCGTTCTTGTGGTCGTAGCAGCGCAAGTCCGCGTCATAGGGATCGAGACTGTCGATTGTGATCTGGACCGGATTGTCAGCGCCGCGCAGGCCGGACTGCCAGAACCCCTCGTCGATCACCAGCAGTGCGGGCCGGCCGATGGCCTTAGGCATGGCGTGGAACAGACTATCATGGGCGCAGATGATGACCTGCGCGGATTTGGCGAGCTGCTTCTGGCGTTGGTAGCCGCAGACCTCGTAATGCGGACAATGGAAGATCTTGCCGTCGCGCTTCACCCGGCACACCGCCTGCTCGACCGAGAGTTCAGCCGCGAGGGCATCGGCCTGCGCATCGGGATCGCGGCACATGCGCTGGTCCGGATTGTCAGGTGTAGGATCAGGCGCGGTGCGTCCCTTCCAGAGGACCGCAGCTATGCCCGCGGCGGCAAAGGCGGCGACTTGCTCTTCGCCCAGATCATGGCGCGGCACCGCAAACACTACCTTGCCGCCGCTTAGCCTTTTAGCGGCCAAGGCTGTGATGATCTGCTCGCGTACCTGGCTGGTCTTACCGAGCCCGACATCGACCGGCAGTCCCAACATCGGTGCCCGGGTGGCTTCGGCGCTCTCGGTATCATCCGGTTCGTCTAGAAGGTGGTCGAGATATGCGCCTGCGGTAGCCATGAACTCAACTACCTGCCTGGCAAGTTCCGCGCGCGCCTCCACGACATCATGGCGGGGTTCGGGATAGGTCGGCTCCTTGGCCGCCACCCACCGAGCCGACGCAATGCAGTCCCACAGTGCTTGCGGCCCCATCGCCTGCACGAGATCATTCGCGTCACCTGCGATCGGCGGAATGGCCAGCCGCGCATCAATGTCGCGCGCTACCTGGGTTGCGGCCGTCACGCCCGGGTTGTCTGTCCAACCCGGCTTGTCGTCGTTGTCAGCGATGATTGTAATATCGATAGCAGGATAGCGCTGGTGCAGGACCCGGGCGACGCGTTGGAGGTTGCCAGCGTCGAACGCGACGATCACGGGATCACCCGTAACCTCATGAATGCTGGCCCCGGTTGCCCAACCTTCGCAGACCAACAAATGGGGCATGTCGGCAGCCCATTCGCCGATGACCGCGAAATGATCAGCCTTTGCGCCGCCAGTCAGGAACCGCTTGTTGCCCCGCGCATCGATACGCTGGAGCGTGTGAACGGTACCGTCGACATCGCGCAGGCCAATCACCAGCCGCCCTGCAGCATCGATCAGGATGCCGTGAGGTTGGATGCCCTTGGTGACCAGATAGGGATGGTCTGTAGGTGCTGGCTTGGCCGCAGCGAGTTCGCGCTGGGCTTCCTGCCGGGCCTTGGCAGCCAGTTCTTCGCGGGATGGTTCCGGCGTTTTGGGCTGGGGTCTGGTAACCGCTCGGGGCGTCCCTGCGCCCGTTGGCCTAACGCCCGTGCGTTCGGCCACCCAGTCGCGGGCACGTTCCTGGTCGCAGCTCAGTTCATGTGCAACAAGGGCTACAAAGCCACCGCCGCGCCCTGCTTCATGGTCGAACCACTGGCCTGCCTTGGCGCCGTCCACCCGGACCGAAAGGCTACCTTTCCGGCGGTAGCGCCACTCTGTGCTCGTTTTGCTGGACGGCTTGCCTAGCAGTTCGAAGAGAAGCTGCGGCAAACGGTCGGCCAGCGCGGACTGGAAGTGCGACGCGCCGGTCACGCCGCCTCCCGCATGTGGCGCGGTAGAACGACGAAAATTGGATCAGGAGATTGTGCGCAAGCCACGCGTGTCGAGCCCTCGAAACTTCAGAGGGCACGACAAAAGTCATCATTTTTGGGCCGCCGAAACGTTCCAAGCGGTCGCCGGTCAGAACCAGTTTCGGAGGTTCACAGGGTTGAACCGTTCAACCCTTCGGTGCGCAGATGCGATATATCGATCACGAATTCGCCGTTTCATGATCGATAAGTCCGCCGGTTATCAATCACGGCTACCAGCTGCGCTTGCTGCCACCACGCTGCGAAGACGGCATGCGGATAATGGTCGCCATGGCCTTGGCGAGATTGGCCGACAGCGGTTCGCCTTCGATGTGCTGATCCATGAACCAGTCGACCAACGCCTCTTTCTTCGACTGGTCCATGTCGGTGATGCGGTTCTCCGAGATCGCCCGCTTGATCAGTTCAAGATAGGGCGTGGTATATTCCGTGGGCTCGACCGGCTTGGGCGGCGGCATTGTCCAGATAGCGTGGGACATGAACCGTGGGATCTGGATGTCGATATATTCGCCATCCTGCAGTTCCAGCCGTTCAGGCATGCTGCCATCATCCATATGCAGCACGCCGCTGATCCAATGTTCTGGCGGGATCCAGACCAGCTGGCTCGAATGAAAGATCCATTCCCGCGCATCCCGGTCCGGGAAGACCGGATTACGGTTGTTGGACAGGCGCCCCTGCGCGTGCAGACTGCCTTGGCGCAAAGCCTGCCAAAGCTGGCGCTGGGCATCGAGGTTGATGTTCTGCCAGCGCGATGTGCCGGGTGCCGTTGGCGACAGGATTTTGCCGATATCAAGCACAACCTTTTCGCCAGTGGCAGCCTCGTACCTGGCCCGGCAAATCCGGCAGATATGCTGGTAGGTTTGGTTGAGAGACCAGGCGGCGCGGTCGAGTTTATCGATAGGCATTTGTGTTCCGAATCGTGAGCGAGCGAGGCTGGAACATAAATAGAACAATAATGCCCTGCAAGGCCACCGCGCCGCAAAGGGTTGAACCGTTCAACCCTTCTGGGGGTAAGGCTGTGAACTGCAGGCGAACCCCTTCGAACGTAGCGGTGAATGGCCTGATTCGGCGATGTTCCGGGCATGATCAACGCCGACAATTCCATCTCCGCCAGCGCCAACGACGACATGCCACAATTCAGGGCCATGAAGCGTCCGAACGCGCTCCATCCCAGCCTTATGAAGCCTGCTGAACGGCGCGCTGAACTCTGCGCAATTCTGGGTCTGGGCATTGTCCGCCTGCACCTGCGCAATCAGCGGCAAGTGTCCTCTGAAAAGGGAGACTTTCCGCTACACTTCACGCCCGAACAGAGCCGTAGTGCACCTCCAACTCGAAGGAGAGCTGCATGACCAACACCGACCCGATCCCAGCGCGCCTGGCTGCGCTGAAGACCATGTCAGGCACCGAACTGAAGAAGCAGTGGCGGGCCCTGTTCGATACCGAGCCGCCGCTGTTCAACCGGCGCTACATCGAGACGCGGCTGGGCTACCGCATACAGGAACTGACCCATGGCGGCCTCAAGCCCGAGACGTTGCGGCGCCTGCAGGAACTGGGTGAACAGCTGGATGGCGGGAACATTACCACCCGCCGCATCCGCACGGATCTGAAACCCATCATCGGCACCCGGCTGATCCGGGAATGGCAGGGCACCGAGCACTGCGTCACTGTGACCCGTGACGGCTTTGAGTGGCAGGGCCGGCCCTACAAATCCCTGTCGGCCATCGCCCGGACCATCACCGGCACGCGCTGGAACGGCTGGGTCTTCTTCGGTCTCAAGCATCACAGGAGGGCGGCATGAGCACGCCGATCACGCGCAAGCTGCGCTGCGCGGTCTACACGCGCAAATCATCGGAAGAAGGGCTGGAGCAGGAGTTCAACAGCCTTCATGCCCAGCGGGAAGCCTGCGAGGCCTATATCGCCAGCCATCGCGGAGAAGGCTGGGTGCTGGTCCGCGATCAATATGACGATGGCGGCATCTCCGGCGGCACGTTGGAACGCCCTGCATTGCAGCGCCTGCTGGCTGACATCGAGGACGGGCTGGTCGATGTCGTGGTGGTCTACAAGATTGACCGCCTGTCGCGCTCGCTGATGGACTTTGCCAAGCTGGTCGAAGTGTTCGACCGGAACGATGTGACGTTCGTGTCGGTAACGCAGTCGTTCAACACCACGAACAGCATGGGCCGCCTGACGCTCAACGTGCTGCTTTCATTTGCGCAGTTCGAACGGGAAGTTACCGGCGAACGTATTCGCGACAAGATTGCGGCGAGCCGCGCCAAGGGCATGTGGATGGGCGGCTGCCCGCCACTGGGATATGACGTGCAGGCCCGCAAGCTGGTGGTGAACGATACCGAAGCTGCCCACGTCCGTTATATCTTCGACCAGTTTGCGCGGTGCGGTTCGGCGACCGTCATGCTGCGGGATCTCCGGGATTGCCAGATCACCACCAAGCAGGGTGGGATCATTACCAAGGGGTTCCTGCACCGGCTCCTGAAGAACCGGGTCTATCTTGGCGAAGCGGTTCACAAGGGCACCAGCTATCCCGGTGAGCACAAGGGGATCATATCGCAGGATGCATGGGACAAGGTCCACGCCATCCTGACGGAAAGCCCTCGCAAGCGGGCGGCACACACGCGCTGCAACACGCCTGCATTGCTCAAAGGCCTGCTCTGGGGGCCGGACGGTGCAGCGTTCTCGCCGACCCACACCCGCAAGGGCGGCAAGCTTTACCGATATTATGTCAGCCAGTCCGTGCTGCGCCATGGCGCGGGTGTCTGTCCGGTCAGCAGGGTACCAGCCGCAGAGATCGAGAGCGCCGTAATCGAGCAGTTGCGCGCCATCTTCCGTCAGCCAGAAATCATGGCCGGATCGGCGAAAGCGGCAAAAGGACATCTGCCTGCCATCACCGAAGAAGAGGCCCGGGAGGCACTGACCACGCTTGAGCCGATGTGGGACGAACTGTTCCCGGCCGAGCAGGCCCGCATCGTGCAGTTGCTGGTTGAGCGGGTCGATATCGGCACCGAGGGCTTCGACGTTCAGCTGCGGCTCGACGGCATGGCTTCATTTGCACGTGAGATGAGGGAGGCAGCATGACCGACACCGAGATCGTAACCGTCCATGTCCCCTTCCACATTCGCAAGCGTGGCGGGCGCAAGGAGATGATCCTGCCCAACGCCGCGCTGGCGCAGCACCGACATGTCGACAATACCCTGATCAAGGGTCTGGCCCGGGCGTTCCGGTGGAAGCGGATGCTCGATACCGGGGCCTGTGGGACCCTTGGCGATCTGGCGGCCCAAGAGAAGATCTCGCCGTCCTATCTCACCCGCATCCTGCGGCTGACGCTGCTGGCGCCGGACATCATTGATGCCATCCTCGATGGGCAGTTGGGGCCTGACACCACCCTAGCGACGCTGATGGACCCGTTTCCGATCGATTGGGACGAGCAAAGATTGGATGAGAGATTCTCCCGATCATGATCGGACTAAGTTCCAACCCGAAGCTGGACGCCTATAAATATCAAGCTATCGCAGTTAATTACCTGCTCTGAACCGGGGCCTGTTTGGGTAACAGCTTTGGAGAAAATCGGGCTTAGGAGAACACATTTTGCCGAGCCAGCCCGAGGCGAGGTGAACAGCTCACCGCCATAACCCTTGAATACAACAGGATTTTTGGATGCCGCCCCAGAAAGAGAATACTTTCATAGGGTTAAATGGCGGAGCAGGAGGGATTCGAACCCTCGATACGCTTTTGACGTATACACACTTTCCAGGCGTGCGCCTTCGACCACTCGGCCACTGCTCCGCATGCGCGTTCTTGATGCGCTACCGCTTCGCTGCTTGAGCGCGAGATGCGGCAAGCCCGGGCCACTAGCGACAGAACTGCCCGACCGCAAGGCGCTGTCGATTGGTGGCCTGCCGGAATCGTGGTATGGGAGTCGCGTGGCGCCGGCTTGCGCGGAATGGCATTCCCTACGAAGCCCGCCGCATGAACCCCTTTCTGCCCACCTGCGCGCGGAAAGGGGTTTTTGCTTGTCCTACAATTTGCGCCCCTTTTGCCCCTGCCCAAAGGCAGGCTGGAGGCGTGAAACATTGGCTCTATTGGGGCCCAATTGGGGGTCAAGAGGGGGTCAAACCGGGGCTAAGGGGGATCTGGAGGGGGTCTGGAACCGCCCTAGCCTGTTGGATTTGGGGCCGCTTTTTCCCAGAATTCCGCCATTTCCCACCATTCGGGCGATGTTTCACGCGGGGAAAACACGCGCGCCGCGGTTCAGGCCTGTGAACGACCTATCGCGCGCGCTGCCAATGTAGGAAAGCCCCCTTTCCCGCCCCCAATCCGAGGCTGGCGGCGGGGCTTTGCGCGTGGCACACTGGGGCCATGCACAGAGCCATCCTTGCCGCATCGGCGGCCCTCGCCCTTGCCCTGCCCGCCTACGCTCAGGAGGAGCCGAAAGGTGCTCCCACCCCGCCGGAGATCGTCGCCGCCGCGCCCAAGAGCGACTGGGTGGCGATTGCGCCCGAGGACCTCTTGGTGATGACTCTCGCTGCGGATGCCGAGGGCAATCCGCGCCAAGTGGTGATCCAGCTGATGCCTGCGCCGTTCTCGCAGGGCTGGATCCACAACATCAAGCTGTTCGCCCGCGCCAAGTGGTTCGACAATATCTCGGTCAACCGGGTGCAGGACAATTACGTCACCCAGTGGGGCGATCCCAATTACGACAACCCCGAGGCGACGGGGAAGCCCAAGCCCTTGCCGCAAGGGCTGAAGGTGATGGGGGAGGCGGAATACACCGCTGCCTTCGCGCCCGCGATGTTCAGCAAGATCTGGGCGCGCGGCACGCGCCCTGCCGAACTGGAAATCATGCCGGTTCCGGTGCAGCCGACACCGAAAACCATCGTGAGCGACCCCTATGCCAGAACGCTCGCCTTTTCGGGCGGATTTCCGCTGGCGATGAGCATGGCCGAGACGCCGGGCTATCCCACGATTTCCCGGCCTGATCGCGTCTGGCCCACCCACTGCTACGGCATGGTCGGCGTGGGGCGGAACTATTCGCCGGACACCGGCTCTGGCGCAGAGCTTTATACCGTGATAGGCCATGCGCCGCGCCACCTTGATCGCAATATCGCCCTCGTTGGCCGGGTGATCGAGGGGATGGAGCACCTCTCCTCGCTGCCGCGCGGCAAGGGCGAACTCGGGTTCTACGCCGCTCATGAAGCAGCCAAGCGCACCCCTATCCTGACTGTGCGCGTGGCGAGCGACCTGCCAAAGGGCGAGCAACCGGCGTTCGAATATCTCTCGACCGAAAGCGCCACCTTCGCGACCTACGCCGAAGCCATCGCCAACCGCCGCGATCCCTTCTTCATCGTGCCCTCTGGCGGGGCGGATATCTGCAACATCAAGGTGCCGGTGCGGCGGGTGGCTTCCTGATCGTCATTGCGAGCCGCAGGCGAAGCAATCCATGGACTGACCGCTCCGCACGGGGCACCGTCAGTCCATGGATTGCCGCGTCGCCTGCGGCTCCTCGCAATGACGAGGAGGCCTACTGCCGTTCCGCCTGTGCCACAGCGTCGCTGGCGCGCAGGGCCGAGATGATGCGGTTCAAATGCGCGGAATCCTGCACTTCGACTTCCACGTCATAGGTGACGAAAGGATGGTCGATCTGGGCCTGCATCAGCGTGATGATGTTGGCCTTGTTCTGGGCAAAGATGCCCGCCATTTCCGCTAGCGTGCCCAGCCGGTCATAGATCGTCACCGATAGCTGGCCGGTCGCGCCGGAGGACTGGTTGCCCCAGGCAAGGTCGATCCAGTCGCTGTCCACCCCGCTGGCGAGTTCCAGACAGTCGATCGCGTGAACCAGCACGGTCTCGCCCTTGCGGCGGATGCCGACGATGCGGTCACCCGGCACGGGGTGGCAGCAGGGAGCGAGGTCAAACGCCACCCCCGGCGTCAGGCCCCGGATCGAGATCGCGCGTTCGCGCCGTTCCCATTGCTCGGCTTCCGCAGCGCCTGCCGTGCAGCCGGGGACGAGGGCTTCCATCACCTCGCGGTCGGTCACCTTGGCGGCGCCGATGGCGTACATGAGGTCGTCCGGCTCCTCCATCCCGAGCCGTTCCACGGCGGCGCGGATCGCCTTCTTGCCGATGCGCGCAGGCACGCGGGCGGCGATCTCGTCGAACAGTTTCGCGCCGATCGTGGCGACCTCGTCGCGCTCCTTCATCCGCACCGCACGGCGCACGGCGGCGCGCGCCTTGCCGGTGACGACAAAGGCCAGCCACGACAGCTGCGGGGTGGCGTGGGGGTTCTTGATGATCTCCACCACATCGCCATTGGCGAGCGGCGTGCGCAGCGGCATGTGCCGCCCGTTGATCTTCACGCCCGCGGTCTGCATCCCGAGCTTGGTGTGCACCGCAAAGGCAAAGTCCACCGCAGTCGCCCCCTTGGGCAGCTGGAACAGCGCGCCCTTGGGGGTGAAGGCGAAGATGCGATCCTGATAGATCGCCATGCGGGTGTGTTCGAGCAGCTCCTCGGCATCGTGGCTGGCATCGACGATCTCGATCAGATCGCGCAGCCAGCCCACCGCGCCATCGGGCTTGTCGCCCTGCTTGTAGGCCCAATGCGCCGCGAGGCCGAATTCGTTGGTGCGGTGCATGTCGCGGGTGCGGATCTGCACTTCGACGCGCATCGAATTCTCGTACATCAGCGAGGTGTGCAAGCTGCGGTAGCCGTTCGACTTGGGGGTCGAGATATAGTCCTTGAAGCGCCCGGGCAGGAATTGCCAGGTGGTGTGGAGGATGCCCAGCGCGCGGTAGCAGTCCTCCTCGGTCTCGGTGAGGACGCGGAAGGCCATGATGTCGGTGACCTGTTCGAAGCTGACATGGCGTTCGGCCATCTTGTGCCAGATCGAAAAGGGGTGCTTCTCGCGGCCCTGGACCTCGACCTTGAGGCCGGCTTCGGCAAGGCGCTGCTTGATGGTCAGCGCAATCGCACCCACCTGCCCCCCGGCCTGCGAGCGCAATTGATCGAGCCGCCCGGTGATGGTGGCATAGGCCTCCGGCTCCAGCTCGCGGAAAGCCAGCGCCTGCATCTCGTGCATATATTCGTACATGCCCACGCGTTCAGCCAGCGGGGCGTAGATATCCATCGTCTCGCGGGCGATGCGTTTGCGCTTGTCCGGGTTCTTGATGAAGTGGAGCGTGCGCATGTTGTGCAGGCGGTCGGCGAGCTTGACCAGCAGCACGCGGATGTCTTCCGACATGGCGAGCAGGAACTTGCGCAGGTTCTCGGCCGCGCGCTCGTTCTCGGGCATGGCCTCGATCTTGGAGAGCTTGGTCACCCCGTCCACCAGCCGGGCGACTTCGGGGCCGAAATGCGCCTCGATATCCTCGATCGTGGCGAGGGTGTCCTCCACCGTATCGTGCAGCAGGGCGGTGATGATCGTAGCCATGTCGAGCTTCAGATCGGTCATCAGCCCGGCGACTTCGACGGGGTGCGAGAAATAGGGGTCCCCGCTGGCGCGCTTCTGGCTGCCGTGCTTCTGCACGGTGTAGACATAGGCGCGGTTCAGCATCCCCTCGTCGGCATGGGGATCGTAATCGAGGACCTTCTCGACGAGTTCGTACTGGCGCAGCATCGTCAGCGAATATGAGCGCGGGGGCGCTTTGCCGCAAGTGCGAAGAAAGCCGCAGTCCGGCGCGTCTGTTGCACTGCGCGCGCTAGCTCCACGTGGCGCGTTATGACCACGTGGCTCTGGGCGGCAGGCTCATCAGGATCGCGTCGATATTGCCGCCGGTCTTGAGGCCGAAGATCGTGCCGCGGTCATAGACGAGGTTGAACTCGGCATAGCGGCCCCGGTATTCGAACATCTGCGCTTCGTCGGCGGCATCGAAGGGCGTGCCCATGCGCTTCCTCACGATGGCGGGGAAGGCGGCGAGGAACTGCTTGCCGATATCCTGGATGAAGACGAAATTGCGCTCCCATGCGGCATCGTCGGGACATTCGAGATGGTCGCAGAAGATCCCGCCGACCCCGCGCCCGACCTGGCGGTGGGGGATGTAGAAGTACTCCTCCGCCCACTTGGAATAGCGCTCGTAATAGCTCTCGTTATGCGGATCGCAGGCGGCCTGCATCGCGGCGTGGAATTCGGCCGTGTCCTCGGCATAGGGGATCGGCGGATTGAGGTCCGCGCCGCCGCCGAACCACGCCTTGGTGGTGGTGAGGAAGCGGGTGTTCATGTGGACGGCGGGCACGTGCGGGTTGCTCATGTGCGCGACGAGGCTGATGCCGGTGGCGACAAAGCCGGGGTTGTCGGCGCTCGCCCCGTTGATGCTGCCTGCGAATTCCTTGGCGAAGCTGCCGCGCACGGTCGAGACATTGACGCCGACCTTCTCGAACACCTTGCCCTTCATCAACCCTTGGGTGCCGCCGCCGGGATCGGGGTTGCCCTCTTCCTCGCGCTGCCACGGGGTGTACTGGAAGCTGGCGTCCGATCCCGCCTCGCGCTCGATGCTCTCGAATTCGGCGCAGATCTGGTCGCGCAGGTCTTCGAACCAGACGCGCGCGCGTTCGGTGTAAGGTGTCCAGTCCGTCATACATCCCCGTCCGTCAGTTTCTGCGCACCATAGGCGATGGGGCGCTGGCCGCAAGTCCTGCCAAGCGGTTGCCAAGGCGAATCTTTGCGGGCAATGAGCGCGGCATGGTTCGCGCTATGTTCGCCCCCTTTGCCTTTGCCGGACACGAGCTTGCGCTCGGGAGCGGGCGCGCGCTCTACTGGCCTGCCGAACGCGCGCTGCTGGTGGCGGACCTGCACCTTGAGAAGGCGAGCTGGTTTGCCACGAAGGGCGCCGCGATGCTCCCGCCCTATGACAGCCGCGACACGCTCGAACGGCTGGCCGATGCGGTGCGCGCAACCGGCGCAAGGCGGGTGATTACGCTGGGCGACAATTTCCACGATGATGCGGGCGCGCTCCGGCTCGATGCGCATTGCGCCGGGATGCTGGAGGCGCTCACGCGGGCGCTCGACTGGGTGTGGATCACCGGCAACCATGACGAGGCGCTGCCAAAGGGCTTTGGCGGCACGATCCTCCCTGAGCTGGAGCTGGGCGGCGTGATCCTGCGCCACGAAGCCCGCGCCGGAGAGACCGCGCCGGAACTTTCGGGCCACTACCACCCCAAGCTGCGGGTCAACGTCAGGAACCGCCATATCGCCCGCCCCTGCGCTGTTCTCGCGCGCGGTGCTGGCGGTGGGGAGCGCATGATCCTCCCCGCTTTCGGCACGCTGACGGGCGGCATGGACGCAGGCGCTCCCGAAATCCTCGGCGCGTTGCAACCGGCCGCGAGAATCGAGGCGCTGATGCCCGCAAAGGGCCGCATCGCCCGCTTCCCGCTGTGGCAGGCGGCGGCGTAGAGCCTGTCCTGCTTAGGTGGAAACATTCGCATCGCGTCAGGAAAGCCGCTGGACAGGAGTGGCGCGCAGCAGGGGCTGGCTGCCCCTGCAAGGGCCGCGACGCAGCCAGCGGCTTTCCTGACGCGACCCCGAAGGGGCGGGCCGATTTTGACCCGGCGCGGCGTCGCTCGTTGGTCACGATGAGCAAGCATCGCTCCCTCCTCGCTCCTTGCGCTGGGCCAAAATCGACTCCGTGCCAATGCTTCCACCTAAGCAGGACAGGCTCAAAGACTCCACCTAGCGCTCGCCAACGTTTCGGACTAAGGAGCGCGCAGGCACGAAGCCACAACAGGAGAACACCCCATATCACGTCCACCCCGGCGCTCGTTGGCCCCGCCCGTAAAAAGCGGCCCGCGTTTTGATAACATGATCAATGTCCCCAAGGTCCGCGTCATTGATGACGAAGGCGAAAACCTTGGCGTGATGTTCACCCGCGAAGCGATTGAGCAGGCCAATGAAAAGGGCCTGAACCTCGTCGAAGTGTCCCCCAACGCGGACCCGCCGGTGTGCAAATATCTCGATGTCGGCAAGTTCCGCTACGAGGCCCAGAAAAAGGCCAACCTCGCGCGCAAGAGCCAGAAGACGCAGGACATCAAGGAAGTGAAGATGCGTCCGAACATCGACACGCACGACTATGACGTGAAGATGCGCAACGTCACCAAGTTCATCGACAATGGCGACAAGGTGAAGATCACCCTGCGCTTCCGCGGGCGCGAAATGGCGCACCAGCACCTCGGCATGGACTTGCTGAAGCGCGTGCAGGACGATGTCGCCGAAGTCGCCAAGGTCGAAGCCTTCCCGCGCCTCGAAGGCCGCCAGATGCTGATGGTGCTCGCGCCGAAATAGGCCGCACACACAGGCAGATAGCAAGAGGGGCGGGCCGGCTGGCCTGCCCCTTTTGGTTTGGCGCCCGGTCTCGATGAAACGTCCGACAAACGGCGTCCCGCGTCGATAAACCGCCCACGCCAGACGATTGGCGGCAACACGCCCCCACACCAATCTGCTATGGCTCGGGCACCAAGGCGCTCCGGCGTCGTTTGTCCCCTCGTCAGAGCCGCCTTGGCCAGACTTGCCGTGCCCTTCGCACCCCCGCTTCAGGAACACCCCCGCTCATGCTGCCCACCATCCGCACCGCCCTGCTGGCCGCCGCCGCGCTGGCCGCCCTTGCTGCCCCCGCCGCAGCGAGCGCGCAAGGCGGCCCAAGCGACGCGCAGCTGGCAACCTTCATCCCCTCGCAAAACCCCAATAATGACGGGATCGACTATTCGATCTGGGACGAGGCGATGAAGAACATCGTGGTCTCGATGGGGCCGAGCTTGCGTGAGAGCGCGCCGCGCCCCGATCCCAGCTTCGGCACCCGCCGCCAGTACGGCCATGTCTCGCGCTACCGGCTCGAAGGCACGCGCGTGATGTTCAGCTTCCTCGAGCGTGACGTGATCGCCAGCTTCACCGAATATCGCAAGGATCTGGAGAACACCGCCACCATCGTCGACATTCAGGCGCTCCCGCGCAACGAGCAGCTGGCCTACTGGATCAACCTCCACAATGTCGCGCTGGTGGAACAGATCTCGCTGGCATGGCCGATCCGCCAGCCGCGCGAGATCATGGTGGGCGGCGTGCCGCTGGACGAGGCGCGCTTCATCACCGTGGAAGGCATCAAGCTGTCCCCGCGCGATATCCGCGAGAAGATCGTCTATCGCCACTGGAAGGATCCGGCGGTGATCTACGGCTTCTGGCGCGGCGAGATCGGCGGGCCGTCGCTTCAGCGCGAGGCCTTCAATGCCGAGAATGTCGGGCGGCTGCTGGTGCGCGGCGCGGCGGATTTCGTGAACTCGCTGCGCGGCACGCAGGAGCTGGGCGGACGCCTGCAGGTGTCCGAGCTTTACCGCGAAGCCGCCCCCTTCTTCTTCCCCGATTTCGAGCGCGATCTGCGCGCCCACCTCACGCGCTATTCCGACGAGAAGACCAGCGCCCTGCTCGCCAGCACCAGCGGGGCCGAGCCGGTGGTGGCCGAATATGACATCGCCGATCTGGAAGGCGGCGTGCGCGAGCCGAGCTACCAGAACATCACCTCGAACGGGGTCTCCACCAGCTTCCGCATCCCGCCGGCCATGGCCGCGCTGCTGAAGGAGCGCGAGACCAAGTTCCAGGAGATCATCCGTCAGGGCCGCACCGGCACGGTGACCTTCAGCAATATCGATCTGCCCGGCGATCCGGCCGACAAGTCGGAGGTCGAATAGCCGCCTGCGCCCGGGCGGCGCATCGCTCCCTCAGTCCCCGCATATCTGCAAAGAAACGCATTCAGCGTCCGTTTATCGCGTTGATATAACGTGGTAAGTGGACGGGATGGGACCTCTGGTGGGAGAGATGCCGTGATTGAGAGAGCCTTGCGTTTTTGCCTGATTGCGACCAGCGCGCTCGCCGCGCCGGCGCTGGCTTCCACCTCCGAGATGCAGGCGCCCGCCCCTGCGAACACCACGCCCGCGCCTCCGGGGATGCACTATGTCCCGGCCATTCCCCATGTGCCGAATGATCCGGCCACCTCGGACGCGCGGCTGGCGCAGTTCCGGCCTACCGCCGATCCGATCCGCCACACCATCGATTACGAAATCTGGGATTACGCGCTCAAGCAGATCGTGCTCGCCATGGGGCCGTCCGAACGCAAGGGACTGCCCTGGCCTCCTCCGATCCAGGGCACGCGGCTGAAGCAAGGTCTGCAGTCGCGTTACCGGATGGAAGGCTCGATGGTACTGTTCCGCTTCCTCGACCAGAAGGTGATCGACAGCTTCACCGAATATCGCAAGGATCTGGAGAGCGTCACCGAGCAGCTCGATATTTCCGCACTGCCGCGCAACGAGCAGCTCGCCTTCTGGCTCAACCTCCACAATGTCGCGCTGCTCGAACAGATCGCGCGCGAATGGCCAGTGCGCGAGCCGCGCGAGATCATTGTGGGCGGCGAACCGCTCGACGAGGCGCGCTTCATCACAGTGCGCGGCGTGCCGGTATCGCTGCGCGATATCCGCGAGAACATCGTCTTCCGCCACTGGAAGGATCCCAAGGTGATCTACGGCTTCTGGCGTGGCGAGATCGGCGGTCCGTCCTTGCAGCGCGATGCCTTTACCGGCGCCAATGTCAGCTCGCTGCTCGATGTTGCCGCAGCCGACTATGTCAATTCGCTGCGCGGCACCCAGAAACTCGCCGGAACGCTCCATGTCGCAAGCCTCTATGGCGAGGTTGCGCCCTTCTACTTCCCCGATTTCGAGAGGGATGTGCGCGCCCATCTGGCCAAATATGCCGAGGAGCCGGTCGCTGCGGTGTTGGCGAAGACGAACGTGACCCGCGCGACGATCCGCGAAACCGACATCGCCGATCTGCATGGCGGTGCGCGCCCGGTGAATTACATCTTCGGCGGCAGCCTGCCGGGCGCGATGGATGATCCGCTGGGCGAAGAGTGTGCGCAGCTGATCGGACAGGCCGCGTGCCATGTGCTCAAGGAGCGCAACACCAAACTGCGCAGGATGCAGCGCAACGATCAGCCGACCGCGCGGGTGTATTTCTCCAACATCGATCTGCCCGGCGATCCGCCCAACAAGAACGCGGTGGAGTAATCCCCGCAAGCCCGCGCCGCTCTTGCCGCAATGGCTTCGGGACTGTTACGTGCCGAGGTGATGGCGGGGCAGGAGGCATCAACAGCGGTTTTGCAGCGCGCCGGGCTCGCCCTCGGGCCGCTGGCCTTTGCGCTCGCCGCGCTGCTGCCGCCGCCTGCGGGCATGGCTCCGGGCGCATGGCTGGTGGCTGGGCTGACCGTGTGGATGGCGGTGTGGTGGATGACCGAGGCCGTGCCGATGGCGGTCACCGCGCTGCTGCCCTTCCTCGTCCTGCCGCTCTCCGGCGTCGCCAGTGCCGAAGAGACGGCGAGCGATTACTACTCCCCGATCCTGTTCCTGCTGCTGGGCGGGGCCTTCATTGCGCTCGCCATCGAGCGCACCGGGCTGCACCGGCGGTTGAGCCTTGCGATCCTGCGGGTGGTGGGGAGCGGCGGCGGGCCGGGGCGGCTGCTGTTTGCCTTCATGATCTCCGCCGCGCTGATTTCGATGTTCATCTCCAACACCTCGACCGCGCTGATCATGATGCCCATGGCGCTGGCGGTGCTGGAGGCGGGGTCTCCTTCCAGTGAGGCGGGGCATGGCGTTCAGCAAGAAGGCATATCCGGCGCGCTCCCCATGGGCATCGCCTTTGCCGCCAGCATCGGCGGGCTCGGCACCATCGTCGGATCGCCCACCAATGCGATTTCGCTGGGCCTGCTGGAGAGCATCGCGGGGGTGCGGATCAGCTTTGTCCAGTGGTCGCTCTACGGCGTGCCGCTGGTGCTGTTGAGCATTCCGCTCGCCGCATGGATCATCGCCCGGGTGCAGAAGGTCGCCGCCCATCCCTTCGATATCGACCGCGCACGCGCCGCGATTGCCAGCGAGCGCGGCTGGAGCAGCGCCGAGCGGCGGCTGGCGCTGCTGTTCGCGCTCACTTTCGCAGGCTGGGTCACCCAGCCGCTGGTCGCCCCGCTGCTGCCGCCCGGATCATGGACCGACGGCACCATCGCGGTGCTTGCCGCGCTCGCGCTGTTTGTGGCGCCCGACGGCACGGGCCGCAGCCTGCTGGTGTGGGACGAGGCGCGCCACGCGCCGTGGAGCGTGATCTTCATGTTCGGCGGGGGCCTCGCGCTGGCGGGCGGGATGCAGGCCTCGGGCCTCACCGACTGGCTGGGCCAGGCGCTGCTGCCGCTCGAGACATGGCCGCCGATCCTCGTCGCGCTCGCCGTTGTGGCGCTGGTGATCGTGGTGACCGAATTCGCCAGCAATGTCGCGACCGCCACCGGCATCATCCCGGTGGTCGCCGCGCTGGTGGTCTCGCTCGGGGCTGATCCGGTGCTGCTCGCGCTTCCCGCAGCGCTGGCGGCGAGCTGGGGCTTCATGCTCCCCGCCGGGACCGGCCCCAATGCGATTGCCTGGGCCACGGGGCGCATCCGCATCCACCGCATGGTCACCGCCGGCGCCCTGCTCGATATCGCAGGCGTATTCCTGCTGGTCGGCGTGGTATGGGGCATCAACAGCCTGATCTGAGGGGAGACTTCGCATGACCGACAGCCGCAAGCCCGTATTTCTGGTGATCGGCGCGGGGGCCGGGATCGGGGGCAATGCCGCGCTGCGCTTTGCCGCCGGGGGCTATCACGCGGTGATGGCGCGCCGGAGCGACGAGGCGGGGCTGGCGCGGCTGGTCGGCCAGATCGAGGCGGCAGGCGGCTCGGCCAGCGGCACGCTGCTCAATGCGGCCGAGGACGGCGCGATCGAGGAGCTGGTGGCGCGCACCGAACGCGATGTCGGCCCGATCCATGCCGCGCTCTACAATCTCGGGGCGCAGATCGGGAACCGCGCGCTCGATCAGACCCCGCACCGCATTTTCGAGCTCGGCTGGCGGCTCGGCACCTATGGCGTCTTCCGGCTGGCCCATGCGCTGTTCCCGCTGATGGTGGAGCGCGCAAAGACCGGCGCGCATGGCACGCTGCTGGTCACCTCGGCCACGGCGGCGATGCGCGGCAATGCCGGGCAGCACAGCCATGCCGCCGCGATGGGCGGGCGGCGGATGCTATGCCAGACATTGAACGCCGAATTCGCTCCCAAGGGCGTGCACGTTGCCCATGTGGTGGTCGACGGCGCGGTGGATGCGCCGGACACGCTCGGCAAGCTGCTGGGGGACCGCTACGAGGCGTTCAAGCAGAATAAGGGCCGCGAGGGCATCATCGATCCCGCCGATCTTGCCGAGACCTATTGGCACCTCGCACACCAGCCGAGGAATTGCTGGAGCCACGAAGTCGATGTGCGCCCCTGGACCGATGTGGCATGGTGGAACGACAATCCCGATCCGCAGATCGACTCCAAGGGCAAGGGCTTCGCGGGGCCGAAGGACTAGGCCATGGCCCTAACCCGTTCGGGCTGAGCCTGTCGAAGCCCCGTCCTTCTTTTCGTTGCCTTGCCCGGGAGAAAAGTGTGGTGCTTCGACAAGCTCAGCACGAACGGTGTCAGGTTTTTACCCCTTCCACTCGCGGCGCTCTTCCGCTGCGCGCAACACTTCGTAGCTGGTCTGGATCAGCTGGAACTGCTTGGCCGCCTCGGCATCGCCCGGTTTCACATCGGGGTGCACTTCCTTGGCGCGGGCGCGGTAGGCCTTTTTCACGGCGTTGAAATCCGCGTCGGCTTCCAGCCCCAGCACTTCCAGCGCGCGCATTTCGTCGGCGCTGCGCGATCCGTCGCCCGAGCCTGCCCAGCCGTAATGCGCCGCTTCGGCATAGCCCGCGTTCTCGGCCCGCTCGGCCCGCGCGCGTTCTTCCTTTTCGGCCGCTTCCAGGCCTTCGAAATAGTCCCAGCGCGAATTATATTCGGCGGCGTGCTTCTGGCAGAAATACCACCGGTCGCGGCTGTTCGGGGCCTTGGGCGCGGGGCAATTGCCCGGCTCGTCGCAGCCGTGGCGATCGCAGATGCGGACATTGACCGCGTCCTGCGAGGAGCCATAGCCCCGCCAGCGCGGAAAGCCCCAGTCCATCGAGCGGCGCGCGCGGCTCACGGGTTCGCCCCGGGCGTCATGTCGTTGGTCGATGGAGTCACGCGTCCCATCTAGGCGCTGTGGCCGATATTGGGAAGGCGTGAGAATGCGGGAACCAGTTGCAATGTGAAATGTTGCATTGCAAGATAACCACCGCACGCGGGATCGTTCCCGCGGCTGCAAACAGAAGATCCGATGAGCCAGCAACTGACCCTCTCCAGCCTGTTTTCCGTGCTCGCCCTTGCCGGGCTTTGCATCGTCACGGGCGCGCGGGATCTGGCCGGGATCGAGGCGCCCGCGGCGCCTGCGCCCTATGGGGTGCAGGCCGGACTTTCATCCGACCTGCACGACAATCTCTGATCAGTTGATGATCACGCTCGCGGCGCGGCGGTTGCGGGCCCACGAGGTTTCGTCCGAACCCAGCGCCACCGGCCGCTCCTTGCCGTAGCTCAGCACCGCGATACGGCCCGGATCGACGCCGAGGCTGACGAGGAAGTTCTTCGCCGCGGTCGCACGCTTTTCGCCCAGCGCGATGTTGTATTCGCGCGTTCCGCGTTCATCGGCATGGCCTTCGACGGTGAAGGTGACCTGCGGATAGCGCGCGAAATACTGCGCCTGTGCCTGCAAGGCGGCGGCATCCTGCGAATCGATATTGTACTTGTCGGTATCGAAATAGACCGTGGTCGAACCACCGACGGCGGCGGCGAAATGCGCCTGCGTGCCAACGGTCGGCCCGGTCGGCTGGACCTGCGGGCGGGTCTGCGGCTGGGTCACCGTCTCCATCGGCGGCGGGGGCAGCTGCTCGGGTGGCTTCTTCGCGCAGGCGGCAAGGCCGGTGGCCGAGGCCAGCAGCAGCGCGGTGGCAAGCTTGGTGTTCATGATGGTTCCTTTCGGCTTGTCATTCGGGGTGAAGGGGAAGGCGCGTTGTTGGCTCAGGGGCGGATCGGACCCCAGGCCGGATCGGAGGCGTCCACCGGTGTCGGCAGGCGGCGCTCGTTCTCACCGGTCAGGTCCACCTGCCAGATGCCCGAACGCCCGGTATTGGCCTCGGTGCGGAAGAACTGGATGATGCGGCCATTGGGCGCCCAGGTCGGCGCCTCGTCCTGCCAGCCGCGGGTCAGCACCCGCATGGCTCCGCCCGAGGGGCTCATCACCGCCACGTTGAAATCCCCCGCGATGCGCGTGAAGGCGATCTGGTCGCCGCGCGGGCTCCATTCGGGCGTGGCGCAGCGCCCGCCGAAAAAGCTGATGCGCCGCTGGTTCGACCCGTCGGCATTCATCACATAGCATTGCTGGCTGCCCGATCGGTCGCTCTCGAACACGATCTTGCTGCCATCGGGCGAGTAGGACCCGCCCACGTCGATGCCGGGCGAGTTGGTGAGCTTGACGCTCGCCCCGCCGGTGGCCGGCACGCGGTAGATCTCGGTATTGCCGGCAACCGCCATCGAATAGAGGATCGACTTGCCATCGGGCGACCAGCGCGGGGCGAGCGTCGGGCTCTTGTTCTCGGTCACCAGCGTCTGCTTGCCGGTGCCGAGGTCATAGACATAGATGCGCGGATTGCCGTCCACGTAGGAGAGATAGAGGATCTTCGAATAGTCGGGCGAATAGCGCGGGGTCAGCGCGGTGGCGCTGCCCAAGGTGAGGAAGCGGTGGTTCGCGCCGTCCGAATCCATCACCGCAAGGCGCTTGACGCGGGCATCCTTGGGGCCGGTCTCGGCGATATAGGCGATGCGGCTGTCGAAGAACGGGCTCTCGCCAGTGAGGCGGCTGAAGATGAGGTCGGAGCACTTGTGCGCCGCGCGCCGCCAGTCGGCCGGGCCCACCACCCAGCCCTCGCGCACCAGCTGCTGCTGCAAGGCGACGTCATAGAGATAGCAGCCGACCACCAGCCGGCCATCATCACGCGCGCGGACATAGCCGTGCACCAGCATCTCCGCGCTGCGCCCGCTCCAGGTGCTGAATTCGGGCGCGGTGATCTGCGGGAAGGCGGGCTGGGGCAGGCTGTCGGGGCCGACCGGCTTGAACAACCCGTTGTTGCGCAGGTTGGCGGTGATGACGCGGGCAATCTCGCGGCCCAGCGCGCCGGTGCCGGCCTCGTTGGCGGCAGTGGCACGTTCGCGATCGGTCGCGAAGGCGGGGATGGCGATGCCGATGTCGGACCATGCGCTCTCGTCGGTGACGGTGCCGCGCAGCGGGCCGTCGGCGTCCTCGCCTTCGACCGCCACGCTCTCGACCCGCTGGTCTTCCCCGATGGGCGCACCCAAGTCCTGCGCCATGGCGGGCGCGGCCAGCAGGGCGGCAGTGAGGAGGAGGAATGTCTTGGTCATGTCAGAGCCTTCGGTCGAATTGCCATTCGAGATCGTCCCAGCGACTATAGAACTGATCGGACAATTTGGAGAAATCGGCGAGTTGCACCGCACGGATCGCCCGCTCGCAATGGAGCGCGGCCTGCGGACGGTTGGCTTCGGTGATGCTGCTCGGGTTGGTGCGGCACGTCGGGCGGCCCTTGAGCGTCCCGTCGGGATTGAGCTTCCAGCTGACCACCGACACCAGCAATTCGGCCTCCACCCCGTTGGGCGCCGTCCAGTTGCGCTTGATCTGGCGGGTGATCGCAGAGCGCAGGTCAGCCGCCTCCTGCGCGCCGAACCTGGCTGCAGGGGCGCGGGTTTCGGTGGTGGTGGTCGAGGAGCCCTTGCCTTCGAGGAAGTCGTCCCCGATCCGGCTGCCGCCGCCCTTGGCTGCGGACTTGGCCGCTGCACTGGCGGGCGCGGTGCGATCGGGGCGCGAGCGGTCACGCGTTGGCGCGGGCTGCTGGGTGGCGGTGCGGGTGACGGGCTTCGGCGGCGGGGCGGGCTGGACGCGGGTGGGCGGCGCGGGCTTGGCCGCTTCAGGCGCGGGCGCGGGATCCTCCGCCAGCGTCGGGGCGATGGCCGCGCGGCTCTCGGCCACCGGATCGGGCGATTGCGCCTCCAGCCCCACTTCGGTCGCAAGGCTCACCGTCATGCGCTCGGGGAACACCGCGACCTCGGAGCGCACCGTCTGCATGAGCAGCACGGCCACCAGCGCGCCGTGCAGCACCAGTGCTGCCAGCAGGCCGACCTTCTCCTCGTTGCGAAGCGCGATCTCTCCCATGGTGCGTACCGGACTATGGGGCCGAAACTGAACCGTCGGTGACCAGCGAGATCGAGGTGAAGCCAGCGCGGCCCAGCTCGCCCATCACCCGCATCACCCGGCCGTAATCAAGCGAGCGATCCCCGCGCAGTACGACCAGGGGCTCCGGCTCGCCCCCGCGCTTGAGAGCCTCCAGCGCTTGCGGAAGCGCGCCCGCCGCCACCGGCTCGTCCTCGATATAGATCACGCCCGCACGGTCGATCGAGATGGTGATCTGGTCGGGCTTCTCCTCGACCGGCGCAGCGCGGCTTTCGGGCAGTTCCACCGGCACGCCGACCGCAGGCAGCGTCACCGTGACCATGAAGATGATCAGCAGCACCAGCATCACATCGACCAGCGGGGTGACGTTGATCTCGGCCATGGCGGCGCGGCGCGAGCGCTTACCGCGGCTGCGGGAGGAGGAGAGGTTCATGCTCATCAGACGTCCCCCCCGTCATTGCGAGCGGAGCGAAGCAATCCATGGACCAAGGGTGCATCAAGTGGCGACGTCAGGCCATGGATTGCCACGTCGCCTTCGGCTCCTCGCAATGACGAAAGCCCCATCATCACACCCGGTCCAACTCGCGGCTGAGGCCGGCATGGACCTTGTCGGCAAAGCGCTGGAGCTTGGCCTCATAGACATTCACCGCGCCCGAGAAGCGGTTGTAGGCGATGACGGCGGGGATCGCCGCGAACAGGCCGATGGCGGTCGCAAACAGCGCTTCGGCAATCCCGGGGGCGACGACAGCGAGCGAGGCGCTCTGCTGCGCGCCGATCTGGAAGAAGGAGTTCATGATCCCCCACACCGTGCCGAACAGGCCGACAAAGGGCGCGACCGAGCCGACTGTGGCGAGGAAATTGAGCCGACCGGCGAGATCATCCGCCTCCTCGGCGACCTGGCTTTCCATCGCCGCGCCGATGCGCTGGCGGGTCGCCTCGCGGTCAACCGGCTGCTTGGCGGTGGACTTCTTCCATTCGTCCAGCCCCGCGCCGACCACGCGTGCGGCGGGCACTTCCTTGCGCTGCTGCTTGCTGACGAGGGCCTCGGTATCGTGCTCGCTCCAGAAGGCATCCTCGTAGGCGCGCGAGGCCTTGCCGAGCTTGCCGATCCGCAAGGCAAAGGAGACAATGATCGTCCACACCCACACGCTCGCGAGGATCAGGCCGAGCATCACCGCCTGCACGATGATATCGGCCTGCAGGAACAGTTCGACCGGATCGAGCCGGGTCGGAGCGGCGGCAGAGGCGGCGGCGCTGAGAAGGCCAAGCGTCACGGGATCAGGTTTCCTTGTTCATGAAGTCTGCAAAAGCATCCCGCCATGCGGCAGGCTGACGGCGCGGGCGGCCATCGAGGGTGATGAAGCCGACGCGCAGGTGCGCCTCGCACAGCATCTCGTCCCCCCGGCGCGCAATTTGGTGCATCCGGCACGAGGCCGCGCCCAGCTCGGTGCAGCGGGTTTCGATCACCACATCATCGTCGAGCTTGGCCGGGCGCAGGTAGCGAAGGTTCACCTCGGACAGGGCATAGGCGCCCTCACCCGTCTCGATCGCCGCGCGCTGGTCGATCCCGAGCAGCCGCAGCAGATCGGACCGCGCCCGCTCGAACCAGCGCAGATAATTGGCGTGGTAGGTGATCCCCGAAAGGTCGGTATCCTCGTAATAGACGCGCACCGCATAGAGGTGCCGCGCCCCGTCAAGAACACCGCCGGGAGGGTTGGGAGAGATCATCTGCGCTCACCTAGCGCAGCGGGGAATCGCTGCAAAGGCAGGTGTTGCGATTTGTCGATGAACGGCGGTGAAACGAGTCCTGCCCGCGATCAACGCCGCGCGATCATCGGCCCCAACGGTTGGCCGCCAAAGATGTGGACATGGAGGTGGGGCACTTCCTGCCCGCCATGCGCGCCGATATTGGCGAGCAGGCGATAACCGGGTTCGACCAGCCCCTTCATCCGCGCCACTTCGCCCACCGCGCGCACGAAGCCGCCGATTTCGGCATCGGACGCCTTGGCCGAGAAGTCATCCCAGCTGACATAGCGCCCCTTGGGCACCACCAGCGTGTGGACCTCGGCCTGCGGATTGATGTCCTCGAAGGCGAAGGCCCAGTCATCCTCGTAGACCTTCCGCGAAGGGATTTCCCCGCGCAGGATCTTCGCGAAGATGTTGGCGTCGTCGTAGGGCAGGGTCGGGTCGATCGGCATTATTCGCTCCGTGATGCTTTCTCGATGATTCCCGAGGTGCCCTCGCGCCGGTCGAGTTCGGCGAGCACCTGTTCGAGCTTCACGCCCTTTTCGGCAAGCAGCACCATCAGGTGGAAGATCACGTCGGCTGCCTCGCCCACCAACTCGGCCTCGTCACCGGAAAGCGCGGCGATCACCGCTTCGGTCGCTTCCTCGCCGAGCTTTTGCGCGATTTTCGCCAGCCCCTTGGCGTGGAGCTTGGCCACATAGCTTTCCTCCGGCGAGGCGGTGAGGCGCTGGGCGATGGTCGCTTCGAGGCGGGTGAGGGTGTCTGACACGTATTCAATCTCGTCATTGCGAGGAGCCGCAGGCGACGCGGCAATCCATGGATTGAACGTCGCCGCTTTCGGAACGGTTCGGTTCGTGGATTGCTTCGCTACGCTCGCAATGACGAAGTTTCAACCGCGTGCCGGAAGTCCCGCCGCCCGCAACGCCGCGTGGGCCTCGACAATGGTGTGGTGGCCGAAGTGGAAGATCGAGGCGGCGAGCACGGCGCTGGCGTGGCCCTTCACCACGCCCTCGACGAGGTGCTCGAGGCTCCCCACCCCGCCGCTCGCGATCACCGGCACGCTGACGCTATCGGCAATCTCGCGGGTCAGATCGAGGTCGTAGCCGCGCTGCGTCCCGTCCCCGTCCATCGAGGTGACGAGCAATTCGCCCGCGCCAAGGTCAGCAACCTTGCGGGCGTATTCGACCGCGTCGATGCCCGTGGGCTTGCGGCCGCCATGGGTGAAGATTTCCCAATTGCCCCGCGGCGTGCGGCGCGCGTCCACACTGGCGACGACGCACTGGCTGCCGAAGCGTTCCGCGATTTCGCCCACCAGCTCGGGCCGGGCGACCGCCGCGCTGTTCACCGCCACCTTGTCTGCCCCCGCCAGCAGCAGCGCGCGCGCATCCTCGGCGCTGCGCACGCCCCCGCCGACGGTCAGCGGCATGAAGCACACTTCCGCTGTGCGCCGCACCATGTCGAGCAGCGTCCCGCGCCCTTCGTGGCTGGCGGAAATATCGAGAAAGCACAGCTCGTCCGCGCCTGCCGCATCATAGGCGCGCGCCTGCTCGACGGGATCGCCCGCGTCCTTGAGGTCGACGAAATTGACGCCCTTGACCACGCGCCCATCGGCGACGTCCAAGCAGGGGATGACGCGGATGCGGACGGTCATGCCGCCCTGGCCCCCATCGCGATTGCCGCGGCCAAGTCCAGCCGCCCCTCATAGAGCGCGCGGCCCGTGATCACGCCTTCGATCCCCTCGTGCGCGTGGAGCGCGAGGATGTGGATGTCGTCCAGCCCCTTCACCCCGCCGCTGGCGATCACCGGAATATCGACGCGGCGGGCGAGGTCCACGGTCGCCTCGATGTTCACGCCCTTCAAGAGACCATCGCGGCCAATGTCGGTGAACAGCAGCGAGGCGACGCCGGCATCCTCGAACCGGCGGGCAAGGTCGGTCACGGGGACGTCGGAGACCTCCGCCCAGCCCTCGGTCGCGACCATGCCGTCCTTCGCGTCCACCGCGACGACGATGCCGTTCTCCCACTCGCGGGCCATGTCTTTCACGAATTCGGGGTTCTTGAGCGCCGCCGAACCCATCACCACCCGCGCCACGCCGAGGTTGAACCAGCCCTCCACCGCCTTGGCATCGCGGATGCCGCCGCCAAGCTGCACATAGCCGGGGAAGGCCTGAACGATGGCTTCGACGGCCTCGCGGTTGCGGCTTTCGCCCGCGAAGCTGCCATCGAGATCGACCACGTGGAGATGCTCAGCCCCGGCCTCGGCAAAGATCAGCGCCTGCGCGGCGGGATCATCGCCGTAGATCGTGGCGCGGTCCATGTCGCCTTCGGCGAGGCGGACGACCTGGCCACCCTTCAAATCAATGGCGGGAAAGACAATCACGGATACCACTCCAGAAAGCGCCGGAGCGTCGCCAGCCCGTAGGCTTGACTCTTCTCCGGGTGAAACTGCACGCCGAGGATGTTGTCGCGGGCGACGGCGGCGACCAGCCCTTCGCCGTGATCGGTCATCGCGGCGATATGGTGCGGATCGGTCGCGGCGAAGTGGTAGGAGTGGAGGAAATAGGCCTCGCCCTCCTCGATCACCGCGTGGTCCCGCGCGTGGGGCAGGATCGCAACATCGTTCCAGCCCATATGCGGCACCTTGATCGCCGGGTCGGTGGGTTCGATCAGCCGCACCTCGCCGGGAACCCAGCCGAGGCCGCGGGTCTCGCCATGCTCCAGCCCCCTGTCGGCCAGCAGCTGCATGCCCACACAGATGCCGAGGAACGGCGCGCCGCCGACATGGACGCGCTCGGTCATGGCCTCGACCATGTGGGGGATAGCGTTCAGCCCCTCGGCGCAGGCCTTGAAGCTGCCGACGCCGGGGAGCACGATCCGGTCAGCGGCGCGCACGACATAGGGATCGGCGGTCACAGTCACCTGCGCCCCCGCTGCCTTCAAGGCATTGTGCACTGAATGAAGGTTGCCGGCCCCATAATCGACAAGGGCCACCACTTCAGCCACCGAGCTGCCCCTTGGTGCTCGGCACGCTCTCGCCCTTGCGCGGGTCGCGCTCGACCGCCTGCCGCATCGCGCGGGCGAAGCCCTTGTACAGGCTTTCGCAGATGTGGTGGTTATTGCTGCCGTAGAGCAGTTCCATGTGCAGCGTGATGCCCGCGGCCTGCGACACGGAGTGGAACCAGTGCTCGATCAGCTCGGTATCCCATTCGCCGAGGCGTTCCTGCGTGAACTTGGCCTTCCACACGAGGTAGGGCCGCCCGGAAATGTCGAGCGCGACGCGGCTCAACGTCTCGTCCATCGGAGAATACGCCGCGCCGTAGCGCCCGATTCCCGCCTTGTCGCCCAGCGCCTGCGCGATCGCCTGTCCCAGCGCGATCGCCGAATCCTCGGTGGTGTGGTGCTGATCGACATGGAGATCGCCCTCCACCTTCATCGTCACGTCGATCAGCGAATGGCGGCTGAACTGTTCGACCATGTGATCGAGGAAGCCGATGCCGGTGCTGACGTCATAGGCGCCGGTCCCGTCGAGATTGACGGCGATGGCGATCTTGGTCTCGGTGGTGTTGCGTGTCACCGAGCCGGTGCGGGCGGGGGTGCTGGCCATAATCCCGCGAGCCTATAGGCCTCTGGGCGGCGGTGACAAGCGCCCCTGCGAGCTGCGCGCGCTATCCCCTGTCAAACCCGCAACATGGAGCGGTAAAGGCTTGACCAAACTGACGCGCGCCGCCACCTTTCGCTCATCATGAGCAGCGATACGCCAGACAGTCTGATCCCCTACGACGAGATCGTGCAGGAAGCCCTGCGCGCCGTGGTCGGCCGGGTGCTCGGCTCGATCGTCGGCGGCGGCGGCACCTTGCCGGGCGCGCATCACTTCTACATCACCTTCAAGACCGGCGCGCCGGGGGTCTCGATCCCGCCGCATCTGCGCGAGCGATTCCCCGACGAGATGACCATCGTGCTCCAGAACAAGTTCTGGGATCTGGAGGTTGGCGCGGCCGGATTCTCGGTCAGCCTCACCTTCAATCAGGTGCCGGCCAAGCTCACCATTCCCTTCGCCGCGATCACCGCCTTCGTCGATCCGGCGGTCGATTTCGGACTGCAATTCCAGGCCGCGGCGGATGAACTCGCCCCCGAAGCCCACGAGGATGCCGAGAATGACGGCACCGAGAGCGACGGCGATGGTGACGGCTCGAACGTTGTCAGCATCGATTTCGGGCGCAAGAAATAGGCGCGATGGCGCGGCGCAAGCCCAAAGGCACGGCTGAAGGCCCCGCCAAGCAGGGCGATGCACGCCTGCCCTCGCCCGATCCGGTCACCAACCTTGTGATTGCCGACATCGTGCTGCGCGGCGCGGGCAATCTGCTGCGGCGCAGGCTCGAAAAGGGCCTGCTGACCGGCCAGCTTGAGGCCGACACAGCGAAGAAACTGGTCGAGAACCGCGGGATCGCCAGCACGCTGGCGCTGTGGGGGGCAAGCCGCCTTGCCACCCGCTCGCCGGTCGGCCTCGCGGTGGTCGCGGGCGGGCTCGCGGCCAAGGTGCTCTATGATCGCGGCAAGGCGATCGAGGGGCGGCGGCGCAAGCGCAAGGCCCCGCCCGTCCTGCCGCCAGCCGACAGCGAATCCTGAGCGCGCTTGATTTCGGCCCCCATGTTGGTGCAACGGGGCCTATGGCAGACAACGCTTCCGATCATCTCCACCGCCGCGGCCTGATGTTCATCCTCTCCTCGCCCTCGGGTGCGGGCAAGACGACGCTTTCGCGGATGCTGCTGGCCAAGGATGACGAGATCCGCCTGTCGGTTTCCGCCACCACCCGCCCGCCGCGCGCCGGCGAGGTGGACGGGGTGCATTACCACTTCGTCTCGCCCGAACGCTTCCAGGCGATGATCGACGAGGACGATTTCTACGAATGGGCCGAGGTGTTCGGCCACCGCTACGGCACGCCCAAGGGGATGATCCGCGCCGGATTGAAGGAAGGGCAGGACTTCCTGTTCGACATCGACTGGCAGGGCACCCAGCAGCTCTACCAGAAGGACCAGCAGGACGTGGTGCGGGTGTTCATCCTGCCGCCCTCGATCGAGGAGCTGCACCGCCGCCTCAAGAGCCGCGCCACCGACAGCGCCGAGGTCATCAACGCCCGGATGGAACGCGCCCGCGCCGAGATCAGCCACTGGGACGGCTATGACTATGTCATCATCAATGATGACGTCGAGGTGTGCTTTGCCAAGGTCTGCGCAATCCTCGAGGCCGAACGCATGAAGCGCCAGCGCCAGACCGGGCTGATCCCGTTTGTGCGCGGGCTGATGGGCTAGACTGCGGGCTCCGGCCCCAGCAGCACCCGGCCCACGCCCATCGCCAGCAGCGCGCCCGCGATCTGGGCAGCCACGAAACCCGGAATATCCATCGCCGCGATCCCGGCGAAGGTGTCGGTGAAACTGCGCGCAATCGTGATCGCGGGGTTGGCAAAGCTGGTCGACGAGGTGAACCAGCAGGCGGCAAAGATATAGAGCGCGACGCTCGCCGGCACCCGCTCGGGCGCGGCGCGGGCCGTGGCGAGGATGGTGAGGATCAGCCCGAAGGTCGCGATCCCCTCGCTCACCCACTGGCCGATGCCGGTACGCGGGGTATCGGCGATCTGGATGATCGGCAGCTCGAACATCAGGTGCACCGCCCACACCGCCAGCACGCCGCTGATGACCTGCACCAGCACATAGGCGAGCGCCGCACCGCTCTCGATCTCGCCGCGCAGCTTCATCACCAGCGTCACCACCGGATTGAAATGCGCGCCCGAGATCGGCCCCAGCATGACGATGATCACGAACAGCATCCCGGCAATCGGCAGGGTGTTGCCGATCAGCGCGACCGCGACGTTCCCGCCCGCCAGCTTTTCGGCCATGATCCCCGCGCCAACCACCGTGGCGAAAAGAAAGAAGGTGCCGAGCGCCTCGGCCAGCAACCGCGCGCTCATGCTGCGCTGCGCCCCGCAGCGATGGTGCCGTGATGCATGGTGATCCCCTCCCCTGTCTCCCTGACGCAAGGCTAGCAGGGACGGCAGCGCGCCCGCAAGTGCGCTCGTCCCCTGCTTCATTCGCCAGTTCTGGCAAAGCGCCTTGCAGGCTTACCCTGCGCCATCGCTGCCAGACAGCCGGGAGAGAGCCATGCCCGCCACCAGTCCGCGCCCCCATGCGCCCGACACGTCGCCGATCCCGATCCGCAATTTCGACAAGCACCGGTATCTTGCGCGCGAATGGATGGAGCGCGAGCGCACCGAGATGTGGGCCAAGACATGGCTCGTCGCAGGCCTTGCCTGCGATGTGGCAGCGCCGGGGCAGTTCATCACCTTCGAAATCGGCGCGGAAAGCCTGATCGTCGCGCGTGGCATCGACGGAGGCTTGCGCGCCATGCACAATGCCTGCACCCATCGCGGCACGCGGTTGGTGAGCGAGCCTTTCGGAACCTTGCGCAAGTTCGTCTGCCCCTATCACGCCTGGGCCTATGGTCTCGACGGCAGCCTGCAGGGCGTGCCGGGCGCGGGGCGCTTTTCCAACGGCCTGCCCAAGGACGAGCTGGCGTTGCAGGCGGTGGAGGTGGAGGAGGCGCTCGGCCTCGTCTTCGTGCGGCTGACGCCCGGGGGCATGGCCTTGCGCGAATTCCTCGGCCCCGTGCACGATCTCCTCGCGCCCTACCGGATCGAGGCGATGAGCATCACCAATGACCAGAGCGTCTCCCACACCTGCAACTGGAAGGCGATCCTCGACAATTTCGCCGAGCTCTATCACGTCCCCTTCATCCACCCGATCCACCGGCGGATGTTCGAATGCGCGACCGCGCCCTTCGAGCTGTTCGCGTCCGGCCACACCGCCGTCTACGTCCCCGGAGGCGTGACGGATTCGGGCTTTCCCACGCCCGAGGTGCCGACCGACATGCTGTCGATGCAGTTGCAGGCGCTTGGGCTCGATCCGGAGGATTATCGCGGGCGGGTGGAGGCGGTGCGCCCCGCGCTGCAACAGGCCAAGCGCGCGATCGCGCAGGCGCAGGGGCTGGCCTATGACGATTTCAGCGACGCGCAGCTGAGTGATATCTGGCAGTTCAACCTGTTCCCCAACATCATCCTGTCGGTGACACCCGAAAGCGCGTGGCTGATGCGCTCGCACCCCGATGCGGATGATCCGGGCAAGAGCCAGTTCGACATGATCACGCTGGTGCAGTTCCACGGGCGCGAGGAGGATGCCGCCGCTGCCCGCCGCAAGGGTGATGGCGATGATCCCGAGATCGGCACCCACTTCCGCCTCAACGGCCCGCGTCCCGCCGATTACCGCCGTCCCGAGCGCGACAGCTTCACCCACGAGGATATCATCGCGGGCCGCAAGACCATGACGGTGACGATCGACGAGGATATCTCGCTGCTCGCCCGGGTGCAGCAGGGCATGGCCTCGAGCGGTTTTCAGCGCGTGTGGCTAAGCGACGAGGAAAGCCGGGTGCAGCATTTCCACGACGCGCTCGACGCCTGCCTGGGCGCGTAAGGGAGCGCTCCGAGAGCCCTTTGCCTGTCCGTGAAATCCGGCCTCAGGCCTCGTCGCCGAATTCGGCGAGCGCCTGGAGATAGGCACGGTCGCGCACCTGCAAGGTCCGGCCGGTACGGGCGATGATCCCTTGCGCTTCCCAGTCGGACAGCAGGCGGCTGACATTTTCCCGCGCAAGGCCGGCAAAGGCGCCGAGATCGCTCTGGCTCGGATCGTAGCGCAGCCGCCCGTCGGCGCTGTCGGTGTCGATCAGCCGTTCAATCGCGCGGGCGAGGCGCGGGGCCATCGAGAAGGTGCGGTCGCTCTCGATCACGAGATTGAGCTGGCGCACCCGCCGTGCGAGCTCGCGCATCACGCCGGCGGCCGAGGCGGCATTTGCGGTCGCCGCGGCGAGGAAGGTGTGCGAGGGCAGGAGCACCACGGTCGAGGGGACAGCCGCCGTCACGGTCGCCGTGCGCGGGCCGCTGTCGAGCATGGCGATTTCCCCCACCAGCTCGCCCGGGCCGCAATAGTTGAGGATAATCTCGCGCCCGCTGGCGCTGACCATGGTGATCTTGAGACCGCCGGCCAGCACCACCACCGCGAAATCGCCGTTCTCGTCGCCCTGCGAGATGATCGTCTCGCCGGAACGCAATTCGCGGCGGTTGGCCTCGCGCAGCAGCGTCTGGAGTTGGTCGGGCGCGAGCGCACGCAGCAGCGTGTCGGGTTGAAGCCGGGCGATGAGCTCGTCGAGGGTGTCCATGGTCTGCAACTCCCATCTGCCGCGATCGCGAGCCGGCTATACACCTGCAACCAGCCTGGCCCTGCCTTGTAAATGCATGGGGCCTGCAAATCCGTGATGGCCATCACAGACAGGGCCATGCCGGCGCGGCACATGGGGGGCAAGACCGGACCCGGGGGTCCGGACACGACCTAAACGGTGCGACCCGGACGGAGGGGTTCCCCCCAACGTCTCCCTGGCCCACATCCCTTTGCGGGGGTGTGGGCCTCTTGTCGTGCGGGGGCTGACGGGCCTTAGTGGCCGCCGCCCGGATCGGCGAAGTGGCTCGGCAGGTGGGCGTTGACCACGCCGCCGTCCACGGTCAGCGTCTCGCCCACCACATAATCGCCCGCGCGGCTGCACAGGTAGATCGCGGCCGCGGCCATGTCCTCGGCCGTGCCGATGCGCTTGGCGGGGATGCCGCTCGCCGAAGCATCGGGCGCGTCCTTGGCGGCGCGGTTCATCTCGGACGGGAAGGCCCCCGGCGCGATCGAGGTGACGACGATATTGTCCTGGATCAGCCGCGCAGCCATGCGCCGCGTCAGCTGGATCACGCCCGCCTTGGAGGCCTGATAGGCATAGGTTTCCCACGGATTGATCCGCTGCCCGTCAATCGAGGAGACATGGATCACCTTGGCCGGATGCCCCTGCTTGCCGCCTGCGACCAGCAGATCGTGGAGCTTCTGCGTCAGGAAGAAAGGCGTCTTGACGTTGAGGTCCATCGTCCGGTGCCAGCCGGCCTCGGAGAATTCGAGATAGGGCTGGCCCCAGGCAGCACCGGCATTGTTGATGAGGATATCGAGATGGCTCTCGCGCGCCTTCATCTCGTTGGCGAGGCTCACCATGCCGTCCATCTGGCTGAGATCGGCGGGGATACCGATCACGCGATCAGCGCCAAACTCGTCGATGGTCGCCTGCATCTGCTCGATCTTGCGCGCCGAGATATAGACCCGTGCGCAGCCCGCCGCGAGCAGGCCTTCGACGAACATCTTGCCGATCCCGCGGCTGCCGCCGGTGACGAGGGCAACGCGGCCTTCGAGGCTGAAAAGTGATTGAATGTCCATGTGATCAATATCCGCTCAAGGTGGCCACGCGGTTCGCGTGGAAGAAGGCATCGCCGAGGAATTCGGCCAGCGCGCGGTCGCGCTTCATGTAGAGGCCGATGTCGTATTCGTCGGTCATGCCGATGCCGCCGTGCATCTGCACGCCTTCCTGCACCGCAAGGCGCGCGGTCTTGGCGACCTTGGCCTTGGCGACGCTCGCCATCAGCTCGGCGCTCGGCGCGCCGGCATCGAGCAGCTGCTGCGCCTTGATGGTGACCGCGCGGGCGATCTCGACTTCAGAATAGAGGTGGCTGGCGCGGTTCTGGAGCGCCTGGAACTCGCCGATCAGCCGCCCGAACTGCTTGCGCTGCTTCAGGTAATCGACCGTCATGTCCATCGCGCCGCGGGCCACGCCCACGCCCTCGGCTGCCGCGCCGACGCGGCCAGCGAGCAGCATGGCATCGAGCACGGCGCGCCCGCCGTCGATCTCGCCGATCACAGCGTCGCCATCCAGTTCGACCCCGTCGAACTTCGTGTGGGTCGCCATCGAGCTGTCGACCAGACGCACGCTATCGTGGCTCATGCCCGCCGCATCCTTGGGGACAGCGAAGAGGGTGATCCCGTCGGCATCTTCATCGCTGCCCGAGGTGCGCGCGGCGACCACGATCATGTCCGAGCTGGCGCCCTGAATGACGAAGCTCTTGGAACCGGTCAGGCGGAAGCCGTTGCCCGACTTTTCAGCGCGGGTGGCGATGCGCGAGGGACGGTGCTTGGCAGTCTCGTCAATCGCGACCGCAAACACGCTCTCGCCCGCGATCAGGCCGGGCAGGTAGCGCCCCTTCAGATCGTCCGAGCCGTGCTTCAATGCAGTGGCGGCGAGCACCGAGGAGGTGAGGAAGGGCGAAGGCGTCAGGTTGCGGCCGATTTCCTCGAGCACGATCCCGGCCTCGACATGGCCCATGCCGAGCCCGCCATCGGCCTCGTCCACCAGCATCCCGGTGAAGCCCATTTCGGCCATCTGCTTCCAGAGGCCGTGGCCGAAGCCGTCCTTGCAATTGCGATCGCGCCAGTGGCGCAGCTGTTTGGCGATGTTGCCTTCGTCGGCCATGAAGCCGCGCGCGGTATCGGCCAGCATGGCCTGATCTTCATTGTGATACAGGGGCATTCTTCCCTCCTCTTATTCCGTCACCCCTGCGCAGGCAGGGGTCCATCCGCGTTCGATGGCGGGATGGATCCCCGCCTGCGCGGGGATGACGAGCTATGTTGTGTTGTTAAGCCCCCGGCAGATCGAGGATGCGCTTGGAAATCACGTTGAGCATGACTTCCGAGGTGCCGCCTTCGATCGAGTTCGCCTTGGTGCGCAGCCAGTTCTTGGACGGCTTGCCGCCCTCGGTCGCCTCGCTCTCCCACTCAAGGCTGCGCGAGCCGCCCACCGCCATCATCAGCTCGTGGCGGCGCTTGTTCAGCTCGGTGCCGGCATATTTCATCATGTTCGGCTGGGCGGGGTGCGCCTTGCCGACCTTGATCTCGTCCAAAAACTTCTCGCCCATCGCGGTGTAGGCGAGCGAGTCGACGTCGAACATCGCCAGTTCCGCCCGCAGCACCGGATCGAGATCATCGCCAAGCTTGGCCGCATGGCGCTTCATCATCGCGCCGATGGCCGCAGCGCGCTCGCCATTATCGGCGCCCGAGATCATCTCGCGCTCGTGGCCGAGCAGATATTTGGCGACGTCCCAGCCGCGATTGATGGTGCCGACATAGGCGGGAATGTCCTCGCCATAGGACTTGGGCACGGCGACATTGTCGAAGAAGGTCTCGCAGAAGGGCGAGGAGCCGGAGATCAGCTTGATCGGCTTGGTCGTCACGCCTTCTGATGCCATGTCGAAGAGCATGAAGGTGATGCCCTGATACTTGTCTTGCCTGTCGGTGCGGACAAGGCAGAAGATCCAGTCGGCGTGATCGGCATAGGAGGTCCAGATCTTGCTGCCGTTCACCACCCAGGAATCGCCCTTGTCTTCCCCGAAGGTCTGGAGCGAGACGAGGTCCGAGCCCGAGCCCGGCTCGGAATAGCCCTGACACCAGCGGATTTCGCCGCGTGCGATTTCATTGAGGAAGCGCTGCTTCTGCCCCTCGGTGCCGAAGTGCAGCAGCGCCGGGCCGAGCATCCAGATGCCGAAGGAGGAAAGCGGCGGGCGCGCGCCGATGCGGCCCATTTCCTCGCGCAGCACCTTGGCCTCGGCAGGCGACAGCCCCGCGCCGCCATATTCCTTGGGCCATGCCGGCACGGTGTAGCCCTTGGCGACGCAGGCTTCGAGCCACGCCTTCTGGGCATCATTCTTGAAGGTGGCGCGGCGGCCGCCCCAGTAGATGTCGCTCTCGTCACGCACAGGTTCGCGCATTTCGGGCGGACAGTTTGCCTCCAGCCACGCGCGGGTTTCGTCACGGAATTGTGCAAGATCGGCCATAACCGACTCTCCTCTCTCGTCTCTCACTTGACGCTTACGTTAGGAGCATTTCGCGTGACGCTGCAAGCGTCCTTCGCGCTTGGAAGGATGCCGTAGCGTCAGGCGCAGGGGCGGTGACGGGGCGATTGACGCGGGGGCCAATCGGTCTAGGTTCGCAACTGAAAATGGGAGAGAGACATTTGTCCGGGATCGTAAGCGCACGGGGGCCGCGCGGGTGAGCGTGGCTGCCGCGAAGGTGTCCTATCGGCTCAAGCTTGCCTACGGGGTCGGCTCGATCGCCTATGGCATCAAGGACAATGGTTTCGCGGTCTTCCTGCTGATCTTCTATAATCAGGTGATGGGCCTGCCCGCCGATCTGGTGGGGCTGGCGGTGATGCTGGCGCTGATCATCGATGCTTTTGTCGATCCCGTGATCGGCCACCTTTCCGATCGCACCAACACCCGCTGGGGGAGGCGCCACCCGTGGCTCTACGCCTCGCTGCTGCCGGTCGGCCTGTCGTGGTTCATGCTATGGAACCCGCCCGATTGGGGCCAGACCGGGATGCTGGTCTATCTCACCTGTTCGGCCATTCTGGTGCGCACCGCGATTGCGCTCAATGAAGTGCCCTCGCTGGCGATGCTGCCCGAGATCACGCAGGACTATCACGAGCGCACCGATGTGATCCGCTACCGCTTCCTGTTCGGCTGGATCGGCGGCCTGTTCCTGCTGTGGCTGGCCTATGCCGTGTTCCTTGCGCCGACGCCGGAACAACCTGCGGGCCTGCTGCGGCGCGAGGGGTATCAGGCCTATGCGTGGTCGGGTGTGATCCTGATGGTGCTGGCGATCCTCACGGTCGCGCTGGGCACGCACCGCGCTCTCGCCAAGCCGCCCGCCAAGCTCCCCCCGCGCCTGCCGCTGGGCGAGGAACTGCGCGCGATGCGCCGCACCTTGCGCAACCCGGCCTTCCTCACGCTGATGGGGGCGGGCGTGTTTGCCTATGCCAACCAGGGCCTGAACTTTGCCACCAGCACCTATATGCAGACCTATGTCTGGGAGTTTCCCGGCTGGGCCCTGTCGCTGTGGCCGGTGACCTTGCTGGCGGGTGTGGTGATGGCCTTTGTCATCACGCCGATTGCCTCGCGCCGCATGGGCAAGAAGCGCGCCGCGGCAGCCCTGGCGATGGTCGCGGTGGTGTTCGGACTACTGCCTTACGTCCTGCGCCTTGCCGGCCTGTTCCCGGCCAATGGCGATCCGCTGACGATCCCGCTGTTCCTGCTGCTGATGACGCTGGCGATCGGCTTCAACGTGTGCCCGATGATGCTGACCGGATCGATGCTGGCCGATGTGGTCGAGGATTCGGAGATGAAGACCGGCCACCGCGAGGAAGGCCTGTTCTTCGCTGGCAACCTGTTCATGCAGAAATGCGTCACCGGCATCGGCACCTTTGCCGCCGGCACGCTGATCAGCGCGGTGGGCTTTCCCGACAATGCCGTGCCCGGACAGGTCGATCCGGCGGTGATCGAGCGGCTGATGCTGTTCTTCACCATCCTGACCGCGCTGTTCGTGGCCTGCGCGGTGACGGTGTTCCTGCGCTTTCCGCTGGGCGAGGACGACCATGCCGAGCGCGTGGCAAGGCTGCGGCAGGACACCCCGCCGCCCTGAAAATGAGAGCTTGGCGCAGCCCCGAGGCTCTGCCACGGTAACCCCAGATTCGATTGCAATTGAGGACGAGAGGAACCCCCGCATGGATTTCGAACCCACCGAACGTCAGGCCTATTGGCGCGATCGCGTGCGCGATTTCATCGAGCAGCACGTGCGCCCCAACATGGATGTCTACAAGGCGCAGGACGCGGCCGGTGATCGCTGGAAGGTGATCCAGATCATCGAGGACAAGAAGAAGCTGGCCAAGGAAGCCGGCATCTGGAACCTCTTCATGCCCCCCCGCAACGACAGCCACCACCATGTCGACGAGACCTTCGAATTCGACGGCCCGGGCCTCACCAACCTCGAATATGCGCTGTGCGCCGAGGAAATGGGCCGGCTCGGCTGGGCTTCGGAAGTGTTCAACTGCTCCGCGCCCGATACCGGCAACATGGAAGTGTTCCACCGCTACGGCACGCGCGAGCAGAAGGAGCAGTGGCTGCGTCCGCTGATGAACGGCGAGATCCGCTCCGCCTTCCTCATGACCGAGCCCTACACCGCCTCCTCCGACGCGACGAACATCGAAACCCGCATCGAGCGCGACGGCGATCATTACGTGATCAACGGGCGCAAGTGGTGGTCTTCGGGCCTCGGCGATCCGCGCTGCAAGATCGCGATCGTGATGGGCAAGACCAATCCCGACGCCCAGCGCCATGCGCAGCAATCGCAGATCCTGATGCCGATCGACACCCCCGGCGTCACCATCCTGCGCCACCTGCCGGTGTTCGGCTATGACGATGCGCCCCACGGCCACATGGAAGTCGAGATGAAGGACGTGCGCGTCCCGGCATCGAACATCCTGCTGGGCGAAGGGCGCGGCTTCGAGATCGCGCAAGGCCGCCTCGGGCCGGGCCGCATCCACCACTGCATGCGCACCATCGGGGTCGCCGAAGAGGCGCTCGCCAAGATGTGCCGCCGCCTGCAGGAGCGCGAGGCTTTCGGCAAGCCGGTCTACAAGCACTCGGTGTGGGAAGAGCGCGTGGCGCGCGCCCGCATCGACATCGACATGACCCGCCTGCTCTGCCTCAAGGCGGCCGACATGATGGACAAGGTCGGCAACAAGTCGGCCAAGCAGGAAATCGCGATGATCAAGGTGCAGGCCCCCAACATGGCGCTGAAGATCATCGACGATGCGATCCAGGCCCATGGCGGCGGCGGCGTGTCGGAAGACTACGGCCTTGCTTCGGCCTATGCCCACCAGCGCACCCTGCGCCTGGCGGACGGGCCGGACGAAGTCCACGCCCGCTCGATCGCGCACATGGAGTTCGCCAAGCACGCGCCCGTCCCCGGGCCGACGGCCAACGCCCTGCGCGGCAATCACGGCCGGGCGGTCAATGACACCCAGAGCTTCAGCTCGGGCGACATGGGCGTGGCGCGTTAAGCACTAAGATCAAACTGCCGTTCGTGCTGAGCGTGTCGAAGCACCGTTTTTCTTTTTGAACCTGAGCTGCGAAGGAAGAACGGCCCTTCGACAGGCTCAGGGCGAACGGAGTTTGCTCATGGCAAAAGCCGCCATCCTTGAACAACCCGACCAGGGTCTGCGCATTGCAGAGGTCACCTATGCCGCGCCCGGTCCGCATGAAGTCCTGATCGACACCAAGGCCTGCGGGTTGTGCCATTCGGACCTGCACTTCATCGACGGGCATTATCCCCACGCCCTGCCCTGCATTCCCGGGCACGAGGCAGCGGGCATCGTGCGCGCGGTGGGCTCGGAAGTGCGCACCGTGAAACCCGGCGATCACGTGGTCTCCTGCCTCTCGGCCTTCTGCGGCCACTGCGAGTTCTGCGTGACGGGCCGCATGGCCCTGTGCCTTGGCGGGGACACGCGCCGCCAGAAGGGCGAGACCTCGCGCATCGCCTTTGCCGATGGTTCGCCGGTCAACCAGATGCTCAACCTCTCCGCCCTGTCGGAGCAGATGCTGATCCACGAGCACGCCTGCGTTTCGATCGACAAGGACATGCCCTTCGATCGTGCGGCGCTGCTCGGCTGCGCGGTGACGACAGGGGCAGGCACGATCTTCAACGCCTGCAAGGTGACCCCGGGCGAAACCGTGCTGGTGGTCGGCTGCGGCGGGGTGGGCCTTGCCGCGATCAACGCCGCGAAAATCGCCGGCGCGGGCAAGATCATCGCCGCCGATCCCCTGCCCGAAAAGCGCGAGCTGGCGCAGGTGCTGGGCGCGACCCACACGGTCGATGCCCTTGCCGAAGACGCCGCCAAGCAGATCATCGCGATCTCGGGCGGCGGAGTGGACTGGGGGATCGAGGCGGTGGGCCGTCAGGCCTCGGCCGATCTCGCTGTCGCATCGCTGCGGCGCGGGGGCACGGCGGTGATCCTCGGCATGATGCCGCTGGACTGCAAGGTCGGCCTGTCGGCGTTTGACCTGCTCGGCGGGAAGAAGCTGATGGGCGCCTTGATGGGGATGAACCACTTCCCCGTCGATCTGCCGCGCCTTGTCGATTTCTACCTGCGCGGGCTGCTCGATCTCGACACGATCATCGCCGAGCGGATCACGCTCGATCAGGTGAACGAAGGCTTCAACACAATGCGCGCCGGCCATGCCGCCCGCACCGTCGTGGTGTTCGACTGATGGACATTGATTTCGACAAGGAAATGGTCGGCACGGTCGAAGTGACCGAGAAGGACGCGCTCGACCTTGCCAGCCTCACCGCGTGGTTCGAAGCCAATGTCGAAGGCTTCGAAGGCCCGATCAGCTACACCAAGTTCAAGGGCGGCCAGTCGAACCCGACCTACCGGATCGACACGCCGGGCGCCTCCTACGTGCTGCGCCGCCAGCCTTTCGGCAAGCTGCTGCCCAGCGCCCACGCTGTGGACCGCGAATATGCGGCGATGACGGGGCTCTACCCCACCGGCTTCCCCGTCCCGCGCACCTATGGCCTGTGCGAGGATGTGGAGGTGATCGGCTCCAAGTTCTTCGTGATGAGCATGGCCGATGGCCGCAGCTTGTGGAACGGTGCGCTGCCCGGCCTCTCGCCCGAAGAGCGCCGCGAACATTACAACGCGCTGATCGACACCATGGCCGAGCTGCACCTGCGCGAGCCCGAGAAAATCGGCATGGGCGAATTCGGCAAGCCCAATGATTACTGCGCCCGCCAGATCACCCGCTGGACCAAGCAGTACAAGCTCTCCGAAACCGAGCTGATGCCGGAAATGGAGCGGCTGATCGAATGGCTGCCGCAGACCATCCCGCCGCAGCATGGCTCCAGCGTGGTGCATGGCGACTACCGGCTCGACAATGTGATCTTCCACAAGACGGAAGCCCGCATCATCGCGGTGCTCGACTGGGAGCTGTCGACACTGGGCGATCCGATTGCCGACTTCAGCTACCTGATGCTCAACTGGCACAACCCGGCCGATGGCCGCGCCGGGCTGGTGGGGCTGGATATCGCGAGCCTCGGCATCCCCTCTCAGGAAGAGGCGGTGTCGCGCTATGTCGCCAAGACCGGTTTCCCCGTGCCGCCGATGGACTGGTACTTCGCCTATAACCTGTTCCGGCTGGCGGGCATCATGCAGGGCATCAAGAAGCGCGTGATCGACGGCACCGCCTCCAGCGCCCACGCCCAGGCCATGAGCGACCGCGTGCGCCCGCTGGCCGAGCGGGCTTATGAATTCGCGCTGGCCGCCGGAATGCCTGCGTAACGCTTGCCGTGTGTCTTCGGCGCGTCTAGGCGCGCAGGCGTATTTCTGACCGCCGGAGACCTCGCATGACCGACACCCTGATCGCCGCCATCGAAGCCGCTTGGGACGACCGCGCCTCGGTCACCCCCGGTCACCCCGTGGGCGAGGCGGTGGAGGCTGCGCTCGCGCTGCTCGATAGCGGTGCGGCGCGTGTGGCCGAGCCGGACGGCAACGGCGGCTGGCGCGTCAACCAGTGGCTCAAGAAGGCGGTGCTCCTCTCCTTCCGCCTCAACGACAATGGCGTTGTGGACGGCGGCGCGGCGAGCGCGCCGGCCTATGACAAGGTGCCGCTGAAGTTCACCGGCTGGGACGAGGCGCGGTTCCGCGAAGGCGGTTTCCGCGTGGTGCCGGGCGCGGTCGTCCGCCGCGGCGCGCATATCTCCAAGGGTGCGGTGCTGATGCCGAGCTTCGTCAACATCGGCGCCTACGTTGGCGAGAACACCATGATCGACACCTGGGCCACGGTCGGCTCCTGCGCGCAAATCGGCGCCAACGTCCACATTTCGGGCGGTGCGGGGATCGGCGGCGTGCTCGAACCGCTTCAGGCCGAACCCGTGATCATCGGCGACAATGCCTTCATCGGTGCGCGCGCCGAAGTCGCCGAAGGTGTGCGCGTGGGCGAAGGCGCGGTGCTCTCGATGGGCGTCTATCTCGGCGCCTCGACCAAGATCGTCGACCGCGCCACCGGCGAAGTCCACATCGGCTCCGTCCCGCCCTACGCCGTGGTCGTCCCCGGCTCGATGCCCGGCAAGCCCCTGCCCGACGGCACCATGGGGCCGAGCCTCTACTGCGCGGTGATCGTCAAGACGGTGGACGCGCAGACCCGCTCCAAGACCGGCATCAACGAGCTGCTGCGGGACTGATCAGCGTCTCGATCGGGGCCATGTCCGCGACGCTTGCGGCATAGGCTTCGGCGGCGCGCATCACCCGCAGGATGTTGCGGCTGGCGATCATCTCCAGCTCGGCCTGCGAATAGCCGCGCCGCGCCAGTTCGGTGAACAGCGCCGGATAGCCGCTGACGTCCTCCATCCCGACCGGGCCGATCGGCATGCCGTCATAATCGCCGCCGATTCCGATATGCTCGCCCCCTGCCACCTTGCGGATGTGGTCGATATGGTCGGCAACGTCGGTGATGGTGCTCTTGGGTTCGGGGTTCGCGGCGAGCCATGCCTCCATCGCCTTGGTGGCGGCGGCGGGATTGCCGAGGTGCACGGCCCTCATCCGCGCCAGCTCGCCCGCACGGCGCGCGTCCCACTGGCGGATATCCTCGTTGATGAAGCGCGGCAGAGCGACCACCATCACCACCCCCCCGTTCTGAGGCAGGCGCGCGAGCACGGCATCGGGCACGTTGCGCGGATGCGGGGTAACGCCCCGCGCGCCGGAATGGCTGAAGATCACCGGAGCCTGCGCCACATCGAGCGCGTCCATCATGGTGTCTTCGCTGACATGGGAGAGATCGACCAGCATCCCCAGCCGGTTCATCTCGCGCACCACATCCTTGCCGAACTCCGTCAGCCCGCCATGCAGCGGCGCGTCGGTCGCCGCATCGGCCCAGGGGATGTTCGAATTGTGGGTCAGCGTCATGTAACGCGCGCCCATCGCGTGGAACTGGCGCAGCACGGCAAGGCTCGATCCGATCGAATAGCCGCCCTCCATCCCCAGCAAGGACGCGATCTTGCCCTCGCGCATCGCGGTTTCGACCTCATCGGCCGTCAGGGCATAGCGCATGGTCTCGGGGTTCTTCGCGATCAGGCGCTTGGTGACGTCGATCTGCTCGATGGTCTGCTGGATCGCGGCAGGCTCGTTGGCATTGTGCGGCACATAGACCGACCAGAATTGCGCGCCGACCTTGCCCTTTTTCAGCCGGACGAGATCGGTGTGCATCGCCCCGTCATCGCCGCCGACATGATCGTGCTCGTCCATCGTGTCGGTAAAGTCGAAGGCGTTGATCTGGTTGTTCTGGCGCGAGCGCAGCTGGCCGGGCGCGTCGTTGTGCCCGTCGAACACCGGCGCGGCATCGAGCGCGGCAGCGGCGGTGGCGGCGGCCTGCTCCTCGCTCACCTTCTGCGCAGACAGGGGCGCGGCGACGATCAGGGCCACGGCAAGGGCAAGGCGCGAGGGCAGGAAAGATTGCATCGTGGCTGTTCCCGAAGCTAGAGCGCCCGAGGATACGGGCAAGGAATGGGCCATGGATAGCGCGAGCGGATTGATCGAACAATTGGGGCTTGCTGCCCATCCCGAAGGCGGGTGGTACAAGGAGACGTGGAGAGGGGACGCAGGGCCGGATGGCCGCGCGCAGGGCACCGCGATCATCTTTCTCCTGAAGGCGGGCGAGGCCTCGCACTGGCACACGGTCGATGCGGCCGAGCTGTGGTTGTGGCAGGCGGGCGATCCGGTCGAACTCCGCCTTGCCGCCGATGATGCGGGTCCGGCGCGCTCGGTGATCCTCGGGGCGGATGTGGGTGCGGGCCAGCAATTGCAGGGCCTGGTTGCACCCCATGAATGGCAGGCCGCGCGCCCCTTTGGCGAGCCGGTGCACGGCTACAGCCTCGTCTCCTGCGTGGTGGTGCCGGGGTTCGACTTTGCCGGCTTCCGGCTGGCGGAGCCGGGCTGGGAGCCGGGCCAATGACCCGCGCGATCCTGCGCTGGCTACTGGCGGCATTCTACTTCGCCGCCGGGGTGATCCACCTCATCAAGCCCGCTCCCTTCCTCACCATCACCCCTGACTGGGTGCCCGCGCCTAAAGCCGTGGTGCTGCTGACGGGCGTGGCCGAAATCCTCGGTGCAATCGGGCTGGTGCAGCCCTTTTCGGCCAGGCTGCGGCAGGCGGCAGGGTGGGGCCTTGCGCTCTATGCGCTGTGCGTGTGGCCGGCCAATATCAACCATCTTCTCATGGACATGGGCCGTGCCGACGGCGGGCTCGGCCTTGCCTATCACGTGCCGCGCATGTTCGCCCAGCCGGTGATCATCTGGCTCGCATGGCGGGTGAGCCGCCCAAACGAAACGGCGCGCGAAGCCTGAAGGCCGCGCGCGCCGTGTCTGTGGCATCCCGCCGGAAGGCGGGCGCCGGTCTTAGCTGAGGTGCTTCGAAACCGCAGCGGTCATCTTGAACATCGAGATCTGGGCGTTGCCGATCACCGCGCCAAGCTTGGCATCGGGATTGATCTGACGCTTGTCCTTGCTGTCCTGCAGGCCGTGGGCCTTGATGTATTCCCACACCTTCGAGGTCACCTGGGCACGGGTCATCGGGCCCTTGCCGATCACCGCTTCGAGTTCACCCGAAAGCGTCACCGGCTTCTGCAGTGCGTTGGTCGTACCAGCCATCTTCTACTCCCTTGTCTTAGTGGCAGTTACTTAAATATCGTCGTCTTCCCAGTCCGCATCGTCATCCCCGCCGCCAGTGAAGGTGGCGTGGAGCACCGCGCAGGCCGTGATCGACCCTTGCAGTGATGCGAGCAGTTCCGCCCGGCTTGCACCCGGCATCAGCACGAGCGGCAGGTCGGTGGCGAAAATCTGGAACAGGTAGTGGCGCGTCTCGCCTTCCGGCACATCGGGCAGCAGCCATTCGGAATTGCCGAAAGCATTCTTGCCCGTGCGCGGCGGCACTTCGCCTTCGAGCAGCTTGCCGCGCTGGGCCGGCAGACCCCACACCAGCCAGTGGCAGGCGGGATCGGCGCTCTTGGCGGAGGCTTCCTCGACCACGATTACCAGTTCCTGTGAACCCGGCGGCGGCGCGCTCCATTCCAGCGGAGGCGCAACCGCGTCCTCTTCGGCAGCGGTGAAGCTGCCGTCGAGCTCCTCGCCCGCGGCGAAGGCCGGACTGGTCAGCGCAAAACCGCCGCGTCCGAGCACCTCGGCCGAGCCGAGCGCCAGCACCGCGAGGCCGGAATGGCGCGCGGAAACGGGCACACGGGGTGCAAGCCAGGCAGGGAAATCAGTCATGATTGAGTCGTTGCATCGCCCTCCTGCTAGTCCCTTCACGCCCGAGAAACGAGATGGGCGGGGGTGGTTTTTGCCGGATTCTGAGGAAAACCTTCGCAAAAGCAGGCCTGCGCAGCCCCCAATCCGTGTTTTTCCCTAGGATTTTCGCGCCCACTTGCCCTCGGGCGCGCTTCATTGCATCCATTGGGCATCCCGGGTGCGTAGCAGCAAAGCCTGCTGCATCCCGCCCAACAGCTGCCGTTTTCGCCGGAGTCGCTCGTCCCATGAATGCCGCCCGTACCGCGCTCAGCTCCGTTCTCGCGATTGCATTGGCAAGCTGTGGCGGCGGCGGATCGTCCACCACCCCGCCCACCGGCAGCGGCGGCGGCACGCCTCCTGCCACGGGCGGCTGCTCGCTGGCCGCGCAGCAGGACTTTGCCGACAATGTCCTCAATGAATGGTACCTCTTCCCCGATCTGCTCGCGAGCGTGAACCGGTCGAGCGTCACCACCTTGCAGGCCTATCTCGATGCGCGGGTCGCCCCGGCGCGGGCGGTCAGCCGGGATCGCGGCTTCACCTTCGCCACCTCGATCGCCGAGGAAAACGCGCTGATCAGCTCGGGCTCCTCGGCGGGCTTCGGCATCCGCCTGTTCAATGACACGGCAGCCAATCGCGTGTTCGTGACCGAGGCGTTCGAAGGCGCCAACGGGCTGGCCGCAGGCCTCGACCGCGGGACCGAGATCACCGCCATCGGCACCACCGCCAACACGCTGCAAAGCGTATCCAGCCTGATGGCAAGCGGCGGGCCGCAAGCCGTGGTCAATGCCCTCGGTCCCACCACCGCCGGCACCGCGCGCGTGCTGCGCTTCATCCAGCAGCCCGGCGGGCCGACCATCGAGCGCTCGGTGACCAAGACCGACTTCGCGCTCGATCCGGTGTCCGACCGCTACGGCGCGGTGATCCTCAATGATGGCTCCAAGCGGGTCGGCTATATCAACCTGCGCACCTTCATCGTCGCCGATGCATCGAACCAGCTGCGCAGCGCCTTCGGCCAGTTCCGTGCGCAGGGGGTGAGCGAAGTCATCATCGACCTGCGCTATAATGGCGGCGGGTTGGTGGAAGTGGCCGAGGTGATGGGCGATCTGCTCGGATCGGGCCGCACCGGGCAGGTGTTCGGCCGCACCGTGCTGCGCGCTTCCAAATCCGCGCTCAACACCACCCGCACCTTCCGCAGCGAAGCCAATGCGATTGCGCCGACGCGGCTCGCCTTCATCACCACCAGCGCCAGCGCCTCGGCCAGCGAGCTGATCGCCAATGCGATGATCCCCTATCTCGGCACCAACATGGCGCTGGTGGGCGGCAACACCTTTGGCAAGCCGGTGGGGCAGGACGGGTTTGACCTCACGGCCTGCGACCTGCGCATCCGCGCGCTGACCTTCCAGACGGTGAACGCCAACGGCCAAGGCGAATATTTCAACGGCCTCGCGGGCGTGGTGCCCAATTCCTGCCGCGCCGGAGACGATATCACCCGTCCGCTGGGCGATACGAACGAGGCCTCGATCCGCACCGCGCTCGATTTCCTCGCCGGACGCAGCTGCACGCCGCTCGCAGGATCACCCAAGGGCGCGGACGAGGCGCAGCGCGCGCGTTCGGGCCTCGATCTGCCCGATCGCCTGCCGCTGATGTCGGACCGCCCCCGCGCCGGGCAGTTCGAAGTGCCCGGGATGTTCTAGAGGCCTTGGGGCACGGTCTCGAAGCCGGGAATATCGCCCAGCTCCACCCAGTCCTGCTTGCTCTTGGTGTAGCAGTGGAAGGCGGGCTTGAGGATGCTGGTATCATCCAGCGTTCCAGCCTTGATGAACATCATCCCCGGCGGGCTTCCGACCCGCGTGAACACGGGCGATCCGCAGGTGCCGCAGAACTGGCGCCGCACGGTCGCGCCGCTGTCGCCGGTGTCGTTATAGGTGGTGAGCTCGCCCTCGTGGCTGACGGCATCGGTGGGCACGCCGATGATCACCGAAAGGCTCGATCCCGCCTGCCGCTGGCAGTTCTTGCAATGGCAGGTGACGCAGAGCAGCGGATCGCTCTCGCAGGTGTAGCGCACCTTGCCGCACAGGCAGCCTCCGGTCATGGTCATGGTGTGTCTCCCTCGGGTGAACCTTCGCCGCCGGTGAACGGCTGGCCTGTGGTATAGCCGCAGCCCTGCAAAGTCTCCCCGCCCAAAGCGATAGTGGCGACGAAGGGATAGCGCCGGTCGCTCATCCCGTCCGAACATTGCCCGGGGGTGAGCGCGGCGGTGAGCGGCTTGCCGTCAAGCGTGCCGTTAAAGCCCAGCCCGCCATTTCCGGCAAAGCGGGTGACGGCGATTGGCGTGCTGTCAGGGTTCTCGGGCGTGGTCCAGAGCGCGGTGTCACGGGTGATCCTGAGGTTCCAGAACGGCTCGTTGCCCATCAGCGTCACCACCTCGTCGGGTGACACCGCATCGAAGGCCTTGCCTTGCGGATCGATCCCGTCGGTCTTGGCAGGGGTGCAGGCGGCAGCGAGCGTGAGCGCGGCGAGCAGCGGAAGGCAGCAGGGTTGCATGAAAGTCTCTCCTCACTTGCAGGAATAGGGCGGAACCGCGTGCGCGCCAAGGCATTGCCCGCCCATGGACTTCACCCCTTCCCGCGCGCGCGGCCTTGCGCGCCTCGCCGAATTTCTGCACGCCGCCGGGCGCCACTATGCCGAGACTCGCAACGCCGATGATGGTCCGGCCGCAGAAGGCGCGCGTGGCAATGTCAGCCAGTTATCGCCCTGGCTCCACGCCGGTTTGATCGGCGCGCCCGAAGTGCTGGAGGCGGTGCTCGGCCAGCATTCCCCGCGGGCGGCCGAGAAGTTCATCGCCGAGGTGTTCTGGCGGCTCTACTTCAAGGGCTACCTCGAACAGCGCCCCCAGATCTGGGACGATTACTGCAAGGGCCGCGACCATGGGCTCGCCGCGCTGGAGGGCAATGCGGGCCTGCGCAAGGCCTATGCTGAGGCGGTGGAAGGGCGCACCGGCATCGCCGCCTTCGATGTCTGGGTGCAGGAGCTGGTAGAGACCGGCTACCTCCACAATCACGCGCGGATGTGGTTTGCGAGCATCTGGATCTTCACGCTGAAGCTCGACTGGCGGCTGGGTGCGGACCTGTTCCTCAGGCACCTGATGGACGCCGATGCCGCCTCGAACACGCTGTCGTGGCGCTGGGTCGTGGGTCTGCACACCAAGGGCAAGCACTACCTCGCAAGGGCCGAGAATATCGCGCGCTACACCGCCGGACGCGAGGGTGGCCCCCTGGCCGCTGAGGGCTTGGCAGAGGATGCCGAACCGCTCAGCGAGCCGCAGGAATATGCCCGCCGCCTGCCCGATCTGCCGCCGCCGACAAGCCCTGAGGATTTCGCGGAGCCCTTCGCGCTGCTGCTGCATGACGAGGCCGCGCATCACGCCCCGCTCGCTCTGCCGAAAGCACCCGCGCTGGTGATCGGCGCGGGGCGGGCCGCGGCGCGCTCGCCCGGTGCGCTTGGCACCCATGCCGCGGCTTTCGCGCAAGGGGCGCTGGCGGGCGGGATGGCCGAGGCCGCTGCGGCGTTCGGCTGTTCTGCGGTAGAGTGGAGCGCGGGCGAGCCGCTTGCGCCGCTGCTCGAAGCCGCAGGCGTCAGCCGCATCGCCGTGCCTTACTTACCCGCCGGATGGACCCGCGATGCGCTCGCGCCGGAGATTGCGGCACTGGCATCCGGGGGGCGCGTGATCACCCTCCTGGGCGATCTCGACCGCGCCACCTGGCCCCATGCCAAGGCAGGGTTTTTCGGGGTAGCCAAGCAGATCGAAGCTCTGCTGGCGACATGCGGGATTGCCGGGGCGCGCTAGAGCGCTTCGGCCACCGGAGCTGTAGCTTCAGCCTCGTTCGCGCGCTTTTCCGCGCGTTCGCGATCGGCCTTGTCGCGCTGGATCGCAGTCTTGCGCGCCTGTTCGGCAAGCCCCCGCCACGTCTTTTCGGAGCGCAGTTCACGGTCGCGCACATTCTCGAGCGTCGCCTGCGCAGCAAGCGCGGCGGCTTCATCAGCGCGTTCGCTGTAGAATTCGTAGGTCTGGGCCATGGGGGGTGTCCTGCCGGGAGAGGGGGGAAGGCGGGAGTGCGTCAATCAGGGGGTGGCGAAGGGGCGAGGCACGCTCTGGTGCCCGCCCCCTGCCGGTATCATCTAGTCAGCAGCCGAGAGGTTCACGGCACTTTCCTTGCCGTTGCGGCCACGCTCGAGCTCGTAGTTCAGACGCTGGTCCTTATCGAGGCTGTGCATGCCGGCGGCCTGCACGGCGGTGATGTGGACGAAGCTGTCCGACGAGCCGTCGTCGGGCTGGATGAAGCCATAGCCCTTGTCGGTGTTGAAAAACTTGACGGTTCCGGTCTTGCTCATGGTGTGTTCCTTTCAAGAACAACGTGTTGCCCGCAAGGCACTGGCCAAGCGGGTGTGCCTTGTGCCCGGCGGGCACAAAGCGTCGTGCGTAATCGTCCGATGAAAGGAAGTCGTCGTCTGGTTAACGCCGGGGCCGATGGGTGGAACCCGAGGCAAGCGGCGGAGCGCAAATTTCGAAGTCCGTCGCAAATTTCGACGTCAGCGGCGGAGTGTATAGCACACAATGCCCGAAAGACCTAATCGCGCAGGCCAAGAGGGGGTCAACGCGGGATCATCAGGGGGTCATCCGGGGGTCATCCGGGGGTCAAATCGGGGCTGGAGGGGGCCTGAAACCGCGTGATTTTCGCGTATGATACTGATTTTACTGTATTTCTAATGTTTCACGCGGGGGAAACGCCGCAAGCCCGACTGCGAGGGGCCAAAATCCCCCTCAGGCACCCAAGCCGCGAGGATGGCGCACATCGCATCCGTAGGAAAGCCAGCCAGCGCCCCTTACCCTGCCCGCCCCGCGCGGCTAGACTGGCGCCATGTCACCCATCACCATTCTGATCGATGCCGATGCCTGCCCGGTGAAGGACGAGATCTACCGCGTCGCCGACCGGTTCCGCGCCGAGGTGCGCGTGGTCAGCAACGCGCCTTTCCGCATCCCCGACAGCCCGCGCATCAAGCGCGTGGTGGTGAGCGACAGCTTCGACGCGGCGGATGACTGGATCGCGGAAGCCGCGGATGGGCTGCCCAAAGGCAAGTGCGTGGTCATCACCGCCGACATACTGCTCGCCGAACGCTGCCTGAAAGCCGGCGCGCGGGTGCTGAAACATAATGGCGAGGAATTCAGCCACGCCAGCATCGGCGGCGCCATTGCCACGCGCGCGATCATGGCAGACCTGCGCGCCGGCATGGACGGCATAGGCGGCGGCCCCGCCCCCTTCAGCAAGACGGATCGCTCACGCTTCCTGCAGGCGCTGGACCGGGTGCTGGTGGGGCTGGCGCGTTAAGGCATGGGGGCCAGCGGCCCGGCCTCAATATGCAGGCTCCATGGCATCGGGATAGACCTTCTCGAGATTGAACTGGACCGACGGATTTACGGTATTGGCCCAAGTCGAGAGGTCATCGTTCCCCGAAGTTTTCTGGGAGCAGATCGCAAATACCGTTCCGTTATCGGTCAGACACAGAACCCCGTTCTCATCATAGGTCCATTTGCCGCCTGCAGCCTCATCATCATAGGTGCCGTCCGCGTTGAAATTGACCCAAATGGACGGCCTTCCAGTAGCGCTGATCGTGTATTCGCCCAAAGGCGCAGGATCCACCTCCGCTGCCGCGGCCTCTGCTGCTTCCACCGCCTCGGCTGCAGCTTCCTCCACGGCCATTGCATCGGTGGCGACATCGGCTGGCGGCTCGGCGGCTGGTTCAGCCGGGGCGAGCGCGCCGACGATGAGCAGGAAGACAAACAGCACGCCGGGAATCACCGCACCAATCACAACCCCGATGGTGGAGAGCGATTTGGCCTCCTTGATGGTGCTCACATCGAAATCGGCGCGATCATCGCCAATCGGTTCATTTGCGCTTTCAACCATCTTCCCTCGCCCCCTTTGCGAAGTCCTTGGAAGGATTCCCCATCCGGCCAGCCCGGACGCGCCTACATCCCGTCTGCCAGAGCGCCGACCACATCCCCGATCGCGCCCGCGTCCAGGGTTTCTTCTGTCGCAGCATCCTCGTCGAGCATCCCCGACAGGTCCGAAAGGTTGGTGTTGAGATCGCCCGCAGCTCCCGCTTCGCTGACCGCCAGCGACCCTGCAAAGGTGAGGCCGGGAATCTCCTCGCGATATGCATTGTCCTCGAACAGGTCATCGCGCTCGAGGTCCATGGCATAGCGCAACGCCTCATGGACCGCAGCGATCGACACGAGCACGAAAGTCTCGATTTCCTTGAGATCCTCGACCCGCTTGGCGCTGTATTTCACGCCGACCAGCAGGTCGGCGAAAGACTGGCGCTTGCCGAACAGGACCTTGAGGAAGAACAGCACGACGTCGCGAATGAGCCGCAGGTAGAACAGCACAACATCGAAGAAGATGTAGCCCGTTGTCCGGGCCAGCGCGACGCTCCAGCGGTTGCGCAGGCGCTTGACCTGCGCCTGGAACGCATTGGCGACCGACAGCGCGGTGAAGGAATTGCCGGTTATCGCTCCGGCGTGGCGCTGGATCTTGAAGCTGCCGAGACCGGCGCTGTTGAGAGCAGCCAACTCGTCCGGTTCCAGTTCGACCCGAAAGACCGAGAAGAAGCGCCCACCTTCCTGATAGCGCTTTCGCCGCACATGCATAGCAGAGCCCCCACCCTGCCAAGCCCTCATGAAAATCCGCGTTCAGGGCAAGTTATTGCGCCCACGCAATTGGCTTGGAGATGAAAGGCTACATTGCGCACCAATGAGTGGCAAACGCTTTCTCGCAAGATTTCAAGGACAAGAATATGTCTGCGCCCATCCATCTGCACCTGTGCGTAAAGCCCCGCTCCGGCGGGGGCGCAAGCAGGGCCTCCGCGCCGTCAGCTACGATCCGCGTGCTCAGCGCGCGAGGTATTCCGCAACCGGCTCGCCCGTCACGAACCGTCCGGCGCCCACGTCCGCGCCGCCATCTTCGCGCAGCGCCTGGATGCGGCCTGCGAGCAGGGCGATGGTGTCGCCATAGGCGGCGCAGGGGGCTTTGAGGGTGGTGCGGGCCTTGCCGATCAGGGCGATCTGGTGGGCGTGGAGCAGTTGGTTCATGTCCATCGGGCGGACCTTTCTTGCCGGAGGAAAAGGCAGGGGCTCCCGGATTGCTCCGGAAGCCCCCGAGTGCGGGCCGAAGCCCGCCGCGTCAGCTCTGCTGCTTGGCAGAATTGTCGCTTTCGCCCTGTTCCATCTGGAGGTTGATCGCATGGACCTTGCCCCCATCGATCTGGCGCGTGTCATAGCCGTAACGCTGATTGGCGCGCGGTTCCTGCGCCTGCTGTTGCAGGTCGGACTTGCTGAACGAGAGCACGTCGCCGCCCTTGTCCGGCGTGATCGTCCCGGAGCCCTTGCCGGTGTCGTAGGACTTGATCTTGCCATACTGGGTCATGATGATGCTTCCTTTCGTGTCCGCACGGGAAGCCGAATGTGACAACTTGCGCACGGGGCCAAGAGTCACATAAAACTGATCTGCCGTTATTATTTGGCAGTCTTTAAATCATGTTTGACTGGTAGCCTTATTGATATGGTGTCGCCGCGAATAATTACAAGACTAAATATTTTAATTGATCTTTATTTGTCCATGGCGATTGACTTGTTGTCAGGAGGGGCGCACCGCAATCCTCGGGCATATCGCCTGCAAGGAACATCTCATGGCCAAGGGCCAACAGCGGAAGAGCCGGGAAGCGCGCAAACCCAAGAAGGACGCCGGCCCCAAGACGAACGCCAGCCAGCCGAGCCTCAAGCCCGGCGGGATCAAGGGGCTGGAGAACATGCGCAACAGCTGAGGTGGCGGGTGCCGGCTAGGGTGTTGGCGCCTCGTGCCATGCCCAGCCGCTCGGCCAGACCATCGCCAGCGGCCCGACGAGGCAGAACACCACCCCGAAGGCGACAAGCAGGATTTGCAGCAGGCGGTATGCAGTCATGGTGTGGATCCCCCAAAGGGCCACCGTGCATTCCGGCCCGCTGCAGGTGTCTGCCCTTTTGCCCGCAGGGTCAATGCGGTGGCGTCCGCACCCCGGGGATGGCGCATAATCAGACCGCGCGGGCGGCCAGCATGTTCCAGATCAGCGCGAAGATGATGCCATAGGCAAAGCCGATGGTGGCGGTGAGCGCAACGAGGCCCGCCGCGACCACCAGATCAAACGGGCCGACCTTCATCGTCATGTGGATCATGTGGAGCCGCAGCACGAAGTCGAGCACCGGCTGCCCCCAGCCTGCCGCGACGAGCGTCGCCCACATGCTGTGCAGCAAGCCGAGCATCGCGCCGGTCGAAAACCCGGTCTTCCACGTGTTGAGAACTCGCATGGTATCCCTCCTGCGCCGTGCCGATGGGGCACCGGTTGGGAACCATCCTAGCGGAAGGGGACCTGCGCGAATTGATCTGGCGCAAGCGGCGCGCGAGCTATTGCCCCGCCTGCGTCAGCACGGTGCGGTTGCGGCTGAACCATTCCTCGCCCGCATCGTCGAGGAAATCGACCTCCTTGAGCGTCACGAGGCTCGCCCCGTTACGGGTGGTGGTCTCGCGGATGCGCGCCGGGCGGTTGTCGTCCTCGGCTTCGCGGACAGCGATGATGGTCCAGTGCGATGCATCGGTGGCGGCTGCGAGCGTGAGGGTCGCAGCTTCGAACCAGGGCGTGCGACCGGCGCGGAAGCCGGAGTTGTATTCGGTCACCCCGTCCGCGCCCAGCATCGACATTCCGGTGATGAAGACATTGCCGACCCGCGGCCCGTCATCGAACACGGAGCGTCGGGTGAGGGTGTTGCGATCCCCTTCGAGCGTGACGGTGACGGTCACGGGGATGCCCTCCCACTTGCCCGACGAATAGTCGAGATACTTGAGCTGCCCCTCCCATGCCCCCGCCATCGAGGCGCGGGCTTCGGCGATAGTGAGCGCAGGTGCTTCCTGCGCGGCGGAGGGAACAGCAAGGGCAACAAGAACAGCGGCGGCGGAGGCGATACGCATCATGGCATTCTCCTGACGAGACCCGAGCTACGCAGGCCCCCGCCATCCGGCTGCAATCAATCGTGCTCGCGGTCTCCCGCGCCGACATAGAGCTGGTTGCCGACTTCGCGGAACTTGGCGCTCATTTCCTGCATCCCCTTCTCGGCTTCCTCTTCGCTGGCGACGAAGGTTTCGATCCCGGCGTTCTGCTTGGCGGCGAAATCGCGCACTTCCTGCGTGATCTTCATCGAGCAGAACTTCGGACCGCACATCGAGCAGAAATGCGCCGACTTCGCGCCTTCCGCCGGAAGCGTCTGGTCGTGATACTGCTCGGCGGTTTCCGGATCGAGGCTGAGGTTGAACTGGTCGCGCCAGCGGAACTCGAAGCGCGCCTTGGAGAGCGCATCGTCGCGCACCTGCGCTGCCGGGTGCCCCTTGGCCAAGTCCGCCGCGTGGGCGGCGAGCTTGTAGGTCACCACTCCCACCTTCACATCGTCGCGGTCAGGCAGGCCGAGGTGCTCCTTGGGCGTGACGTAGCAGAGCATCGCCGTGCCATACCAGCCGATCTGCGCCGCACCGATGCCGCTGGTGATGTGGTCGTAACCCGGCGCAATATCGGTGACGAGCGGCCCGAGGGTGTAGAACGGCGCCTCGCCGCAGGCCTCCAGCTGCTTTTCCATGTTCTGCTTGATCTTGTGCATCGGCACGTGGCCGGGGCCTTCGATCATCACCTGCACGTCCTGTTCCCAGGCGCGCTTGGTGAGTTCGCCAAGGGTGTAGAGCTCGGCGAACTGGGCTTCGTCATTGGCGTCGCGGATGCTGCCCGGGCGCAGGCCATCGCCCAGCGAATAGGCGATGTCGTAGGCCTTCATGATCTCGGTGATCTCGTCGAAGTGCTCGTAGAGGAAGCTCTCCTTGTGGTGGGCAAGGCACCACTTGGCCATGATCGAGCCGCCGCGCGAGACGATGCCGGTGACGCGCTTGGCGGTCATCGGGATGTAGGGCAGGCGCACGCCAGCGTGGATGGTGAAGTAGTCGACGCCCTGTTCGGCCTGTTCGATCAGCGTGTCGCGGAAGATTTCCCACGTCAGCTCCTCGGCAATCCCGCCGACCTTTTCGAGCGCCTGATAGATCGGCACGGTGCCGAGCGGCACGGGGCTGTTGCGCAGGATCCATTCGCGGGTGTCGTGGATGTTGCGACCGGTGCTGAGGTCCATGATCGTGTCCGCGCCCCAGCGCGTCGCCCAGACCATCTTGTCGACTTCGCTCGCCACATCGCTCGCCACGGCGGAGTTGCCGATATTGGCGTTGATCTTGACGAGGAAGTTGCGCCCGATCGCCATCGGCTCGCTTTCGGGGTGGTTGATGTTGTTGGGAATGATCGCGCGGCCGCGTGCGACTTCGCTGCGGACGAATTCCGGCGTGATCACCTCGGGGATTTCCGCGCCCCAGCTCTCGCCGTCGCGCACCCAGTCCGCCGCCAGCTCGCGCCCCAGGTTCTCGCGCTCGGCGACATATTCCATTTCCGGCGTGATGATGCCGCGGCGGGCATAGTGCATCTGGCTGACATTCATGCCCGCCTTGGCGCGCAGCGGACGCTTCACGGTGTTGGGGAACTGCGGGACGCCGCCCGAGCGATCGGGGCCAAGCTGGCCATTGTCCTCCGGCTTCACCTCGCGCCCGTCATAGGCCTCGACATCGCCGCGCGCCATGATCCAGTCGCGGCGCAGCTGGGGCAGGCCGGCGTTGATGTCGATATGGGCATTGGGATCGGTATAGGGGCCCGAGGTGTCATAGACCCGCACGCTAGGCTCATCGCCTTCAAGGTCGATCTCGCGCATCGCGACGCGGATGCCCGAGCCGGTGCGCGCACCGACATGGACCTTGCGGCTGCCACGGATCGGCCCGGTGGTGACGCCGATTTCGACGGGGGAATTGATGTCGGCCATGTGCTCGTCTCTCTCCTCGGTGCGGAAAGGGGGGGCACATGTGGCGCGAGCCTGCCCACTCCCTCCGCCGATGCTAATCGGTTCAGGTTCGACGGGTCGGGCAGAGCTTACCTGCCCCTCTCAGCGCAAGCGCGCTCCCCGGGGATGGTTGCTGGATAGGCCCGGCAGAGTTATGAGTCCAGCGGGGACGCGACTTGGGGGAACATCATGATGACGCGTTTTTCCGTAGCCGGCTTTGCGCAGACCGCCCTGCTCGCCGCGATGGTGGGGGCCGCCCCCTTGCTGGCAGCACCTCCTCCTCCGACTGCTCCCGTGGTGATTGACGGACAAGTGAACGACCTGTCTCCGGCGGTCTTTGCCGAATTGAAGCTCGTCAGGCAGCGCAATCCCGGCTCGCTCAACCAGGTTGATGCGCAGCAGATCGCCGCCGCGATCCGCAAGGACGGCAAAATCGATGCCGCAGAAGCCGATCTGCTGACCGAAATGACCCAGAGCCAGTTCCGCAACATCCGCATCTATGCGGCAGGCATGGCGCCCACCTCCGACCAGTTCGTGCAGACCCTCCCGGCAGTCGGCAATGCCAAGAAAGTGCTGCTCAATGTGCTCAATCCCGTGCCTGATCTGGCCGCCGAATGGGCCAAGCCCAATCATGGCTGGGACGTTGTAGTGACCGATTACAAGAGCAGCCCCGAACGCGAAGGCAAGGTTCTGGCCTTCGTGACCGAGGAACTCGCCAAAAAGTGGCTGGTGAGCAATACAGGCAATAGCTTCAAGCCGCTGCGCGACGAGATCGCCCGGCTCTACGGCCTCGGCAATTCGCCAGGGGTCGACAGCGCGGCAAGCCGCAACCTCCTCTACCGAGCGATGAGCACGCTCGATGGCAACTCAGGGGGCACGGTGCCCGATCTGCTTTACAACTGGATCAAGCCCGGCGGGGCTCTGTGATGGCGCAACCGGGAAGGGGTCTTATGACGATGACGGAAACGATTGGCCGATGGGCCGCTGCGGCGATTGCCACGCTCGCGCTCATGCCGTCACCGGCTGCGGCAAAGCCCGTCTGGTCGTGCCAATATGCCAAGGACCGCGTGGTGATGACCGCCAGCATGATGCCCGATCCCGCACCTCCCGGGCAGAGCCAGCCGGCCAGCACGCTCACGCTCAAGGGCAATCTCCAGCTGGCGCTCACCCAGACCTATTACGTACCGGGCCAGCCTCTCACCGATACCGGCGACGGCAGCTTTTCGCTCAAGGGCTATATCGTGGACAATGGTGCGGTCATCATCTTCAGCCCGGAGCGCCAGATCGCCAGCAGCGAGTGGACCATCGAACGGCGCGAGCCATCGGGGCGGTGGACAGGGATGTTCATGAACAGGCCCGTCGCCGACGGAATCGGACGCCCGATGACTGCCGCATTCAACGATCTGACCGGGGCCACACCGCCGGAATATCTGCACTTCCGCTTGATGCTCCCGCCGAAGTTCTACGAGACGAAAAAATACTTCGCGCGCGTTCCCGTGGCGGAGTTCAAGGCGCTACATGCCAAGGGGGTGGCCAAGGCACAAAGCGCCACATCGACGACGCTGGCAAAGTGTTAATCGGCACGCCCCCCGCTCCGCTCAGAACGTATAGCCCACGCCCAGTCCGGTGATGAACTGGTTCGCACTGCCGCGTGCTTGCGTGTAGGGCGTGTCGGCCGCGTCGCCCAGCAGGCGCGAATAGCCGCCGACGCCGAAGACGCTCCACCCGCCGTCGAGCGCATTGCCGGACAGGTCGTAGTTGAGGATCGCCAGCGTGCCGATGCGGTTCAATCCGCCCTCGGCGGTGAAAGCGGGCAGGCCGCTCGCCAGCCGCTGGGCCGGGGTGACCGAAAAGTAGTAATCGGCAAAGCTGTCATCGACGATTTCGATGCCGGTCTGCACCTGCAACACGAAGGCCTTGCCGAGCGGGCTGGCGTAGCTGATCTGCGGCTCGATCACCGTGCCCTCATGCGCGCCCAGCACGTCGCGGCGGGCCTGGATGCCGATGCTGAGCGTATCGAGCGGCTTGAACACGCCGGGGAAGGACACCGCGGCATTGAGCCCGACTTCGAGCGCTGCATCGAGCTTGCCCGCGGCCTCGACCACATTGTCGCCGACGTCGAGATTGCGGTCATTGCGGAAGCGGACAGTCGGCCCGAAGGCGAGACGGGTCTTGCGCTTGCCGAGCGTGGGCTTGGCCGAGAGCACATCGAGCGTGATGCCGGCGCCATTGGGCCGGATGCCCACACCGCCGACGCGGCCCACCACCAGCGGCAGGGGGAAGGCGATATAATTGTCCGAACCCGCATAGCTCGGCACCAGCCCGGCGCCGAGCCCGATGGTCGCCCAGGTTTCGTCATAGACCGGCTTGGTGAAGGCCAGCGAAACCGGCGCGGCGGGCGGCGGCGCGGGCTGTTCGGCAGCGGCTGCGGTATCGGTGCCAGCGTCCGCTTCGCTCGTGTTCGCGTGGGCGGGGACGACAGCCAGCGTCAGCAGAGCCAGCGGGGCGAGCGAGGCAAGGGGGGCGGAGAGAGGCTTCATCGGGCAATCCTTTCGGGGGGTCAGGATTCGGGAGAGGACGGATGGGGGGCATCCGACAGCGCCCTCTATTGGCTTCGCGTGATGTTGCAACATCCTTCAAACCTGCGAAGATTGGCCGCGCCGCCCTCCGCCGCTCCCCTTTGCCCCTGCCCTTTGCCCATGCCCTTTGGATTGCCCATTTTGCACGCCTGCCCTAGGGCAGAAACAGATGGCTGATTCCCCGCAAGATAACCCCGCGCAAGGTTCCGCACCGCATGACGTCATCATCGTCGGCGGCGGGCTGGCGGGCGGGCTGATCGCGCTGGCGCTGCACCGCCATGCGCCGGGCTGCCGTTTCCTCGTGATCGAGGCCGGGCGCACGCTTGGGGGGCATCACCGCTGGAGCTGGTTCGAAACCGATATCGCCGCCTCTGCGCGCCCGCTGATGGCGGGCTTCGCCCTCAATGGCTGGGACGCGGGCTATGACATCGCCTTTCCCGGCCTCGCCCGCACCCTGCCGACCGCCTATCGCTCGCTCGCCAGCGCCGAATTCCACCGCGCGCTGACGGAGGAACTGCCGCCCGAAAGCGTGATGCTGGAGGCCAAGGCGGCCCACCTCGATGCCGGCGGCGTCACGCTGGCTGACGGCACGCGGATTGCGGCCAAACGCGTGATCGACTGCCGCCCGTTCCGCTCGTCAAAGCATCTGGGCGGCGGCTGGCAGGTGTTCCTCGGCCAGCATTTCCGCTGCGAACAGCCCCATGGCCTGACCCGCCCGGTCATCATGGATGCCAGCGTCGATCAGATCGCGCCCTATGGCAACGAGCCGGCCTACCGCTTCGTCTATGTCCTGCCGCTCTCGCCCACAGAGGTCTTCGTCGAGGACACCTACTACGCCGATCAGCCCAAGATGGACGCCGAGGTGCTGAAGGGCCGGGTGGCCGAATATGCCCATCGCAACGGCTGGAAGGGCGAAGTGATCGATCAGGAAGCGGGGATCCTGCCCGTGATCTCGGGCGGGGATTTTGGCGCGGCGCTGAGCGAAATCGCCATTCCCGGCGTCGCGCTGGCGGGCGCACGCGGGGGCTTTTCGCACCCGCTCACCAGCTACACCCTGCCCTTCGCCGCCGAAAACGCGCTGGCGATTGCGCGCCTCATCGCCGCCCGTCCCGATTGTTCGGGGGCAGAACTCGCGGCCTTCTGCAATCGCCGCGCCAAGCGGCACTGGCGCGCCACGGCCTATTACCGGATGCTCAGCCGGATGCTGTTCGAAGCCGCCGAGCCGGGCAAGCGGGTGGTGGTGTTCGAGCATTTCTACGCCTTGAAGGGCCAGCTGGTGGAACGCTTCTACGCGGGCCGATCAACCTGGCCCGATCGCCTGCGCATCCTTACCGGCAAGCCGCCCGTAGCTATCCCGCGCGCCATCCGGGCGCTGTTTTCCTCCGGGAAGCCATTCGACACCAAGCCTTTGAACATGGAGACCCCGGCATGAACGCCGATGCGAAGCTCAACCTTACGCCTGCCAAGGGCGTCGACCCTGCACTGGCGCAGCGCTATGAAGGCCGCACCGCCTGCGTGATCGGATCGGGCTTTGGCGGGATGGCGCTCGCCATCCGGCTGCAATCCGCCGGGATCGCCACCACCGTGATCGAAAGCCGCGACAAGCCGGGCGGGCGCGCCTATTTCTGGGAGAAGGTCGGCTTCACCTTCGACGCCGGGCCGACGGTGATCACCGATCCGCCCTGCCTTGAAGAGCTGTGGGCGCTCACCGGCCACGACATTTCCGAAGATGTCGAGCTGATGAAGGTCATGCCCTTCTACCGCCTCAACTGGCCCGACGGCACCAACTTCGACTATTCGAACGACGAAGAGCAGCTCAACGCCGAGATCGCCAAACTGAACCCCGCCGACGTCGCGGGCTATGCGCGCTTCCTCGAATATTCGCAGCGCGTCTACGAGGAAGGCTATCTCAAGCTCGGCACTGTGCCCTTCCTCGATTTCAAGTCGATGCTGAAGGCCGCCCCGGCCCTGATCAAGGAGCAGGCGTGGCGGAGCGTCTACGGCATGGTTTCGAGCTATGTGCAGTCCGAAAAGCTGCGCGAGGCGCTCTCGTTCCACACGCTGCTGGTCGGCGGCAATCCGATGAACACCTCCTCGATCTATGCCCTGATCCACAAGCTGGAGAAGGACGGCGGCGTGTGGTGGGCGCGCGGCGGCACCAACCGGCTGATCGCCGGGATGGTGCGGCACTTCGAGCGGCTGGGCGGCACGATGCGCGTCGGTGATCCGGTGGTGCAGGTGCACACGCTGGGCACCAAGGCGACCGAGGTCGAGACCAAGAGCGGCTTCCGCCAGCGCTATGATGCGGTCGCTTCCAACGCCGACATCATGCATTCCTACAAGGACCTGCTGTCGGGCAGCGAGCGCGGCAAGCAGATGGCCAAGTCGCTGAACCGCAAGAGCTATTCGCCCTCGCTCTTCGTGGTGCACTTCGGGCTGGAGGGCACCTGGCCCGGCATCCCGCACCACATGATCCTGTTCGCCAAGCGCTACAAGGGCCTGCTCGACGACATCTACAAGAACGGCGTGGTGCCGGAAGATTTCGCGATCTACCTCCACCACCCGACTGTCACCGATCCCGGCATGGCGCCCGAAGGCAAGAGCACCTTCTACGCGCTCGTTCCCGTCAGCCACATGGGCAAGATGCCGCTCGACTGGGACGAGGTCGGCCCCCGCCTCGAAAAGATGATCCTCGACGAGCTGGAACGCCGCCTGATCCCCGACATCCACAGCCGGATCGTCACCAAGTTCAGCTATGCGCCCAAGGACTTCAAGGCCGATCTCAACGCCCACATGGGCAGCGCCTTCAGCCTGGAACCCGTGCTGTGGCAGAGCGCCTGGCTGCGCGGCCACAACCGCGATGACGTGATCGACAACTACTACCTCGTCGGCGCCGGCACCCACCCGGGCGCAGGCATCCCCGGCGTGGTCGGCAGCGCCAAGGCGACCGCCGGGCTGATGCTGGAGGATCTGGCGAAGGTGGGGACACAGTGATCGGGTCGCTGCTGCTGCTGCTTGCTGGCGGGGCGCTGGAGCTCGGCCCCTCGCCGCTCGCCGCGCCCGGGCATGCCCACCGCTGGGCCAAGGCTCACGAAGACCCGAATATCATCGGCTGGATCGACGAGGCGTGGCGTTCGGAAACCGAGATTGGCGGCAAGCGCTTCAAGCAGGTGCTGCTCCGCACCGAAGTCAAGCTGGAAGCCCCGATGGTGTTCGATACGATCGCTGTCGTCGATTGCGCCAGCAAGGAGATCGGGATGGAGCAGGTGGTGACGCTCCAGCCAAGCGGCGAACCCGGGATGACGTTCGATGAAATCGAGCTGCGGGCCGCCGAGCTCGAAACCGATAATGGCGATCGCCGCATCATCGCGTTCGCCTGCGGCGCTGGAGACACGCGCCGATGAAACGTCTCGCCGTCTATTGCGGATCGGCCTCGCCGGAGGATCCGCGTTACCTCCAGCTCGCCCATGATGTCGGCGCGGAATTGGCCGCGCGCGGCATTGGCCTCGTCTATGGCGGGGGCAGGCTCGGGCTGATGGGCGCAGTTGCCAAGGGCGCGAAGGACGCGGGCGGCGAGGTGATCGGCATCATCCCCGAACACCTCGTGAAAGCCGAAGTCGCCAACCATGATTGCGACGAACTCGTCACTGTCTCGGGAATGCACGAGAGGAAGCAGCGCTTCACCGATCTCTCCGACGGCTTCGTCACCATCCCCGGCGGGGTGGGCACGATGGACGAGCTGTGGGAGGCGATGAGCTGGTCGCAGCTGGGCTACCACTCCAAGCCCGTGGGCCTGCTCAATGCTTTCGGCTTCTACGATCACCTGCTCGCCTTCAACGCGACCATGGCCGAAGTCGGCTTCGTACGGCCCGCGCACCAGAACATTCTGATCGCGGCGGAAAGCATCGCCGATCTGCTCGAAAAGATGGCGGCCTATGAGCCCCACACTCCGATCTTCCGCATGAAGGCCGAGGAGCTGTAGGCTCGCGCGATGGCGGTGGATCCGGCAACCCGCGCCGCACTGGTCGAGCATGCACGGCTGTCGATCAAGAAGGGCTCGCAGAGCTTTTCCGCCGCCGCACGCCTGTTCGACCGCGAAACCCGCGAGCGGGCGTGGCTGCTCTATGCCTGGTGCCGCCGGGCGGATGACATTGCCGATAATCAGGAGATGGGCGGCGAGCTGGGCGACCAGTCGGACCTCGCCGAGCGCCTCGCGCACATCCGCCGCCTGACCGCGCTGGCCTTCGCAGGCGAGCCGACCGGCGATCCGGCCTTTGATGCACTCGGCGTGGTCGCCAGCGAAGTGGGCCTCACCCCGCAGATGGCCGAGGATGTGATCGAAGGCTTCCAATTGGACGCTGAGGACTGGCGCCCGCGCACCGAGGCCGACATGCTTCGCTATTGCTACCATGTGGCCGGCGCGGTGGGCGTGATGATGGCGGTGGTGATGGGGGTCGATCCCAAGGATCAGGAAACGCTCGACCGCGCCAATGATCTGGGCCTTGCCTTCCAGCTTTCCAACATCGCGCGCGATATCGTGGAGGATGACGCAGCAGGGCGGTGCTATCTGCCGCAGGAATGGCTGGCGGAAGAGGATATCGAGCCCGGCCAGCACACCAAACCGCACCACCGCAAGGAACTCGCCGAAATGGCCGCGCGGCTGGTGGCGCTCGTCGAAAAGCACGAGGCGGCAGCGCGCGTGGGCGCCGCCCGCCTGCCCTTCCGCAGCCGCTGGGCGGTGCTCTCGGCGGCGCGCATCTATGGCGCGATCGGACGCAAGGTGAGGAAGCGCGGACCCGAGGCGTGGAACAGCCGCACCTATGTGCCCCGCTCCGAAAAGGCGCTCTACGGCGTGCGCGCGTTCCTCTCGGCGGTGCTCAACCGCGAGAAGATGCCCGAAGACGGGATCCACTGGGGGATCGCGGATTACCGGCCCTCCACGCCCTCCCCGTCGCCCCGGACTTGATCCGGGGGCCCGCTTTCTTCGGGATGGCGAAGCGGTTTCCTTTGCAACCAAGCCGCGCTAATCCGCTCCCATGAAAGCCATTCTTGCAACAGCCGCCCTCCTCGCCGCAGCGCCGCTCGCGGCGCAGGAACCGGTCGACAACACGATTTACCTAACCCCACTCGGTGAGGTGAGCACGGCTGTCGCCCTTTTCTTCAAGGCCTTGCGCAATGACGACAAGACCGCGCTGGCAGAGCACATGGATGCCCGCGCAATGATCACCATCCACAACCGGATGGACCCGAAGACGCCGAAGATCGTGTTCATCCCCGCAGCGCAACACCTCGAGAACTGGCTCAAGTCCCCCACGGGAATTGATGAGCGGATGTTCAATCAAGCCGTGGATCTTGACGGCGACATGGCGCACGTGTGGGGGCCCTATCGCTTTACGGTCGATGGCAAGACCAGCCATTGCGGGATCAATTCGCTCAGCCTTGTCCGCACTGATGGCAAGTGGAAGGTCGCCAACACCAGCTTCACCATGGAGCCACCCAGCGAATGCGATCGCCTCAGAGCGCCGGGAGAGAGCAAATGATCACCAAGCTCCTGATCGCCAACCGCGGAGAGATCGCCTGCCGCATCATGCGCACGGCGCGCGCCATGGGGATTGCCACGGTCGCGGTCTATTCCGATGCCGATGCCAAGGCGCTGCATGTGCGCTGCGCCGACGAGGCGGTGCATATCGGCCCCTCCCCCGCTGCCGAAAGCTATCTGGTCGGCGCAAAGATCATCGCGGCCGCCCAGCAGACCGGCGCGGATGCGATCCATCCGGGTTATGGCTTCCTCTCGGAGAACGCCGACTTCGCGCAGGCGGTGCTGGACGCGGGCATCATCTGGGTCGGCCCCAAGCCTGCAAGCATCCGCGCGATGGGGCTGAAGGACGCGGCCAAGGCGCGGATGATCGAGGCGGGCGTTCCCGTCACCCCCGGCTATCTCGGCGCGGACCAGTCTCTCGAGCGGCTCACCACGGAGGCCGAGGCCATTGGCTACCCCGTCCTCATCAAGGCGGTCGCGGGCGGCGGCGGCAAGGGGATGCGCAAGGTCGACGCCCCCGCCGATTTCGCCGCCGCGCTGGAGAGCTGCCGCCGCGAGGCCAAGGCCAGCTTCGGCAATGACGAGGTCTTGCTCGAAAAGTGGATCACCTCGCCCCGCCATATCGAGGTGCAGGTGTTCGGCGACAGCCACGGCAACGTCGTCCACCTGTTCGAGCGCGACTGCTCGCTCCAGCGCCGCCACCAGAAGGTGATCGAGGAAGCCCCCGCCCCCGGCATGGACGCCGCCACCCGCGAAGCGATCTGCGCCGCCGCCGTGCGCGCCGCCAAGGCGGTCGATTACGAGGGCGCAGGCACGATCGAATTCATCGCCGATGCCTCAGAGGGCCTGCGCGCCGACCGCATCTTCTTCATGGAGATGAACACCCGGCTGCAGGTGGAGCACCCCGTCACCGAGGAGATCACCGGGGTCGATCTGGTCGAATGGCAGTTGCGCGTCGCAAGCGGCGAGCCGCTGCCGTGCAAGCAGGAGGAGCTGTCGATCAACGGCCACGCGATTGAGGCGCGGCTCTATGCCGAGGACCCGGCCAAGGGGTTTTTGCCGAGCACGGGGCGGCTCGACGAGTTCTACATTCCTACCCTCCACGCCCGTGTCGAAACGGGTGTCGACGAAGGAAGTGTCGTATCTCCATTCTACGACCCGATGATTGCGAAGATCGTGGTCCACGCTCCGTCACGGGCGCGTGCGATTACGGCGCTACAGGAAGAGCTCGACGGCACCCTCGTTCACCCAGTCAAATCGAATGCCGGTTTTCTCTGGCTGTGCTTGGCCGATAGCGCGTTCCGAGCAGCGGACCTCGATACGGGCCTGATCGAAAGGCGAGGCGAAAACCTCATCCCCCCTGCAAGCCCCTCCCCGGACACCATCAATGTGGGGGCCGCAGCCGAGGCGCTCTGTTGGGAAAGGGACGAGGCCACTATTCCCGGTTGGAAAGCGCGAAACCTTACTGGATTCCGCCTAAACGCCCCCAACCGGAGGGGGGTGCATTTCGTCCTCCCTTCGGGTGAGGCCGTTACCGGCCAAGTCACTACTCGCGCGCAAGATCACGATCAGTTCGACATGATGACCCGTGTCACTGGCAACGGAATACTGGTTGTCGAAAAAGGGCAAACCTATCTGCTGCGCTCGCGGATCGACGGCACCGGCCAAGCCTCCGCCGCCGATGGCGCGATTATCGCACCGATGCCGGGCAAGGTGATCGCGGTCGATGTCGCCGAGGGTCAGGCCGTCACCGCCGGGCAGCGGCTGATGGTGCTCGAGGCGATGAAGATGGAGCACGCCCTCACCGCGCCCTTCGACGGGGTGATCGAGGGGCTCAGCGTGAGCGCGGGCTCGCAGGTGCAGGTTGAGGCGGTGTTGGTGAAGGTGGTGCCAGCGGCTTCGGACTAATTTCTCCATCCCGTTCGGGCTGAGCTTGTCGAAGCCCTGCACTTTCTTCTAGCGTTAGCCCCAAAGAAGAAGGACAGCCCTTCGACAAGCTCAGGGCGAACGGGGAGTGGGTTGTGAGCTGGCAAAAGGAACTCGAAGAACTGCGCGCCCGCGAGGCGCTGGCCGAGCAGATGGGCGGCGCGGACAAGGTTGCGCGGCAGCACGGGCGCGGGAAGATGGACGCCCGCGCGCGGCTCGCAGCGCTGTGCGACGAAGGCTCCTTCCGCGAGATCGGCAAGATCGCAGGCTCCGCCAAGTATGACGCGAACGGCGATCTCGCCAGCGTCACCCCCGCCCCCTTCCTCTTCGGCAAGGCGCTGATCAACGGACAGCCCGTGGTCGCCACCGCGGACGATTTCACCATCCGCGGCGGCGCGGCGGATGCGGGGATCGCGCGCAAGATGGTGCAGGCCGAGATGATGGCGCACCAGTTGAAGCTCCCGATCATTCGCATGATCGACGGGACGGGCGGTGGCGGTTCGGTGAAGACTCTTGAACAGATCGGGGCGACCTATATTCCGGCGGTGCCCGGCTGGGGCGATGTGGTGACCAACCTCGACACGGTGCCGGTGGTGGCGCTTGCGCTCGGGCCGACAGCGGGGCTTGGCGCGGCGCGCACGGTTGCCAGCCACTACTCGATCATGGTGAAGGGCCTCTCGCAGATCTTTGCCGCAGGCCCCGCCGTGGTCGATGGGCTCGGCGAGGCGTACAAGGGCGGCGCGGCCAATCACGAGGAGGCCAAGGAAGCGCTCGGCGGATCGGCGATCCACACCCGCAACGGCGTGGTGGATGACGAGGTGGCGAGCGAGGCCGAGGCCTTCGCCCGTGCGCGGCATTTCCTCAGCTTCATGCCCGAATATGTCGGCCAGCCTGCCCGCCGCGCCGAGTGCCACGACCCCGCCGACCGGCGCGAGGAAGCATTGCTATCCCTCGTTCCGCATGATGCGAAACAGGTCTATTCGATGCGCCGCTGCATGGAGATGGTATTCGACAGCGGCACCGTGTTCGAGATCGGCAAGCACTGGGGCCGTGCCGCGATCACCGCGCTGGCGCGACTGGACGGCTGGCCGGTCTGCGTCATTGCCAGCGATCCGAGCTATCTCGGCGGGTCATGGGAGGCCAAGACCAGCGAGAAGGTCGAGCGTTTCGTGCGCCTCGCCGACCAGTTCCGCCTGCCGATTGTCCACCTCGTCGACAACCCCGGCTTCATGATCGGGCGCGAGGCGGAGATGGCAGGGACGATCCGCTACGGCGTCAACGCCATGAACGCGATCTACCGCGCCACCGTGCCGCTGGCGAGCATCGTGCTGCGCCGCGCCTACGGGATTGCGGGCAGCGCGATGAGCAATGCCGAGCGGTATCAATACCGCTATTGCTGGCCGAGCGGCGACTGGGGGAGCCTGCCGATCGCGGGGGGCCTTGAGGTCGCCTACAAGTCGGAGCTGGAGGCCGCCGAGGACCCGCAAGCCTTGCTGGAGGAGATCCGCGCAAGGCTCGCCAGGGTCACCTCGCCCTTCCGCTCGGCCGAGCGCTTCAACGTCGAGGACATCATCGACCCGCGCGACACGCGGCCCTTGCTGTGCGAGTTTGCCGGGCTGGCTTGGCGAAAGCTCGACAGCGAGCGGTAAGGCCCACCCCCGGCCCCTCCCCGCAAGCGGGAGGGGAGTATCAGCGCTCCCAATCCCCCTCCCGCCTGCGGGAGGGGTTAGGGGTGGGCTGGACTAGCGCCCCATCCCCATCTCCGCGTCGCTCGGCCCGAACAGCTTTCCCTTCTCGCTCCACAGCACCAGCACCAGGCAGACAAGTCCGCTCGCCAGCAGGGCCAGCGCGAGGGGCCGCGCCGTGCCGTCGAAGGCATAACCGATCGCCCCGCCGAGCAGCGCCGCGGTGGTCATGCGCACGAAGCCGTGGGCAGAGCTCGCCGCGCCTGCGATGGCGAAGAAGGGGTTCATCGCGATCGCGCCGAAATTGCTGCCGATGAAGCCGAGCAAGGCCATGTTGATCGCCATCAGCGGGACGAAGTGCCACAGGTGCTCCTCTGGCTGGAAGGCGAACATCACCTGACAGGCGCTGACGATGATGAAGCCGAACAGCGCCGCGTGGCTCACCCGCCTTGCGCCGAACCGCTCGACAATCCGAGAGTTCGACCAGCTCGCCAGCGCCATCGAGCCGGCGCAGATCGCGAAGACCAGCGGGAAGATGTCGCCCGCGCCGAAGGTCTCGGTGATCAGCTGCTGCGAGGAATTGATGAAGCCGAACAATGCGCCGAACACCAGCGCCGAGCCGATGACGTAGCCCGCCACGCTCGGCAGCACGAGCGCGCGGCCCATATTGGCGAGAATGATACGCGGCATGATCGGCTGGCGGTTTTCGTCCGAAAGGCTTTCCGGCAGACGCAGATGCACCCACAGACCCACCGCCACGCCCAGCACCGCCATGAAGCCGAAGATCGCCCGCCAGCTGCCCACTTGCAGGATCGCCTCGCCCACGGTCGGCGCGACGGCGGGCACCATCAGGAAGATCACGAAGATGAGGCTCATCATGCGCGCCATCTTGTCGCCGCCCACCCGGTCGCGGATGATCGCGGGCGGCAGGGCGACGATCCCTGCGGCAAAGAAGCCCTGGCACCCGCGCACCGCGATCAGCGCGTCATAGGTCGGCGCCAGCGCGCTCATCACCGAGAGCACGATATAGACCGCGATCGAACCCAGCAGGATCGGCCGCCGTCCGAAACGGTCGGCCAGCGCGCCGGGCACCAGCGCGCCCATGCCGGCGGTGAGGAGATAGACCCCGATCACGAATTGCCGGTCATTCCCGCTCACCGACAGATCGGCTGCCAGCGCATCAAGGGCGGGCAGGATCGCGTCGATCCCGAAGGCGTTCAGCGCCATCAGCAGCGCCATCATCCACATCAGCTCACGCTCGCCCAAGGCCTTGCGGGCGGGCGATGCAGCAGGGGAAGAAGGGGCAAGCTGGGTGGCCATCGGGCGGCCATTGCCAAGGGGTTCGCCCGAAGACCACTGTTCTTTTCGCATGTGCACAAAATGGCACGGCAGGTGATTGGTTCCAGCAACAGTTCCTTCGCGCGCGCCAAGGTTCTATTTGTGTGCGCATGGCAAGCGAAGCGCCTTCCCGCGACGATGACGGGGCCGCAGCTCCCGCAGGGGAATTGGGGCTGAGGAAGATCATCCATGTCGACATGGATGCCTTCTTCGCCAGCGTCGAACAGCGCGACAATCCCGAGCTTCGGGGCAAGCCGGTGGCGGTTGGCGGCGCGGGTGGACGCGGGGTGGTGGCCGCCGCCAGCTACGAGGCGCGAAAGTTCGGGGTGAGAAGCGCCATGCCCTCGGTCACTGCGCAGCGGCTGTGCCCCGATCTCGTCTTCGTGCGCCCGCGCTTTGACGCTTACAAGGAAGCCAGCCGCCAGATCCGCCGGGTGTTCGAGCATTACACCCCCATCATCGAGCCGCTGAGCCTCGACGAGGCCTACCTCGACGTTACCGATGACCGGCTCGGCATCGGCAGCGCCACACGCATCGCCACGCTGATCCGGCAGGAGATCCGCGCCAAGACGAAGCTCACCGCAAGCGCGGGGGTGAGCTACAACAAGTTCCTCGCCAAGCTTGCGAGCGATCAGAACAAGCCCGATGGCATGTGCATTATCCGCCCGGGCGAAGGCGCGCAGTTCGTGGCGGGGCTGCCGATCCGGCGGTTCCACGGAGTCGGCCCGAAGGCGGAAGCGAAGATGCAGGCGCTCGGCATCGCGACGGGCGCAGACCTCGCGGCCAAGGACATCGCCTTCCTGCGCGCGCATTTCGGCAGCATGGCGGACTACCTGTTCCGCGCGGCAAGGGGCATCGACCTGCGCCCCGTGGCGGCGCATCGCATCCGCAAATCGGTCGGCGGGGAGCGTACCTTCTCGGAGGACATCGGCAGCGGCGCGGCTTTGCGCGAGACGCTCGCCAATATCATCGGCATCGTGTGGGAGCGGATCGAGGCCTCGGGCGCGAAGGGCCGCACGGTGACGCTCAAGATGAAGTTCACCGATTTCCAGATCATGACCCGCGCCGCATCGGTGCCGCACTGGGTCAGCGGGAAGGAAGAATTCGCCAGCCTTGCACGCGGGTTGCTGGAGGCGGAATTGCCCCTGCGCGGGCCGATCCGGCTGATGGGGCTGACGCTCTCGGGGCTGGAGGGCGCGGAGGACGAGAAACCGCCAAGGGACGAAGCGCAGCTCAGGTTGCTGTGATTTTAGAGCCACCTTCGGTGGCGCAGACCTCCCGCCCCGCCTCCCGCGCCCGCCAGGCCGCGATCCTTGCGCGGGTGGTCTCGCCCAGTGGTTCGGGCAGGGAGTGGGTCGGGAAGAAGCGCGCCTCGATCACCTCGCGGCCATCGGGGCGAGGGTGAGCGTCGCAGATTCCGGCAAAGACATGGGCCGTGTGGGGCGAGCCCGAGAGCACCTCTTCCAGCGTCGCAATCGCGGTGATGCGGGACAGGGTGAGGCCGAGCTCCTCGCGCACCTCGCGCCTTGCGGCCGCCTCGGGATCCTCGCCGCGGGCAAGGCCGCCGCCCGGCAGCGCCCAGACCGCAGGGCCGTAGGAATGCTTCAGCAGCAGCACATCGCCCGCGATATTGGTGATGACGATGCTCACCCCCGCAATCGGCGCCTTGCGCCAGCGCCGCCAGCGGTGCCGCACGATATGCGCCAGCGGCAGAAGGGCGCGGTGCAGCGGTGCGGGCAGGAATGCGGGCATCAGGTGAAGACTGTCACCGGAATGCCGCGCGCGGCGGCCGCCTTGAGCAGGCGTGCGACGGGCAGATCATGCTCCCCCCGCATCGCCGCCTCGAACACCGCGCGCTTGTCCTCGCCCCGGATCACGAACATCAGTTCGGAGGTATCAAGCAGGCTCGGCAGCGTGAGGGTGATGCGGTCGAACGGCGCGTGGGGCGGCAGCGGATCGGGGGTGAGACGGCGCACCGCCTGAAGATCGTCCGCCTGCGGATCGGTGTTGGGAAACAGCGAGGCGATATGCCCGTCCTCGCCCATGCCGAGCCACACGAGGTCGAAATGCGGCACGCCCATGTCCTCGGAGAGCGCCACGACATGCGCGCCCGCAGGCGCAAACAGCGCGCGGATCTTGCCGGTGTTCGAAGCGTCATGATCCTCGGGCACGATGCGATCATCATTGGGCCATGCGATCAGGCGGGCAAAATCGAGCGCGCGGGTGAGAAGCTCGGCGAAGATCGGGAACGGCGTCGATCCGCCGGGAACCGAGATCACAACGGCGCGGTGACGCGGGTCCTTGTCGGTCAGCGCCTCCCGGGCAAGCGCGACGGAAAGCGTGCGTTCGAGCCAATCGGCAATGGCGGCATTGTCTGCGCCTTCGATGATGGTGATGTTCTGCATTTCCGGCAGGATAGCAAACCCCCGCCCTCCGGCAATGGCTTGCGCGCGTGGATAGCTATGCGCCGTAACGCGCGCCCAGGCCGGTGATGATCGCCGCGACCAACAGGCAGGCGGCGAGCACGCGGCGGATGATCGGCAGGGGCCAGCGCGCCAGCCCCTCGCCTCCTAGCGTCCAGCCGAGCGCAATCGCGCCCGCCCCGCCCAGCGCCCCACCCAGCGCCGCGGTGGCCGGAAGGCTCGCCTGCGCTGCAAGAGCAAACACCGCAAAGCGCGCCGCATCGCCCACCTGCCGCGCCGCCAGCACGATGGCGAAGGCCCCCAGCGAGCGGGTCGGCTCCTGCGGCGCGGCGCTCTTTACCGGCCACGCGAGTTCCGCCGCCGCCAGCGCCAGCGCGAAGGCGACCAGCATCTGCGCGGCGCGCGCGGGCAATTGCGCGGCAAAGCCTGCTCCCACCCACGCCATCACCCCTGCCAGCAGCGCAGCCGAGGCCATGCCGGTCAGCAGCAGCGGAAGGCTTTGCCCCAGCGCATCGGAGAAACGCGCCACCAGCCACTGGTCGCGCCCGCCCAGCGAGGCTGCGAAGACCAGCAGCAGCGCGAAAAGGAAGCTCGCCATACGCGCGCCGTCAGTGCCGTCGGCGCGTCAGGCCACCCACGGCCCGGTGATCGCCACGGTCGCGGTCGGCGCGTAGATATTGACGAACAGCACCTTGCCATCGGGCGAGAAGCACCCGCCGGCGAGTTCCGTCTGCGCCTTGAGCCGCGCCAAATCATAGGCGCGGCCTTCAGGGGTGATCCCGCGGATGTGGTTGTCGACCACATCGGTATACTGGTCCTCGCACACGATCAGGTGGCCGGAGGGGGCAACGGTGAGGTTGTCGCCATAATTGAACTGCGCGGTGCTCTCGCTTTCGAAGAACAGCTCGACCATGTCAGGCTTGCCCGCATTGCCGGGGGTGAGCTTCAGGATCTGGCCCAATTGCTTGGCCCCGCCGCTGGTGCAGCAGGCGAAGACCTCGGCCTTGCCGCGCTTCACGCCCATGTGCAGCCCCTCGCCCCGCGCCACCAGCGCCGCGCCCTTGGCCACGGCCCGCTGGCGCAGATCGTCCTTGGGCGCTTCGACATCGTCAAGATCGACCCATGATACGCGGAAAGGCTTGCCCACCGGCATGGCGGGGGAATTCCAGTTGCGGGTATCGGCCAGCCCCTCGATCACCATCGCCTGAAGGCGGCCACCCTCGGCCATCTTGCCGGGCACCTTGGGGATGAAACGATAGAGCACCGAATCGTCGCGGTCCTCGGTCTGGTAGACGATGCCCGTAGCCGGATCGACGCAGGCGGCTTCGTGATTGAAGCGCCCCATCGCTGTCAGCGGCACGGGATCGACCAGCCCGCTCGCCGAGGCGGGGACTTCGAACACCCAGCCGTGGTTCTGCTCTAGCCCGTCGCCATAGCGCTGGCCGGGGCCGGTGGGAGCTTCCTCGCAGGTCAGCCAGGTGCCCCACGGCGTAACCCCGCCCGAACAGTTGCGGATCGTCCCGCCAAGGCTGCGGAACTGGCGCTTGACCTTGAGGCTGGCGGCATCGAGCACGATGGTGGTGGTGCCGCCCGGCACGAACACGCCATTGCGCTTGCCAAAGCCCTTGGCGATCGGCCCGCCCGCGCCATGCGTGGGCTGCAATTCATGATTGCGCACCAGCGCGATTTCCCCGTTCCCGAGATCGAAGCAGCCCATCCCGTCGGCGCGGTCAGGCACGGTGCCGCCATCGTCCATCGCATCGCCAAGGCGCGAGAGGACGCGGTAGGAAAAGCCCTCAGGCAGATCGAGCAGCCCCGCCGGATCGGGCTTCAGAGCGCCATAGCCCGCAAAGCTGCCCCGCGTGGCTCCGCGCGCGGCGGGACTGGCCCCGTTGGTCATGCAGCCACTTGCTGCAAGCGCGGCAAAGGCGGTGGCGGTGGCGCCGAGGAAGCGGCGGCGGTCCTGCGTGATCATGGTCATGGCTCTCTGGTTACCGCCCCGCGCTGAGTGCAGCAAGGATATCGTCCCAGCGCGCATATTTGAAATTCTGCGCCTGCGGAGCGTTCATCCCGTCCTGCGCGATGAACAGGCCTCCCGGAAAATCCGGCCCGAAGTCGCGGTTGTCGAGTTCGATCCCGTCGGTTTCCTCGACGCTGCCGAAGGTGCCTGCCGCGATGCGGAAACGGCCAACCGGCGTCATGTCGGGCAGGCGGAACACGGCATAGGCATTGTCGCCTTGCGAGGAGGCGACGAGATAGCCCCCCTGCTCGCCCTCCGGCGCGATGGCGAGGCCCTCGACATCGGCGACCAGCACCTTGTTGTCGATCGGGGCAACCAGCCTGCGGTTTTCCGATCCGCCTTCGAACCGCCCATACATCGCCCAGATCCCGACATCCTCCTCGCCGATATAGAGCATGCCGGAGCGCGCGTCGTAGATGCAGCCTTCGGTCTGGGTCGGCACCTTGTTCAAAAGCTCGGTCTGATCGGCCAGCGTTCCGCCGATGAATTGCAGGCCGGTGCGGTAGATCGCCCCGCTCTTGAAGGCGCTGTAGACCGTGAACGAGCCATCATCCTCGACCGTCCCGCCGCACACGCCGTAACCCTCGCCCGCGCCCACGGCGACGCGGGTGACAAAGGCGAGTGTTCCGGTGCTGGTGTCGAGCCGGGCGATGAACAGCTGGCCGGTGGCAAGGTTGCTGCGGTCGCTGGCGATGGCCAGCACCGTGCCGTCCGGCAGTTCGACCAGATCGACATTGTTGAGCCCCTGCGCCGGCAAAAAGCTCTTCTGCGCGCCCTTCAGATCATAGACGTAAAGCCCGCCCTTCTTGTCGGTGCCGACCACGAGGCTGGCGGCAGGATTGGCGGGATTGCGCCAGATCGCCGGATCATCCGCCGCATCCTCGCGCGCGGTGCCGACCGGCGGGGTCTGGGCGGCGGCGGTGACGGTGACCGCCGGATCGCCCATGATCGCAGGCGGGACGGTGGCGCAGGCGCTCGCCAGCCCCGACGCGAGCAGGGCAAAAGCGGCGAAGGGGCGGATCGTCATGGCAGGTCTTTCTGTAAGTCTGTCCTCGCCCGCGCCTAGGCTTGCGGAATGACAGATTTGGGACGGCCCAGCAAAATCACTGCGGGGCAAATGCTGCAATTGAACAGCTAGCGCGCTGCCGCCGAACCGCCTAGCCAGAGGCAAAAGCACATAGGGAGAGAGGACCCATGAAGATTGAACCGGGCATGGCCGCCGTGGTCACCGGCGGGGCGAGCGGGCTGGGCAAGGCCAGCGCTGCCGCCTTTGCCGCAGCAGGCATGAAGGTCGCCATTTTCGACATCAATGACGAGGCCGGCGAGGCGCACGCCAAGGACATCGGCGGCACCTTCCACCATGTCGACATCATGGACGAGGCCAGCGTCGAGGCCGGCTTTGCCGCCGCGCGTGCCGCCCACGGGCAGGAGCGCGTGACGCTGCACTGCGCGATGGCCAGCCGGCGCGGCAAGACGCTGGGCTGGGACAAGGAAAGCGGCGGCTACAAGCGCCTCTCCACCGAGGATTATGCCTTCGGGGCCGAGGGCATTCTCGTCGCCAGCTACCGCGTCGCCAGCATCTCGGCGCTGGGCATGGCCAATGCCGATCCGGTGAACGCGGATGGCGAGCGTGGGAGCATCATCCTCACCGCCAGCGTCGCGGCGCAGGACGGGCAGGTGGGCCAGGTGATCTACGGCTCGTGCAAGGCGGGAGTGAACGGCCTCGTCCTCCCCATGGCGCGCGATCTGATGGACCTCGGCATCCGTGTGAACTCGGTCATGCCGGGCATCTTCGCCACGCCGCTGATGCTGGGGATGAAGGACAGGAACCCGCCGATGTGGGCGCAGCTCAATGCCTCCGTCCCCTTCCCCAAGCGCCTCGGCGAGCCGGAGGAATTCGCTTCGCTGGTGCTGGAGATCGCGCGCAACAGCTACATCAACGGCCACCAGTTCCGGCTGGACGGGGCCATTAGAATGCCGCCGAAGTAACGCCGCCCCCCACGTCGTCATTGCGAGGAGCCGCAGGCGACGTGGCAATCCATGAATTGCGCTTTCCGCTTGTGGGAACGCCCGTCCATGGATTGGTTGGCTCCGCTCGCAATGACGAGGAGAAGTGCGATGGCCACTGCAACCAACGAATACCCGACCAAGGCCTATGGCGCGACCGCGCCCGATTCTGGCGTCGGGCCGATGCAGATCACCCGGCGGGGCCTGCGCCATGACGATGTGCTGATCGAGATCACCCACTGCGGCATCTGCCACTCCGATCTGCACTCGGCCCGCAATGACTGGGGCGGCACGGTCTATCCGATCGTCCCGGGGCACGAGATCGTCGGCATCGTCAGCGCGGTCGGCGAGAGCGTCACCCGCCACAAGGTGGGTGACCGCGTGGCGATCGGCTGTATGGTTGATGGCTGCATGGAGTGCCGCCACTGCGAGGCCGACCTCGAACAATATTGCCTCAGCGGCGGGATGACCGGCACCTATAACGGCAAGGACCGGCGCGACGGATCGCCCACCTATGGCGGCTATTCCGAACGGATCGTGGCCAGAGAAGAGTTTGTGCTCAAGGTGCCCGACAGCCTGCCGATGGCCGAAGCCGCGCCGCTGCTGTGCGCCGGGATCACCACCTATTCGCCGCTGCGCACCTGGAAAGTCGGCCCGGGCAGCAAGGTCGCGGTCGCCGGGCTTGGCGGGCTCGGGCACCTGGGGGTGAAGCTCGCCGCGGCGATGGGCGCTGAGGTGACCGTGCTGTCCCGCTCCGAAAGCAAGCGCGCTGACGCTGAAAAGCTCGGCGCCCATGCCTTCCTCAACACCGATGACAAGGAGGCGATGAAGGCAGCGCGCGGCACTTTCGACATGGTGCTGAACACCATCCCCGTGCGCCATGATGTCACGCCCTACCTCCACCTGTTGCGGATCGACGGGGTGCAGGTGCTGGTCGGCATGATCGACATGATGCCCGAAATGCACAGCGGCGTGTTCCTCGGTCGCAAGGTGCTCACCGGCAGCGGCATCGGCGGGATCGCCGAAACGCAGGAGATGCTCGATTTCTGCGCCGCAAAGAACATCCTGCCCGAGATCGAGATCATCCGCATGCAGGACATCGCCGCAGCCTATGACCGGATGGAGGCGAGCGACATCAAGTACCGCTTCGTCATCGACATGGAGAGCCTGCGCAGCGGGGGTTGAAGCAATCTTCGCGATTACGAAGATATGTTTCTTCGTAAAACTTTAATTATAGTTTAAGTAATATTTGATTGTTTGCATTTGTTTCATTGATGCAACACAATTGAGTCAATCTTTACATTGTCTGCACATGAATAATTGTGCGGAGACGCGGCGATGATATTGGCCATCATTGCCGCGAACGGAGCCCATTCGAAATATAAGAAGGCCCGGCGCGCAAACGCAGGCGGAACGATCCCAACCTCTCGAATGGAGCGTTCCACATGACCATCCGTTTTCTTTCCGCAGCTTCGGCGCTGGCCGTCGCCGGTGTCCTCGCCACGCCCGCTGTCGCGCAGACCTCTGCTGTCGCAATCAAAACCGCCGCGCCGGTCGCGGTGGCCGAAAAGGCTGCCGACCATGAAGCACTCGCCGGCATCACCCCGGCCGCATCGAGCGAAGCTGCCCCGATCATCCTGACCGCCGCCGCCAAGCCGGGCCTTGCCGTCGGCAACAGCGAAGTCGTCATCACCAACGCCGCGATCCTGGCTGCGGCTGCCGCACAGGGCGAGGAGAACGGAGGCCGTTCGGACAGCTTCACCGTAACGATCAACCAGGATTCGTTCTTCGGCTTCTACCCCTCGTTCAATGGCCTCATTCCCGTCAGCGACAATGTCGATTTCAGTTTCTACGGGATTCTCTGGACCACCGACGGCTTCGGGACGGGGCTGGGTTCCGACCTGTGGACCGAGTTCGGGGTCGGCGCGGCGATCTACAGCGGCAATTTCGTGATCAAGCCCCAGATCGGCCTCACCAACGGCGCGCTGCTTTCGGGCGGGGTGGTCAACAATGCGGGCAACCCGACCGGCACCGGCGGCAACTTCGCTGACGGGATCGTGCCGAGCCTGACCGTCAACTACTCGGACGACAGCTTCGAGGCCGAATATTACGGCGGTTACTACGCAGCGTTGCGCAACCGCAACGATAACGCCGCGCTCGACTTCCTGCACACCTGGATCAACGCGGGCTACAAGTTCAGCGACAAGATCTCGGCCGGCGCGCACTACGAACTGCTCAGCAACACCCGTAACAACTTTCCGGCCGGCGCGACCGCGCGGGTCTACCAATGGGTCGGCCCCTATGTGCAGTTCAAGACCAGCAACGGCTTCTTCGCCCGCTTCACCGCCGGTGCCGACATCGAGAGCGGCAATGACGGCGACTTCTACAAGCTGACGGCCGGCTTCACCTTCTGATCCGGCCCGCTGACTGACCTTGGCGCGGCGGGCCGGAGCGACGTTCCAGCCCGCCGCGTCACTGGCCCCGCACCCCAAGGAGATGTGCCCGCGAACCACCTGAGCCCCCGCCCCGCACTTGTTTGCAAGTGATGCAAGTTTGACACGCAACAACCTAATGTGGAGGCCTGCCTTCACATAACCTTTGTGCGTGCCTGCAATCTGCGTATGTATGCAGAGCAAGTGACGGGAACCAGATTCGTGCCCCGCGCCCGCCCCGATGGCGGCATAGGCACGGATAACAGGACCTGCACGGCACGCAGGCGGAACGATCCAATCCTCTTCATGGAGCGTTCCTTATGACTATCCGTTTCGCCTCGGCGCTTTCCGCCGTCGCTCTCCTGGCCACTTTCTCGGCTCCGGCCTTTGCCGCAGAAGCTGACGAAACCGGTCCGGCCATCCAGCAGGATACCGAAGAGACCGCCGCCACGCTTCGCGCGATCGAGCCGGTCGACCTTGATACCGCTTCCAAGGCGCAGGACGAGGCGGAAGACGCGCCCGCCTGGACCGTCTCGGGCGCTGCCACCCTCACCTCGGACTATCGCTTCCGCGGCGTTTCGCAGTCGGACGAGAGCATGGCCGTGCAGGGCGGCATCACGCTGAGCCACGAAAGCGGCTTCTATGTCGGCACCTGGGCCTCGAACCTTTCGGGCTGGGGCACCTTCGGCGGCGCCAACATGGAGCTTGACCTGATCGCCGGCTACAAGTTCGGCGTCGGCGAAGGCACGCTCGACACCGGCATCACCTGGTACATGTATCCGAGCGGCGCGGACGAAACCGACTTCGCCGAACTCTACGCCAAGCTTTCGGGCACGGTCGGCGGCCTCGGCCTCACTGCGGGCGTCGCCTATGCGCCCAAGCAGGAAGCGCTGGGCAACTGGTTCCCCGTCGGCGCTCCGGCCAATCCGGGCGACAAGGAAGACAACCTCTACCTCTCGGGCGATGCGGCCTATGCCGTCGATGGCGCACCGATCACGCTGAAGGCCCACATCGGCTATTCGGACGGCAACCCCGGCCTTGGCCCCAACGGCACCAGCGTCGCGCCGACCGGCACCTATTTCGACTGGTCGCTGGGTGCGGACATCGTGCCGATCTCGGGCATCACGCTGTCGGTCTCCTATGTCGATACCGACATCTCGGAAGCCGAAGCCAACCTCATCCGTCCGAACTTCGCCACGCTGGCGGGCAATTCGATCTCGGATGCGACCGTGGTGTTCTCGATCACCGCATCGTTCTGATCGGGCGAACATGAAAAAGGGGGGGCGTCCGGCACCATGCCGGGCGCCCTCTTCTATTTGGCACCTTTGCTTTGCGCGCCGCTTTCCCATAGCCTCTCGCCCGAGAGAAGAATCGGGATCGGGAGAGCCCTTCATGTTGCGCAAGTCACTTCTTCTGGCCGGCAGCCTTGCCGCGCTGGCCCTTGTTCCTGCGGTGGCCGAGGCCAAGCCCCGCTTCGACGCGCGGATCACCCGCACGACTTACGGCATTCCGCATATCGAAGCGCGCGACTGGCGCGGCGTCGGCTACGGGGTCGCCTATGCCTATGCCGAGGACAACCTGTGCCTGCTGGCCGAGGAATTCGCGACCGTGGCGGGCGAACGCTCGCTCCACTTCGGGCCGGAAGCCAAGGCGACGCTGGGCTTCGAGCAGGTCGACAATCTCTCGTCCGATGTGTTCTTCCGCGCGGTGATCGATCTGCCGGCCCTGCGCGATGGCGCCAAGGGCATGAGTGCGCGGGCGCAGGATCTGATGGCGGGCTATGTCGCGGGCTATAACCGCTTTCTGAGGGACGCCGGGGCCGATGGCATCCCTGCCGAATGTCGCGGCAAGGCGTGGGTGCGGCCCATCACCGCCGACGACATGCTGCGCCTCAATGAAAAGCAGATGCTGCTTGCCAGTTCATTGAACCTTGCCCCCGCGATCGCCAATGCCGCCCCGCCGGGCAGCGCTGCGCCCAAGGTGTCGATCAACCTGCCCAACCCGCGCGAACTGGGGATGGGCAGCAATGGCTGGGCCTTCGGCGGCGATGTGACTGCCGACGGGCGCGGCATGGTGATCGGCAATCCGCACTTTCCGTGGAAGGGCCCCAATCGCTTCTGGCAGATGCACGTCAAGGGGCCCAAGGGCTACGAGGTGATGGGCGTGGGCCTGGCGGGCACGCCGATGCCGACGCTGGGCTTCAACAAGGACATCGCCTGGACCCACACCGTCACCGAGGCGCGGCACTTCACGCTCTACCAGCTGGCGCTCGATCCGGCTGATCCGACCCGCTACATGGTCGACGGCAAGTCCGAGGCGATGAACGCCCAGACCGTGACCGTGCCGATGCCGCAAGGCACGCCAGCGGTCACCCGCACGCTCTGGTCCACCCGCTTCGGTCCGGTCTTCATCGTGCCGGGCCGCGGCATTGCCTGGACCAGGCAGAGCGCCTTCGCGCTCAAGGATGCCAATCGCGGCAACCAGCGCGGGGTCGATACCTGGCTCCGCATCGGCGAGGCGAGGAATGTGGGCGAGGTGAAGGCCGCTGTGACCGAGACGCTCGGTATCCCGTGGGTCAACACCATCGCCGCCGACCGCCATGGCGACGCGCTCCATGCCGATGTCACCGCGGTGCCCAACGTCTCGGCCGCCAAGGCCAAGACCTGCGCCACCCCGATCGCGGGGCTGTTCGCCGAATTCGCGATCCTGCTCGACGGCAGCAAATCGTCCTGCGACTGGGACGTCGTTCCCGGCACCCCCGCGCCCGGGCTGATGCCGGCGAGCGATCAGGCCGCCACGGCCGTGAAGACCTGGCTCACCAATTCCAACGACAGCTACTGGATCAGCAACCCGGCGATGCCGCACCGCGAGCTGTCGCCGATCCTTGGTGAATATGGCACCGCGCGCACGTTGCGCACCCGCTCCAACTTTACCGAGACCGCGGCGACGCTGGCGGCGGGCAAGATGGATCACGAGCGCGCCAAGGCGATGGCCTTTGCCAACAAGAGCCTCGCGGCAGACCTCGCCATGCCCGAATTGCTGACCATGTGCGCCAAGGCCGAAGGCGCAGCAGCGCGCGGCTGCGCGGCGCTGGCCAAGTGGGACCGGCGCTTCGATGCCGACAGCCGCGGCGCGCGCCTGTTCCGCGCCTTCTGGCCGCAGGCCGAGCGGATCAAGGGGCTGTGGGCGGTGCCGTTCGACGCGGCGCAGCCCGTCACCACCCCGCGTGATCTCGCCACCGAGGGCGAGACGGGTGCCAAGCTGCTCGAAGCCCTCGCCGCGACCGTCTCCGCGATGGAGCAGGCGGGCCAGGCGCTCGATGCGCGCTGGGGGGACGAACAGCTGGTGATGGCCGGCAACGCGGCGATCCCGATCCACGGCGGCCCGGGCGGGCTCGGCATCCTCAACATGCAGGAATCCGATCGCGAGCCGAACGGCAAGCTCGTGCCGCGCCATGGGACCAGCTACATCCAGATCGTCACCTTCGACGATACCGGACCCGTGGCGGACGCGATCCTGAGCTATTCGCAGTCGACCGATCCGGCCTCGCCCCATGCCGCCGACCAGACCCGCGCCTATGCCGAAAAGCGCTGGCACCGGCTGCCGTTCGGCCCGAAGGCCATCAAGGCGCAGACCATCGCCAAGCCAAAGCGCATCCGCGAATAGGCCCCGGTAGCCGCCGCAGCGATTACAGCGTCGCGGCGGCTTCCAGAATCGCGCGGCGGATGCTCATGTAGGTGGCGCAGCGGCACAGGTTGCCGCTCATCGCATCGTCGATTGCGGCATCATCGGGCGAAGGGTTCTCCGTCAGCAGCGCGGCGGCGCCCATGATCTGGCCGGCCTGACAATAGCCGCACTGGGGCACGTCATTGGCGATCCACGCCTTGCGGATCGCCTCGGCAGCATCGCCTGCAACGCCTTCGATCGTCGTGATCTCGGTGCCTTCGAGCGCATCATGTGGGGTGATGCAGGCGCGGGTGGGGGAGCCGTCGACATGGACGGTGCAGGCCCCGCATTGCGCGACGCCGCAGCCGAACTTGGTGCCGGTCAGCCCGAGATGGTCGCGCAGCACCCACAGGAGCGGCGTGCCGGGCGCGGCGTCGACGCTCTGCTTTTTCCCGTTGATGGTGAGGGTAATGGCCATGGTCTATCCCTTCTTCTGCACGGGCGGCTGCGTGGGCAGCTTCAGCTTGCCGCCCTCCGGCCCGATCAGGGGCAGGCTGCGCAGGCGGTGTCCGGTGGCGGCGAAGATCGCATTGGCGAGCGCCGGCGCCGCAGGCGGGGTCGCCGGTTCACCCACCCCGCCGGGGAGCGCGGAGGACTTGATGATCTCGACCGCGAATTCGCGCGGTGCCTCGTTCATGCGCAGCAGCCGCCAGCTCGGGAAATTGTCCTGCACCACCGCGCCGTTCTTGGCCGTGATCTGGCCGTATAGCGCGTTCGAGAGGCCGTAGATCGTCCCGCCCTCCATCTGCGCGCGCACGTGGCGCGGGTTGACGACGGTGCCCGCATCCACCGCCAGCCAGACACCGGGAATGATGATCGAACCATCGGCCTTCACCGCGACTTCAACGACGGTTGCGATATAGCTCAGGAACGAACGGTGGACCGCAATGCCGAGGCCGTGGCCCTTGGGCAGCTTGCGCCCCCACTTGGCCATCGCGGCAGCTTTCTCGACCACCTGCCTCAGGCGGCCGGTGTCGATCGGATATTCGGCGAGTTCCGCCCCGTAATTGCCATAGGTCGCGCCTTCGGCTTCGGGATCGATGGTGCGGGCTGGGCCGATCAGTTCGAGCAGATAGTCCTTCTGGTCGCGCCCCGCGGCATGGGCGCATTCGGCAGCGAAGCTCTGCACCGCGAAGGCGTGGTAGATATTGGCGACCGAGCGCAGCCAGCCGATGCGGACCTGCCCCTTGGCATTGCCGGATTCGACCCTGAGATTGGGGGTGACGAAGGGCACATCGCTTGCCCCCATGCCCATTTCGCCATCGCTCGGCTCGGACACGGTGTTGTCGAAGGTCGAGCTGATCGGCGGGAACACCGTGCGGTGTAGCCACGCGGTGCACTTGCCCGCCTTGTCGAGCCCCGCCTCGCAATATTGCGCGCTCGCCGTGTGGTAATAGCCGTGGCGGATATCGTCCTCGCGGGTCCAGGTGACCTTGACCGGCTTGCCCACCTCGCGCGCGATCAACGCGGCCTCGATCACGAAATCGGGCTTGGACTTGCGCCCGAAGGCACCGCCAAGCCACGTGGGCGTGACCTTGATCTTGGTCTTGTCGATCCCCAGTGCCTCGGCGAGGGTATCGCGCGTGCTCTGCGGGTCCTGCACGCAGGCCCAGCATTCGAGCCGGTCCCCGTCCCACTCGGCGGTCGCGCTCGGCGGCTCCATCGGCGTCTGGCCGAGGTGCGGGGCGTAATACTCAGCCGAAATCCGCTTGTCCGCCGCTGCGAGCGCCGCAGCCACATCCCCGCGCGAGCGGCGCACCTTGCCGGGGCGTTTGGCGGTGGCCTGCATCTGCTTGGCGAAGCTTTCCGAATCGTAACCCGCATTGGGGCCACTCTGCCATGTGATCTCCAGCGCACGGCGGCCTTCAATGGCCGCCCATGTGTCGCGCGCCACCACGGCAACCCCGCCCAGCGGCTGGAACAGCGCAGGGGGCTTGGCATCAGGCAGACGCACGGTCCGCAGCACCCCCGGCACCGCCAGCGCCTTGGCATCATTGACGCTGCCCAATTTGCCGAACAGCTGCGGCGGGCGGGCGACCACGGCATGGACCATGCCGGGACGCTTCACATCGATCCCGTAGGTGCTGTCGCCCGTGACGATGCGCGGCACGGTCAGCGAGGGGATTTCCGCGCTGATATAGCGCCATTCCTTGGGGGTCTTCAGCTTGATCTGCGGCTCGGCCGGGATGGCCAGCTTGCCGGCCAGTTCAGCCAGATTGCCGTAGGACAGGGTGTCGCTGTTCTGCGTGTTGCTGACCAGCCCGGCTGCCGCCGAACATTGCTCGACCGGCAGCTTCCAGTAGAGCGCGGCCGCTGCCACCAGCATCTGCCGCATCGCCGCACCTGCCACGCGCAGGCGGTGGAAATTGAACCGCACCGAGCGCGAGCCGTCGGTGTTCTGGTCGCCATAGCGCTCGTGCCCTTCGGCCTGCACGATCTGCACCTTGTCCCACTCGGCCTCGAGCTCGTCGGCGACGATCTGCGCCATCGCGGTCCAGGTCTGCTGGCCCATTTCCGAACGGTGGCAGGTGATCTTGACTGTCCCGTCGCGCTCGATCGCGATCCACAGGGCCGGGGTCGCATCCCCTCCCTTCACGCCGGTCAACGGGCTGGGGCCGGGGTCCTTGAGGTTGAAGGTATCGGCATCGATCTCGGGCTCGACATAGCTGGAGCACCCCGCCAGCGTCACGCCGAGGACGAACAGCCCCGTCCCGCCCATGAAGCCGCGGCGGCTGAGATTGACGAGCGGGCTCGCCTCGCCTGCCCCGTCAGGTGCCTTGCGGGCAGGAATGATGCCAAGATCGCGGATAAGCATCGCCGGAAGTTCCCCTTCAGCCGGTCACCGAAAACGCGTCCGGCGCAGCAATCTTGGGCCACATCCGGCTCACTGGCAACAGCGATCGGTCAAATGCCCCAGCCCCGTCACGCGGCCCGCTTTCGCAGCGAGAGCTTGCGCAGAAGCCCCGGCGTGCTGCCGAACCCTGCGCATGACCGCCTCCGGAACGGGGGACTTCTGCGGCTTTTCAAGAGAGTGGAGCGGGTGAAGGGAATCGAACCCTCGTCGTAAGCTTGGGAAGCTTCTGCTCTACCATTGAGCTACACCCGCATCTGGTGCGCGGCGCGCTTGCCATGATTGGCGCGGGCGCGTCAACTGCTTCGTGGTGGCTTGCGGGCGATCTTGAGGTCGGCCCAGACGGGCAGGTGATCCGAAGCCGTGCTCGCCAGCGGGGTGCGGTGGACGCCGCAGGCCTCCAGCGTCAGGCTTGCGCAATGCATGATCCGGTCAAGCTCGCCAACCGGCGCGCGGGCATGGAAGCTCGGCCCGCAATCGAGCACCGCGAAGTGGCGGGAAAACTCGCGCAGGGTGCCCGATGTGCGCCGCCATTCGTTGAGATCGCCCATCAGCACCGTCGCCCGCTCGGCACGCGCCTTGGCCGCCAGCTCGGCAATCACCCGCGCCTGCCGCAGCCGCCACAGGCCCGACAGATCGAGATGCATCCCGAACACGCTCACCGGCCCCAGCCTTGTGGCGATGGTGGCCGTCACCACCCCGCGCGGTTCGAGATAGGGGATGTGGATGATGTCGTGCGAGAGCACCTCCATCCCGCGCCGCACGAGGATGGCATTGCCGTGCCACCCCATCGAATCCCCTTGCACATCCAGCGGCACAGCAACGTAATCGCTGTGATGTTCGAGCAGCACCGGCGGCAGCACCGAGGCGCGGCTGCCGAAGCGGCGATCGGCCTCTTGCAGGCAGATGATATCGGCGTCGATCTCGGCCAGCACTTTGCAGATGCGCAGCGGATTGCGGGTGCGATCCGTGCCCACACCCTTGCGGATATTGTAGCTTGCCAGCCGGATGCGGGCCGGGCCGGAGGGGCGAAGAGGTCGGTTCATGGTGGGCAGACTGGGCCAGCTTCACGCCTTGCGCAAGGCACGGCGGGGCTTCATGGTGGCCCTGAGACTTTCGCGGGGGCACGGCAATGGATTGGCGAGGACAGATCATCGCAGGCGCAGCGGCCCTGGTCGCCGCGGCAAGCCCGCTCGCGGCCAAACCTGCCGCAGCCCCCCTTGCGCTGAGCGAGACCGAGGTCGCCTCCTCGGCGATGCCCGCGATCCTTGCCCCGCGGGAACGGGCGGCGGTCGAAAACCGCATCCTTGCCGAGCGGCTCGATACCATCATCCCGGCCATCATGCGCGCCGAGGGCGTGGACCTGTGGCTGCTGGTCGCGCGCGAATATTTCGAGGAGCCGGTGGTCGCCACCATGCTCGATGCCGAGAACATGCATGCGCGGCGGCGGACGATCCTGATCTTCTTCGATCCGGGCGAAGGCAAACCGGTCGAGCGGCTCACCGTCAGCCGCTACGGCCTTGGCGGCCTGTTCGCGCCCGCGTGGAACCCCGCCGATCAGCCCGACCAATGGGCCGCCGTCGCGCAGATCATTGCCGCGCGCGATCCGAAACGCATCGCGATCAATTCCTCCGACCTCTACCAGTTCGCCGACGGCATGACGCTGAGCCAGTACGAGCGCTTCATCGCCGCCCTGCCCGCCCCGCTGCAATCGCGCGTGGTAACGGGCGAGGGGCTGGCGATCCGCTGGCTCGAAACCCGCACCCCGGGCGAAATGGCGCTTTATCCCAGCGTGGTGCGCATCGCCCATGCGGTGATCGGCGAGGCGTTTTCGCGGAAGGTCATCACGCCCGGCGTCACCACGGCAGAACAGGTGCAGTGGTGGTATCGCGAGCGACTGATGCAGCTGGGCCTCGATCCGTGGTTCCACCCTTCCGTGGCGATCCAGCGGCAGGGGCGTAGCGGCATGATCGAGGGCGAGGAAGTGATCCAGCCGGGCGATCTGCTGTGGACCGATTTCGGCATCACCTATCTGCGGCTCAACACCGATACCCAGCACCTTGCCTATGTGCTGAAACCGGGCGAGACCGAAGCGCCTGCGGGCCTCAGGGCTGGCCTTGCCAATTCCAACCGCGCGCAGGACTTCCTCACCCGCGCCTTCAAGGTCGGGCGGTCTGGGAACGAGGCGCTGGCTATCGCCCGGGCCGATGCGATTGCGGCGGGGCTCGATCCGTCGATCTATTCGCACCCGATCGGCTATCACGGCCACGGCGCGGGGCCTGCAATCGGCTTCTGGGACAATCAGAACGCCGATCCACGCGGTGGCGGCCCGATCCGGGCGAACACCGCCTGGTCAATCGAGCTGACATCCTATGCCACGGTGCCCGAATGGGGCGGCCAGAAGGTCGATTTCCGCACCGAGGAGGACGCCTTCTTCGACGGCAAGACCGTGCGCTATATCGACGGGCGGCAGACCGACATCACGCTGATCCCTTCGGATTAGCGCCGGCTCGACGATCCGGTTCCCCGCGCGCGGGTCTTCAACCGGTACACGTCGGTCATCGCGGTGATGTAGAGATCGGACAGCTCCGGTCCGCCCCATGCAAGGTTGGTGGCGCGGTTTGGGGTGGCGAGCCGCTCCAGCACAAGCCCGCGCGCCGGATCGACAACGCAGATGCCGCCGGGGCAGGTGACATAGACCAGCCCCTCGCGGTCGACCCGCACGCCGTCAACCCGGCCAGGCTTGCTGTCGTCGGTCACGTCCACCACCAGCCGCTTGCCCGAGGCGGTGCCGTCCGCCGCAAGGTCATAGGCCCAGACCGTTTGCGTCGCGGTGTCGCCGACATAGAGCACCTTTTCGTCGGGCGAGAGCGCGAGGCCGTTGGGGCGGGAATGTGCATCGTCGATCAGCACCATGCGTCCGCTCGCCTCATGAAGCGCGAAGACGCCCGAGAAAGCCAGCTCGGCCGCGCGCAGGCCGAGGCCGTAGGGCGGGTCGGTGAACAGGATCAGCCCGTCGCTGCGCACCACGACGTCATTGGGGCTGTTGAGGTGCTTGCCCTCATAGGCCTCCACAATCACCTGCCGCCCGGCCTCGCTTGTCCAGCGGGTGAGCGCACCGCTGCCATGCTCGGCATTAAGCAGCCGGCCGGCGCGATCAAAGGTGTGGCCGTTGGCGTTCATGCTGGGCGCATAGAGCAGCTTGGCGCCGGGCTCCCCCGGAGTGTGGGCATGGACCGCATCGCCCGGAATGTCGCTGAAGATCAGCCGCCCGCCGTCCCACGCAGGCCCCTCGGTGAAGGTGTAGCCGGTTGCGACCAGTTCGAGGCTCTCGGCTATGATGCGCGGCTCGGCGACCACGAGAGTCCCGGTCGCGCTCGCCTCGCTGCCGTCCTGTGCGGGTGCGGCGCTCGCCAGCAAGGCTGCTGCCGCAATGCCAATTCCCATCCATGGCCTGCCCATTTCACGCCCCTTCGCTCGTTTCGCCCTGCCGCGACAGTGCCCCGCCGCGTAGCGGGATGCCAGCACTTTTGAGGGGAGCCGCACCCCTTGCATGGAGGCCACGCGGGGGGCATTGGGGACACCAGACAGGAGACCCTCGAAATGCGTCAGATCGACCACTTCATCGTCGGCGATACGCCCCCCGCCACCCGCAAGCACGCCATCTGGAACCCCTCGACCGGCGAAGTGCAGGCCGAAGTCGCGCTGGGTGATGCGGCCCTGCTCGCGCGTGCGGTGGAGACCGCCAAGCGCGTCCAGCCCGCCTGGGCCGCCACCAACCCGCAGCGCCGCGCGCGGGTGATGTTCGCCTTCAAGGAACTGGTCGAGGCGAACATGCAGTCGCTGGCCGAAATGCTCTCTTCCGAGCACGGCAAGACCGTGCCGGACGCCAAGGGCGATGTGCAGCGCGGGCTGGAAGTGATCGAATATGCCTGCGGCCTGCCGCAGATCATGAAGGGCGAATATACCCATGGCGCAGGCCCGGGGATCGACGTCTATTCGGTGCGCCAGCCGCTCGGCATCGGCGCTGGCATCACCCCGTTCAACTTCCCGGCGATGATCCCGATGTGGATGTTCGGCATGGCCTGTGCTGCGGGCAATGCCTTTATCCTGAAGCCTTCGGAACGCGATCCTTCCGTGCCGGTGCGGCTCGCCGAGCTGTTCCTTGAAGCGGGCGCGCCCGAAGGCCTGCTGCAAGTCGTCCACGGCGACAAGGAAATGGTCGATGCGATCATCGATCACCCCGATATCGCCGCGATCAGCTTCGTCGGCTCCTCGGACATCGCGCAATATATCTACGCGCGCGGCTCGGCCAACAACAAGCGCGTGCAGGCCTTTGGCGGGGCGAAGAACCACGGGATCGTGCTGCCCGATGCGGACTTGGATCAGGTCGTCACCGACTTGACCGGCGCGGCCTTCGGCTCGGCGGGCGAGCGCTGCATGGCGCTGCCCGTGGTGGTACCGGTGGGCGAGGAAACCGCTGAACGCCTCAAGGAAAAGCTCTTGAAGTCCATCGCGGGCCTGCGCATCGGCGTCTCCAACGATCCCGACGCGGATTACGGCCCCGTCGTCACGCCCGAGCACAAGGCGCGGATTGAACAGTGGATCACCACCGCCGAGCAGGAAGGCGCGGAGATCGTCGTCGACGGGCGCGGCTTCTCGCTTCAGGGCCACGAGAACGGCTTCTTCGTCGGCCCGACCCTGATCGATCACGTCACCCCGCAGATGAAGTCCTATCAGGAGGAAATCTTCGGCCCCGTGCTCCAGATCGTGCGCGCCAAGGACTTCGAGGAAGCCGTGCGCCTGCCCAGCGAACACCAGTATGGCAATGGCGTCGCGATCTTCACCCGCAACGGCCACGCCGCACGCGAATTCGCCGCGCGGGTGAATGTCGGGATGGTCGGCATCAACGTGCCGATCCCGGTGCCGGTCGCCTACCATAGCTTCGGCGGATGGAAGCGCTCGGGCTTTGGCGACATCGACCAGTACGGCACCGAGGGCCTCCGGTTCTGGACCAAGAACAAGAAGATCACCCAGCGCTGGCCCGATGGCTCGCAGGACGGGTCGAACGCCTTCGTCATCCCGACCATGGGGTGATCGAGCAACGGGCGGGGTAAGCCCGTAAGGGGCGGGCCGAGGCGCGCCCCCATCGGCCTGCCGCGTTTGTTGCACAAGGCTCACCATCCGCGCTTGGCATTTGCGCGGCAATCCGGCTAAGCGTCGCCGCGCTATGGCAACAGATATCAAGGCGACCGCACTGGTGATGGCGGGCAAGCGTTCGGGCGTGCTCGATCCGCTGGCAGAGCGCGCGGGCGTGTCCCAGAAGGCGGTGGTGCCGGTCAACGGCGTGCCGATGATCGAGCGGGTGGTGGCGCAGGTCGCCGCCTGTCCGCATGTCGGCGAAATCCGCGTCGTCGCGCATGACGAGGGCGAGATTGCGGGCCTGCCTGCCGTCGCCGCGCTGATCGCTGAAGGCCGCCTCACCATGATCGAGGGCCGCTTCAACATCGTCGATTCCGTCTTCGCCGGGGCCGAGGGTGCGGACTTCCCGCTGCTGATCACCACGGCGGATAACTGCCTGCTCACCCCCGAAGGCTATTCCGAATTCATCGCCAAGTGCCTTGCCGAGGACGCGGGCGGCGCAGCTGCGCTGGCGCGGCGCGAGGATGTGCAGGCAGCCGATCCCATCGGCCAGAAGCGCTTCTACGAATTCCGCGACGGTGGCTATTCCAACTGCAACACCTACTGGCTCGGCAGCGCGAGCGCGCTCAAAGCCGCCGAGATCATGCGCGAGGGCGGGCAGTTCATCAAATACCCGCGCCGCATCATCAAGGCCTTCGGGCTGGTCAACCTCATCCGCTTCCGCATGGGCTGGGGCTCGAAGGAAAAGCTGTTCGCGCAGATCTCGCGCCGCTTCGGCTTCAAGCTGGTGCCGGTGGTGCTGTCTGACGGGCACTTCGCCATCGACGTCGACAACGAGCGCACCTTCAACGTGACCGAGAAGATCCTCAAGTCCCGCGAAGGCGACCGCACGGGGGCTGCGGCCTGATCGGGCCTGCCGAGCGATGAAACGCCTGTTCTCCAACATGGGCTGGCTGCTCGGCGGGCGCGGCTTCAATGCCGTGCTCAGCCTCGTCTACCTGGCGCTCGCCACCCGCGCGCTGGGGACGGTGGGGTTCGGCCATTTCGCGCTGATCGTGGCGCTGGGGCAGGCGATCACCGGCCTTGCCAATTTCCAGACCTGGCAATTCATCGTGCGCTGGGGCGCCAATGGCGACGGCGGCAGCGTCGATCCCGACAAGGCGCGCGAGGCGACCGGCTTTGCCATCGCGCTCGACATGGTCTCGGTGGTGCTGGGCCTCGCACTGGCGGGAGCGGTGATCATCAGCGCGCCCTACTGGCTGGAAGTGCCGCGCGAGATGCTGTGGCTCGCCTTCGGCTATTGCGCGATCAGCCTTGCGGCGATCCGCACCACGCCCACGGGCATCCTGCGCCTGCATTTCCAATATGCCCGCGCCGCCGGGGCCGAGGCGGTGCAACCGCTGATCCGCGCCATCGGTTCGGTCATCGCCTTCTTCGTCATGCCGACAGTGACCGGCTTCATCATCGCCTATGCCGCCGCCGAGATCGCGGTCGCCATCGCGCTGTGGCTGGTGGCGGTGCGGGTGCAGCCGGTGAGCTGGAGCGCGGTCAGCCTCAAGGCCCTGCCCTCGCACACCAAGGATGCCTGGCGCTTTGTCGTTTCGACCAATCTTTCGGGCAGCCTTTCGATTGCGGGCAAGCAGGTGATGATCCTGTTGGTCGGCACCTTCGGCGGCGCGGCGCTGGCGGGCGGTTTCCGCGTGGCGAGCCAGCTGGGGCAGGCGCTCGTCAGCCTCGCGCAGACTGTCAGCAAGGCGATCCTTCCCGAGCTGGTCCACAGCCGCAAGAACGCGCTCGAGATCGCGCGGCGCATGGCCAATATCGCAGCGGTGGGCGGGGTGATTGCGGTGGTGACCGCGCTGGTCTTCGGCCGGATGGGCCTGCAACTGATCGCCGGCGAAGGCTTCGGCGTGTTCTACTGGGCGATGGTGATCCTCGCCATCGCGGGCGCGGTGGAACTGGTCGGGGCGAGCCTTGAATCCCTGCTCGTCTCCTCGGGCAAGGCCCATGTCGCCTTCATCGTGCGCGCTGTGCCGACGGTGCTGGCGCTGCTGCTGCTCGACACCGCGATCGACTGGAACGGCGCCAAGGGCGCGGCCTTTGCGCTGCTGGGATCAAGCAGCCTCGCGGTGATCGGCTTCTACGTCGCGATCCTCAACCTCGGCCAGATCCGGCTGGTGATGGATCCGGAAGAGGATGCGGGCGAGGGGGACAAGAAGCCCGCCTCGCCCTCCGGTTCCTAGCCCTCGAAAGCCAGTTTCGGCTTCCTCGCCGCTGCCGTCTCGTCCAATCGGCGGCGGGGCGCATAGTAGGGCGCCTGCTTCAGCGCCTCGTCACCTGCCAGCGCCCGCTCCGCCACCGCGCGGAAGGCGGTGATGAACTGGTCGATCGCCGCCTTGCTCTCGGTCTCGGTCGGCTCGACCAGCATCGCGCCGTGGACCACCAGCGGGAAATAGACCGTCATCGGGTGATAGCCCTCGTCGATCAGGCCCTTGGCAACATCGAGGGTCGAGACGCCATTGGTGAAGTCCTTGTCGCCGAACAGCGCCTCGTGCATGCACGGGCCGCTGGCGCCGAAGGGCGCGTGGAGGATGTCCTCCATGCTGCGCAGGATGTAATTGGCGTTGAGCACCGCATCCTCGGCCACCTGCTTCAGGCCATCGGCCCCGTGGCTGAGCATGTAGGTGAGCGCGCGGGTGAACATCCCCATCTGCCCGTGGAAGGCGGTCATGCGGCCGAAGCTGGGCCCGCGCTCCTCGCGGTTTTCTTCCTCGACGAGGTAGAAGGTCCCGGCATCATCCTTGCGCACGAAGGGCAGCGGGGCGAAGGGCGCGAGGGCCTCCGACAGAACCACCGGCCCCGAACCCGGACCACCGCCGCCATGCGGGGTGGAGAAGGTCTTGTGCAGGTTGATGTGCATCGCATCGACGCCGAGATCGCCCGGGCGCACCTTGCCGACGATGGCGTTGAAATTGGCCCCGTCGCAATAGACATAGCCGCCGATGGCGTGGACCGCGTCCGCAATTTCGCGGAAGTCCTTTTCGAACAGGCCGCAGGTGTTGGGATTGGTGATCATCACCGCCGCCACATCCGGGCCGAGACGGGCCTTCAGCGCGGCAACGTCCACGCGGCCTTCCGGCGTCGCGGGGATATCCTCGACGCGGTAGTTGGCAAAGGCCGCCGTGGCGGGGTTGGTGCCGTGGGCGCTTTCCGGCACCAGCACGACTTCGCGCGCATCACCGCGGGCTTCATGCGCCGCGCGGATCGCGAGGATCCCGCACAGCTCGCCATGTGCGCCGGCCTTGGGGCTCATGGCGACCGCCGGCATGCCGGTCAGCGTGCACAGCCAGCCGCCCAGCTGGTGGATCACCTCCAGCGCGCCCTGCACCGCGTTCTGCGGGGCGAGCGGGTGGATGTCGGCGAAGCCGGGCAGGCGGGCCATCTTCTCGTTGAGGCGCGGGTTGTGCTTCATGGTGCACGAGCCGAGCGGGAAGAAGCCGAGATCGATGCCGTAATTCTGGCGCGACAGGCGGGTGTAGTGGCGCACGGTCTCAGGCTCGGTCAGGCCGACAAGGCCGATCGCTTCCGAACGCCCGAGCCCGCCAAGGCGCGTGGGCGCGGCCGGATCGACCGGCGGCAGATCGACGCCGGTGACATCCGGACGACCGATTTCGAACAGCAGCGGCTCTTCGAGCATCAGCGCGCGGTTGCCGGTGGTGGTGGCGGGGCCGCCGAGAAAGCCGCTTTCTGCGACCTGCATTTCGGGCTTCCAGCCGGACTTGTTGGGGGCGTTCATTGGGCGCTCTCCTTGATGCTGGCCTCAAGCTCGAAGGCGAGGCGCTCGATATCGTCTTCAGTGGTGGTCTCGGTCACGGCGACGAGCAGCGCGTGCTCCAGCGCCTCGACACCCGGGTAAAGCCGCCCGAGCGATACGCCGCCGAGCACGCCGCGGTCCGCCAGATCGCGCACGATCTCGCGCGCGGGCTTGCCGCCGAGCATCACGGTGAACTCGTTGAAGAAGGCGGTGTTGAGCACCTCCACGCCCGGCACCTTGGCGAGGCGATCGGCAGCAAGGCAGGCGAGGCGGTGGTTCTCTGCGGCGAGTTCGCGCAGGCCCCGCTCGCCGAGCAGGGTCATGTGCACGGTGAAGGCCAGCGCGCACAGCCCCGAGTTGGTGCAGATGTTGCTGGTCGCCTTCTCGCGGCGGATGTGCTGCTCGCGGGTCGAGAGCGTCAGCACGAAGCCGCGCTTGCCCTCGGCGTCCGTCGTCTCGCCGCACAGACGGCCCGGCATCTGGCGCACGTGCTTGGGATCGCGCACCGCAAAGAGGCCGAGGTAGGGGCCGCCGAATTGCAGGCCCACGCCCAGCGACTGGCCCTCGCCCACCACGATATCCGCACCCATTTCGCCGGGCGACTTGATCGCGCCCAGAGCCACCGGCTCGGTGTTGACCACCACCAGCAGCGCGCCCTTGGCGTGGGCGGCTTCGGCCACGGGGCCAAGATCGCTGATGCGGCCGAGGATGTCGGGATATTGCACCACGACGCAGGCGGTCTCCTCGTCGATGCGGGCGATAAGGCCGTCGAGATCAGGCTCGGGCGTGATCGCGGGCATCGCGTCGGCGATGGTGTCACCGGTGAAGTGCGCCATGGTCTTCACGACCTGCGCATAGTGCGGGTGCAGCGCGCCCGAGAGCACCGCGCGCTTGCGGCGGGTCACACGGGTCGCCATCGCCACGGCTTCCCAGCACGCGGTCGAGCCGTCGTAGAGCGAGGCATTGGCCACCGCGCAGCCATAGAGGCGGGCGACCTGCGTCTGGAACTCGAACAGCATCTGCAGCGTGCCCTGCGCGATTTCCGGCTGGTAGGGCGTGTAGGCAGTCAGGAACTCGCCGCGCTGGATGATGGTGTCGACGCTCGCCGGAACGTGGTGGCGATAGGCGCCCGCGCCGAGGAAGAAGGGCGCATCGCCCGCCGCCAGGTTCTTCGCCGCCAGCGCCTTCATGTGGCGTTCGACCGCCATCTCGCTGGCGTGCATCGGCAGGCCGCGGATCGGGCCGTCGAGGCGGGCGACTTCGGGCACATCGACGAACAGATCGTCGATGTTCGCAGCGCCGATTTTCGCCAGCATCACCTGCCGGTCGGTGTCGGTGAGAGGAAGGTAGCGCATGGGGGAGGTGCTTCCGTGGCTGGTGGGTTGAAGGGTCAGGCGCTCAATTGCGCAAGGTCGGCAAGGGTTCCGGCAAAGCGCGCGGGGCCCGTGTGGGTGGTACGCATCCAGGGGGCGAGCCAGATGCGGAAGCCCGCCGCGCGCACGCGGTGGCAGAAGGCATAGTCATCGGACAGCAGATGCCCGCTCTCGGGGTCGATCATGGCCGTGAACAGCGCGGTGATGCGCTCGGCCACGAGCCCGCTGTCGCGGTCAAGCTGATCGGGCACGTAGGCCAGCTCGGGATGGCGCTGTACCAGCGTCTCGATCACATCGCGCCGGATCACCATCAGGCCGGTGCCGGCGCGGGTGAGTTCGATCGGCTCGCCCAGCGGGAACTGGCCCGCAGGGTCCGCAAGGTCGAGCGCAAAGACGCCCGAATAGCGCTCCAGCATCGCCGGGTTCTGATCGCCCAGCCCCTTGGCCGCCGCCGAGGCGACAAGGCCCCAGTTGGTGCGCCGCTTGGGGCACGGCGCGCCCAGCACGGCCAGGCGATCATCCGCCACCATCCGCGCCGCGCAATCGATCAGCTCTTCCGGCACAAAGCCGATATCGCCGTCGATGAACACGAGGTGCGTCGCGTCCGATTGCAGGAAGGCCGCCGCCAGCGCATTCCTCGCCCGGTCGATCACGGCATTGTTGCTGAGCCAGGCGAAGGAGCAGGCATAGCCCGCCCGCTCCGCCGCGCCCGCCAGCCCGATCACACTGCGCAAGTAATCCGCCTGCGCCCCGTCATAAAGCGGGGTCGCAACCATCAGGCGCACAGGCGCAAGAGGCGGCGGCGCGGAGGTCATAGTGCGTCGATGAAGGCCTGGTAGGCAGCTTCGTCCATCAGCCCTTCGAGCTGACCGGCATCGGCGATGGTCATCTTGAAGAACCAGCCTTCGCCTTCGGGCGCGGTGTTGACCAGCGCGGGGTCTTCTTCGAGCGCGCCGTTGGTTTCGGTCACTTCGCCGTCGATCGGCGCATAGACGTCCGACGCGGCCTTCACGCTCTCGACCACGGCCGCGTCCTTGCCCTTGGCAACTGCGGTGCCGACGGCGGGCAGTTCGACAAAGACGATGTCGCCCAGCTGGCCCTGCGCGTAATCGGTGATGCCGACCGTGGCGATATCGCCGTCAACGTCGATCCATTCATGTTCGTCAGTGAAATAGCGCATGGGTCAGCTCCCTCTGAAATAGCGGTGGGGGACAAAAGGCGTGGGTGAAACGGTGGCGGAGAGGCGCTTGCCCCGCACCTCGACTTCGAGCGCGGTGCCGTTGGCGGCATATTCGCTCGCGACGTAAGCCATGGCGATGGGCGCGCCGAGCGTGGGCGAGAAGCCGCCGCTGGTGACGGTGCCGATCTTCTGATCGCCGGCGAAGACTTCCGCGCCTTCGCGGGCAGGCAGGCGGCCTTCGAGGCACAAGCCAACCCACTTGCGGGCCGTGCCTTCAGCGATCTCGCGGTTGATCCGCTCTGCACCGGGGAAGCCGCCTTCGGTGCGGCGGCGCTTGTTGATGCCGAACACGAGGCCCGCTTCGATCGGCGAAGTCTCAGGGCTGAGGTCATGGCCGTAAAGCGGCAGACCTGCCTCCAGCCGCAGCGAATCCCGCGCACCAAGGCCGATGGGCTTCACTTCCGGCTCGCCGCAGAGCAGATCGGCGATTGCGGCAGCAGCATCAGCGGGGAGCGAGATTTCGAACCCGTCCTCGCCGGTATAGCCCGCGCGCGCGATGGTGACGTCATGGCCCGCCAGCTTGAAGGGCGCGAACTTCATGAAGGTCAGCGCCTCAACCCCCGGCACATGGCGCGCCAGCGCGTCCACCGCCTTGGGGCCTTGCAGCGCGATGAGCGCCTGTTCGTCGAGGTGATTGAGCGTGATATCGTCGGACAGAACCTCGCGCAGCGTGCCGATATCGTCCCACTTGGTCGCGCCGTTGACGACGAGATAAAGCGCCTCGGGCCAGCGTGAGACCATCAGGTCGTCAAGCACCCCGCCCTCCTCGTCGAGCAGCAACGAATAGCGTTGCTGGCCGACCTTGAGGGTGGAAAGGTCAATCGGCAGCACGGCTTCGACCGCCGCGTCGCAATCGGGGCCGGAGAGCAACAGCTGGCCCATGTGGCTGACGTCGAACAGCCCGGCACTCTCGCGCGTCCAGTTGTGCTCGGCAACGATGCCTTCGTACTGGATCGGCATTTCATAGCCCGCAAACGGCACCATACGCGCGCCCCGCGCACGGTGCCAGGCGTCGAGCGGCAGGGCTTCGAGCGCGATGTCTTCCAGCTGGTCGTCGGTATCGTGGTCAGTCACTTGGTCAGTCCCCGGCAGAATACGGCAGTCCGACGATGCGCGCGCGCACCGCCACGATCCTGCCCCCTCTGTCGGGTGACCTGAGAGACTGAACCCGCCGCACCCCCACGTGGCGAACGGGCCTTACCCCTTCGGTGGCTGCGGACAGGTGCCCGCAGCGCTTTCCAGAGTGTCATGCAGCCGAGCGGTCCGGTGGCCTGAGAGTTTCCGGGGCGGTTGCTCCTTCGGCGCCTTTGCTTGCCCCAAAAGGGCTCACATCGGGCTCTCCCGCTCGCCTGCCCGCACGAGAATCGCTTCCCGGGCGGAAGACGTGCCCGCCCTGCCCATATTGCTGCAGCGCGTCAATCAGGCGGACACCGGTTTGCCGTGTGGAAAACGCATTTGCGTGAGGGTCTGCGGCTCAATAGACACGCCCTCGGGATGAATCTGACCGAAATCTATCTGATCGCGCTGACGATCATCTTCGCCGTGCCGTGGCTGGTGTGGCGCGTGCTGCGCACCGATTACTGGGCGCCGCTCGTCGTCGTGCAGATCGTCGGCGGGATCCTGCTGGGGCCGGGCGTGCTGGGCGCGGCCTTCCCCGATTACTATGCCTTCGTGTTCAAACCCGATGTGATCATCGCGCTGAACGGCGTCGCGTGGTGGGCGGTGATGCTGTTCGTCTTCGTCGCCGGGATCGAGCTCGATCTGAGCCAGGCGTGGAAGCATCGCGGCGAGACGGGCGTGACCGCCGGCCTCGCGCTCGGCGTTCCGCTCCTAGCGGGCAGTCTCGCGGCGGCGCTGATCCTGCAATATCCCGGCTGGCGCGGACCGGAGGGGGCCTATTGGCAGGCGCTGCTCGGCATCGGCATGGCCTGCGCGGTCACCGCACTGCCGATCCTCGTGCTGCTGATGGAGAAGCTCGGCATCCTGCGCGAGCCGCTCGGCCAGCGCATCCTGCGCTATGCCAGCCTGGATGATATCGCGATCTGGGGCGTGCTGGCGATCATCCTGCTCGATTGGGAGCGGATCGGGCGGCAGGCCCTGTTCCTCGTCGGCTTTACGCTGGCGGCCTGGGCGGTGCGCTGGCTGATGAAGCGCCTTGACGAGAATGACCGCTGGGCGGTGGGCCTGATCTGGCTGGCCGTGTGCGGCCTTGCTGGCGACTGGTCGGGGCTGCACTTCATGGTCGGCGCGTTTCTGGCGGGCGTGGTGCTCGACGCGAAGTGGTTCGGCCACGAGGCAATGGACCGCTTCCGCAATGTCGTGCTGCTGACGATCATGCCGGTGTTCTTCCTCTCCACGGGCCTTCGCACCCAGTGGGAAGGCGGCGGGCTGATCGTGTTCGGCGCTGCGGCGCTGCTGCTGGTGGCGGCGGTGGGCGGCAAGCTGCTGGGCGTGCATATCGCAGGCAAGCTGCTTGGCTGGAGCCGCACCGAGGCGAGCCTGATCGGCTGGCTGCTGCAAACCAAGGCGCTGATCATGATCATCTTCGCCAACATCCTGCTCGACAAGCAGGTGATCACGCCGACGACCTTCACCGCGCTGTTGCTGATGGCGGTGGGCAGCACGATGCTGACCAAGCCTTTCGCCACGCCGCTGATCGCCAAGCTGGGCGAACGGGTGAAGGCGGAGGCTTAGGGTTTCCCCACCATCTCCAGCGCCCGCGCCATCAGCGCTTTCTCGCGCGGTGTGAAGTTGCCGGTGTCCTCGCCGCCTGCGGGGGGCGGGGCCTCGGTGGTGACATAGACGAAGCCGAGCGAGGTCTGCACGTCGAACCACAGGCCGGAGAGCAGGCCATAGGCCTCGCCTGGGTGGCCCACCCACGGCCCGCCGCGGCCGAACAGCGTGTCGTCGCACGCGCCCTCGCCCATCTCGATCGCCTGCACCGCGAGGCCATAGTGGCAGAACAGTTCCGACGCGCCGGTCGCGCCTTCGAAGGCGGAAAAGGCGAGGCGGTCGAAGGTCTTTTCGCTCAGCAGCCCGGAATCCGGCCCGAGGAGCAGCGCCTGACCGATCTTCGCGAGATCCACCATCCCGATCCGCACGCCGCCCTGAGGCGAGAAGATCGAAGCATTGGTGCCCGGCACATAGGCATCGAGATTGCAGGCCTGCCCCTCGGCCAGGGGAATCGTGCAGGCGGGCGGGAGCCGGTCAGGCCCGTCCGCCGCAACCTCGCCGGTGTGGCGGTAGAGCGTGACGACGCGCGCCTCCAGCTCGGGGCCGCAGCCGATCCAGTTGAGGCAGGCCTTCACGCCAAGCGGCTTGAAGATCAGCCGCTCCACCAGCCGGTCATAGCGTTCGCCGCTGGCCGCTTCGAGGACGGTGGCCACGATGGGCGAGCCGAGGTTGGCATATTCGAAGGCCGCCTCGCCCGGCTTTGCCACGTCGCGCCATGATGCGGGATCGGCGAGCTTGGCCTCAAGGCTCTCGCCCAAGGGGATGGAATAGCCCCCTGCATCCGACAGCCCCGCGCGGTGCGACAGCAGGTGCGCGAGCGTTACCGGCGCATCCGGATGGCGGGGCGAGCGCAGCTTCCACCCGAGATAGTCCGAAACATCGCGGTCGAGATCGACCTTGCCCTCGTCCACCAGCTTCAGCGCGGCAAGGCCCATGACGAGCTTGGAGATCGACGCGATCCGCACCGGATCATTGGCTTCGAGCGCGCGCCCGGTTTCCTTGTTCGCCAGCCCCTCGACGATCAGCGGGCGAATGGTCTCGCGATCAAAGCCCACCACCACTGTGGCAGGCGGCGGGGCGGCGAGGGCAGCGGCGGGGAAAGCGAAAGCTGCGAGAGCGGCGAGAAGCGGGCGGATCATGGCCCCCATCATCACCGCTATCCCCGCAGCGTCAATCGAGATTCGGACGCAGCCAGCGCTCCGCCGTCGCCAGATCGACATCGCGGCGCGTCGCATAGTCTTCCAGCTGGTCGCGGCCCACGCGGGCAACGCCGAAATACTCGGCCTGAGGGTGGCCGAAATAGAAGCCGCTCACCGCCGCCGTCGGCCACATGGCGAAGCTTTCGGTGAGGGTCAGGCCGGTGTTCTTCGGCGCATCGAGCAGATCGAACAGGATCGGCTTCAGCGAGTGATCGGGGCAGGCGGGGTAGCCCGGCGCGGGGCGGATGCCGCGGTACTGCTCGCGGATCAGCGCGGCGTTGTCGAGCTGCTCGCCCGCCGCGTAGCCCCACAGCGTGGTGCGCACATACTGGTGCAGGGCTTCGGCGAAGGCCTCGGCAAAGCGGTCTGCGAGCGCCTTCAGCAGAATGTCCGCATAGTCGTCCTTGTCGGCAAGGAGGCGCGCCGAGTGGCTGTCGATCCCGTGGATGCCGACGGCAAAGCCGCCGATCCAGTCGCCCGAGGGGTCGATAAAGTCGGCAAGGCACATATTGGCCCGGTCGCGCGATTTCTTCACCTGCTGGCGCAGCATGGGCAGGCGCGTGCCATTGTCGAGCACCACATCATCCCCGTCGCGCCCGCAAGGCCACAGGCCCGCGACACAGCGCGCGGTCAGCCACTTTTCGGCAATCAGCTGATCGAGCATCGCATTGGCATCGGCAAACAATTGCGTCGCGGTTTCGCCCACCACCTCGTCGGTGAGGATCGCCGGGTAATTGCCGTGCAGTTCCCAGGCGCGGAAGAAGGGGGTCCAGTCGATAAAGCTGCGCAGGTGCTCAAGGCTCCAGTCGTCAATCACATGGAGACCCGGCTGCGCAGGTGCGGCGGGCTTGTCCGCAAGGTCGATCTGGAAGCCATTGGCGCGCGCATCGGCGAGGCTGAGCAGCTCGCTCTGCCCTTTCCCTGCGCGCGCATCGCGCACCGCCACATATTCGCCCGCCACATCCGCGACGTAATCATCGCGCTGGGTGTCGGAGAGGAGCTTGGAGGCGACGCCCACCGCGCGGCTCGCATCGAGCACATGGATCACCGGGCCATCATAGGCCGGATCGATCTTCAGCGCGGTGTGCACCTTGCTGGTGGTCGCCCCGCCGATCAGCAGCGGCATGGTCATGCCGGCGCGCTGCATTTCCTCGGCCACCGTCACCATCTCGTCCAGCGAGGGGGTGATCAGGCCCGAGAGGCCGATCATGTCGGCCTTGTTGTCGTTGGCGGAGGCAAGGATCGTCGGCCAGGGCACCATCACGCCGAGGTCAATCACCTCATAGCCGTTACATTGCAGCACCACGCCGACGATGTTCTTGCCGATGTCGTGCACATCGCCCTTCACCGTCGCCATGATGATCTTGCCTTTGGCCTTGCGTTCCGCCTCGGGCAGCAAGTCCTTCTCGGCCTCGATGAAGGGGATGAGGTGGGCGACCGCCTTTTTCATCACGCGGGCGGACTTCACCACCTGCGGGAGGAACATCTTGCCCGAACCGAACAGGTCGCCGACCACGTTCATGCCGTCCATCAGCGGGCCTTCGATCACTTCGATCGGGCGATTGGCCTGCTGGCGCGCTTCCTCGGTATCCTCGACGATGTGCGCGTCGATGCCCTTGACCAGCGCGTGTTCGAGCCGCTTGGTCACCGGCCAGCCGCGCCATTCCTCGGCTTCCTTTTCAGCCTTCGCGTCCTTGCCCTTGAAGCTTTCGGCCAGCGTGATGAGGCGCTCGGTCGCGTCCGCATCGCGGTTGAGGATCACGTCCTCGCAGGCGTCGCGCAGCGCCGGGTCGATCTGGTCATAGACGTCGAGCTGGCCGGCATTGACGATCGCCATGTCGAGCCCGGCGGGGATCGCGTGGTAGAGGAACACCGAATGCATCGCGCGGCGCACGGGTTCGTTGCCGCGGAAGCTGAAGGAGAGGTTCGACAGCCCGCCCGAGTAATGGGCGTGCGGGCAGAGTTCGCGCAGCTCGCGCACCGCCTCGATGAAGTCGACGCCGTAGTTATTGTGCTCCTCGATCCCGGTCGCCACCGCGAAGATGTTGGGATCGAAGATGATGTCTTCGGGCGGGAAGCCCTCCTTGACGAGCAGGTCATAGGCGCGCTTGCAGATTTCGACCTTGCGCTGTTTCGTGTCCGCCTGCCCGGTCTCGTCAAAGGCCATGACGACCACCGCCGCGCCGTAATCCATGCAGATGCGTGCGTGATGCAGGAAGGCCTCCTCGCCCTCCTTCATGCTGATGGAGTTCACGATCGGCTTGCCCGAGACGCACTTGAGGCCCGCCTCGATCACTTCGAATTTCGAGCTGTCGATCATCACCGGCACGCGGGCAATGTCCGGCTCGGCGGCGATCAGCTTGAGGAAGGTCGTCATCGCGTGGACCGCGTCGAGCAGGCCCTCGTCCATGTTGACGTCGATCACCTGCGCGCCGTTTTCGACCTGCTGGCGCGCAACGTCCACCGCAGCGGTGTAATCGCCCGCCATGATGAGCTTCTTGAACGCCGCCGATCCGGTGACATTGGTGCGCTCGCCGATATTGATGAAACGCGCGGAGGAGGGGGTCTGGGTCATTTCACTATGTCCGTTCGCCTCGAGCGAAGTCGAGAGGCTGGTGCGTGCGTGTCTCGACTGCGCTCGACACGAACGGGGAATGGGCCTGTTCTAAGCCGCGATAAACGCCTCAAGCCCGGCGAGCTTCATCGCCGGTTCGGGGTGCGGCACCACGCGCGGCTCGCTGCTTGCCACCGCCTTGGCAATCGCGGCGATGTGCGCGGGCGAGGAGCCGCAGCAGCCGCCGAGGATGTTGACCTGTCCGTGATCGGCCCAGTCCTTGACCAGCCCTGCGGTGGTGTCCGGCAGCTCGTCATATTCGCCCAGTTCATTGGGAAGGCCCGCGTTGGGATAGATCAGCAGCAGCGTGTCCGCGATCTGCGAGAGCACCTTCACATGCGGGCGCAATTGCTCCGCACCGAAGCTGCAATTGAGGCCGATGGTGACCGGCTTGGCGTGGCGCACCGCGTACCAGAAGGCCTCGACCGTATGGCCCGACAGGTTTCGGCCCGAAAGATCGGTGAGGGTCATCGAGATCATCAGCGGAATCTCGCGGCCCAGCTCGCGCTCCAGCTGCTTGGCCGCCATGATGCCCGCCTTGGCGTTCAGGGTGTCGAACACGGTCTCGATCAGGATGAAGTCCACCCCGCCCTCGATCAGCGCGGCGGCCTGTTCCTTGTAGACCGCGACGAGTTCATCGAAGGTGATCTCGCGGTAGCCCGGGTCTTCGACATCGGGGCTGAGGGACAGCGTCTTGTTGGTCGGCCCGATCGCGCCAGCGACAAAGCGCGGGCGGCCATCCTTGGCGGCATATTCATCCGCCAGCGCGCGGGCGATCTTGCCCGACGCGAGGTTGATATCGCGCACCAGACCTTCGGCGGCGTAATCGGCCTGCGAAATGCGGTTGGCCGAGAAGGTGTTGGTGGAGACCACGTCCGATCCCGCATCGAGATAGGCGCGGGTGATGTCCCCGATCACATCCGGGCGGGTGAGCGCGAGGATGTCGTTATTGCCCTTCTGGTCAGCCTTGAGGCCCAGCGAACCAGCGTAATCCTCTTCGGTCAGCTTCCGCAGCTGGATCTGCGTCCCGAAGGCACCGTCGAAGATCAGCACGCGGTCCTTGGCGGCGGCGAGCAGGTGTTCACGCGCACTCATGCGACATCTCCGACAGGGCGCTTCCCGAGCAGATGGCAGATCGCATAGGCGAGCTCGGGGCGGTTGAGGGTGTAGAAGTGGAAGTCGCGCACTCCGCCCGCATAGAGGCGGCGGCACAGTTCGGCGGCGACCGTCGCGGCGACCAGCTGGCGCGCGGCGGGCTGCTCGTCGAGGCCTTCGAAAAGCCCGTCCATCCACGCCGGGATCGCGGCCCCGCAGGCGCTCGCGAACTTCCTCGCCTGCGCCACGTTGGTCACCGGCAGGATACCCGGCAGGATCGGCGCGTCGATCCCCGCCGCCGCGCACTTGTCACGGAAGGCGAAGAAGGTTTCGGCCGAGAAGAAGAACTGGCTGATCGCGCGGGTGGCCCCGGCATCGAGCTTGCGCTTGAGATTGTCGATATCCGCCGCAGCGCTGGCCGCATCGGGGTGGGTTTCGGGATAGGCAGCGACCGAGATTTCGAAGTCGGCAATCTCTTTCAGCCCCGCGACCAGTTCGGCGGCGCTGGCATAGCCTTCAGGATGCGGGGTGAAGGGCGCGCCGGGCTCGCCCGCATCGCCGCGCAGGGCGACGATGTGGCGCACGCCCGCTTCCCAATATTGTTCGGCCACCTCGCGGATTTCGGCCTTGGATGCGGCCACGCAGGTGAGGTGCGCGGCGGCCGGAAGGCCCGCTTCGGCAATGATCCGCGCCACGGTCGCATGGGTGCGCTCGCGGGTCGATCCGCCTGCGCCATAGGTCACCGAGACAAAGCTCGGCCCCAGGGGCTTCAGCTGCGTCACCGCGTCCCACAGCTGGGCTTCCATCTTCTCGCTCTTGGGCGGGAAGAATTCGAAACTCACCGCAACATCGCCCGGCAGGCCCGAGAACAGGGGCGTGTCGGTGGCGGTGCGATATTCGTGGAGTTGATCAAGGGTCGGGGTCATGGGGTGGTTTCCAGAGCGGCAGTCTTGGGGGATGCGGCAGCGCGGCGCTTGGCGGTCCAGATCTTCACCACGATCTCGCCGCCGTCGAGGGCTGTGGGGGGATTGGCGGCAAAGCCGGCGGCCTTGAGCAGATCGGCCATCTGGCGATCGGTGAAGCCCAATCGCGCGTGCTGGTGGCGGGTGCGCAGTTCCTCGTGATCGTGGCTGGCGAAATCGACAATCGCGATGCGCCCGCCCGCGCGCGTCACCCGCGCCGCTTCGGCCAGCGCCACGCCCGGATCCTGCGCGAAGTGCAGCACCTGATGCAGCACCACGGTGTCGAAGGTGGCATCGGCAAAGGGCAGATCGGCAAAATCGCCCTGCACCAGTTCGATCCGCGCGGCGGGCAGGTGCTGGAGCTTGGCCCGCGCCACCCGCAGCATTTCGAGATTGCGATCGAGCGCCACGACCCGCTCGGCCTTTTCGGCAAACAGTTCCGCCATGCGGCCCGTGCCGGTGCCGATATCGAGCAGATGCCCGAGCGGCGCGGCGGCCAGCGCTTGCGCAAGGTGCCGCTCGACTTCGGCATCGGGGCTGTGGAGCGCGCGCAATTCGTCCCACTCGCCGGCGTGGCGGGCGAAGTAATGCTCCGCCGCACTCTCCCGCGCCTGCCGGATCGCGGCGAGCTTGCGCCGGTCAGCCTCGCACAGGGCGGCGAAAGCGGGCTCTTCGGCCTCGGCGGTGACGAGCAGGTGCTGGATCGCCTCGACCACAGCCCCGCGTGCCTCGCTCTGGCGCAGGAACACCCAGCTGCCCTCGCGCCGACGCTCCGCCAGCCCCGCATCGCACAGGATGCCGACATGGCGCGAGACGCGCGGCTGGCTCTGGCCGAGCACCTGCGCCAGCTCGCCCACGGCCAGCTCCATCGTGCCCAGCAGCCGCGCAATGCGCAGGCGGGTGGGATCGGCAAGCGCCTTGAAGATGGCCTCGATCAGCATGGTGAGCGGAACATATAAAGATATTTTTATATCTGTAAATCGTCTGTCTGAGGACGAGCCCTTATAGCGCGATCTGCGCTGCGCCCGGCCCCGGGGCAAAGCGCATGGTCGCTGCCGGCACGTCAGCGCGCGCATTATAGCCTGCCACGGCCTCGTCAATCACCGACAGCGCTGCGGCATCGCTGACCGCGACAAGGCAGCCGCCAAAGCCTGCCCCCGTCAACCGCACCCCGCCACGCTCGCCCAGAGCCGCCTGCACCGCCCCCGCTAGCGCATCAAGCGCAGGGAGCGAGACAGCGAAATCCTGCGCCAGCGAGCGGTGCCCTTCGGCGAGCAGCCGCGCAATCGCCGCCGTATCGCCCGCGCCCATCGCCGCGGCGACCGCCTCCACCCGCGCAATCTCGGCCACCACATGGCGGGCGCGCAGAAACAGCACCGCGTCCAGCCCCGCCCGCCCGGCAGCGAGCGCTTGCGGAGCGAGATCGCGCAAACTCGCGACGCCATAATGCCGCGCCGCCGCCTCGCATTCGGCGCGGCGCTGGTTGAAGGCGCTCTCCGTCAGGCTGCGCCGCAACCCCGAATCGATCACGGTGATGGCAAGGCCCGCATGGAGCGGCACGGCGCGGGTCTCCAGCGTGCGGCAATCGAGCAGCAGCGCCGATCCCGTGGTGCTGGCCGCCGAGGCCATCTGGTCCATGATCCCGCAGGCGCATCCGGCAAAGTGGTTCTCGGCAGCCTGGGCAATCAGCGCCAGCGTGGCGGGGGGCAGATCAAGCCCCGCTTGGGCCGAGAGCGCCAGCGCGCTCGCCACGCCGAAGGATGCCGAGGAGGACAGCCCAGCGCCAATCGGCACATCGCCCGCCACCGCCATCCGCGCAGGCCGCAGCGTAGCCCCGCCCTCGCGGATGAAATGCGCCACCCCGCGCACGTGATTGGCCCATTCGTGCTCGCAAGGCGCAATCGCGGCGGCAGGATCGAAGCTGTCGCGCGCGCCCCCGCCCATGTCGAGCGCAGCCGTCTCGATGAGGCCGCTTGCGCTGTCTCCGATGGCCACAATCGTCTCGCGGTCGATGGCGCAGGGCAGCACCAGCCCGTCGTTGTAATCGACATGCTCGCCGATCAGATTGACCCGTCCGGGCGCGGCGTAGAGCGCTTGCGGGGCCTCGCCATAGGCGGCGCGGTAGCCTGCGATGACGCGGGCGATCAGAGCCTCGCGGCGGTTCATGCGCGGCTCCTGTAGTGCACCGCGCCGTCCACCGCGCGCAGCATTTCGGCGGCGCGTTCGGGCGTGAGATCGCGCTGAGGCTCGCCCAGCATCTCGTAACCGACCATGAACTTGCGCACGCTCGCCGAGCGCAGCAGCGGCGGGTAGAAATGGGCATGAAGCTGCCAGTGCTCGCTCGGCCCCGCCACAAAGGGCGCCTGATGCCAGCCCATCGAATAGGGAAAGCTGGTCTCGAACAGATTGTCGTAGCGGGTGGTGAGCGCCTTGAGGATCGCCGCGAGGCTGGCGCGCTGGCCATCATCCAGTTCCGGCAGGCGCTGGACGGCAAAGCGCGGCAGCAGCAGCGTCTCGAACGGCCAGGCCGCCCAGAAGGGCACCAGTGCCAGCCAGTCGTCATTGGCCTCGACCACGCGCGCGCCGCCTGCCTCGCGCTCCGCCACATCAAGCAGCAGCGGGCGGCCATGTTCGGCAAGGTAAGCGCGCTGCTGCGCGTCCTCGGTGGCCAATTCCTGCGGGATGTGGCCCGTCGCCCAGACCTGCCCGTGGGGGTGCGGATTGGAGCAGCCCATTTGTCCGCCCTTGTTCTCGAACACCTGCACCGACGCGAAACGCTCACCCAGAGCGGCGCTCTCGCTTGCCCAAGTGTCGATCACGGCGCGCAATTGCTCAGGGCTGAGTTCGAGGAGCGACTTGCCGTGATCGGGCGAAAAGCAGATCACCCGGCACGCGCCCGCAGAGGCTTCGGCGCGCAGCAGCGGATCATCGCTCACCGCTGCCGCCGCGTCCTCGGAGAGCGCCGGGAAGTCGTTATCGAACACGAAGACGCCGTCGTAATCGGGGTTGGTCTCGCCCCCGACGCGGGTGTTGCCGGGACACAGGTAGCAGCCCGGATCATATGACGGCGGAGGCGGGTCTGGCGGGCTGACCTCGCCCTGCCACGGCCGCCCCATGCGCTGCGGCGAGACCTGCACCCAGCTTGCGGTCAGCGGATTGAAGCGGCGGTGGGGGCGGGTCAGATCAAGGCTCATCGCGCCCCTCAGCCAGCTGCGCGAAGACCTTGCGCGGCGCGAACTGCGCCCGGCCGCCCAGCAGGAAGCGGTTGACCGCGAGCGCCGCGATCACGCTCGTCACCAGCGTCACCACCATGAAGTCGATATAGTGCAGACCGATCAGCCCCACCGGCTGCCAGATGAAGGTGTAGAGCGCATAGAGCGCAAAGCCCCACAGCACGCCGACAATCGCCGCGCGGCTCTCGACACCCGTGAACAGCAGGCCGACCACGAAGGCCGAAAGGATCGGCATCGAGGAGAGGCCGTTCAATTGCTGGAGCAGATTGATGATGCTCTGCGCGCTCTGGAACACCGGCACCAGCGCGATCGATGCGATCGTGAGAAGCGCGGTGACGATGGAGGAGAGGCGCCAGTGGCTCTCGACCTTGCCGACGAACTTCTCGTGGAAGTCGACCGCATAAAGCCCGACGGCGGCGTTCATCACGGCGGCGGTATGCGCGATCACCGCAGCGGCAATCGCGGCGGCGAACACGCCTGACAGCCACGGCGGCAGCACCTCGCCCACCAGCCGGCCGTAAGCCGCGTCATTGATGTCGCCGAACAGCTGGTAGGCGACCACGCCCGGGATCACGACAATCGCGGGGATGATGAGGATGCGGATGGTCGCGGCGGCCAGCACCCCCTTCTGCGCCTCGCGCACGGTGGGCGCTGCCATCGCCTTCTGGGTGATCGGCTGGTTGGTCGACCAGTAGTAGATCTGGATGAAGATCATGCCGGTGAACAGCGTGTGGAACGGGATCGGGCTGTCCGCCGCGCCCACCATCGTCAGCCGCTCGGCCGGGACGCCGCGCGCCATGTCCCAATCGACCGCATTGAGCGCAAGGATCACGATCAGCACCGCAATCGCCAGCACGCCGACCCCCGAATAGGTCTCCATCACCGCCACCGCGCGCAATCCGCCCGCCATGGTATAGGCCGCCGCGATCACTCCGAGGAAAGCCGCGAGCACCAGCAGCGGCAGATCGATCCCCGCGGTCTTCAGAAACAGCGCGCCCGAATAGAGCCCGGCGGGGAGGTAAATCAGCACCATCCCGAACAGGAACAGCGCCGAGACCAGCGTGCGGATCCCGCCCCCCCCATAACGCATCTCGAGCAGTTCGGTGACGGTCGTCACCCGCGCGCGGTAGTATATCGGCACGAAGACGAAGGCGAGGATCAGCAGACCCACAAACCCGCTGATCTCCCACCAGGCAAGCAGCAGCATCTGGTTGCCGTTCATCCCCACCAGCTGATCGGTCGAGAGGTTGGTGAGCGTGATCGCCCCCGCGACGAACAGCCACGAGAGCTTGCCGCCTGCGAGATAGACGTCCTTCTTGGAGCCGTCATGCGTCTCGCGCCGGAGCGTCAGCCAGGTCGCCAGCGCGATGGCCACGGTGATGCCAAGGCACACCGCGATCTGGATTAGACTGGCCTCGGTCATTCTCGCGCTTTCCCCTCTCGTTATGCGCGGTTACAGCGCATTGACGGATGGCGGACAAGCCTCGCGGCGAGATTCATCACCGGCGCGGGCGAGGGAGAGCGCGGTTGGACTATGTGCGGCTGGATGGCGAGGCGCTGACGCTGGCGTTCGCGCTGGAGGCGGGGGGCGCGGCGGATTGCGTCTACCTCGGCGCGCGCCTGCCGGAGGGCGAAGACCTCGCGATGCTGGCGAGCGCCACCGCGCGCGGGCGGCACGAGAGCCAGCCCGATGTGCCGCCGGTGCCGGGTCTGCTGCCCGAAAGGAAGGGCGGATGGAGCGGCACGCCGGTGCTCGATTTGCGGCGCGATGGCCGCGCCCTCCCCACCGATTGCCGTGTCAGCGATTGGGATTGCGCCGGACGCGCGCTCACGATCCGCTTTGCCGACCGGCTCGCAGGGGTGGAGGCGATGCTGTGCTGGCAGATCGGCGCGGGCGATGTGCTCACCTCCCGCCTGACCCTCACCAACACCGGCACGGCCGCGCTGGCGGTGGAGGCCCTCGCCGCACTCGCCCTGCCGGTGCCGCGCCGCTTTGCCGAGCTGACGAGCTTTGCGGGCCGCTGGGCGGGCGAGATGCAGGAGCACCGGCGCCCCATCGCGCCGGACGGGCTGATGCGCCGCACCGCGATCGGCAAGCAGGGCTTCGGCGGCGGCAACTGGCTGCTGCTCCATTCTGGCGAGGAGGTGCTCGGCGCGCATCTCGCATGGAGCGGGGACCACTGGCTTGCGCTCGCGCCCGACAATCAGGGTGCAGGCGACGGGCGGGCGCTGCTGCTGATGGGCGCTGAGTTGCAAGCGGGAGAGGCGGTGCTGGCCCCCGGCGAGAGCATCACCACGCCTGCCGCCCATCTCGCCCTTGGCGCAGACCGCTCCGCGCTCGCGCAGGCCTTCCACGCCTATGCCCGCGCCGAAGTGCTGCCCGCCCGCGCCGCTTGGGCACCGCGCAAGGTCCACCTCAATTCGTGGGAGGCGCTCGCCTTCGACCTCTCCGAGGACAAGCTCATCGCACTCGCAGAGAACGCCGCGAGCCTCGGCATCGAACGCTTCGTGCTCGACGATGGCTGGTTCGGCGGCAGGCGCAACGATCAGACCAGCCTCGGCGACTGGTTCGTCTCGCCTGACGTGTTCCCGAACGGCCTCGCCCCGCTGATCGCCCGCGTCCACGCGCTGGGCATGGATTTCGGCCTGTGGGTCGAGCCGGAGATGATCTCGCCCGACAGCGACCTCACCCGCGCCCATCCCGACTGGTGCCTGCACCACGAAGGCCGCAAGAGGCCCACGATGCGCGGGCAACTGGCGCTCGACATGGCGCGCCCCGAAGTGCGCGATTATCTGTTCACCCGCCTCGATGCGCTGCTCGGCGAATACCCCATCGCCTACCTCAAGTGGGACCATAACCGCGATCTCTTCCCTTGCGCCCCCGGACAGGCCGAGGGCTTCTACGCCCTCGTTGATCGCCTTCGCGCTGCACATCCGCAGGTCGAGATCGAAAGCTGTTCGAGCGGCGGCGGGCGGATCGACATGGGCGTTCTCGCCCGCACCCACCGCGTCTGGCCCAGCGACAATAACGACACCATCGAGCGCCTGCGGATCATCCCGGCGTGGAGCCAGTTCCTCCCATTGGAAGTGCTCGGCAGCCATGTCGGCCCCTCGCCCAATCCGATCACCGGACGGCGGCTGGCGATGGACTTCCGCGCCAAGGTCGCGATCTTCGGGCACATGGGCGTGGAGGCCGATCCCGCCCGCATGAGCGAGAAGGAGCGCGAGACCCTCGCGGCGCATATCGCGCTCTACAAGGACTGGCGCTCCGTGCTGCACCAGGGCGCATTGCACCGCCTCGCCCATCCCGATCCGAATGTCACCGCGATGATGGTGGCGCATGAGGGCAAGGCGCTGGCGCTGGCCGCGCAGACCGGTTTCTCGCCAGTGTTCGATGCTGCGCCCGTCCGGCTCGCGGGTCTTGATCCCGCAGCGCGTTACCGCGTGACCCTTCCCGCCCCATGGCCGCCGCGCGCAAGGCATTACCTCGCCAATGCCGACGGGTGGCGCGAGGGCCTCGTCCTCTCAGGCACCGCGCTGATGGCGCAGGGCCTGGCCCTCCCCCTCACCCATCCCGAAACCGCGTGGATCATCGCGCTGGAGAAAATCGCGTGAAACTCGGCTGCTGCTACTATCCCGAACACTGGCCGGAGGACTTCTGGGCCGAGGACGCGCGCCGGATGCGCGCCATGGGCCTCTCGCTCGTCCGGATCGGCGAATTCGCGTGGAGCCGGATCGAGCCGGAGCCGGGTCATTACGACTGGAGTTGGATGGACCGCGCCATCGACACGCTCCACGCCGCCGGTCTGAAAGTGATCCTCGGCACGCCCACCGCCACCCCGTCCAAGTGGCTGGTGGACACCATGCCCGATATGGTCGCGATCGACGAACAGGGCCGCCCGCGCGGCTTCGGCTCGCGCCGGCACTATTGCTTCAGCCACGAAGGCTACCGCGCGGAAAGCCGCCGGATCACCGCCGCGCTGGCGGAAAGATACGGCCAGCACCCCGCGCTCGCGATGTGGCAGACCGATAATGAATATGGCTGCCATGATACGGTGCTGAGCTTCTCCGAAGCCGCCGCGAGCGCCTTTCGCGGCTGGCTGGCGGCGCGCTACGAAACCCCGCAGGCGCTCAACGCCGCCTGGGGCAATGTCTTCTGGAGCATGGAATATCGCAGCTTCGCCGAAGTCGATCCGCCGCACCTCACCGTCACCGAAGCGAACCCCGCGCATTGGCTCGATTACCGCCGCTTTGCCTCGGACCAAGTGGCAAGCTTCAACCGCGAACAGGTGGATATCCTGCGCGCGCATTCGCCCGGCACCCCCATCACCCACAACTTCATGGGCTTCTTCACCGAGTTCGATCACCATGATGTCGGCCGCGATATCGATGTGGCGACGTGGGATTCCTATCCGCTGGGGTTCCTCGAACAATTCTGGTTCTGCCAGCAAGAGAAGGCCGCTTACCTCAGGCAGGGCCACCCCGATATCGCTGCCTTCCACCATGATCTCTATCGCGGGTGCTCGCAGGGGCGCTGGGGGGTGATGGAGCAGCAGCCCGGGCCGGTGAACTGGGCGCGCTTCAACCCCGCACCGCTGCCCGGAATGGTCGCCCTGTGGACGCTGGAGGCCTGCGCGCACGGGGCCGAGCTGACCAGCTATTTCCGCTGGCGGCAGGCGCCTTTCGCGCAGGAGCAGATGCACGCGGGGCTGCTGCGGCCCGACAGCTCCGAGGCCGAGGCGGCGGACGAAGTGCGCGCCGCAGCGGCGGTGCTGGAGGCGATCGGCCCGCAGCAGGCCCCGCGCGCGCCGGTCGCGCTGGTGTTCTCCTACGAGGCTGCATGGGTGATCGGCATCCAGCCGCAGGGGCAAAGCTTCCGCTATCTCGAACTGGTGTTCGAGGCCTATTCGGCGCTGCGATCACGCGGGCTCGATGTCGATATCGTCGCGCCCTCGGCGGACCTGTCGGCCTACCGCATGGTGGTGGTGCCCACCCTGCCGATTGTGCCGGATGGCTTTGCCGAGAAGCTTGCGGCGCTTAAGTGCCCCGTGCTGATCGGGCCGCGCTCTGGCAGCAAGACGCGGAGCTTCGCGATCCCCGAAGGCCTTGCCCCCGGCGCGCTCAGCGAGGTGCTTGGCGTGACCGTAACCCGCGTCGAGAGCTTGCGCGGCGGGGTGGCCGAGGCGGCGGACGGCTTTGCAGTCACCCGCTGGCGCGAAGATGTGACGGGCGAGGCCTCGCCGGAGCTCGTCGACAGCGCGGGCCGGACAGTCGTTTCCTACAGAAACGGGGTCCGCTATTGCGCGATCTGGCCCGATCGCGCGCTGCTAAGGCTGCTGGTGGAGAGGATGGCGCAGGAAGCCGGGATTTTTCTGCTCGATTTGCCCGAAGGGATTCGGGTCCGCCGCACGCAAACCCATGTTTTCACGTTCAATTACGGCGCAAATCCAACTTTCGTGCCGCATCTAGGGGCCATTTTGCCCCCCGCTAGCCACCATTTGACCCCGACTTAGCACGCAGTTGGCACCCGAATGACCCCCGCTCAGGCGCCGCCAGACCCCTCCATCAGGCCGCGATAATGGGCCTCCAGCGTGTCGGTCCCGAACTCGGGCGTGAGGTCCGGATTGTAGGATCGGGTTTCGGGATCGAGCACCAGCATCGATTCGGTCGCATAGTAGTGGGCGATGCGGGCATATTCAGATTTCTCGGCGAGCCAGCCGGAAAAGGGCGCGCCAAGCCCCAACACCCGCTGCGCAATGGTGAATATCCGCGGGGAAATGGACTTGAACCGCGCCGGCTTTCCCGCAAGGCGGAACAGCAATTCGCCCTGCTCCCTCAAGGAGATCGCCGGCCCCGGCCCGCCGATCGGCAGGATGCGCCCGAGTGCCTCCAGGTTGGCGATGCAGCCCGTGATGAAACGCGCCAGATCAGCGTCGGAAATCGGCTTGCAGCGGGTGAGATTGCCGTCCCCGAAAATGAGGAAAGGCTTGCCCGCCTGCACCCTTTTTACCTGCCCCGACAAGGACTTGAAGAAGGCGGTAGGGCGGATGATGGTATAGCCGATCCCGCTTGCGGCAAGGGCGGCTTCGAAGGCAAGCTTGGCATGCTGGAAGGCGAGCAGGGGCTTCTGCACGCAGATCGCGGAGAGCAGGATGAACTGCCCCGCCCCCGCCGCCTTGGCCGCATCGAGTAGCGCGAGATTGGCCGCGTAATCGACCGCCCGCGCATCCTTGGGAGAGCCCGAATGCGAGGCGATGCAGGAGATCACGGCCTCAGGCTTCGCCTCCGCAAACAACGCCGCCAGCGCAGGCCCGTCCGCCAGTGCAGTGCGGGGAACGGTGGTGACACGGTGCCCCTCGGCCTCCAACTGGCGCAGCACCGCCGATCCGATCGTCCCGCTCGCCCCGGCAAGCAGGACAGCGGTTGGCAAGGCGGCACGCGGCCCGTGCGTTGGCACTCTCTCCAGAGCCATGAGGTCAGGAGCGGTCGGTGCGGAGGTTCTGCCGTTTCGGCCGTTGTCGGTGCCGGCGACGATTTGCGATCGAAGCGTCAGCCACCAGCAGTACTGGCAATCGCTGCAACCAGCGCCAGCACCCCTCCGCTCAGACCAACCAAGGCCGCAAACCTGAGATCGGTGCTTGGGCCGCCGATGGCCGTGCCCGGAGGGGGGCCGTCAAACATGGTCGCCGCCCAGGGCGCCAGGGGCCGGGCCGCTTCGGCCGTTGGCGTCGCCGCTGCGCGGAACTGTCCCAGCCTATCGAAATGGTCGGCGAGAAGGTAATATGCCGTCACCCGGTGACGCGAGGTGGAGTCGCTCATCCGCTGGCCAACAGCGGCGATGGCGGAGTCGAGCACGGCGTCAGGATCGGTCAGGCCGAGCGTCTTCTTGCAGAAACTTTCGCGCACGCGGCGCGTCTCGGCCGGATTGCCGAACGACACGAGCGACGCGTCGCGGGTTTTGAGCGCTACCATAGAATGGTGCACGATCCCGGCGATCGCGCCGTTATCGGCACCGGGAACATACCGCTTGACGTCATCCGCCCAGTCGACGGCAGGAGCTTCATTGGACATATGGACCTTCCTCGCTCCGTTCAGGAGCCTCTAGTTGCCGATCCCGGCGCTGTCCTAACAGAGGTTGGGTGCAAGCCCAAATCTTTCTCGCATCTCCACCCTGATTCTGTATCGCCAGAGACCCGGATGGGGCCCGTTGGAACTCTCGAAAGGTCGGCAAGGAAGCCGCTCGGGCCAAAACCAACGCGCTCCTGCGTCCTGTCGATCATGCGGCGCTGAGCGGTCACCTCGGCCTGGCACATGGCGCTCGAGGTTGAAGCTGCAGAACAGTGCCTCCTGCGTCACCGGATCGACCAGCGCCCCTTGGGAAGGCCTGATCACTGGCAACTTTTCTTGACATTGCAATATGTTCAACAAAGTTGACGTTTGCCCTGTAAAATGCAACATTAACTCTGCATCGGGCCGCTCACGCGACTCGATGCCTATGGCCGTATTCGCTATTTCTTGATGCGGTTCATGGAGAATTCCACATCCACGCTAGTTGCATCCCAAGGGAACAAGGCTGGGGTCATTACCAAGTTTCCGCGAATGCCGTAACCGATCAAGGAGGTTCGCCACATGACAGGTGATGACACAAAGGTTTACCCCACAGGGCTGACGGAAGCGCAGGCCCTGGAAATCAACGACGGGCTAAAATGGGGGACGCGGATTTACTTCGGCATCGCCCTCAGCGCGCACGTGCTGGCGTTCGTTTTGACGCCGTGGCTCAAGTAAGGGAGGACAGACGATGAAAGAAGGTCGGATTTTCCTTTATGTGAGCCCGAACGTGATCATTCCGATCATGTTTCTGGTTCTGGTGCTGACTGCGCTCGGCGTCCATTACTCCATTCTCACGAACACCACGTGGTTCGGCGATTTCTTCCAAGGAAGCGCCACCGAGGCTGTTGAGATGGCGACGGAAACCGAAGCTGCGGCGCCGGTCGCAGATGCGATGGCTCCTGCTGTGGAAGCTGCTGCTCCCGCCGCGACTGAGGCCGCACCGGCAGAATAAGGCGAAACAGGCCCTTCGTGGGCCTGACGCTTGCACAATCCATCCGGCCTGCAAGGGCCGTGGATCAGCCAACAGGGAAGACCCGGCCGCAAGTGCCGGGTCTTTCTTTATGTGCCGCAGACACGGGTTCAGCCGGAAGCCGAAGCTGACCAGAAAACGCGCAACCGGCGCGCCCGCAGGCGCATTGGCGGAATTGCTCAGACGCGCGGCAGCAGCCCGGCCTGTTCCTGCGGGCGGTGCAGCAGCGGCACCATGATGATCAGCGCCGCAGCCAGCAGGACCAGTTCCAGCACATAGACCAGAACATAGCCGGAGATCGCCGGGGGCGATCCTTCCATGATCACAAGGCCGCGGGCGAGGTCGCGCACCACCCCGCCAATCGCCGCGCCTGCTCCGGCCGCGGTTGCCTGAACCGCGCCCCATGCCCCCAGCGCCATGCCGACCTGCCCCTTTGGCGCATCGCGCATCGTGGCGGTCAGCGTGCCGTGGCCGAACAGGCCGGCGCCGCACCCGATCATCAGGACGCCGACCGAAAACAGCGAGACCGATTGGATCGGCGCTGCGACAATGATCATCGCAAAGCCGGGCAGGCCCAACAGTGCGCCCGCCCCCGCCAGCCTGACCGGATCGCTGCCGCGGCTGAGGATCTGCGATGCGATCGTGAAGCCCACCAGGCTGCCTCCCGCCAGAATCGCGGTCAGCCGCGTTGTCATGCCCACCCCGAGGCCGAGCGCCTGACCGCCATAGGGCTCGAGCAGCACATCCGACATGGTGAAGGCCAGCGTCCCGATTCCGATCACGATCAGGCGGCGCAGCGCCTGACGCTGGACGATGAAGCTGTCCCAACTTTGGCGGAACGTCCCGGCCATGGCCGCCGGATCGGTTGGCGGCGGGCTCGAATTGAGTGCCTCCTGCTTCCATGTGGCGACAATGTTCAGGAACACGGTGACCACGGCGCAACCCTGGATCACCTGGATCAGCCGCCCGGGGGTGAAATCGGTGAGTAAGGCGCCGAACGCCAGCGCGGAGACAATCGATCCCAGCAGCAGACTGACATACATCAGCCCGACAACATTGGCCTGCTGGTCCTCGCGCGCCAGATCGGTGGCAAGGGCAAGGCCGACCGTCTGCGTGATATGGACGCCCGCGCCGACCAGCAAGATTGCCACCGCCGCGCTGATATGGCCGATCCATGGAGTCCAGGCCGCCGATTGCAGCGCACCGCCGAGCACCAGCAGTGCAAAGGGCATCAGCGCCAGACCGCCGAACTGGATCATGGTGCCGCGATAGATGAAGGGCACCCGGCGCCAGCCCAGCGCCGAACGATGCGTGTCGGAACGAAAGCCGATAAGCGCACGAAACGGGGCGACCAACAGCGGCAGGGCGAGCATTACGCCAACAATCGTCGAGGCCACTTCAAGCTCGACGATCATCACGCGGTTGAGCGTGCCGACCAGAAGGGTCAACGATATTCCGACCGAAAACTGGATGAGCGAAAGCCTGAGCAGGCGAGACAGCGGCAGATCGTCACTGGCGGCATCGGCAAACGGCAGCAGCCGCTTGCCCCAGCCCATCCAGAGCGACATCAGCTTTTTGTCGAACTGATTCACTACCGGGCTTTCGACCTTGAAAAATTTGCACCTAGCGTCGCCCAACGGCATAAATGCCGCAACTCAGGTCCGCAATGGGCTCGTTTGCAAAAGGTCTGCTTTCGGCACAAGCTGAGGCGTTAGCTGCCCGGCTGGTTTCAGGATCGCGCGCGTTCGCGGCGGATAACCGCCAGTGGGTGGCAAGCAGACCGACTGTACCGAGAAAATGCCATCCGTCCATGTCCTCCAACTGGCTCAGCGCTGTTTGAATGAGCGGAATTGCACTGCCGGGGGGCTGTCTAGAGTTTGTACCGATCCCTGAAATCTCACCACGCGCATCGGCGCAGGACGATGATGAGCCGGGTTGCGGGAGCAAGTTTTCATTGTGGGTGAAGCGCTTGCAGGCCTTCCCGAAGCTTTCGGGCGTCTTCTGCTCGCCGAAGCCATAACCATCGAGGCCTTGCTCACGAATGAGGGCTGCCGATGATTTTCCTAGGGAAAGCACCTTGAAGAAGGTGGTGCCGCTTACGTGACTCGAACACGTTACCCCATCATTACGAATAATAAGTTTTAGCCCAGAGCCGCGTGGGCCATTTCAACATACTCTCAGAAATAAGCCACTTGCGTTGTCAGTCGCTATCAATCATCATCGCAAAATTGCTTTCTTGTGCTTGCTGGGTGCTTGCTGGTGAGGAAATTGGGAAAGCCTATGATGAGGATTACGCGATGCCAACGGCAGCAATCACCAAGCGGAATGTGGACGCCTTCGAGGCAGCCGAACGCGATGCATTTCTATGGGATGCCACTCTGCCGGGGTTCGGGCTGAAAGCGACACCCTCCGGCGGTAAGACCTACCTGTTCCAATACCGGATCGGTGGGCGGGGTGGCGTGACCCGGCGCTATACCATCGGTAGGCATGGGCCACTGACACCGGATGAAGCCCGCAAGCGCGCGAAGGCTCTCGCTGCACTGGTGGAGCAAGGCATAGACCCCCGCCAGCAAGAACTGGACGCCAAGGCGGAAAAGGAAGCCGCCAAGCGCGAGGCCGAGGAACAATCCCGCCTAGACGGTGAACTGGCATTCGAGAACGTGGCGAAGGCGTGGCTGGCCGAATACGAACTGGACCATCGGCCAGCGACCGTCGGGCAGGCCCGCAATTCGCTCAACAAATATCTGCTGCCCAAGCTGCGTGGCAAGGCGATGCCCCGTATCACCAAGACCGATCTGCAAGCGGCGATCAACGCCATACCCGCCAAGCGCAAGGCAAGCCGCCAGCAAGTCTTTGCCTATGCGTCCATCCTATTCGGCTGGGCGCTGGAAAACGACTACATCGCCAACAACCCAATTCCGAGCATGGCAAAGCCGAAAGGCCCCAAGGCCCGCAACCGGGTGCTCACCGATGACGAACTGATCTCGGTGTGGGCCGCTGCCGCGAAGCTGCCCGGCCCCTTAGCGGCATTCTACCGGCTGCTAATCCTGACTGGCCAGCGCCGGGAGGAAGTGGCGGGCATGAGCTGGGCCGAACTAGATCGCGCCACGGCAATGTGGATCATCCCCGGCGAACGGGCCAAGAATGGGGTTGCCCATATCGTCCCCCTCGCACCAGCCGTTCTAGAGGAACTCGATCGGCTGACACTGGCCAAGCAACAGGCCGACCAGACCGATGAACTTGACCCTGCCCTCTGGCCGAAGATCGGCCCGGTGGTGACGCTGCGCGGGACCGTCTCGATTACCTGCTATTCGCAGGCCAAGCGCAAACTGGATGCCGAGGTGGAGAAAGTCCGGAAAGATGCCGATCCGCTGGAGCCGTGGCGGGTGCATGATATTCGCCGCACCGTCGCTACTGGACTACAGCGTCTCGGCATCCGGTTTGAGGTGACGGAGGCAGTCTTGAACCATGTCAGCGGGGCTAAAGGTGGTGTCGCCGGCATCTACCAGCGCCATGATTGGAAGGATGAAAAGCGCGCGGCGCTGTCTGCTTGGGCCTTGCATGTCGAGCGCCTCATTTCTGGCGCTGAATCGAATAACGTCGTTGCGTTGGGAGTAAGAGCATGACTCCCAAGGAAACGCCAGATCAGGATGAGCGCCTAGCGCTGGATGCGCTGGAAGCTTTGCGCCACTTTGATTGGTCCTCGAGGAGGCCATCGAGGGGGGCTGTAGATACGATATGGCGCGCGATCGCCGGTGGTTTGCTCTCAGATGAAGACACGGCACGGTGGGCTCGATCGATCGCCCAAGATGTAGTGGAGTACGTAATTGCAGACACTTCGTCGGATCGGTCAGAGCGCGCTCTGAAGGCCTTGAAGCTCTCAGGCAAAGCGGAAGCAGGATTCTCTGAACATGCGGCACTAAAAAGCGCTTTGGCTATTCCGCGGCTGGTTGCGACATTGACAGGCAAGCCCTTTGTTGTGCCGACGCCAGCGCAAGCCGCCGAGATTTTACACAAAGAGGGCAGTTATGTTGGGGTTCCGCGCAAAGCAGCAAATGACCGGGCGGGCCGTGTGTTAAAAAAAGTGCTCGCCAAATGGGTAGGACCCGAGCGCAAAAAATGAATACCTGAACTGTCACCCGACGAAAATGGAAGGTGGCAGATTATGAATGATGAGATTCTCAACACCCGCGAGGCCGCATCTTACACGCGGCTTGGCAAGCCAACGCTAGAGCGATTCCGCTTAACCGGCGAAGGACCACGCTACGCGAAGTTGGGCGGTGCGGTGCGTTATCGGCGCTGCGACATAGACGCTTGGCTTGAAAGCCGCCTCGTCTCCTCGACAAGCGCCAGCCACTCTTAAAAAACGCCCCCGGCTCATAGCGAACCGAGGGCGGTGATTAGCGTCGCTACTTTTATAGCCGCTTTGGGCTGGGCTTTCAAACGAAAGCCAAAAAATGGAACACCAAAAAGCTAACTGGCGCGAACGGTGCGTCGTGCATTTGAAAAACGACAGAGAGAGCCGCAAAGGCACTCGGCGCGGATACAATACCATCACGCTGGGCGAAATTTTCGCCGCAGTAGATCAGCCTACGGCATTAGATAAAGAGGCCGCCAAGGGCATCATTCCGTCATCTTATGCATCGCCTGATGCACGGGAATTTTCCGTGCAGCGCGAAAAGGGCGTTTTCCAAATCCTCGCCGCAGATATCGACAAAGGGAACGTTCCGCTTGAGCGACTTGAGGCAGCCGTAGAGGCGGCGTTCGGGGCTGATGTTGCGTCTGCGATCTACAGCACATCCAGCGCTACAATCGATAACAACAAATGGCGCGTAATTGCCCCCATTGCCGAACCCGCAACCTACGACACGTGGGTGCTGGCGCAGCAGGCGTTCTTCGACATCCTACGCTCTCACGGCATCGCGCCTGACACGACGCTGGAGCGATCTGGTCAGGTGATCTACCTTCCGAACGTTAAGCCGGAAAACCGTGGCGAAGATGGCGAGCCGATCCATTACAAATTCTCGCTTGCTGAAGGCTCACCCGTCGATCTGTCACGCGGTCCTCTCGCAAGGGACATTCAGCGGCTCACTGAAGCTGCAGCGACTGCCGAGGCAAAGAGGGCAGCAGACCGGGCAGCGAGGATGCTGAAGAGGGCTCTGCGCCCTGCCACGGGCGCGCTCAGTCCGATCGAGCGCTTCAACGCCGAGAACCGGCTAGAGGAACTGCTAGAGAAGTATGGATATGAGCAGAAGCACGTTGGCAGTTGCCACTGGCGCTCGCCACACCAAACCTCCGGTAGTTTCGCCACGAAGGTCTATCTTGATGAGGAGAGGTGGTCGAGCCTTTCGGGTTCCGATGCCGAAGCCGGTTTGGGCGCACCTACAGGCGACGGCGATAGGTTTGGCGACGCGTTCGATCTGTTCGCGCATTTCGAGCACGCAGGCGACCGAAGCGCTGCCTTAGCTGCCATTTCTGAGGCGGTGCCACCGACCGTGGGCGAGATTGTGGCTCACCCATATCGCCCAAGGGACCCAGCAACGATCCCCCCGCGGGTGTGGGTCGTGGATCGCTTGTTACTCGCGGGCACGGTGACCGTCCTGACCGCGCCGGGTGGGTCGGGCAAAACCACGTTCACGATTGGATTGGCGCTCTCTATTGTCACGGGCAGTGCAATCCTTGGCATGCCGGTATCAGCGCAAGGTAACGTCTGGGTCTGGAACCTTGAAGACGATTTAGACGAATTGGAACGTTCGATCAGCGGTGCCCGGCAGCACCACGGAGTCAACGCAAGCGAGATTGACGGCAAGCTCTTCGTGGATAGCGCACTCGATGGATCGGAACTCTGCACGGCCATCGAAACTCGCGAGGGAATGAAGCTGCTTGAACCTGTCTTCGACAAGATCAGCACCGAGATTAAGGCGAAGAACATCCGGGCCCTTATCATCGACCCCTTCGTCTCCAGCCACGCGGTGGAGGAAAACTCCAACACGAAAATCGACAAGATTGCGAAGGCGTGGGCTCGCGTTGCGCGGGCGACAGGCTGCGCGATAATCCTCGTGCACCACACGTCTAAAGCTGGCGCTGGTGAGGTCAGTTCCGCTTCGGCTCGAGGTGCGTCTGCCCTAACGAGCGCGGCTCGAGGCGTGCTGGTCGTTAACAAAATGTCCGTCGACGCCGCAAGAGCGGTCGGTGTGCCGGATAGTGACCGCTGGCGGTACTTCTCGGTGCAGGACGACAAGCACTCCCGCGCGCCAGCCGAACAAGCCCGCTGGTTCGAGATCGTGCCTGTCGGGCTCCCCAATGGGGACAGCGTGGGGGTTGCATCGCCTTGGGAAGTTCCTCCCGATGTCCCTCTCTACAGCGCAGAAGATGTCTTGGCGGTGCAAGCCTTGGCAGCTTCACAAACCTTCAGACGCGACTTCCGGGCCGCAGATTGGATCGGCCATGCCATCGGCAGTGTAACTGGCGTCGATAGCTACGATGCCGTCAACCGGGCTCGCCTCGACCGGATCGCCCGCGATTGGACCAGCCGAGGCTATTTCAGGATCGAAAAGGGCAAGGACAGCAGCAGGAAAGAGCGAGACTATCTGGTCCCGGGAGTAGCGCCCATATCTCTGAAAGATGCCATCGGGGGGAGAGCGACGGTTGAAAATCGCTGACTGGCGCAGACTGGCGCAACTGCCGCATTTTTCTGGTGTCCGAAGTGCGACGCTCCAGTCACCCCCCTTTAGGGGGGACTGGTGCGCAGCGGCGCAGGCTTGGTCTGTTGCCTCTGGCGCGGCTGGTGCGCTGGCGCACACCTGCCGCCGCCGAGCCAGCGCCCCTGCAATGAATACCTCACATCGCCCCACCTGAGGCTTGCAGTGTGATCCGAAAATGCGCGGTAGGAGGCTTGCATCATGACCACTGATTGTTAGTCTGAGGAACATGAGAAGGCTGGTCATAATCTGTTTGACAGTCTGGTTGACAGCGGCCGTTCCAACTTTTGCCCAGCCGCAATCAGCCTCGGCGTCTATGGTGCCCGATCTGCGTCAACCCACCGAGGAGGAAGCACGGCAGCTTGATACTGGTTGGCAAACAATCGGATTTCACGAATGGTCGGCCTTTCCGGCCAATACGATCTCAGCAATCGACAAGATCAAGCCGCTGGTCGACGATACCTACGGGCCGGATCATCCGCTCGCGCTCCGGCTCGACACGCTGCGGGCGGCCAGCCTGTCGCGGATCGGCAAGCATCAGGAGGCAGAGGCCGCGCTGGCGGCCAATGTCGCGGCCCTTGAACGGCGCCTCGGCCCAGACATGGGCTGGACCTATCTCGCGCGGGATGATCGCGCCCTCAATCTCGTCCAACTGGGCCGGCTGGCCGAAGCAGCCGCCCTATTAGAGGAAAATGCGCAAGTCATATCACGGCGGGCCGGGCTCGATCCGCTGGAACAGGCGCGACAAGGGCTCGCTATCGCGTATGTGCGGCGACTGCAGGGCCGCTTTGTCGAAGCCGAAGGGCTGGCGCGGCTAGCCTGCGATGCCGAACACGCAGCCGCCGCGCCGGAGCCGGTCTCGGTTGCCGTGGCCTGCGCCTCGCTCGCGCGGTCGCTGACCGGGCTCGGCCGGATCGACGAGGCAACCACGCTGGTCCGGTCGTTGCTGGAAGAGCATGAAACAAAGGACGTCGGTCGGGCGCGCCTGATTTTCGCCCTCGCCGAGGCGGATGCCGAAGCCGGCCGCCCGCTGGACTCGCTGCATCATTACACCGAGGCCGCCAAGCTGCTGCTCGATGTCGAGGGTTATGACGCGCCCAACACGTTGCAGGCTACCGCACGGGCGCGCCTGACGCTGGTCGAGGTGCTGGGCCGCTCGCCGATGGTATCCGCCAACATTGTATCCGACGGCCTGCCGATCGCTTTCGCCCAGGGGCAATGCGAAGGCACGCCGGACAGCCTCTCCGCTGCGGAATTGCGGCTATCTAGAGCTGTCCTCAATATTAGTGGAGAAGAACAGCGGGCCTGCTTCGAAAGGATCCGTGACTTCCTGGCCAGCGGCCTTGGAGCAGACGCGCCGGCAACGTTGGATGTGCAGGAGCGTCTGGTTGAGTTGATCGACCAGATTGGCGATATCGAGCCCGCTCTAGAGGAAGCGCGCCGGCTGGTGGCCGCCCGCGAGAAAGTCAATGGCTTCACCCATCCTGCCACCGCTCGGGCGATGCTGCTTTATGCGCAGACGCTCTCCGCCATGGGACGCAGCCAAGAGGCCGAGGCACTTATCAGGCGCGCCGCGGCCGTGCTGCCGGGGCAGGCCCACAGCTTCAACGCCCGGCGACTAGATACGCTCGGCGAACACCAACATGCCGCGGGCCAGTGGGAAATGGCAGCGGCCACGCTTGAGGCCGGGCCGAAGCAGTCATTGAGGCTCGCCATCGACATCCTCGCCGGACAGGTATTCAACGCGCATTATCAGGGGCGGTGCCACGACGAAAAGCGCGAGGAGGTCAATGCGCTCGTGGGTTCGGAAGGCTACCCACTAGTCGGTCACTACAGGCGCCCTCTGGATGAAGCCCATGCCATCCTTTTGGCCTGCGAAGGCAAGTGGAAGGAGGCCGCGGCGATCTACCAGCGCTTGACGTTTGAAAGTGTGACTGACGGCATCGCGCACCTTGATGCCAACCTAGCTCGGCTTGAAGCGCGCCGCGCGCTCGCGTTGCTGAAAAACCCCCAGTATTACGACATCGCCGATGTCGCGGCGAGGACTGCCGTCTTCTACGCACGCGAGCGGCGCTATACGCCGGCCCGTGATCCAACCGGGAAGCCATTGGGTTTCCGCACCGCTTCGGCCGGCATGGGCTCCGATCCGCTAGCGGTGACCTTTTCAACGCTGGTTACGCTGAATTGGGCTTATACAGGCAAGCTGAGGCAATTCGGGAAAATCACCATTGTCCACGATGGATTTGACGAGGCGTTTCGTGCAGCTCAGGATTTTGCCCAGAGCCGGGCGGCGGCATCGCTGCTGGAAGCGGCCGCGCGGGCGGCCGTCAGCGATCCGGAACTCGGCGCGCTGATCGACCGGCAGGCGGCGCTTGCTGCGCGAATTTATGCTTTCGATCAGGTGGCGGTGACGGACAGCGCCGGCGCAGCGGCAGGCGGTACCTCGCTCGATGGCGATCGCCGGGCGCTGGCGGCACTGACCGAGGAACTTCGGCAGCGTTATCCTGCCTATGCCAACACCTCGCGCCCCTTTGGCTTGTCGATCGCGCAAACCCGGTCAAGGTTACGCGCGGGCGAGGCCGTGCTGATGATCCAGCCGATCGGCGATGCGGTCTACAGCTTTGCGATTTCGGCCGACAGCACTGCCTGGCACAAGGCCGACGTGAGCCGGACTGAAATGGACCGGCTGGTCGCATCGGTGCGCTGCCGGCTCGATCCGGGCAGTTGCACGCTGAACCTGCCGGGCGAATATCTGTTCGAGGGCAAGGCGGCTGCGGCGCTCTACCAGCAGCTCGTCGCGCCGGTCGTGTCGGGCCTCGGCGATGCCGGGACGCTCTACACGGTGACCGGAGGGAGCCTCGGTAGCATTCCGCTGGGCATTCTGGTGGTAGGCGAGCCGCCGCGGCAAAGCTTCGACGAGCAGGCAGAACTCACCGCGCTGGCGGGCACCCAGTGGCTTGGCGACCGCTATGCGCTGGCGACCTTGCCCTCAGTGTCCAGCCTGCGCGCCTATGCCGCAGCTGAAACGGGCGAAACGGACACGCGGGACTTCGTCGGAATTGGCGATCCCGTGCTCGGCCCGGCGCAGGAAATCGCGCGGGGTAGTTCCAGCGTCACCACCGCCAATGTCCGAGGCAGCAATGACCTCGCCGAGCCCGCCGCGCTAATGAAATTGAGCTCGCTGCCCGGTACAAGGCGCGAATTGCTCGCCATCGCGCGCACGCTTGGCAGTCCGGAAGACAGCCTGCTGCTTGCCGAGGCCGCGACCGAGAGCCGGGTGAAGTCCCCCGCGCTGCTCGCCAATGCCGGCATCATCGTCTTCGCTACCCATGCGATGCTGCCCGGGCAGATCGAGGGGAACGCCGAGCCCGGCCTTGTCATGACCCCGCCCGACGAGGCCAGTAGCAGCGATGACGGCTACCTGACCGCGAGCGAGGCGGCCGCGCTGAACCTGAGCGCCGACTGGGTCGTGCTATCGGCCTGCAACACCGCCGGCCCCGCCGATGGCGGTAGCAACGAAAGCCTCTCCGGTCTGGCGCGGGCGTTCTTTTTCGCCGGCGCCCGTTCGCTGCTGGTGAGCCACTGGCCGGTGCTCGACACGGTCGGCGCCGCGATCACCAGCGAGACCTTCCGCATAAAGGCGGCCCGTCCCGACCTGTCCCGTGCCGAGGCGCTGCAACTGGCGCTGCGTGGCATCCGGAGCGGAACCTCAGTGCTGGGCGATGCTATTCCCGGATGGGAGCCGAGCTGGTCCGACCCCTGGGCTTGGGCACCCTTCAGCTTGATCGAAAGCGGAAGCTGAAACCGCGCTTGAGCCGGACTATAAGAGCGAAGCCGAAGTTTCATAGGGAGCGGCTGAGAGGCTTGGTTCAAGCGAATGACCTGCCCCCCTGCTGCCGCGAGCGTTTAGCGCGAATTCAAATCACACGTTATAGATCGCGAGGCAAAGGTATCGGGCCCGCCATCCATGATGGCGGTGTACTGTAACGAAGACGACGGCAATTCCTTTGTGTCGGGCGAACTGCCGCTGCCACCGGTCGGCAAGGGGGGCAGCGATTTGCGCTGCCTTACGGCTTCGATTGAGGAGTGGCCATGGCGACTTACGGCGCCACCTGTCGTACGTCGTTATCAGTCATAGCGATAAGTCGAAATCTCGCAGACATTGATCTTATTGCGGATCACGACATCGTCATCGGCGAAGTCATTGGCGAACACCGCCCTGAAATCATAGATGCAGCGACAGCGCCCATCATCGAAGTTGACCACAAACGAGCTATCGCTCTGGATCACTTCGTCTCCAAGAATGTCATCCTCCCAATCGTTTACGTCCGGCGGTGAGGCGAAGAACGCCAACATGGTGACGCCGGTTTCGTTGATGATAGTCACGCTACGGTCTTGGCCATCGTTACAGGCCTGCGCGGCTGCGGCGACAGCGACCGGCGAGACTGCGGCAGCTGCCGACGGTGTGGTCGCCCCACCACCTCCCAACATGAATAGCGCGAGTGCAACGACACCAAAAAGAATTACTACGAACTTTTGCATAGTTGCCCCGAAGTTACTCGGTAACCGATACGATATCGAACCCAGGAACCCGATCATCTCTATTGCGAGGGGTAGGATGTTGCAAGTACTAGGCAGCCCGAGATACCCTCAGCATCGTCGCAGGAACTAAATGAACCTGCCTCCGAAAAACTCGATATTATTCAGAGTCTTGACCAAATGCCTTCAGTTCGAATGCGTACTTCTGCTGGCGTCCAGTGCCACTACCATCCAATTTCCGCAGCAGCGGAAATCAGACAGCCGTAGGCGGCATTGTTTGCCGCCAATCTTTCCCCCCCCTTAGCAAAAAGCGCCGCACGCAGATCGACGTTGATCTGCTGCTTCGCCTCGCTGCGCCAATCGACACCCCTGCCGGCGCAGCGCCAGCGCTGCAATCCAGCAGGCCCGTCAACCATAATCGCCACGCCTGCGCCGGTGAACTGCGCGTGCTTCAGGACCCGCTTCACACAGGCACTGTCGTATGTTTCGTTCGCGACGCAGTCACCGAAGTCAGCAGCTTTCAGATGGTTGGTCTCCCAGCGGAATTCACCCTTCTCTTCTAGGTATGTAAGATAGGCGAGGAGCAGAGCGCGGGCGTCCGGATCGCGCGACAGCACGACGACATTGATCGGCGGGGGAGGAGGCAAAGCAAAGGTTTCGACCGATATTGCCGCGACGGCGAACACGAGAAAAGTTTTCAGATCTAGCTTCATGTGGTACCCCTGCATGGCGCTAGGCTCGGTCGCCGAAGCCACAAGCGCATCGTGAAAACATCTCGAAGGCAGTCTCTATCAAGATGTAACTTTCTTCACCCCAATTATGTTACCGTCAACCACGACCAGGGCGAAGAATGGCATGCCCCTCGCGCATCTAAAACGAACTGAGATAGAGCGGGCTCAGCCTACTCTATGGCTACCGCTAGAGCTTCCATGGCTCGAGGCGTGAGAAGCTTTGAATAGCGAGACATGCTAGACTCGGGCCGAGGCAAAGGTCCTGATCGAAACCTGGCGGCGGCGTTGTAACACCGTCAGGCCGCATAGCTCGGTGGGCTTCGGCCTCCGGCCCAAGAAGCGGTAAAGCCGACGTGGCTGGTCGTTGGTGTCAATATCAGCAGCACGGCTACTTCTTTGTGCGGGTAATCAACCGCTCGGCGCTCGATTTAGGTTGAAGCCATTGCGGGCTGATATAGCCCGAGGTGAGGAAATCCTTGCGAAGTTCCTCAAAGGCACCCCGGTCTGGTCATATCTGTTTAAGGCCGACGCTGGCGTGCCCACAGGTTGGTTCTAGTTTGATTGCCCGAGCCGGTTCCGCGCGCGCGATAGCTGGGCATGATTCCTTGATTCTGCTAAACAATTTCAGCCCGAAAACCCTCACGAGGTCCGCCATGAATACCGCCATCGCCAAGCGCAGCGCAGGCCGCCCGCCGGTGATTGATCCGGCCGAAGTCTGGCCGCAGGTGTTGGGCTACATCGCCAGCGGCGATGCCCTCTCGACAGCGTTGCAACGGCTCGACCCGGCGCCGTCTTACAGCTGGGCGAAGACCCAGCTGCGCACGAACCCCGGCCTGCAAGCTGCCTACCGTGCCGCGATCGAAGACCGCGCCGACGCGCTGGCCGATGACATCATCGCTTTGGCAGACAGCGAACCGCCGGCTCACCTTGAGGGACCAGCGCTGTCGGCATGGGTCCAACAGCTAAAGCTGCGCGTCCATGCGCGGGAATGGACCGCCGCCAAGCTACGCCCGCGCGTTTACGGCGAGAAGATCGACGTATCGGTCCAGCACACGCAGATCAGCGTGCTGGCCGCGTTGGAGCGGGCGGAGCAGAGGGTGCTGAACGGCTCTTAGTATTATTCGCACAGCAACTTTGGTTTTTCGTAGCCCTCCATAACCCAGGTTTTCGTGCTCTCGCTCCATCGACCATACATCGTGTAAGCACATGTATTTGTTATAGGCACACCACCAGTGATTTGCGTGTTCTGGGTCCACATAACCGAATTGCCGTACACAGACGCATTGCCTGTGTTCGTTGCATAGGTCGGCGTAACGTAGGTGCTAGACATTACCCATTGAAAGGCACGACGGCCATCGCCCATATCAAAGGCATTTGCTGGCGGACCGTATCTAACCATCACCTGCTGAAGGGGCTTTCCGACAAAACCACCCATGATTGAGCTGGCACAGCCACTTAGCAATCCAATTAAAATTAAAGAGCTCAAGACCTTTTTTGAAATTGATTTCACCACGGCTTTGCCTCCCTACACAAATTTGGCAGTGCTACGCTGCTAGTCTAAAATCTTGCCCGCGCGGTATCCCGGCAAAACCACGGACGATCCAGCCGATCACGAAACTGAAGATCCAAAAACCGCCTATGAAGTAAGCGGTAATGGAAGAAACCTCTATCACATGGTCGATAAACGCCTCTCGCTCGATGCGCGGTAGCTCTTTTTCGATCTTCGCTAGAGCCGCTGGCGTGATGCTGAAATCTGCAACACGGAGGTCCCACCAGGAGCTGCTTTCAGGTGCTTCTTCTTCATAGACACCTAGGCCCTCGTAAGGGTCTGGAGAAGCTGTGGAATCATGTTTTAGGGCCTCTCTAGCCTCATCAATTTTTGCGCTTAGCCGTTTAGCCTCCTCAGTAAGCATAGCCGCATCGCTATTTTCACCAGCGTCTCGTGCTCGCGAGGCAGCCAACTGAACGTCGTCGAGGCGTTTGGAATCGTTTTCTAATCGCCATGCTCGATAGAGGTAGTCAATTATCTCACTGTCGCTGTAACCTTCCTTGCGTGCCTCGGTGATCCTAGCATCATCCCCAGCCATTTCCTCTGCAATTTCGGCTTCGCTTTTGTCACCGGGTGAGTAGCAAAGCCGGATATGTCGAAAGAGTTTGGGCTTTATTTCGTACGTCCAAAGTGTTTCTGACGGCTCGCATTGCTCAGCGGCCACCTCCCAACCATGGAGGGTTGCAGGCGGCTCGGGGTCTTCATCGCGCAAGTGCCACTCATCGAGCGGTGAAGCCGTGTAAAATTCTAACCCGGGCTCGTTAGCTTCAAAGAAGGCAACGTAGCCGCCGATCAGCGCTGCAATCGCCATGCAGAGCTTCGTTATGCGTCGACCGCCCTCGAACCAGTTTACCGCCACGTGCTATTCGCTTCCTGCGGTTGCTTCAGAGGATGTTGGTGGCGTCGCTTCCGGAAGATATTTCACCACGAGCATCCGCGTGATGGTCTTGCTGCCGCCGGACATCCCCCATGCGTAGAATGGATTGCCTGAAGCGAGGCCTCCCGACTGCCCAGCCTCTTCTTGCGTCTGAATGATGACCGCATCGCCGCCTGCGGCCTTCACTTTCTTGGCGATCTTTGGGCTGCCAATTGCTTGCCCCCCATCCCAAAACTCGTCTCGTCGATCCTGTACGAAGCCAATAATCTGATATCGCCGGGGCGGGGTCCCCGTGGTCCAATAATCAATCCCGTTCTTTGTGATCTTTGTGCCGCCTTCACCCTGCTCGATCTGGGGCGGGCCTTCGTATGCTGCGAAATCAATCTTCGCCTGAGCGAACGCGGGTGCAGCCGCGGCAAGAACTAAAGCCAAACTGATGGTGCGGATGCTTCGCTTCATATCATCGCCCCTCAAATCAGAGGCGCCGACCGAAGCCGGGTGTTAGGAACCCTGCGTGATCACAAGGCGCTGCCGCCTTTGGGCAGAGCCTTGGACATATGCGACAGCCACCCGGCCAGAATAATCTGACCGGTGATCACGTTCGCGAGGTTCCTACGCCTCACAGCCGGGGCTGACCGGACTGCGCTTGCATATTGCTGGATTTACCGGGCCTAGGCAAGAGTTGCCCTAGAGACGTGCAATCAGTCTGTTTGGGAGTCTAACTGATGAGCCTTTGTAGATATCTGCTGGCAGGGTGCTGCCTAGCAATGGCACTCAGCGGCTGTGACGGCGTTGCGACTGAAGCGATGAGGGCAAGCAACGAAGGGCGCATCATCGACAATGAGATGATGGGCGAGACCTATCCTTCTTCATACGTGCCAGGCAATCCGGCTTATTTGGAGCGTGATTTTGAGGCCGGGGCCAACTTCATCTGCGACGAGATCTTGCTGAAGCGTGGGCGAGACGTTTGCGCCGAAAGTGATATCAACTGGAGATGATGTTTGGCTTTTGGCGGCCGAATTCTCGCAATTTCTCTGCAAAAAAATTTCGCGCGGACGTAACCCGTGACAGTCCCGCCACGCTCGGCCCCCTACCCCGAGGGTGGTGCACACCATATCCCAAGAAAATGGATCGGTATGCCGGCGAGGCATGGCCCTTTGCCGCGGGCTACCTTGTTGACCTTTACACCACACAGTTTGTCATGGCGGAGCGGCTTGGCACTGGACGGTCCAGCACTGATAGAGCAATCGTCAGAGCCGCCCTAAACCGCGCGCCGTGCTTGCTATGTGCTTGCTAGGCGCATTACAGCCCAGCCCGATGGCCGGTCTTTTAACACCAAATTATTGAAAAGGTGGTGCCGCTTACGTGACTCGAACACGTGACCCCATCATTACGAATGATGTGCTCTACCGACTGAGCTAAAGCGGCATTCCGATCCCCGCGATACCAGCACGGCGGCTGCCATCGCGCAATCGCAAAAGGTGGAGGCCCGAGCCGGAATCGAACCGGCGTGCAAGGATTTGCAGTCCTCTGCGTAACCACTCCGCCATCGGGCCGAGCCTTCCGGGACAATGCCCCGGACGGAAGCGGCGCACTAGCGATTCGGTAGCGGCTTGGCAATCTGTGTTTCGGGAGGCGCCCTTCCGCAACGTCAGTCTGGACGCAGGCAATGCGGCGCGGCATGGCAGGGGGCATGACCATTGCGAGCCTGCTTGAACCCGTCACCGGCCAGTCCGGCCCTGTCCGTCTCACCCACGCGGCCGACTGGCTGCAGGGGCGCACGCTCTATGGCGGGGCCTCGGCGCTGATCGCCTATGTCATGGCGACCCGCGCTTTCCCCGGCCTGCCGCCCTTGCGCGCGGGGCAAATCGCCTTTGTCGCGCCGGTGGGGGAGGAAATATCGCTCTCGGCCGAAATGGTCCGGCAGGGCCGCAACGTCACGCAGGTGCGCAGCGAGATCCGGGTGGACGACAAGCTCGCGCTCTCTGCCTTCTGGCTGTTTGCCGAAGGGCGCGAGGCAAATGCCCTCCACCCTGCCGCCATGCCCGAAAACTGGCCCGGCCCGCCCGAGGACAGCCCCGGCGTGACCCACAGCTTTGCGCCGAGCTTCGTCGCCAAGAACTTCGAGCTGCGCCACGGGCAGAACAAGAGTGAGGATCGCGGCGCCACCATCCGCCGCTGGGCGCGGCTGACCGAGGCGCATGATCTCGATCCCGTGGCCAAGCTGGTGCTGATGGGCGATGTCATGCCGCCGGGCGCCATGCGGGTGATGCAGCGCCAAGGGCCGATCAGCTCGATCAACTGGTCGTTCAACGTGCTGGATCCGGACAGCCAGTCGCGCGACGGCTGGTATCTCGCTGAGAACGCCAGCCAGCATGCAGATAGCGGCTATTCCTCCGAGCGCCTCAGGATGTGGGACGCCGACGGCAAGCAGGTGCTCGACGGGATGCAATCGGTCGCGGTGTTCGGCTAGGCCGTCAGCGTCTTGTCCGCCGGCACTTCGGTGCCAAGCGTGCGCCCCGTCACCTCGCGAAACTTCGCATGGTATTTCGGGTGCTCGGTGCCCATCCACTTGTCCCACCAGGTGAAATAGAGCCCGTAATTGGTGGCAAAGCCGCCATTGTGGTGCAGATCATGATGCACCGTGGTGTTGATCCAGCGGGTCAGCGGCGAATCCAGCCACCAGCTGGGAAAGAACTCGAACCCGGCATGGCCCATGGCGTTGCGGATGATCTGGAAGTTGAGCCAGGTCACCATCACCCACCCCGGCGTCGGCACAAAAAACAGCCACAAGGGCACGAACAGGAACATCACCGCCGCCTCGGGCATGGCAAAGCTGTAGGCCGCCCACGGCGTCGGCGTGATCGAGCGATGATGTGCGCGGTGGAAATGCCGGAACAGCCGCGGGTGGTGCATGATGCGGTGCGCCCAGTAGAAATAGGCGTCATGGGCGATGATGATCGCGGCGAGGATCAAAAGGTCGATGCCGAGGCCGAAGCTGACGCCGAAGACATCGTAGAACACGCCCGCCTCGCGCCCCCAGATCAGGAAGCACGCGCCGATCATGTAGACGAACACCGATTGCAGCGACTGCGCGAACTCGCGGCGCATGTCGGCGCCGCTGGCCTCGCGCGACTGGATCTTGCGCGCGCGCAGCATCGTGCGCCGCAGCACCCATACCAGCGCAAAGGTGACCGATGCGGCCATCAGATAGCGCACGCCGTCGATCGCGAAGACATAATGCCCCCGCGTCAGCAGGATATCGAGCGGGGGAATTCCGGTGTTCATGGCAGTGTCCTTGTTGCAGATGCGCGCTGCCGCCTTCTGCCGCGTTTGATCGCCTTGTGCCCTGCTGTGTCCGGATGCGGCTAGCCGATTCCGGAATCGGCCAGAGCGCGGGCGCGGTATTCGCTCGGGGTCATCCCCTCGGCCTCGCGGAAGGCGCGGTTGAAAGGGCCGAGCGAACCGAACCCGGCATCGAGCGCAATGGTGATGATCGGCACCGCGGCTTGCGCAGGATCGGCGAGTGCGGCTCTCACCTCGGCCAGACGATAGCCGTTGAGGAAGGCGGAGAAATTGCGGTGGCCGAGCTGGCCATTGATGGTGCGGCGCAGGCGATATTCCTGTTCGCCCAATTGCGCCGCCAGCTTGGCAATTGTCAGCGCCTCGTCGCGCCAGGCCTTGTGCCCGTCCATATGGCTGCGCAGCTTGTCGGCGAGCGCGCCCTCAATCGCCAGCCGCCCCGCGCCGGTGCGCATAGCAGCAACCGGGCCGAACAGGTCCGCCTGCCGCATCCCGAACATGGCGGCGCCGAACGCGAGCGAGATCGCCACAATGCTGCTGTTGACCATGCCGATCAGCCAACCGGGCATTCCCAGATTATGCACGGCGATCTGCGTGAGCGCGATGACGACGACATAGAACGCGACCGCTGCGACCAGCCGGGGCCGCAGGCGGCGCCTGCTCTCGATCAGGTCACCATCACGCCCGCGCCAAGCCTCCCACAATGCGGCGGCGGCAAATAGCAGCATCCCGATCCGGAATAGCGAGCCGGCAATCTGATTGACGATGCCGCCGGCAGGAAAGCTGACGAACATGACAAGGCTGTTGAGCGCGGCAATTCCCACCAGCGCCAGATCGCTGACCCGGATATGCGTTTCATCATTGAACCAGGCCTTGGCAAACAGCCAGAATATCCCCGCAGTGGAAGCACCGTACATTGACAGCGCCAGTCCCCCGATCGTGCTGATCGGGACAGTCTTTCCGGACTGAAGCAGATAGCAGATGATCGCCAGCGCCATGGCGATCGCAAGCTTGGCGGCAAGCTGATCGCGGTGGTCGCGGATCAGGAGCCAGCCCCACAAGGCAAGCACGGTGATCGACCCGCCCCGCGCCATCAAATCAATCTGTTCCAAGGCCGTCATGGGGCCTTGGCTGCCAGAGCGCAGGGGGAGCGACAAGCCGATTTCGAAATCGGCCAGCCTGTCAGGATTTGACCGGCCTTGCGGGTTCTGAAACCGGCCAGCCCGATTTCGAAACTGCGCAGCCTCAGGCGCGCCGGACTGCGAGTGGCGTTGCCGCGCCGTTCGAATGGGTGGGCGGCGCTGTATCGAAGGAAGTGATCATGAAGCGCATCAATGCCCTGCTCGCCGCCGCCGCCATGGCGGTTTCAGCCACCGCCGTCGCGGCCCCTGCCCCGGTACCTGCCGCGCGAAGCGTTGCCGTCGACACCGGCGATCTCGATCTCGGAACGGACAAGGGCCAGCGCATCCTGGCCCTTCGCATCCAGCGCGCGGCACGCGCCATATGCATGGCCGAGGCGCTGGATAGCCTGCCCCGCAACCTGCGCAAACAGCGCGGGTGCATCAGCCAGGCACGTGCCAGGGCCGAGGCAGAGGCGGACATTCTGACTGAGGCCCGCCAAGCGCCTTCGCGCCTTGGCGGGTGAGACTACAGATCCTCGAAGTTCGGCTTCCTGCGCTCCATTTCGGCCATCACCGCTTCCACCTGGTTGCGGCTGCGCATGATCGCGTGCTGCTCGATGCTTTCCTCGAGCAGGATCGCGTCGGTCTCGTGCTCGAACATCCCGGCCTGAAGGCGCTTGGCGGCGCGGATGGCGTGGGGGTTCTTGTTGGCGATGGTGCGCGCGATTTCGAGCGCGCGCTCGCGCGGGTTCTCGTCGACATAGGTCGCAAGGCCGAGTGTCTGGGCTTCGGCGCCGCTGAATTCGCGGTTGGTGTAGATCAGCTCGCGCAGCACATCGTCACGCACCACGCCCCGCCACAGGGCATAGCCGCCCATGTCAGGCACGAGGCCCCACTTCATCTCCATGATCGCCATGCGGGTCTCGGGGTGGACGATGCGGATATCCGCGCCACTGGCGATCTGGAGACCCCCGCCGAAGCACACCCCGTGCACCGCCGCGATCACCGGAACCGGAAGCTTGCGCCACTGCATCGCCACCTGCTGCGGGCGGTTGGCATTGCCATAGGTGCGCTCGGTCAGCGGCGGTTCGTCCTCGGCCGGCTGCCGCGAGAAATTCGACAGGTCGAGCCCGGCGCAGAACGCCCGGCCCTCGCCCGAGAGCACCACGACGCGCAGGCCCTTCATCCGCTGGAGCACGTGCCCGGCCTCGATGATGCTCTCGAACTGGGTGTGGTCGAGCGCGTTCATCTTGTCCGCGCGGGTGAAGCGGACTTCGGCAACGCCGTCCTCGCCGAGCGTGATCGCGATCCGATCATTGGTGGTCATGGTGGTGGCGGACATGGGCCAGACGCTCCCTCGAAAAGCTGTGTCGTTGCGTGCCAGCCTTGCCGATTCCGGCACCCAAGTCCAGCCTATACGCCCACCGGACGCACCAGCCGGAAATGGCCCGGTCCTGGCGGCGCGTCGAGAAAGTAGCCGCCATCGGGATGGGTCGCGAGCATCCGCGCAAGGCCGAAGGGCTCAAGCTTCGCCCGCACCCGCGCCACGTGCACCGCGAGGCTGTTGGTTTCCGGCTCGAAGGTGATGCGCCACACATCGGCCAGCAGCTGCCGGCGGGTCAGGCGCTCGCCCGGTTGTTCGGCGAGCCGCCACAGCAGCTCGAATTCGCGCGGGTGCAGGCCCAGCCAGCGGTCCTCCACCCGGCCATCGCGGTGGAACAGATCGAGCGTCACATCGCCCGCCTCGCGAAAACGCGGGATCAGGGTGTCGCTATCGGGAAACAGGCCGTTGAAGGATATGGAGTTCACAGCAATCCCCCAGCACGCATGGAATAGACCGAACGCTCGGTGAAGATCAGGTGATCGATAAGCTCGATGTCGAGCGCCCGCGCCATCTCCGACAGGCGGCGGGTGGCGACAATGTCGCAGCCGCTCGGGCGGCAATGGCCGGACGGGTGGTTATGCGCGAGGATCAGGCCGCGCGCGTCGAGCCGCAGCGCCTCGCCGAAGATCTCGCGCATCCTGAGCGACAGCGTGCTGAAGCTGCCCGTGCCCACGCCGCAATCGCCAAGGTAGCAGCGCCGCTCGTCGACGAACAGCGCATGGCAGCGCTCGGCATGGGAGCCGGACGCCAGCACGAAGCCGCGCAGGCCGGAGACCAGCGTGCCGAGGCGCGCCTCGGGCCGTTCGGCCTGGGGTGCGCGCGACTGAAGCGCGGCGATCACCATCGGGCCGCTCCGGCCGCACGGGAGACAGTGGTGTCAGACATAAAGGATCCCCCGCGCTGCGGTCAGGTCTGGAACAGGGCTGCGCGCGGCCGTGCGACGCGCCAATCACGATAGGTGCCGAAGCGCTTCTCGCGCCGGACGTGGCGGACAAAGCCTGCGATCAGCACCAGCAGCTGGCAATAGGACGGGCCGACGATCAGGATCACCAGCGCGAAGAGCGAAACCCCTTCGACCATGCCCTTGATCATATGCGCGCCGACCGCGACCAGCTGGAACCCGGCTACCCACAGCGGGTAGTTGCGGTTCGCATTGAGCGCCACCAGCCCGAAGCCCGCCATCGCGACAAGATCGATTCCAAAATAGAGCCAGGCATCCGGGCCGGCTGTGGGAAGGCCCAGGCCTGCCCCTCTCAGCAGGTAGACGGGCACCACCATGGTCGCCACGAAAATGCCCGTCAGCCAGCGTTCCGGCCCTCCGCCCCAGCGCCATACCGCCAGTGCCAGAAAGACACTGGTGATATGCTGCGCATCGACACGGAAGGCGTTGAGGAATTCGATCATTGTCGCTGGCGTGCTCAGGCTTCGACCCGCTCGGCTGCGGCGCGGCTCTGCACCATGGCATCGGGCGGAATGACGGTCGGCGAACCAATGTCGCCGCCGGCGTGGACGCGGGCAACCTTGCTCAATTCGTCATGCACGCGCAGCAGGCTGGTGGACATCGAGAGCGCCTGGCTCTCGGCTTCGGTCAGACGCATCAGCGCGCGCTGGCCAGTAGCGATTTCGACTTCGGGGTTCTGGCGGGCGGCCAGCATCGCCTGCTTCAGGCGGGCCATGGCGATGATCGTTTCGTCAGCCAGCGCCTCGGCTTCGCGGACCAGTTTCTTGAGGTTGCGGGCATCGTTCTGCATGCGGTTGTTCATCGTGGGTCTCCCCAGCGCACCGATGCTCACCCGGTGGCCAAGCTGCGATCCGCGGAGATGACAGCCCTTCCGTCCGTCGCCTCGCTCAGGGGCACGGCGGCAGTGATGGTGAGCACCACGGCAGCCAGAATTCCCGATGCGATCCCGACGATCGCCCCGAGGCGGAACAGGACGGCGTGTTCGCCATCGAGCACTCCGGGGACCACCCGCGGTTCGCCCGGCCTCAGCCAGGGCGCCTGGTCAAGCAGCGGCATGACGTCGCTCATCACCAGTTGTCCGGGGTCATCCCGGGTCAACTGGTCAGCAAATTGGTGCGCCGCGACTATCTGCTTTTTCGTGTATGCAGCTTCACTGAAGGGGCTGGAGATATCCGTTCCCCCCGCCTCTTCAGCCGCCCCTGCAAGCGCCTCTCCGGCAAGGGTCGCGGCCGGCGGCAGCGTAGCCCGGTAATTCTCCACCAGTTCGCCCAGACTCCCGGCATCGTAGAAGGCCTTGAGCGCGCGGATATGCTGGTTGATCCGGGTTTCGGATACGCCGAGTTCGAGCGCGATGACCTTAATCGGCACGCGCCGGTCGATGCGCTCCATCACGGCTCGCTGTCTGTCGGTCAGCCGCTTGGCGGCTCCGGACAACATCGGTTTCTCCATCAGCTTTGGCCCCGGGTTAGCCGGCAGGATAACCCAATCGGGCAAGGAATGCACCGGATTTGAAGCAGTTTGCAGCTCAAGCCGCCGAACTGTTGACTCCGACCGACTGAAGGTAACGCTTGATGTTGCGCGCTGCCTGCCGAAGCCGCTGCTCGTTCTCGACCATGGCGATCCGGACATAGCCCTCGCCGTTTTCGCCATAGCCCACGCCCGGTGCCACTGCGACCTGCGCCTGGGTGAGCAATTGCTTGGAGAATTCAAGGCTTCCCATCGACTTCAATGCCGGGGGCAGCGGGGCCCAGGCGAACATCGAGGCAGGCGGCGGGGGAATGTCCCATCCCGCACGGCCGAAGGCTTCGACCATCACGTCTCGGCGCTTGTGGTAGAGCTGGCGGTTGCTCTCGATAATGTCCTGCGGCCCGTTGAGCGCCGCGCAGGCGGCGGCCTGGATCGGGGTGAAGGCCCCGTAATCGAGATAGGACTTCACCCGCGTCAGCGCCGCGATCAGCTGCTTGTTGCCCACCGCAAAGCCCATGCGCCAACCGGCCATCGAATAGGTCTTGGACATCGAGGTGAACTCGATCGCGACATCCTTCGCGCCCGGCACTTCCATGATCGAACGGGTCGGCTTGCCGTCAAAATAGAGCTCGGAATAGGCCAGATCGCTGACGATCCAGACCTGGTTCTCCTTCGCCCATGCCACCAGCCGCTCGTAGAACGGCAGGTCCACAGTTTCGGCGGTGGGGTTCGACGGATAGCTCACCACCAGCACCGAGGGGCGCGGGACGGTGTAGTTCATCGCCCGCTCGAGCGATTCCCAGTAATGCTCGTCCGGCGTGGTCGGCACCGAGCGGATCGTGGCGCCGGCGATGATGAAGCCGAAGGTGTGGATCGGGTAGGACGGGTTGGGCGCGAGCACCACGTCGCCCGGCGCGATGATCGCAGTCGCAAGGCTGGAGAGGCCCTCCTTCGAGCCCATGGTCACCACCACTTCGCTCTCGGGATCAAGATCGACGCCGAAGCGGCGCGCATAATATCCCGCCTGCGCACGCCGCAGGCCCGGGATGCCCTTGGATTGCGAATAGCCATGGGCATCGGGCTTGGCCGCCACTTCGCACAGCTTGTCGATCACGTGCTGCGGCGGGGGCTGATCGGGATTGCCCATGCCCAGATCGATGATGTCCTGCCCCTCCAGACGGGCCGCGTGCCGCATCGCATTGACCTCTGCGATCACATACGGGGGCATCCGCTTCATCCGGTAGAACTGGTCATTCATCGCGTGTCATCATCCTGTTGGGCTTGCACACTATGCAAGCCGGGGCGATATGCTTCCCTAGGCCAAGAGCGGTCGCAGAGGAAAGGCGTTTTCGCTCAATGGCGGATGGCGCGGCGAGCCGCGGGCGGTTCTCATGGCTCGATTGCGCCGGATACGGGATAGTTACGGCAATGGCTGACACAAACGACACGGGTTTTGGTGCGGGCGCAGAGAGCCTCAAGGGCTTCTTCGACATGCAGGGCGAGGCCATGCGCGAGCTCTTCGCCAATGCGCTCGGCGGGCAGTTCGCGCCGGACCAGCTCAAGGGGATGATGCCGCAGGGCCTCGATGTGGGCGAGCTTGGCGAATGGGCCAGCGCGAGCGCACAGCTCCAGCAGCTGTGGCTCGATTTCGCCGCCTATCAGGCAACGCAGGCAGCCGAAAAGGCGACCAAGGGTGCAACCGCGCTCGATCCGGCGCAGTGGCTGACGATCTCGCAAGGCATGCTCGGCCAGATGCCCAAGGGCCTGTTCGAGGCGCAGGCGAAGCTGACGCAGGATTCGCTGCAATTGTGGCAGGGCGTGGCCCAGTCCTTTCTCTCCGGCGCGGCCACGGGCGCAGCGAGCGAGGCGCCCGATCCCGCGTCCCTGCCGAAGAACGACCGCCGCTTTGCCGATCCCGCCTGGCGCGAACACCCCGCCTTCCTGTTGCTTCACCAGACCTATCTGATGCTCGCCGAGTACTTCCGGTCGAGCGTCAAGGGCATGAAGGGGCTTGATCCGGCTGCGCGCCAGAGCCTCGAATTCGCGGTCGGTGCGCTGGCCGAAGCGATGAGCCCGGACAATTTCCTGCTCACCAATCCGGTGGTGATGAAGCGCACTGTGGAAACCCGCGGGGGCAATCTGGTGCGCGGGATGCAGCACCTCATCAACGATCTGAAGCGCGGGCAGCTGACCCATACCGATCCTGATGCCTTCAGGCTGGGCGAGAACCTCGCCGCCACGCCCGGCAAGGTGGTGCACGAGACCCCGCTCTACCAGCTGATCCAGTATGCGCCCGCGACCGAGACGGTGCTCGAAGTGCCGCTGGTGATCTTCCCGCCGTGGATCAACCGCTTCTACATCCTCGATCTGACGCCCAAGAAGAGCTTCATCAAATGGGCGGTGGATCAGGGCATTTCGGTGTTCGTGGTGAGCTGGAAGTCGGCAGACGAGAGCATGGCCGATGTGGTTTGGGACGATTACATCCGCGCCCAGGTCGAAGCGATCGATCATGTCCGCGCGCGGCTCGATGTGCCGGCCGTCCACACCATCGGCTATTGCGTGGCCGGCACCACGCTTGCCGCCACCCTCGCGATCCTTGCGCGGCGGGGCGAGGAGGATAAGGTGAAGAGCGCCACCTTCTTCACCGCGCAGGTCGATTTCGAGAAGAGCGGCGACCTCAAGCATTTCATCGACGAAGGCCAGCTGCAGATGATCGGGCAGCTGTCGCCGCAAGGCTATCTCGACGGGCGCTATCTCGCGGCGACCTTCAATGCGCTGCGGGGCAAGGACCTGATCTGGAACTACGTCGTCAACAATTACCTCCTGGGCGAGGACTATCCGGCCTTCGACCTGCTGCACTGGAACGGCGACGTCACCAACCTGCCGTCCAAGTGGCACAATGATTACCTGCGCGATCTTTACCGCGACAACAAGCTGGTGGCGCCCGATGCGCTGGAGGCGGATGGCACGCCGATCGATCTGACGCGGGTTTCGACCCCGACCTTCGTGCAGGCGGGGCGCGAGGATCATATTGCGCCAGCCGAAAGCGTGTGGCGCATCACCCGCCACTTCACCGGGCCGATGGAGTTCCTGCTGGCCGGATCAGGACATATCGCTGGCGTGGTCAATCCGCCGTCCGCGAACAAGTACCAGTACTGGCTGGGCGACAGCAAAGCGCCGTCGCTTGCCGCCTTTGTCGAAGGCGCCGAGGAGCACCCGGGCAGCTGGTGGCCGCACTGGCTCGAATGGCTCCACACCCAGTCCGATGTGCGGGCGCCGGTGACGGGCAAGCGCGCGCCGGGCGGCAAGGGCGACGCGGTGATCGAGGACGCGCCGGGACGCTACGTGAAGACGCGTTGAGAAAGCAAGATACTGTTTTTCATCGCTTTTCATCATTTTTGTGCAGTGCACAAAAACACTTGACTTCGCAGTTGCAATCACTATTTTGTGCAGTGCAACATGAAGCGAGGTCATCATGTCCGAAGTTGAAACCACTGCCGCTGAACCCAAGGCTGTCGCCAAGATCGATGCCGCTGCCGAGAAGGCCTATGCCGAAGCTTCGGCCAAGGTCGTGGAAGCACCCAAGGTCGCCAAGGCTCCGGTCGTGAAGAAGCTTGCCGCCGCCAAGAAGCCGGTGGCCAAGAAGCCTGCTGCGAAGAAGGTCGCGGCCAAGAAGCCTGCGGCGAAAAAGGTTGCCGCCAAGATTGTCGCCGCGCCGAAGAAGCCGGCACCGGTGAAGAAGGTCGCCGCCAAGGCGAAGACGCCTGCTGCCGCCGCGAAGACCAACCCCGTCATCAAGCTCAAGGACACCATCATGGCCACCGCCAAGAACACCGACATCACCGCCACCGCCAAGGAAGTCATCGCTGACGTCCAGACCCGCGCCAAGACCGCCTACGCCAAGAGCACCGTGCTGGCCAACGAAGCCACCGAGTTCGGCAAGGCCAACGTCGACGCCGTCGTCGAAAGCGGCAAGATCTTCTTCGCTGGCGCTCAGGACATCGTGAAGAGCGACATCGAAACCGGCAAGACCGTGATCGAAACCGTCACCGCCGACGCCAAGAAGGTCGCCGCGATCAAGTCGCCCACCGAACTGTTCCAGCTGCAGGGCGAACTGGCCCGTCGCAACTTCGACGCACTGGTCTCGTTCGGCTCGAAGCGCACCGAAGCATGGGTGAAGCTCTACAACGACGCCTTCGCCCCGATTTCGAACCGCGTGAGCGTTGCCGCCGAGAAGATCTCGAAGGCTGCGTAAGCCACACGTTCCTGGACCGGGCCTCTCTCCTCTCTCTCCCAACCCGGTCCACGAGAGCGCGCCGAAAGGCGCCGGCCGGCCAGACCAACGTCTGGCCGGCCTTTTCTTTGCCTGCTGCCACTGATCTGCCCCCTTCTGAGTGGCCCAATTTCTATTTTAGAATTGGTCACGAAGGAGGAATGGAATGGCGAGGAAGCACAAGCCGGAAGAAATCATCGGCAAGCTGCGTGAAGCGGAGATCGTGCTGGCACAGGGTGGGA
>CAIZNH010000030.1 GCA_903934325.1 uncultured Alphaproteobacteria bacterium | reverse complement strand
TCGAGGCCTATAGGCGGATCGGGCAATCAGATCATGGGGGGCATGCCCCCCATGATCTGATAATCAAACAGGCGGCATAACGACAACCGGGATTAGCTTAACTTAGCCGCCAAACTGTCCAAGAAGGCGGGACCATCTCACACGTCGTAACCATGCATGTCAGGCAGGTTCAGATCGAGCAGGATGATGTCGTAATCATACAGCTTACCGAGATCCAAGCCTTCTTCGCCGAGGTCGGTCGAGTAGACATTGAAGCCTTCGGTGGTGAGCATGAGCTCGATTGCCTTGGCAGTGGTCGGTTCGTCTTCGATCAGCAGCACGCGCATGGCTGGTCCCCTGTTTGCCCCTGGTAACCCCCGCTTAGGAGAGGTTTCCGTGAATTAACCACGACGCTTCTCACCAAAAAAGGTTAATAAGAGGTTTAAGGCGTTAACGTTTCGAAGTGAGTCTTTCGAGTCACACCCCGAAAAGCCCCCTTCCGCCACCGTGATAGGGCTTACCGCCCGCACCGCCAGTCAGGGAAAAGTCCTAACGCGCGCCCGCCAGCTTCTTGGCGCGCCGCCGCTCCGCGCTCGACCCCAGACCGATTGCCTCGCGATATTTGGCCACGGTGCGGCGGGCGAGATCGAAGCCTTCCTTCTGGAGCATCTCGGCCAGTTGCTGATCGGACAGGATGTCCTTGATCGTCTCGGCATCAATGAGCGCCTTGATCCGCGCCTTGATCGCTTCGGAGGACGCCCCCTCGCCATCGGCTGACGCCACCCCGCTGGTGAAGAAGTATTTCAGCTCGAAAGTGCCGCGCTCGCACCACAGGTACTTGTTGCTGGTGACCCGGCTGACCGTGCTTTCGTGCATCTCGATCTTCTCGGCCACCTCGCGCAAGGTGAGCGGGCGCAGTTCGGCAACGCCGCGGCGGAAGAAGCCGTCCTGCTGGCGCACGATCTCGGCGGCGGTCTTGAGGATGGTCTTCTGGCGCTGATCCAGCGCGCGGATCAGCCAATGCGCGTTCGCCAGCTTTTCCTTGAGCCAGGCCTGCGATTCGCGGTTGCCCGGCCCGGCATTGAGTTCGACGTAATAGCTGCGGTTGACGATCAGCTTGGGCAAGGTGTCTTCGTTGAGCGCAATCTCCCACCCCCCGCTCGCATTGGCGGTGAGCAGGATATCGGGCACCACCGTGCTGGTGGCAGAGGGCGCAAAGGCAAGCCCGGGGCGCGGATTGTAGCTGCGCAGTTCGCGCAGCATGTCGGCGAAATCCTCGTCATCCACGCGGCACAGGCGTTTGAGCCGCTCGACCTCGCCGCGGGCGACCAGTTCGAGATTGTCGATCAGCGCCTTCATGCAAGGATCATAGCGGTCCGCCTCGCGCGCCTGGATGGCGATGCATTCAGCGAGGTTGCGCGCGCCCACGCCCGAAGGATCGAGCGTCTGCACCAGCCGCAGGGCCGCCTTCGCATCGAAGATATCGACCCCGAGATCATCGGCCACTTCGTCCAGCGGGGTTGCGAGATAGCCTGCCTCGTCGAGCAGGCCGATGATGTGGCGGGCGATGAAAGCGGCCTGCGGATCGGAGGTGACCGCTCCGATCTGGGCTTCGAGATGTTCGGCGAGCGTCAGTTCGGCGGCGTGGAGCTGTTCCCAATCCGGAAGTTCATCGAAATCACCGCCGCTGGCTGAGGCCGCACCCCATTCGGCATCGCGAGCCGAGCGCGCCTCGCCATCGCCGGTGTCCCAGTCGCGGTCCACCGAGGACAGATCGAGCGGCGCATCGCCCTCGCCGCCGCCTGCCAGCATCAGCTGATCGGCGGTTGCATCCTCGCCCGCCGGAGCCGCGATCTCGCCGCGTTCGGGCTCGTCGGGCGCAGGCGTGGCGGTGTCCAGAAGGGGATTGGCCTCCATCGCCTCGGCAATGAAAGTTTCGATTTCGAGGTTGGAGGCCGCCAGCAGCTTGATCGCCTGCTGCAATTGCGGCGTCATCACCAGCGATTGCGTCTGCCTGAGATCGAGGCGGGGGCCTAATGCCATCGCGAAACGCTAAAGCGTGAAGCTCTCGCCGAGATAGAGCCGGCGCACGTTCTCATCCGCGACCAGCTCCTGCGGGCTCCCGGCAAACAGCACCTGCCCGCCATAGATGATGCAGGCGCGGTCGACGATATCGAGCGTTTCGCGCACGTTGTGATCGGTGATCAGCACGCCGATGCCGCGCGCCTTGAGATCGCGCACCAACTCGCGGATATCGCTGATCGACAGCGGGTCGATGCCCGCAAAAGGCTCGTCGAGCAGCATGATCGAAGGCTTGGCCGCCAGCGCCCGGGCAATCTCGCAGCGCCGCCGCTCGCCACCGGACAGCGCCATCGCCGGGCTTTCGCGCAGGCGGGTGAGACCGAATTCGTCGAGCAGCCGCTCCAGCTCGCCCGCGCGGGTGGCGGCATCGGGCTCGACCAGTTCGAGCACGCAGGTGATGTTCTGCTCCACCGTCATGCCGCGAAAGATACTGGTTTCCTGCGGCAGATAGCCAAGGCCGAGGATCGCGCGGCGATACATCGGCAGCTTGGTCACATCCTCGCCGTCCATCAGGATGCGGCCCGAATCCGGCTTCACCAGCCCCATGATCGAATAGAAGCAGGTGGTCTTGCCCGCACCATTGGGGCCGAGCAGGCCGAGCACTTCGCCCTTGGCCACGGTCAGCGAGATATCGGTCAGCACCGCGCGCTTGTCGTAGCTCTTGGCGATCGAGATCACCTCAAGCCCGCTGCCCAGCGGCTGGCTGGTGGCGGAGGCTTCCGCCGCCGGTTCGGTGAGAGTGGACTCGGTCATCACCGCTGGTCTTTAGCAGCCCTGAAGCCCTAGGAAAGACTTCGCACGCGTTTGGCAGGATTTTTGCTTAGTCGCTGTTGCGCGCACGGGACAGCGGCGCGCGCGGGGCAAACTCCGCGCCATTTCCGGCGCTTGCTGCGGCTCACTTGCGCGCCGCGCAACAAAGCGAGGAATTTGCACCCCGTGTTGCAACTTCCGCCGCGCTTTGCGATACTCCCCCAGCACAAAAACGTCGGGGAGCGACGACATGGGGAAAGCATCGGGGCAGCACGAAGCACAGGCGACCGCCAAGACGCGGGCGCGCGACTGGCGCCGATCGATGAGCGATCATGTCGCGTACGGCCTGCTGGTCTACACCGGCTTGCAGATCTTCGTGACCGTCAAAGCGTTGAGCGAAGGCACCTCCGGCGTGTTGCCCTATCTCGCCCTGATCGTGCTGGTAGCGGGGATCATTCCGGCGCTGCGCTGGTTCGAACGGCGCTGGTCCGGCCTCGATGACGCAGAGGCGGCTGATGAAGCCTATGCCCCCGCATTCAAGCGCGACATCACCGCGCTGTGGCTGCTGGCTGTCGGCCTGCCGTTCTTCCTCACCGCCCTGTGCAAGGCGGTTTTGAGTATTGTCTGATTTGTGTTCCGCATCGCCTCCGCGATGCGAAATCCTCGCTCACGCGGCCTGACGGCCCCGTCGCTGCGGGCGGCCATTCGGCCTTGCGGTCGCTAGCGCGACCGAAATCAGCACTTAACCGATGGGTTGGCACTGGCCTCGGGCGCACCAGCGCCCGCGAGCGCAAGCGCGCGAGCCGCAGGTGCCCCGTGGCCTTGGCCACGGGAATAGCACCGAGGATGAACCCGCGGAGGCGGGTTCACTACTTGGCAGCGTACCGCTCGATCGCCTCGATGGTGACCTTGCGCGCTTCGGCGGCGTCGCCCCACTTGCCCACGCGCACCCACTTCTCGGTTTCGAGATCCTTGTAGTGGGTGAAGAAGTGCTCGATCTGCTGGCAGATGATGTCGGGCAGATCGCCGGTTTCCACCACATCGGCGTAATAGGGGAAGGTCTCGTTCACCGGCACGCAGACCAGCTTTTCATCGCCGCCCTGCTCGTCTTCGAGGTTCAGCACGCCGATCGGGCGCGCGCGCACCACACAGCCCGGAATGAAGGGCGAGCGCGAGATCACCAGCGCATCGAGCGGATCGCCATCGGGCGAAAGGGTGTGCGGCACGAAGCCGTAATTGGCCGGATAACGCATCGGCGTGTGCAGGATGCGGTCCACGAACAGCGCACCGCTTTCCTTGTCGAACTCGTACTTCACCGGCTCCCCGCCGGTCGGCACTTCGATGATGACATTGAGATCGTTCGGCGGGTTCTTGCCGGTGGGAATCTTGTCGATGCGCATGGATGTTCTCTTTTGTGTTGTTTGGCAGGAGAGGTAACGCGCGGGCCTTTAATCCGTGCCACAGGATTGCGAAAGGGGCCGCGTGGCCCTAATCGCGCGGGACTATGGGCAAGAACACTCCCCAGGCGATCCGCGGGACGCAGGACATTTTCGGCACCGAGGCCGAGGCTTTCGCCTTCGTGGTCGAAACCTTCGAGCGCGTGCGCCACCTCTATCGCTTCCGCCGGGTGGAAATGCCGGTGTTCGAAAAGACCGAGGTGTTCGCGCGGTCCCTCGGCGAGACGACCGATGTGGTGTCGAAGGAAATGTATTCCTTCGAGGATCGCGGCGGCGAATCGCTGACGCTGCGCCCCGAGTTCACCGCCGGCATCGCACGCGCCTTCCTCACCAACGGCTGGCAGCAATATGCGCCGCTGAAGGTCGCGACCCACGGCCCGCTGTTCCGTTACGAGCGCCCGCAAAAGGGCCGCTACCGCCAGTTCCACCAGATCGACGCCGAGGTGATCGGCGCGGGCGAACCGCAGGCCGATGTCGAGCTGCTGGCAATGGCGGATCAACTGCTGCGCGAGCTGGGCATCCACGATGTCACCCTCCACCTCAACACGCTGGGCGACGGTGCCAGCCGCGAGGCATGGCGGGCGGCGCTGATCGAATACTTCCGCGCGGTGGAAGGCCAGCTCTCCGAGGAATCGCAGGAGCGGCTGGAGAAGAACCCGCTGCGCATCCTCGATTCCAAGGACCCGAGGGACAAGCCGTTCCTCGCCGATGCGCCGAAGATCGATGATTTCCTGTCGGACGAAGCCCGCGCCTTCTTCGCGGCCGTCACCAGCGGGCTGGATGCGGCAGGCGTGAAGTGGGTGCGCGCCGAAAGCCTCGTGCGCGGGCTCGATTACTATCGCCACACGGCGTTCGAATTCATCCCTGACGAGGGCAGCGCCTCGGCCGCGGCTTTGGGGAGCCAGAGCACCGTGCTGGGCGGCGGACGCTATGACGGGCTGATGGAAAGCCTCGGCGGCGCGCCGACGCCTGCGGTGGGCTGGGCTGCGGGGATCGAGCGGCTGGCGATGCTGGTGGGCGCGCGGGAAGAAGCTGCGCTGGAATTCGCCGTCGTAGTCGAAGGCGACAGCGAGCAACTTCACGCAGCAGGTGTGCGAACGGCCATGATGGCCCGGAGCGAGGGCGTAACAGCCGAAGTCTTTGCAGCCGGATCGCCGCGCAAGCGGTTTGACAAGGCAGTCAAAAGTGGTGCCAAGGTTATCATGGCCTATAGCGAAGATGCTGACGGTAATCTCCAGCCACCTCGGATGAAGGGTGATGAGGCTGACATCGAACGCATCGGCAAGGCCTTGCGCGAGTTCGCGGTTAAACTTGGCGCCTAATCAGCATGCAAATCCCCCCGGAACGCCTGGAGCAGATCGCGCACCGCTTTGCGGAGCTGGAAGCGCGCATGGCGTCGGGGACGCTGGAGGGTGACGCCTTCGTCCGTGCCTCCCGCGACTATGCCGAACTCGAGCCGGTCGCGAAGATCGCAGCCGAAGTGAAAGCCGCGCGCGAGGAGATGGACGGGCTCACCGAGATGCTCGCCGATCCCGAGATGAAGGCCATGGCCGAGGAAGAGCTCGCCGCGCTCAAGGCCACTCTCCCCGATATGGAGCGCCGCCTCGCCATCGCCCTGCTGCCGCGCGATTCTGCCGACTCCAAATCCGCCATGCTCGAAATCCGCGCTGGCACCGGAGGCGATGAAGCCGCGCTGTTCGCGGCCGATCTCTACCGGATGTACGAACGCTATGCCGCCGAGCAGGGCTGGCGCGTCGAGCCCGTCAGCGTCAACGCGAGCGACATCGGCGGCTACAAGGAAGTGATCGCCAATGTCACCGGCGCAGGCGTCTTCGCCAAGCTGAAGTTCGAAAGCGGCGTCCACCGCGTGCAGCGCGTGCCCGTGACGGAGAGCGGCGGGCGCATCCATACCTCGGCGGCGACTGTGGCGGTGCTGCCCGAGCCGGACGAGGTGGATGTCAGCATCGAGGACAAGGACCTCAAGATCGACGTCTACCGCGCGAGCGGAGCGGGCGGCCAGCACGTCAACACCACCGATTCGGCGGTGCGCATCACCCACCTGCCCACCGGCACTGTCGTCACCTGTCAGGACGGGCGCAGCCAGCACAAGAACAAGGACAAGGCGATGCAGGTGCTGCGCACGCGCCTCTATGATGCGCAGCGCGAGGCCACCCAGGGCGCCGAGGCCGAAGCAAGGAAGGCGATGGTCGGCAGCGGCGATCGCTCGGAACGCATCCGCACCTACAACTTCCCCCAAGGCCGCGTCACCGATCACCGCATCGGGCTGACCCTGCACAAGCTGGAGGAAGTGCTCGCCGGGCCGGGCCTTGCCGAACTGGTCGGCGCGCTGATCGCCGAGGACGAGGGCAAGCGGCTGGCGGCGCTCAGCGAATAATGACCATCGGCGAGGCGATCCGCGCGGCTGCTGAGCGGCTTGCCGCGACCAGCGATACCGCGCGGCTCGATGCCGAATTGCTGATGGCGCATCTGGAGGGCGTGTCGCGCTCCGAATTGCTGCTCTATCGCCTGCGCGAGCCTGCCCCGCCGGGCTTTGCCGCACTGGTCGAACGGCGGATGACGCACGAGCCGGTCGCCTACATCACCGGGCGGCAGGAGTTCTACGGCCTGCCCTTGCGCGTCACCCCCGCCACCCTGATCCCGCGCGGGGATAGCGAGACGCTGGTCGAAGCGGCGCTGGCGCTGAAGCCCGATGCGCTCCGGGTGCTCGATCTGGGCACGGGTTCGGGCGCGCTGCTGCTGGCGGTGCTGGCCCATTGCGGCGCGGCGCAAGGCGTGGGGCTGGACCGCAGCGAGGCCGCGCTCGATGTCGCCCGCAGCAATGCGGAATCGCTTGGGCTGCGTCCGCAGGCGCGGTTCGAGACGGGGGACTGGCACGCGGCCGGATGGGCCGATGATCTGGGCACCTTCGACCTCGTCCTGTGCAATCCGCCCTATGTCGAGGCCGATGCCGCGCTCGACCGCCAAGTGCAGGCCTTCGAGCCCGCCAGCGCGCTGTTCGCCGGGCCCGAGGGGCTCGACGATTATCGCGTGCTCATCCCTCAGCTGCGCGCGCTGATGAACCCGGGCGCCGGGGCAATCCTCGAAATCGGCGCGAATCAGGCTGATGCGGTCGCCGCCCTCGCCGATGCTGCGGGCTTCAGCACCGAGCTGCGCCGCGATCTGGCCGGGCGCGCAAGGGCGCTGGTCCTCGGGTGAGGAATTGCGCCGCAGGGCTTGGCAAACCGGTTTCGTCTCGCTACGTGTCGGCACAGGCCAGACGATATGCGAAGGGCGCAAATCGCTGGGCCAAGCTCCAAAACTCAGCTGAACCGGCCATCAGGGCATGCCCCCGGCCACATCAGCGCGGAGCGCGCAACACAGGTTGGCAAGGCCCATCGGTGCGGCGCAAGGGCAAGGGGTCTGTTGACCGCGCAGGCAGGCATTTTTTGCAGCCGGTCGCTGATTAAGGAACAATTTCCTTGAATAACAATCGGAATAACCGTCGCCGCGGGCGCGGTAATCGCTCTCAGGGCGGCAACGGCAACCAGCTCAACCGGATCGACAGCCGCGCGCGCGGCAATGCCCCGCAGCTGCTCGAAAAGTACAAGAAGCTCGCGCAGGACGCCCACCACAATGGCGATCGCGTGCAGATGGAATATTACCTGCAGTTCGCCGATCACTATTTCCGCGTGATTGCCGACAACAAGGCCCGTCAGGACGAGCAGCGTGGACCGCGCCGCAATGACGAGCGCGATCAGACCGAGGATTTCGGCGACGAGGACACGGATTTCGGCTCCGGCCGCCGCAATGACCGCGGCCAGCGCCAGCGCCGCGACGATCGCGAGCTTGAACCGCGCGGGATCGAGGAAGGCGATTACGGCCAGGAGGGCGAGCCCTTCCTCACCGGTGACGAGGGCGAAACCGCCTCCGACAGCGATACCGACAGCGACTTCGATTTCCGCCCAGAGCCGAGGAGCGAATCGCGTCGGCGCCAGCAGCAGCCGCGCCGCCAGCGCGAGGATGCGCCTGCGGCAGAGCGTGGCGAGAAGTCCGAGCAGCGGCGGCGCAAGCCCCGCAAGTCGGGCGGCGAAGACCGTGCCGGGATCGACAGCTCGATCCTCCCGCCGTCGATCCGCGGGGATGACAGCGGGTCAGGCGAAAGCGGCGGCGCGCTCGAAACGGTCGACTGATCCGCGATGATCGAAAGGCTGGCGGCGGTTCCTGCGCTGGCGCAGCGTTTTCCGGCGCAGGCCGCCATCGTGCTGGGACTGGTCGCCGCCTGCGCCTATCCGCCGCTGCACCTCTGGCCGCTCGGCCTTGCCGCGTTGGCGGGCTTCGTGTGGCTGACCTACAAGGCCGAGACATGGCGCGGCGCCTTGTGGCGCGGCTGGGTTTTCGGCTGGGCGCATCTGACACTCGCCAATAACTGGATCGCCACGGCATTCACCCACCAGGCCAAGATGCCCGAGGCGCTGGGCTGGGCCGCGGTTCCGCTGCTGTGCATCTACCTCGCATGGTATCCCGCCTTTGCCGCGCTGGCCGCGCATCTGCTGGCGAAGAAGCGCCCGCTATGGGCCTTCGGGCTGGTGCTGGCAGGCGCTTGGATCGTCACCGAATGGCTGCGCGGCTGGGTCTTCACCGGCTATCCGTGGCCGCCGGTCGGGCTGATGTTGCTGGGCGGATGGGAGCAACCGGGTTTAGCCGAATTGCTGCGCTGGACCGGCACCTATGCGCTCTCAGGCGTCGCTTTGGTGATAGCAAGTCTGATGCTAGGTGCACTGCTGGCACGGCGATGGCTGATCGCTGCCGGGGGCGGGCTGGCTATTGCGGCGGGGATGTTGATCCCTCTGCATGGCGTCATAAAGCCCGCGATCAAAGGCCTCCGCTACACCCTCGTCCAGCCCCACATCCCGCAGTCCGAAATCAACGATGCGAGCAAGTTCGAGGAGCAGTTCCAGCGCATTGCCGCGCTCACCAATCCGGGGCGCAAGGAGCAGCGCATCGTGCTGTGGCCCGAAAGCGCGATCCCCGATTACCTCGAGGACGGCTATCCGGAGCGCTACTATCTCCAGATGACCGCCGCAGCCGACCCGGACTTCGCGCGGCGGCGCATCGGCGGGATCATCGGCCCGCAATCGACGCTGCTGACCGGCGTGGTGAACCTCGACATCGGCACGCGCGAGGATGGCACCAAAGGCGCGGTGAGCGCGCGCAATTCGGTGATCGCGATGAATGGCGCAGGCGCCATCACCCATTCCTATGCCAAGGCCCATCTGGTGCCTTACGGCGAATATCTGCCGATGCGCCCGCTGCTGGAGCCGCTCGGCCTGTCGCGGCTGGTGGCGGGAAGCATCGATTACAAAGCGGGGCCGGGGCCGCGCACGCTTGACCTCGGCAAGCACGGCAAGGCGGGCATCCAGATCTGCTACGAGATCGTCTTCTCCGGCCATGTCGCTGACCGCAAGAACCGCCCCGACTACATCTTCAACCCCTCGAATGACGGCTGGTTCGGCTGGTGGGGTCCGCCGCAGCATCTCGCACAGGCGCGGATGCGAGCGATCGAGGAGGGGCTGCCCGTCCTGCGCTCCACCACCACCGGGATTTCTGCGGTGATCGACGCGAACGGCGTGGTTCGCGACAGCATCGGCATGGGCAAGGCCGAAGCGATTACAGGCTTTGTGCCCAAGGCGAAGCCGCCGACGCTGTTCGCGCATTGGGGACACGCTTTGACGCTGGGCTGGGCCGCAGTGTTCCTTATCCTCGGCCTCGGCTTGCCGAGAGTGCTTGCGCTCACCCGTCGGCGCGGCTAGAGCGGTCGCGCAAGAAGCCGGATATAAAGGTTTCCTTATATCTCTATAAGGTCTCCATAACCGGCAGGAACCGCACTCTCAGCCCCCGGGGGAACCATGCGCACCGAATATCTCTTCACGTCCGAAAGCGTTTCCGAAGGCCACCCGGACAAGGTTGCCGACCAGATTTCCGACGCAATCGTCGATCTGTTCCTGTCGAAGGACCCCGAAGCGCGCATCGCCTGCGAGACCCTGACCACCACCCAGCTGGTGGTGCTGGCGGGCGAAATCCGCTGCAAGGGCGTGTACGAAAACGGCGCATGGGCGCCGGGCGCCAAGGAAGAAATCGAAGCCGCCGTCCGCGCCACGGTCAAGCGCATTGGTTACGAGCAGGACGGCTTCCACTGGGACAAGTTCGAATTCATCAACCGCCTGCACGGCCAGTCGGCGCACATTGCGCAGGGTGTGGACGCGGGCGCGAACAAGGATGAAGGCGCGGGCGATCAGGGCATCATGTTCGGTTACGCCACCGACGAGACCCCCGATCTGATGCCGGCGACGCTCTACTATAGCCACAAGATCCTCGAGCGCATGGCCGCCGATCGCCACTCGGGCGCGGCCCCCTTCCTCGAGCCCGATGCCAAGAGCCAGGTGACCCTGCGCTACGAAGGCTCGCTGCCGGTCGCCGCGACCGCTGTGGTGGTCTCGACCCAGCACGCCGAAGGCTATGACGAGGGCGAGAAGGAAGCCGAGCTCCACGCTTATGTGAAGCGCGTTGTCTCGGAAGTGATCCCGCCGGTGCTGCTGCGCGAGACCGAGTATTTCATCAACCCGACCGGCAGCTTCGTGATCGGCGGGCCGGATGGCGACGCAGGCCTTACCGGCCGCAAGATCATCGTCGACACCTATGGCGGCGCGGCTCCGCATGGCGGCGGCGCGTTCAGCGGCAAGGACCCGACCAAGGTGGACCGCTCGGCGGCCTACATCACCCGCTACCTCGCCAAGAACGTGGTCGCCGCGGGCCTTGCCACGCGCTGCACCATCCAGATCGCCTATGCGATCGGCGTGTCGAAGCCGCTCTCGCTCTATGTCGATACGCACGACACCGGCACCGTGGGCGACGACAAGATCGAACAGGCGATCCTCGGCATCGCCAAGCTCGGCGGGCTGACCCCGCGTTCGATCCGCACGCATCTCGGCCTCAACAAGCCGATCTACCAGCCGACCGCGGCCTATGGCCATTTCGGCCGCAAGCCGGAAGGCGATCTGTTCCCGTGGGAGCGGCTCGATCTGGTTGACGATCTGAAGGCCGCACTGGCCTGATTTGCGCGGGGCGGGTGTCGTCGCTGATGGCACCCGCCGCCCCCCTCCCCGCCGCCTCACTTCCCGAACGCCTCCTTGCGCCCGACGCGCTGCGCGGCGCGGCCGTGTTGGGCATGGCGCTGATGGTGGTCCATGGCTTCGCGCTGCCGGGCCCCGCGGCGATCAACCCCACCGCCTATGGTGCGACAAGTCCGGCGGATATCCGCGTGTGGCTGGCGAGCTTCGTGTTCCTCGAAGACAAGCTGCGCGCGATCTTCGCGATGCTGCTGGGCGCGGGATGCATGATCCTGCTGGAACGCGGCGATGCAAACCCTTGGCGGGCGCACTACGCGCGCATGACCGTGCTCTTCGCTATCGGCTTCGCGCATTGGGTGCTGCTGGCCGATCATGACGTGCTGCGGGGCCTTGCTCTGGCCGGCCTTGCCCTGCCCCTGCTCGCCGGATTGTCCGCCAGAGCGCTCATTGCGGTGTCATTTGGTCTGGTTATCGCACAGTTTGCCATGGGTATGAGCGCGCTTGGCGCCGCTTTCATCGTGTTTCACGTGAAACATTCGGACACCGAAGCCCTGCTTTTGGCAGAGCGCCAGTTCGGCCATGACCCGGCCACCATCGCGCTTTTGCTGGAGCAGGGACGCGCCGGGCTGGCCGAGCGGATCATTCGGCAATTGGGCGCAGTCCCCTCGCAATTCGGGGCGCTGATCGCCGCCTTGCCGCTCGATCTGGCGGGGTTTGCACTCGGCATGGGCCTGCACCGCGCAGGGATGTTCAAGGGCGAATGGCGCACCTTCCACTTGCAGCGCCTCGCTGGGCTGGCCGCCCTGCTGGCGCTTCCCGCGCTGTTCGCGCTGGCAGGCTGGCTGGTCTCGACAGGCTTTCCCGCAGCTCTCGTCGGCCCGGTGGCACTGGTGTTCTCGGCCCCCTTCGATCTGCTGCTGGCGGTGAGCTATGCCGCGCTGGCGATGGCCTTTGTTTCACGTGGAACACGGGTGACCCGCACCCTCGCAGCGGTCGGGCGATTGTCGCTGACGAACACGGTGATGACCAGCATGATCCTCGGATGCATCTTCGCGCCATGGGGCTTAGGCCTGTTCGGCGAGGTGACCCGCGCAGGGGCCTTTGCGCTCGCCTTTGTGCCGATCATCGCGGTGCTGGTATCTCGCCGCTATGGGTAGCAAAGCTTGGCCAAGGCCCCTTGGAGCGCCTGTGGCGCAAGGCAGCAAAGGCGCTGTCCTAGCCGTCTTCCCCATGGATCGGCGATGGCCGGTCAAGCGCCAATTCGGCGTCCGAAAAGACGAAGGGACTGCGCACGCCAGACATCCCGCCAAGCTCCACCCGAAGGCCGCGCGCGATCACTTGAGGGTCGGCAAAGACCTCGTCCAGCCGATTGATCGGCCCTGCGGGGACGCCCGCTGCATGGCAGGCATCGAGCAGGCCCTGCTTGGTCCAGCCTGCCGTTGCCGCCGCGATTTCAGCATCGAGCGCCTTGGCATTGGCGGTGCGGTCGGCGTTCGCGACAAAGCGCGGATCGTCGCACAGCTCGCTGCGCCCCAGCACCGCCATCAGCTTGTGGAACAGCCCGTCATTCGCCGGCGCAAGGATCACGTGCCCGTCGCTCACCGCAAACACGCCATAGGGCGCAACCTGCGCGTGGGCATTGCCCATGCGCGGGGGATTGTGGCCGGTGGTGAAGTAGTAACTCGCCTGATTGGCGAGCAGCGCGACCGAGCTGTCCATCAGGCTGATATCGACCTGCTGACCCCTGCCCGTGCGCGCCCGCATCAGCAGCGCCGCCTGAATGCCGTTCGCCGCCCAGACGCCGGTTGAAAGGTCGGAGATCGAAATCCCCATCTTGACCGGATGGGCTTCCGGCTCGCCGGTCAGCGACATGAAGCCGCTCATCCCCTGCACCACGAAGTCGTAGCCCGCCTCATGCGCGCGCGGTCCGGTCTGGCCGAAGCCGGTGATCGAGCAATACACGAGCCCCGGATTGACGGCGGCAAGGCTGGGATAATCGAGGCCGAACTTGGCGAGGCTACCGGTCTTGAAGTTCTCGATCACCACATCGGCTTCGCCGCACAGAGCCTTCACCCGCGCCAAATCATCAGCATCGGCAAAGTCGGCGATGATCGAGCGCTTGCCGCGGTTGCAGGCGTGGTAATAGGCCGCCTCGCGGTGCACCTTGCCGTGTGCGTCGGTGCGCTCGACCCACGGCGGCCCCCACAGGCGCGTGCCGTCGCCTTCCGGGCTTTCGACCTTGATCACATCCGCGCCGAGGTCCGCCAGAATCTGCCCGCAGAAGGGCCCGGCGAGCACGCGGGCAAGCTCGACCACCTTGAGGCCGGCCAGCGGGGCGTCCGCGTTGCGGGGTTCAGCCAGCCACATCGCCTAGTCGCCCAGCTGCGCCTTGAGGAAAGCGATGCTGTCGGCCAGCACCGGGCCTTTGCTGCGGAACGGCACGGAAAGCGCCATCACCACTTCCTCGTGATCGAGCGGGCCGTAGTTCGTCACTTCGACCGGCGCGCCGAGCGACTTCAGCTTGGTGCCGAGATTGTTGGCGTTCTTCGGCCGCACAGTCTCGTCGCCGTCGGAGGTGACCAGCAGCAGCGCCGGCGCGTCAGCCCGCGCGAAGGTGATCGGCTGGGTCTCTTCAGGACGCGGCCACTCGCTGAACGCCGCGATCGCCCGGTCCGAGGTGAAGGGGTAAAAGTCGTAAGGCCCCGACAGGCCGACGCCCGCCTTGATGAATCCCGGGCTGACACCCGCAGCCGCCAGTCGCTCGGCATCCAGCGCCAGCATCACCGCCTGATAGGCCCCTGCCGAATGGCCCATCACCGCAACCCGCGCCGGATCGCCCCGATACTGGGCGATGTTTTTCTGCGTCCACGCTACCGCTTCGGCTCCGTCATCGAGGAAGGCGGGAAAGTGCACGTCCGGCACCTTGCGATAATCGGGGATCACCACCAGGAAGCCGGCCTTGGCCAGTGCCCGTCCGGCAAAGGCATAGGAGGCGCGATCACCCTTGGCCCAGCCGCCGCCATACCAGAAGATCACCACTGGCAGCTTGCCGGTTTCGGGCGTGGCGTTGGGTGCCCAGATATCGAGCCGCTGCCCGTGGCTCCCGAAAGGCACACCCTCGGCTGCCGGGTAAGACCCTTCGCGCCCGCCGGCCAGCCGGTCATAATGCGACAGCAGCCGCGGTGGGGAGACGAAAGCGAACATCCCTCCGGCTACCGCGAGCAGTGCAACAACGCCAAGCCCCAACGCACGCAGCATCACACCACGTAATGTGCGGTGGTGGTCGCCGCGATATCGGCCTCGGTGGCGCCCGGTGCCATCTCGATCAGTCGGAACGGCGAGGCGTGATCGGGCCGGGCGAAGACCGCGAGGTTGGTGATCACCATGTCCACCACGCCCGCGCCGGTCAGCGGCAGGGTGCAGGCCGGAATGAACTTGGGCGCGCCGTCCTTGGATGTGTGGTCCATCACCACGATGATCTTCTTGACGCCCGCGACAAGGTCCATCGCCCCGCCCATGCCCTTGATCATCTTGCCCGGGATCATCCAGTTGGCGATGTCGCCGTTTTCGGCCACCTCCATCGCGCCCAGCACGGTGAGGTCGATATGCCCGCCCCGGATCATCGCAAAGCTGGTCGCGCTGTCGAAATAGGCGCTGTGCGGCAACTCGCTGATGGTCTGCTTGCCGGCGTTGATCAGGTCGGCATCGACCTCGTCGTCATAGGGGAACGGCCCGATGCCGAGCATCCCGTTCTCGCTCTGCAACGTAACCAACATGCCTTCGGGAATGTGGTTGGCCACCAGCGTCGGGATGCCGATGCCGAGGTTGACGTAATAGCCGTCCTTCAGCTCGCGCGCGGCGCGGGCGGCCATCTGGTCGCGGGTCCAGCCTTGGGGAAGCGTCGTCATTGGCCAGTGCTCTGTGCCTCGGCGAACAGCGAGGTGATCAGGAACCAGCCGTCACCGATCACCGGCTCCAGCCCGGCCCCGGCCTCGGGGTTGCGCAGATACTTGAAGCGCTCGTCGAAATCGGCGCGCTCGTCTCCGGCGATGGCGACGATGCAGGTGATCCCGGCGAGGTTTTCCTTGCGCTGCTGCTTGTTGTCGTTCTCGTCACGGCGCAGCGAGATGATGCCCTGCCCGCGCGGATCGAGCCCGGCCTTCTCCAGCGCGGAACGCACGAGGCCCGACTGGTTCACCGGCAGATCGGGCAGCCACGCGATCTCCACGCCCGCCTGCCGCAGCACGGCGAGACCGAGCGCAAGGCTGGACTGCTTACCGGGATTGGCGGGCGGCTCGAAGAAGACGCCGGCGGGGTCGAGATCGATCAGCGCCACCAGCTGCTCGCCGGTGGTGCAGCGACGGCGCTTGCCATCAAGCGCGATCGGATCGCTCAGCATTGCCGAAGCCAGATCGGCGCCGCCCGTTACCCCGCGCGCAGAAGCCTGCCCGTAGCGCACAAAGCGCGCGAAGTTGTTCTGTTCGGGCGGCAGGGGGCTGGAGGGATCGGGATAGGAAGAGGCCGGCGCGCCGGGCACGGTGCGGATTGTCGGAGCCGCTGCAATCACCGGCGCCGGAGCGGGCGCAGCTGCGGGCGCCGCCGCTGGCGGAGTAACAGGCTGCGGCGCGGGCGCGGGCATGGCGACGCGCGGCGCTGCGGGGACGACCGGAGCCGGAGCGGGAGCCGGCTTGGCTGCGGCAGGCGGGGTCGCCGGCTTGGGCACAGCGGCAATGACCGGCGCAGCCGCAATCGCCGGAGCCGGCCGAACCGCCGGGGTCGATACAGCGGCAGGCGGCCGAGTGACGGGCTTGGGAGCAACAGCCAGAGCCGGTGCAGGAGCCGGAGCCGGAGCCGGAGCCGGAGCCGGAGCCGGAGCAGGCGTTGCTGGCGCGGGCTTCGGTGTGGCAACTGCGACTTGCGCAGGCGCAGACGTTACCGAGGGGAGCGGCATGATCGGACGCGGTGCAGTGGCAGGCGGCGGCGCTGCAGGCCTTGGCACCGCGACTGCGACCGGTGCAGGAGCGGGCGCAGGCACGGGTGCAGGCGCGGATATCGCGGCTGGCGGCTGGGCCGATGACTGCATCACCGTCACGCTCGGATTCTGGGTCGGAGCCGGACGCGGGGTCACCGCGGCCACAGCCGGTGCGGGACGGCTCTCGGCTTGCTTCGGGGTCTCCTTGGCATCCTTGCCATCGGTCTGTGTGCGGAAGATCGCGCTCCCGGCGATGGCCGGAATGGCGGCGGCAACGCAGCCCGAAAGAGAGGTTCCTGCCAACGCCAGCAGCGGCAGCATTGCGATTCTACGATCCATCATGCGGTCTCCCTCTCCCGAACCGTACGGAATTCGATTTTCTTGTCATATGGCGCGCCTAGCACGATCCGGTTTACGAACACCCCGGCAAGGTGGATCTGATCGGGCTCGAGGCTTCCGGCCGGCACCACTTCCTCGACTTCGACGACGCAGATTTTCCCGCAGGTCGCCGCCGGCAGATTGAAATTGCGCGCGGTCTTGCGGAACACGAGATTGCCGGTTTCATCGGCTTTCCACGCCTTGATGATCGAAAGATCGGCGAAGATGCCGTGTTCGAGGATGTAGGTCTGCATCAGTCCGTCGCGATCGGGGAACTGCTTGTGCTCCTTGCCCTTGGCGACCTCGGTGCCGACGCCGGTGCGTGTGTAGAAGCCAGGGATGCCCGCTCCGCCGGCGCGCATCCGTTCTGCGAGGGTGCCCTGCGGACAGAATTCGACTTCAAGCTCGTCCGAGAGATATTGCCGCTCGAACTCCTTGTTCTCGCCGACGTAGGAACTGATCATCTTTTTCACCTGCCGCGTGCGCAGCAGCTTGCCGATACCCTCGTTGTCGATCCCGGCATTGTTGCTGGCAAAGGTGAGCCCCGTCACGCCGCTGTCACGAATCGCGTCCAGCAGCCTTTCGGGGATGCCGCACAGGCCGAAACCTCCTGCGGCGATCAGCATGTCGTTCTTGAGGACACCGGCGAGCGCGCTGGCGGCGTCGGGGTAGAGCTTGGTCATCGGGCGTGATTGCCTCGGTTGCAGGTTGGCGTCGCGGCCCGAAAAGAGCCGATCCCTTAAGGGATGTCCCGAGTGTGATTAGTGCGTTCGAGCGCCGCTGTCACGCCCGCGCGCAGTCCGAGTCGAATCACCTTTCATGTTGCATTGCAAAATCTTTGAAGTCACAAAATCTGCTCAATTTTTGAGCGTATGCTGATTTTCGAGGCAGAGATTCTGCAAATTTTTGCATAAAACGAAATGGTTCCCGCCTTGAGTTGCAATCTTTGCACTCAAATACGCGGTTTACGCAATTGCGCATCGGGCAAATCTGCTGCAAATGCGAAGTGCCTTTCAGGCATCCTCTCCCAAACTTTTCAGCCCGGCCTTCGTGCCGGGCATTTTTTGTCCGGCCGCCACGGGAGCACGCCGGGCATTTTTGTGCCCGGCGTCCGTGTGGCCGGAGACCGCATTCCTGCTTGATTGCAATCGCCCTGCCCCGTTCCTAGCTATTCCGGCAAGGACCAAGACCAACAGGCAATCGCAGGAAACCCCATGGCCGAAGCAGAAACCGCCGCGAACGCCCGCACTGTGCGGCTTCAGGTCGCACCCGCGCGGCAGGAGGAATCCGGCCAGGGCATCGCCCGCATGCCGCGTTCGGCCTTCCAGAAGCTCGGGATTACCGAGGGCGATGTCGTCGAGATCGTCGGCAAGCGCACCACGGCAGCAATCGCCATGGCCGCCTATCCGGAGGATGACGCGCTCGACGTTGTCCGTCTGGACGGGCTCCAGCGCGGCAATGCCGAAGCCGGATCGGGCGAGCATGTCGAGATCGCCAAGGGCCAGTCGCGCCCCGCGACCCGCGTGGTCTTCGCCCCCGCTCAGCGCGAAATGCGCCTGCAGGGACCGACCCAGGCGTTGAAGCGCAATTTCTTCCGCCGCCCGCTGATGGCCGGCGATCTGGTGGCGACCACCGGTCAGCAGCCGGTGCAGAACATGCCGTCGGACGTGCGCCAGCTGCTGCGCGCGCCAGCCTACGCCCTCACCCAGATCCGCCTCACCGTCGCCACGACCAGCCCCAAGGGCATCGTCCATATCGACGAGAACACCGAGGTCGAACTGCGCGCCGAATTCGAGGAACCGCGCGACGGGCGCGCAGCGGTGAACTATGATGATGTCGGCGGGATGGAGGACACCATCCGCGCCCTGCGCGAAATGGTCGAACTGCCGCTGCGCTATCCCGAGTTGTTCATCCGCCTCGGCGTCGAACCGCCCAAGGGCGTGCTACTCCACGGCCCGCCCGGCACCGGCAAGACCCGCCTGGCGCAGGCCGTCGCCAATGAAAGCGATGCGGAATTTTTCACCATCAACGGGCCGGAAATCATGGGCTCTGGCTATGGCGAGAGCGAAAAGCGGCTGCGCGAAGTGTTCGAGGAAGCCAGCCGCGCCGCGCCCGCCATTATCTTCATCGACGAAATCGATTCGATCGCGCCCAAGCGCACGCAGGTGCCCGGCGAGGCGGAGAAGCGGCTTGTCGCCCAGCTCCTCACCCTGATGGACGGGCTGGAGAAGCGCGCCAACCTCGTCGTCATCGCCGCAACCAACCGGCCCGATGCGATCGACGAAGCGCTGCGTCGTCCGGGCCGTTTCGATCGCGAGATCGTGATCGGCGTGCCCGATCAGCGCGGACGGCGCGAAATCATCGCGATCCATACCCGCGGGATGCCGCTCGAAGGCGCGGTCGATCTCGACGAACTCGCCCGCGTCACCCACGGCTTTGTCGGGGCAGACCTTGCCGCGCTCACCCGCGAAGCCGCGATCGAGGCCGTGCGGCGGATCATGCCGCGGCTCGATCTCGACGAGCGCACCATCCCGCAGGACGTGCTCGAAGATCTGTGCGTCACCCGCGACGATTTCCTCGCCGCCCTCAAGCGCGTCCAGCCCTCGGCCATGCGCGAGGTGATGGTGCAGGTGCCGAATATCGGCTGGGACGATATAGGCGGCGCGGGCGAGGCGATGGACAAGCTGCGCGAGGGGATCGAGCTGCCGCTCAAGAACCCCGATGCCTTCCGCCGCCTCGGCATCCGTCCGGCCAAGGGCTTCCTGCTCTATGGCCCGCCCGGCACCGGCAAGACCCTGCTGGCCAAGGCGGTCGCCAAGGAGGCGGAGGCGAACTTCATCTCGATGAAGAGCTCCGATCTCCTGTCGAAATGGTACGGCGAGAGCGAGCAGCAGATCGCAAAACTGTTCGCCCGCGCCCGCGCGGTGGCTCCTTGCGTCATCTTCATCGACGAGATCGACAGCCTCGTGCCCGCACGCGGCAGCGGTCAGGGCGAGCCGCAAGTGACGGGGCGCGTGGTCAACACCATCCTTGCCGAAATGGACGGGCTGGAAGAACTGCAATCGGTCGTCGTGATCGGGGCCACGAACCGCCCTGCACTGGTCGATCCCGCGCTGCTGCGTCCGGGCCGGTTTGACGAGCTGGTTTACGTCGGCACCCCCGACAAGGAGGGCCGCGAACATATTCTCGGCATCCATACCGCGAAGATGCCGCTGGGCGATGACGTCGATCTGGCGATGTTGGCCAGCAAGACCGAGCGCTTTACCGGCGCCGATCTCGAAGATCTGGTGCGCCGCGCGGGGCTAGGCGCGCTGCGGCGTGTGGGGGGCGAGGTCAGCGCGGTCGAGGGGCGCGATTTCGAGGCAGCGCTGGCGGACTCGCGGGCGACTGTGACGGCCGAGATGGAGGAGGAATACCTCAAGATGCGCGGCGAGCTCAAAAAGCGCGCCGCAGCGGTGCAGCCGATCGGGTTCTTCGCGCCCGAATTGCTTAAGCCGACGCGGGAAAAGAAGCACGATTGAGGGGCTGACCGGCGATTTTGGACGAAATCAGGCGCGAAGAGGCAAGATCCAAGCCCGCTTTGGGTGCCAGTTAGCACGGCCTTGGGTGGCGGTTGCTGATGTTCCACGAATGTTTCACGTGAAACATTTTCAGTGTCAGTGTGCCGCATCCCAGCTTGCGCCGGTGCCAATATCAACCCCCAATGGCACGCTGAGTTCGACGGCCGGCAGCGCGGCTTCGGCCATCACCTGCCGGATGATCGGCGTGGCGGCTTCCACGCGCCCTTCCGGCAGTTCGAACACCAATTCGTCGTGCACCTGCAGCAGCATCCGCACATCATGGAGGCCCGCCTCGGCCAGCGCCGGGAGCATCCGCGCCATCGCGCGCTTGATGATGTCGGCGCTGGTGCCCTGGATCGGCGCGTTGATCGCGGCACGCTCTGACCCCTGCCGTTCGGCCTGGTTCTTGGAATTGATCCGCGGGAACCACGTCTTGCGTCCGAACAGCGTCTCCGAATAGCCCTTGTCCCGCACGCTTTCGAGCGTTTCGAGGATGTAGCGCTGGATGCCGGGGAAGCGCTGGAAATAGGTGTCGATCATAGCCTGTGCTTCTTCTGGCGGCACTTCCAGCCGCGCCGCCAGACCCCAGCGCGAAATCCCGTAAAGTATTGCGAAGTTGATGGTTTTCGCCCGCGCACGGGTGTCGCGGGTAACCTCTCCGAACATCTCGCGCGCAGTACGGGCGTGGATATCCTCGCCCTGCGCGAAAGCGTCCTTGAGGGTATCGACCCCGGCCATATGCGCGGCGAGGCGCAATTCGATCTGCGAATAGTCGGCGGCGAGCAGGACATTGCCCGCTTCCGGCACGAAGGCCTCGCGGATCTGGCGGCCGATGGCGGTGCGCACCGGAATATTCTGCAAGTTGGGATCGGTCGACGAGAGCCGCCCGGTCTGCGCGCCGACAAGGCTGTAGCTGGTGTGGACGCGGCCCGTGGCTGGATTGATCGCGGCCTGCAGGGCGTCGGTATAGGTCGACTTCAGCTTGGAAAGCTGGCGCCATTCCAACACAAGCCGCGCAATCGGCGCGCCTTCGGCCGCGAGCTTTTCGAGCACCGAAACGTCGGTGGAATATTGCCCGCTCTTGCCCTTTTTGCCGCCCTTGTAGCCGAGCTTGTCGAACAGGATGTCGCCCAGCTGTTTGGGGCTGCCGACAGTGAATTCCTGCCCGGCCACGCCATGGATCTCGCCCTCGAGCCGCCCGATCTCGACAGCGAATTCCTCCGACAGCTTTGCAAGGCGCGCGCGGTCAACGCGGATGCCTTCGCGCTCCATCGCGGCAACCACCGGGATCAGCGGGCGATCGACGCGCTCGTAAATGCGGGTGCCGCCCTCGCTGGCGAGCCGGGGCTTGAGATTGCGGTGAAGCCGCAGGGTCACATCGGCATCCTCGGCGGCATAGGCGGTGGCGCGGTCCAGCGGCACCTCGCTGAACAGGATCGCCTTCTTGCCGGTGCCGCACAGATCCTTGAACGGGATCGGGGTGTGGCCGAGGTGGCGCTGGGACAGCTCGTCCATCCCGTGGCCGCCCCCCATGCCTTCCTCGCCGCGCCCGGCATCCAGCGCGAAGCTGATCACCATCGTATCGTCGATGGGCGACACCGCGAGCCCCTGACGGGCGAGCACGTTGAGATCATACTTGCCGTTCTGGAACACCTTGAGGACCGCCTCGTCCTCCAGCAGCGGCTTCAGCGCAGCCAGCGCATCAGCCATCGGCACCATCTGCGGTTTCTGCGCGAACATGTCGTCCCCGCCGTGCGCGAGGGGAATGTAGCAGGCATCATTGGGTCCGATCGCGAGGCTGACGCCCACCAGATCGGCGCGCATCGGATCAAGCGACGTGGTTTCGGTATCGACCGCGACCAGCCGCGCCGCTGTTGCCCGGGCGATCCATTGCTCCAGCGTCGCCATGTTCTGCACCGTCACATAGGCGGCATGATCGATGCGCGGCATGTCCGGCAAAGGCTGGCGGTTGGCATCGCCTGTGTCTGCCGGAGCAGCGCCGGCCGTGGTCGGCTTGGGCGGGTTGAGATCGGTCTTGCGCGAAGGGCTGCCGGTGCCCGCTTCGAGCCGCTTCAGCAGCGAGGTGAAGCCGTGCTTTTCGAGGAAAGCGGCGAGCGGCTCGGGCGGCACCGGGCCGAGCTTCATCTCAGCAATCGGCTGCGGCAGATCGCAGTCCTCTTTCAGCGTCACCAGCACCTTGCTGAGTTCGGCATCGCCGCGCCCTTCGATCAGGCGTTCCTTCAGCTTGGAGGGCTTCATGTCATGCGCGGAATCGAGTGCGGCGGTGAGCGAGCCGTGCTCGGCGATCAGCTTCGAGGCGGTCTTGGGGCCGATGCCGTAGATGCCCGGCACATTGTCCACCGCATCGCCCATCAGCGCCAGCACATCGCCGACCAGCGCGGGCGGGACGCCGAACTTCTCCTCGACCTCTTCGAGCCAGATGCGCTGGTTCTTCATGGTGTCGAGCATGTCGATCCGCGCCGGGCCGTGGGGCGTATCGACCTCGCCCACCAGCTGCATCAGATCCTTGTCGGAACTTACGATGGTGACGTCCCAGCCCAATTCCTGCGCGCGACGCGCATAGGTGGCGATGAGGTCATCCGCCTCCAGCCCGGGCACTTCGATGCAGGGCAGGCTGAAGGCGCGGGTGGCATCGCGGATCAGCGGGAATTGCGGGACGAGGTCCTCGGGCGGCTCGGGCCGGTTGGCCTTGTAGTGCGCGTAGATGTCGTTGCGGAAGCTGACCCCGCTGGCGTCGAGGATCACCGCAAGGTGCGTCGGCCCGTCCGCCTCATCGAGGTCGGCGGCGAGCTTCCAGAGCATCGTCGTGTAGCCATAGACCGCGCCGACCGGCGTGCCTTCGGGATCGGTCAGCGGGGGCAGCCGGTGATAGGCCCGGAAGATGTAGGACGAGCCATCGACGAGATAGAGGTGCTGCTTGCTGGGAGCTTGGGGGTCGGCCATGCGTTCTGCTAGCATCCGGCGGCGGCGCGGGGTAGCCGGTTCAGAGCGTTTTCCGCCCGGCATCGCGCGCCGGACTTCGTTCGGGCGCGACAGATTGTGGCAAAATCATGGCCAAATTGAGGCGAGCTTGCCGCAATTGCCTTGCACCGCCCCAGGCTTGTCCCTATTTATGCACCGAACCGGAGGTCAAAACCGGTTTCGACACGCTCCGACGGGGAGCTTGCGACAATTGCAGAGAGGGATTTCCACCTATGCGTAAGATCATTCTTGCCGCCGCCATCGCCACCTCGGCTCTGGGCCTCGCCGCTTGCAGCGACAACACCGCGACCGAAACCGAAGAAGCCGCCGACGCCATGGCGACCGATGCTGCCGCGAGCGCCGATGCTGCTCTCGAAGGCGCCGAAGGTGCTGTCGACGAAGCCGCCGAAGGCGTTGACGCCGCCGCCGACGCTGCCGCCGAAGGCGCTGAAGCGACCGCCGATGCCGCTGCCGACGCTGCCGCTGACGTGGCTGCCGAAGCCGAGAAGGCTGCCGAGTAATCGGATTTGATCACTCCGCCGCGTGCGGGGATGATCACAGCGAAGGGCGGTGCCGCAAGGCGCCGCCCTTTCGCGTTTCCGGTCTTCAACCGCCGGTGTTGTAGGGGGCCGAGGTCCAGTTGCGCACCGGGTTCTGCTGGGCGCGGAAGGCAAAGCCGTCGTAAAGCGCCCGCGCAATCGCCGCGATCCGCTCTTCTCGCGCCGCCCGCGTGCCCTGCCCGGTGACATAGATCGCCACCGCGATGGTGCGCCCGTCGGGACACTCGATCAGGCCGACATCGCTGGAGGTGTTGCTGAGCGAGCCGGTCTTGTGGCTCACCCGCGCTTCCAATGGGATGTGCGCCGGAATGCGGCGCTTGCCGGTCACCGTGCGGCTCATCGCGCCGAGTAGCACCCGGCGGCTTTCGGCCGAGAGATATTCGCCGCGGTAGAGCCCCGCCAGCAGCCGCGCCATGGCGCGCGGGGTGGCCGCATCGCGCTTGTCGATGTGGCGCGCGGGGTCGAATTCGCCGTCGTCGCGCACCAGCGTGGCGATATCGCGGTTGATGCTGAACTCACGGATGCCCTGACGGCGCGCCCAGTCATTCACCACCGAGGGGCCGCCCACGGCTGCCAGCAAGGCGTCGGTCGCCGGGTTGCTCGAACGGGTGATCATGATCTCGATCAGATCGATCGCGGGCATATACTGCCCGGGCCGCACCGGCGCCTTGGCTGAGGAGAAGCGCGCCGAGCGCTCGGGCATCATCAGCGGAAATTCCGATGTCAGGGCAAACCGGCCCTGCTCGACCATCTCGAGGAAGGTCGCGGCGACCGCCACCTTGCTGGTCGAAGCCATCGGGAAGAGCTGGTCGCCCAGCACCGCCACTTCCTCGCCGGTGGCAAGGTCGATTGCGGCAACGCCGATGCGGCCCTGCGATGGATTGGCGAGTTCGGCAATGCGCTGCTCGAAGCTGGAGGCATAGATCGCCTCGAAGCTCTGCGGGGTGCGCAGCTCGGTGCCAAAGGCGCGGTCGAAGCTCGACTGGAGCTCGTCCGCCTGTGCGACCGCCGGCGCGGCGATGGTCGCCAGACTGGCGGCGATGCCGATCGCAAAGACGGAAAAGCGGGTGCGTGCCATGCTCAAAAGCTACTCCCTCAGGGTTTCCCTCGGCTTAATACCTACACTAGGCATGCGCGATTCCCGCCCGCAAGTTTTCATTTCATGGGGTGCGACGAAAGGTGCGGCTGGCACGACAGGCCTGCGACACGCTCCTGCTCGGGCGATGATGCCGGTTCGTCGAAAGCACCCTTGCACCGTCATTCCTCCCCTTGACTGCCCGGCGGATGGCGGCACTCTGCGGCCCGACCATCCGATTTGAAGGGGCATCATGATCAACGCATCCAGCCTGCGCGCTTCCGGCGCGCTTCTTTCCGCCTTGCTGCTTTCCGCTTCGGGCGTTGCCTATGCCCAGAGCGTGCCGATCGTGCAGCCCGGCGCGCCGGGTCAGGCGAGCAAGAAGCTGACCGCCGAGGAAGCCACCAAGCTGGCACAGTCGAGCTACACCGCCTCCGACGTCGCCTTCATGCAGCACATGATCGTCCACCATCAGCAGGCGCTCGACATGGCGGTGCTGGTGAAGGACCGCACCAACACCGAAGACCTCGTCTCCATCGCAGGCCGCATCGAAGGCAGCCAGGCCGATGAAATCGCTTTCATGAAGACCTGGCTGAAGGAGCGCGGCGAGCCGGTGGAAGACCCGGCGATGAAGGGCCATGGCGAACACCTCCACCACATGATGAAGGGCATGGCCTCGCCCGAAGCGATGAAGGCGCTCGCCGCCGCAAAGGGCACCGAATTCGACCGCCAGTTCCTGACCCTGATGATCGCGCATCACGAAGGCGCGGTGGACATGGTCGAGAAGCTGTTCGACGAAGAAGGCACCGCGGCTGATCCGGTGCTCTACCGCTTTGTCAGCGACGTCGAGAACGAGCAGACCGGCGAGATCAAGCGGATGGACAAGGTGCTCGCGCGCCTGTCCGAAGACCCGCGCTCGGGCCTTGCCGCCGGCTTCGATAATGCCGGAGAGGCGATCCTGAACCTCACCAAGGTTGCCAGCCTCGGCAAGCCTGCGGGCTTCTTCAATCCGGCCAACCCGGCCGATCTGCGCCCCCCTGCCGCACCCAAAAAGGGCGAGGAAGACAAGGACAAGACCGAAGCCGCCGCAGCAGTCGAAACCGCTGCTGACGCTGCCGTTGCCGCCGCAGCGACTGCGACCAGCGCCGCCACCCCCGAGCGCGAGGAGGAAGACCTCACCGACTTCGCCGAACGCTCCCCCCTGCTCGATTTCGCCAACACCGACATGGCATTCTTCGACGACATCATGATCGCGGGCTCCTATCACGGGTTCAACATCTACAAGCTGGGCACCGACGGCGTGCCGCAGCTGATGAGCTCGGTCGTCTGCCCGGGCGGTCAGGGTGATGTCTCGGTGGTCGGCAAGATCCTCGTGATGAGCGTCGAGCAGACCCGCGGCCGCGTCGACTGCGGGCTCGAAGGCGCGCCGGGCAAGGTCAACGAGGACCGCTTCCGCGGCCTGCGCATCTTCGACATTTCCGATCTCAGCAGCCCGCGTCAGGTGGGCGGGGTGCAGACTTGCCGCGGCAGCCACACCCATTCGGTGGTGAGCGCGGATGACAAGCGCATCATCGTCTACAATTCGGGCACGGCGGGCATCCGCGAGACCGAGGAACTGGCGGGCTGCATCGGCGAGATCCCGGGCGACACCCGCACCGCGCTGTTCTCGATCGACGTGATCGAGATCCCGCTGGCCGATCCGTCACAGGCGCGCATCGTCAAGAGCCCGCGCGTCTTCGCCGACGAGACTACCGGTACCATTGCAGGCCTGTGGACCGGCGGCGACCATGGCGAAGGCACGCAGCGCACCGCGCCGACTGACCAGTGCCACGACATCACCGTCTTCCCGTCGAAGAACATCGCCGCCGGGGCCTGTTCGGGCAACGGCATCCTGTTCGACATCCGCGATCCGCTGAACCCGAAGCGCATCGACGTGGCGACCGACACCACCTTTGCCTATTGGCACTCGGCCACCTTCAACAATGACGGCACCAAGGTGGTGTTCACCGATGAATGGGGCGGCGGCGGGCGTCCGCGCTGCAAGGCGTCCGACCCCAAGACCTGGGGTGCCAACGCGATCTACGACATCGTTGACGGCAAGCTCGTGTTCCGCGCCCATTACAAGATGCCCGCGCCGCAGAGCGACAAGGAGAACTGCGTCGCGCATAACGGCTCGATCGTTCCGGTGCCGGGCCGCGATCTGTTCGCCCAGGCGTGGTATCAGGGCGGCATCTCGGTGATGGACTTCACCGACAGCGCCAGCCCGAAGGAAATCGCCTATTTCGATCGCGGGCCGATCGACGCCAAGCAGATGGTGCTCGGCGGCTACTGGTCGGCCTACTGGTACAAGGGCCACATCTACGGCACCGAGATCACCCGCGGGATCGACGTGTTCTCGCTCGCCCCGAGCGCCGAGATGACCGAAGCAGAAATCGCGGCGGCCAAGTCGGCGGTCTATCAGGGCGGCCGATTCAACCCGCAGACCCAGACGCAGGTGACGTGGGATGCGGCGGCGATCAAGGCCGCCGAGGACAGCCGCAAGGGCGGCTAACGAACCTAGGTAACGGCAGCGCGCTGATTGAACTCCGCGCGCTGCCACTCCCCGCTGCCCAGCACCTCGGCGATGTGGCGCGCGGCAGCGGCCATGTCGGCAAAGCGCAGGTATGCCGGGGCAAAGCCCAGCCGCAGCACATCGGGATCGCGGAAGTCGCCGATCACCCCGCGCGCGATCAGCGCCTGACAGATCGCATAGGCGTGCGGGTGGCGGAACGAGAGCTGGCTCCCGCGCGCGTCGCTGGTCGCCGGGCTGGCCAGTTCAAGGTTCACGCCCAGATCGGCAAGGCAGGCGAGCAGGAATTCCGAAAGCGCCTGCGATTTGGCGTAAAGCCGCGCGACGCCGATCTCGGCAATCAGCTCCACCCCGACTTCCAGGGCGGCCAACCCGAGCACCGGCGAGGTGCCGCACAAAAGCTGCTCGATCCCCGGCGCAGGGGCATAGTCGTCGGAGAAAGCGAAGGGCGCGGCGTGGCCGAACCAGCCGGTGAGCGGCTGGGCGAGATGGGCATGGTGGCGCGCGGCGACATAGGCAAAGGCCGGTGCCCCCGGCCCGCCGCACAGATATTTGTATCCGCACCCGACCGCGAAGTCGGCCCCGGCCCCGTTCAGATCGACCGGTAGCGCCCCGGTCGAATGCGACAGGTCCCACAGCACCAGCGCGCCAGCCTCATGCGCGGCGCGGGTGAGAGCCGCCATGTCGTGCATCGCGCCGGTCTTGTAGTGGACATGGGTGAGCATCAGCAGCGCGACATCGCCCTCCGGCGCCTTGGCCAGCGCCTCTGCCAGTTCTTCGCGCGGGGCCAGCCGCCGCTCGGCAAGCCCCTGCGCTTCAAGGCCTGCGATCATGTAGAGATCGGTCGGAAAATTGCCCGGTTCGGACAGGATCACCTTGCGGCCCGGGCGCATGGCGAGCGCCGCCGCGATCAGCTTGAACAGGTTCACGCTGGTAGAATCGCAGGCGACCACCTCGCCCGCTGCCGCGCCGATCAGGGGTGCGATCTTGCTCCCGATCCGGCCCGCAGCCTCGAACCAATGGGCGCTGTTCCACGAACGGATCAGCCCCTCGCCCCATTCCTGTTCGACCACGCGGGCCATGACCCCGGGGGTCGCCCTGGGCAGCGCGCCCAGCGAATTGCCGTCGAGGTAGATCACGCCTTCAGGCAGGGTGAAACGCTCCCGGAAAGAGCTGAGCGGATCGGCGGCGTCGAATTCGGCGGCGCGGGTCTCGGGGGTCATATCGCAGTCCTGACGCTCAGCAGTTCGGGGAAGAAGGCCTGCTTCAGCACCCCTTCGAGATAGGGCACGCCCGGCGTGCCGCCGGTGCCGCGCTTGAAGCCGATGATCCGCTCGACCGTCTTCAAATGCCCGAAGCGCCAGCGCTGGAAGTGATATTCGAGATCGACCAGCTTTTCGGCCAGTTCGTAGAGGTCCCAGTGATCCTCCGGCTCTCGGTAGATCGCCGCCCACGCCGCCTCGACGCTGGGGTTGTGCGCGTATGGCCCCGAAAGATCGCGCGCCAGCGCCGCATCATCCAGGGCAAAGCCACGCCGCGCCAGCAGCCGGATCGCCGCATCATAGAGGCTCGCGCGCCCGCGCTCGCTCTCCAGCCGGCCAGCCCAGTCGGCATTGTCCTTGTGGAGCCGCACGTGCTTGGCATCCCGCCCGCCGAGCATGAATTCCATCATCCGGTACTGCGGCGACTGGAACCCGCTCGACGCACCCAGATGCGGGCGGATCGCTGAATAGTCGTGCGGGGTCATGGTCGAGAGCACGTCCCAGCTCTGGATCAGCTGCTGCTGCGCCCGCGCCACCCGCGCCAGCATCTTGAAAGCGGGACGCAGCCGGTCGCTCTCGATCGCTTCGCGCGCGGCGGTCAGCTCGTGCAGGCACAGCTTGAGCCACAGCTCGCTCGCCTGATGGACGATGATGAACAGGAGCTCGTCATGCGCGTCCGAGGCAGGATGCTGGGCGGCAAGAATGCGGTCGAGATCGAGGTAGCTCGAATAGGTGACGTTGTCGGCCATGGCCTGCGCCTTAGCGCGGGGCGACGGGAGAGGAAACTACCCCTCGATCACCCGCGTCTGCGGATGGTGCTTGTCGAGATGCCTGCGGATGATCCTGAGGTTGCGGCTGTTGGAGCGGAAAACGAAGTCCGCCGCATCGCCCACCACCGGAATCGCGCCGATCGCGGTGTCGAACAGCACATTGGCGCCCATTCGCGCGAGCTTCCATTTGGGCAGGCCGAGATTGCGCGCTTCCCAAACGACATAGGCACCCATCGCCGTGGTCAGGAGATCGCCCAGCACCGGAACCAGCCCGATGATCGCATCGAGCCCGACCGGCATGTTTACGCCCGGCACGGTGAAGCTGCGCTCAAGTAGGCGTTCGAGCATTTCCACTCGCGCCCGCACCGATGCGGGATCGGTGCCCGTGGGGAGGGAAAAGCTCATCTGTTGCGGGCGGGGATCGTTCACTGGCGCAATCCTTTCGCCCCCCTATGTGGTGGGCTGGGAGAGCGGGAACAAGGGGTGGAGCCCCCACTGGTTGGCGAGGTAATTGCCGACCGAACCGCGCACCAGCGACCAGCGGACCGGCGCGCCCAGCGGAATATAGACCTCGCGGGCCGTCAGCGCGGCATGGGCTTCGGCGAGGATCTTGTGGCGCGCGGCAAGGTCGCGTTCGGTCAGCGAGCGCCGCACCAGCGCATCGGCCTCGGGCGAGCACAAGCCGGCACCGAGCGAGCAATTGAACTGGTTGAGATACCAGCGCGGCGAGAAATAGCGCGCCACCGTGTCCCGCAGTTCAAGATCGGCATTGCGCCCCGGAGCGACACGCTGGACAGTCACGCCGATCGCCCCCCAGGCCCGGGCCAGTTCCCGGTAAAGCAGATCGCTGCCCGGCCCTGCCGGCAGACCAAGGCGCACCTTCGCCTCGCGTCCCGATCCCGCGCTCCATGCCCGGATGCGCGCGGCGGCCGTCTGGCGCCGCTGTTCGAGCGACATGTCCTGCCAGCGCTCGGCCGGATAGGGCGGCTCGACATAGAGGCCGGGCGGCACGATCCAGGTGCTCGCCTGCCAGCCGCCGAGGCCGAAAGGCTGGATCAGAGCTGCACGATCAATCGCCATCGACAGCGCCTCGCGCCGGGCCGGATCGGCCAGCACCCCGCGATCCGAGCGGACCACCAGGCCCAGCAGCCCGAAGGCCGGATCGACCTGAATGGTCCCGCGCGAGAGCGGTCCGGCCTCGGCCAGCGGAAAATCCGCAATGGTGCCGCCCAGAACCAGATCGACATCCCCCCGCGAAAAAGCCTCGACCGCCTTCTTCGCCGGCAGTGCCTCGATCTGCAGCGGGCGCGCAATCGCCTCCCAGTCCTCGCGCGCCGGAAGCCCGCGTGTCTCGGGCGGCAGGGCCGACAGACGCGCGGCGCCCGCCTTGTCCTTGCGCGACATCACCATCGGGCCGCCGCCGCGACCGCTCTTGACGAAACCGAGCTCAGGCTGGGCCAGCAATCGCAGGAAATCGGGCATCGGCCCGGACAGGCGCACTTCGATGACGCGGCCGGTCATGGCGCGGATATCGGAGACCTTGTCGAGATCAATGCCGAGCGACGTGCCGCGCAGCCGCGCAATCGATCCGCGCAACAGGCTGCGAACTTCAGGCGCGGTGATCTCGCCGCCGCCGGGCCAGTTCCCGTCACGCAGGCGGAAGATGTAGCTGAGCCCGTCATCGGTGACGATCCAGCGCTCGGCCAGCGCCGGGACCACCTGTCCCCCGGCATCGAGCGTCACCAGCCCCTCGGCGGTTGCCGCGCGCAGGTGCTGGGCTGCAGGGGAGAGGCGCACGCCTTGCTGGAACAGGCTGTCGGATGTGCCGATCACTGCAATACCGACCGGGCCACCGCCATTGGACGGCCCGCAGGAACCGAGCAGCGCGAGGCACAGAAGGGCAAGCCAGAGTCGCATTGCCTCCTGACTAGCAGCTTGAAACGCCGCGGTCAGCTTGCCAGCACCGGTATTGCCCCGCCAAGACGGGACTTCCGGCAATTTGCGTGAGGGCGGGCCGGCGCGCCCGCGATCAGAGCTTGCGGAGTTTGGCAGTCTCGGGCGGCGGCGGAGCGCGGTGCGCCCTTGAAAGTTCAGCCGCCGCCAAGCTCGCAACCTCGGCGGCACCGAGCGGACGGCGGGCCTTCTGGGAATCGATTTCCTCGTCGAAGGCGATGCCGAAGCGATCATCCTGCACCCATGCGACCGTCCCGGGGACGCTGCCGATATTGCGCAGTTCGACATCGACGCGGTGGCCGCGCTTCACCTTGAGGTTGCCCTCGGCCATCATTCCGCCATCGGAGAGATTGCGCACGCGAACGCGGTTGGCTTCCGCCCCCTGTTCGATACGAATATCGGCCAACAGGAACAGGCTGTCGCGGGCCACGCTCCGTGTCTCAACCCCAGTCATCGCAGGATCGCCTCCATCTCCATCGCTGCCTGCAGCTTACGGCAAGGGCCGCGCAGACACCATCTTGCGCTAGGCAAGCGCAGTTAACGGGTCGTAAAATCCACAGTCCCGGCGGAGTGTAGCGATAACTCTGTCCCATCGCGGCACATGATGCGCGAAAGGCCCGGGCGATCAGTCGTCGCGCGAGATCTTTTCGCGGCGCTCGTGGGCTTCCTGCGCCTCGACCGTCATGGTCGCGACCGGGCGCGCGATCAACCGGCGCAGGCCGATCGGATCACCCGTCTTCTCGCAATAACCGTACTCGCCCTCGTCGAGACGGCGCAGGGCGGAGTCGATCTTGGCGACCAGCTTGCGCTGGCGATCACGCGTGCGCAGTTCGATACCCCAGTCGGTTTCGCTCGATGCGCGGTCGGTGAGGTCGGCTTCGCGGATCGGGCCGTCAGCAAGGGATTGCAGGGTCTGGCCGGCAGCGGAATGGATCGAGCGCTTCCATTCGATCAGCAGCATCCGGAAATAGGCCTGCTGGCGATCATTCATGTATTCCTCGTCTTCGCTCGGGACGTAGTCCTCGGCGATCAGGCGCTTGGCCTTTTCAAGGATATCGATTTCGTCAGACGCGGCAGATGCCATGTGGCTCTCAATCCCAAAGATCGCTTTTGCGGGCTTTAGCGTCCTGACGCCTGAATTTTTTCATGGCTCACTTGGTCCCGCAAGAAAAGCTATGGGCGCGCTATAGGCAAGGCCCCGTAACCGCACAAGCGGCTTTGACATGCGCCTTGGCGAAACGACGTAGGTGCCGCTCCCGCGCTCTGGCGACCGCACAAAGCTGCGATGGCGTTAACCAATTATTGACCATGTTAGCCGACTTCTCGGGGGACGGAGGGCCGCAGGGGGCGGCTCGAAGACTAACGGGGACTAAACCATGCAGCTGATCACGATCACCGCTTCGGAAAAGCGTGTTTCACGTGAAACAGTGACCGATCTCGGGCTTGCACGCTGGCTGGCGGCGGCGAGCGAAGGCGATACGGGGGCTTGCTTCGATCTGGGCGTCGCCTACTCGACCGGCAGCAACGGCGTGGAATGCGATCTCATCGAGGCCCACAAGTGGTTCAACCTCGCCGCATCGCGCGGTCATGAAGAGGCTGCCCACTGCCGCGCCGATATCTCCGACGAGATGACCGCCCGCGAAATCGCCGAAGCCCAGCGCCGTGCGCGCCAGTGGCTCGCCGAAGAGCGCCTGCGCGCCGCCTAAGCCTTTTTGAACGGCGTGCGTCCACCCAGATAAAGCTGGTCGCTCGCCACCCCCGCCCGCTCGCGCTCGAGGAAATCGGCGACAGCGGCGCGGAAGCCGGGATCGGCGATCCAGTGGGCCGACCAGGTCTGCACCGGCTCATATCCGCGGGCGAGCTTGTGCCCGCCTTGCGCTCCCGCCTCGACCCGCGCGAGGCCCCGTGCGATCGCCGCGTCGATGGCCTGATAATAGCACAGCTCGAAATGCAGGAAGCGCACCTCGCGGGTGCAGCCCCAATAGCGCCCGTAGAGCGCATCCTTGCCGACAAAGTTCAGCGCGCCCGCGATCGCCTCGTCGCCATCATAGGCGAGCATCAGCACGATCCGCTCCCCCATACGATCGCCCAGCAGGCTGAAGGCCTCGCGCGTCAGATAGGGATGGCCCCATTTGCGCGCGCCGGTATCCTGATAGAACACCCAGAAAGCGTCCCAGTGTTCCTCTCGTATCTCGCTGCCGGTGAGATGGCGGATGGTGAGGCCCTCGACCGCCGCCGCACGTTCCTTGCGCAGATCCTTGCGCTTCCTAGAGGACAGCGCGCCGAGAAAATCCTCGAAGCTGCCGTAATCGCGGTTGAACCAGTGGAACTGGATATCCGAGCGCAGCAGCCAGCCAGCCTCCTCGAACAGGGGCAATTGCGCAGGTTCGATGAAGGTCGCGTGGGCGCTCGACATGGCGTTCTGCACACACACCGCCTCGGCCCCTTTGAGCAGATGCGGCGCAAGGCTCGGGTCGGAGAGCAGCAGGCGCGGGCCGGTGGCAGGCGTAAAGGGCGCGGCAATCTGGAGCTTGGGGTAGTAACGCCCGCCCGCACGATGCCATGCATCGGCCCAGCTGTGATCGAACACATATTCGCCCTGGCTGTGCCCCTTGGCATAGGACGGCAGGGCGGCGAGCAGCTTGCCTGCATCATCGGTGATGACAATCGGCGCAGGCTCCCAGCCGGTGCCGGGGCCGGCGCTGCCGGAATCTTCGATCGCGGTCAGGAATTCGTGGGAGACGAAGGGGTTGTCCTTGCCGCCCAGCGCGTTCCATGCGTCGCGCTCGAAGCTGCCCACCGAAGGCGCGATGCGGACGATCAGGCCACCTTCCTGCGGAGGCTCACTCACGCGAGGCCCTCTCCTTCGGCAATGAGCGCATCGGCATGGGACTGCCCCCGCGCACGGGTCTCGGGCGAGCGCACGGTCCACGTCAGCAGCGGGCGACCGCTCTCGCGCCACAGGCCTGTCAGCGCATTGGGAATGTCGCGCACGTCGCTGGCGAGGAAATCGGGCGCCGCGCGCTCCAGCGCATGGGGCGCACGCCACGCGCTCTTGTAGCCGTGATCGAGCGTGTCGGTGATGACGAGGCCGCGCACCATTTCAGGCGCGTTTTTGGCAAACCATTCGCCCATCCTGAGATCGAAGCTCATCACCGCAACCGGCCCGGCATAACCAGCCAGCGCTTTGGCAATCGCGATGCATGGTTCAGCCAGCGGAAGGTGCGGCTGCGCCTTCACCTCCACCAGCAGCGGCACCCGTCCGGCGACCAGATCGAGCAGGTCAGCGAGTTTCCAGATCGTCTGCTGCGTCTCCAACAGCGGGATGCGGCACAGATCATCGGCGCTGCGGGCGGCCACCTTTCCGCGCTCGCGGGTGAGCCGGTCAAGCTCCCAGTCGTGGAAGACGAGCGGCGCATTGTCGCGGCTCATCTGGATATCGCATTCGATCCCCATGCCGGCCGCAATCGCGCCTTCGGCCGCGGCGCGCGAATTCTCGGGCACGCCCTCCTGGTGCAAACCGCGATGGGCATATTCCCACCGCGTCAGCCAATCGGGGGCGCCGCGCACGGTCATGCCCGCAATGCGACCACCGCATCGACTTCCACCGCCGCGCCGCGCGGCAAGGCCGGCACGCCGACTGCGGCGCGGGCGTGCTGCCCTGCTCCGCCGAACACCTGCTCCATCAGATCGGACGCGCCATTGGCGACTTCGGGCTGATCGGTGAAGTCGGCGGTGCAGTTGATGAAGGCGCCGAGCTTGACGATCCGCTCGACCTGTTCAAGCAGCCCGGCGGCCTGAAGCTGGGCGACGATCATCAGAGCGCAGGCGCGCGCGGCGGCCTGCCCTTCGGCAACGCTCACATCGTCACCCAGCCGGCCCTTGACCACCTGCCCGTCGACGAAGGGCAGCTGGCCCGAGACATGGGCAAAGCCGCCATGCACCACCACCGGCACATAGCTGGCGACGGGCGCGGCGGCCTTGGGCAGAGTGATGCCGAGTTCGGCGAGTTTGGCAGCAATCGTCATCATCAATTCTCCAGTCGTTCGAGCAGCCACGGCAGGGCTTCATCCCAGCGGTCGATCCGGGCTTCGGCGTGGCCGGCCTTGTGGGCGCAATCAATAGCATGGGCGATCATCGGCTCGCCGCACAGGTGCAGGCGGGTGACGTGCGGGGTGATCTCGGCCACGGATGCGTGGTGCTGGGCGAGATCGTCGATGAAGACCGCGCGGGTCGGCGCATATTCATCGATGATCGCCTTCAGCGCCGGGCCCTTGGGCCCCTGATTGGTGAACACCCGCGCATTGATCCCGACCTTGGCGAGCTGCTGGGCGCGGGCATCGCGGTGGCCATCGACGAGGTTCGTCAGGATCACCACATCAGCCTTTTCGGCGAGGGTGTTGATCCCCTCGACCGCGCCGGCAATCGGCATCTGCGAGTCCATCTCGTTGTCGAAGAACTTGCCCAGCATCTTCCAGATATCGGGCGGGGCGAGCAGCTCGCCGCTTTCCTTCCAGCGCAGGGCTTCTGCAAAATTGTGGCCTTCGAGATGGAAGCTGACGCCCTGGCTCGCCTCCAGCCAGTCCTTGAACGGGGCGACCATGTGCAGCAGCACTTCGTCGCAATCGGAGATGATCAGGGGGCGGGTCATGCTAGCAAAAGATCCTTGGCGGCGACCAGTTCCTCGGGCGTGACAGCCAGTGCCTCGGCGGCGCGGATCAGATCGGGTTCGTGATTGGCGAGAAATTCGAGTGCGCTGGCAAGGATCATGGGATCGCCCAGCCCCGCGCGCAGACTATCGGGATCGAGCCCCGTCAGTTCAAGATAGCGCGCGGCCCGCTCCTCGCTTTCCAGCACCCAGCCGAGCGCTGCCAGCGCCAGCATCTGCGGGCTGGCGGAGGGGCCATCATTCGCGGGGTCGGCGGGATGCGGGATTGTCCTGTCCTCTCAGGGGGGGTAATCGACGGGCGGTATCGGATGCGGGGCGTGCAGTGACAAAACGGATAATGGTTGTCGAGGACAATGACCTCAACCGGAAATTGTTCTGCGATGTGCTGCGCGCCAATGGCTTCGAGGTGGAGCCGGTGGCCGATGGCAACCTCGTGCTCGATACCGCGCGGGCGATCGCGCCCGATCTCATCATCATGGACATCCAGCTGGGCGGCATTTCGGGCGTTGATCTGATCGAGGCCGCCAAGCGCGACCGGAGGCTGTCGGCCATTCCGGTGCTGGCCGTCACCGCCTTTGCGGCCAAGGGTGACGAGGAACGCATCCGTGCCGCCGGCGCGGAGGGATACCTGTCGAAGCCGGTGTCGATCGGGCCGTTCATGAATGCGGTGAAGGCACTGGTATAGCGCAGCCTCGCGTTAACCGCCCATTCATGGCGGGGATTCGAAAACCTGCATAGAAAGCAGCGGGTTAAACGGAGGCTCTATGCGTAGCCGGGTCGCACTGGTGTTCGCCTTGGTTTCGGCAATTCTGGCATGGCCTGCAGGGCTCCGCGCCCAGCCGCCCGGGGATGATTACCCGAGCGAGATCGAAGTTCTCGGCCAGCGCGAGATCGCAAGGCAGCTGTTCAAGGACAATCTGCGGGACATGACCGAGCGCCTCAGCGTGTTCGAATCCATGCCGCGCTTCTTCCAGCCACTGTGCCTTGAGGTTGCCGGGCTCGCGGCGGACCAGGGGAAGTTCGTGGCCGAGCGCATCCTTGCCACCTCGCGCGAGGTCGGCCTCGGAGAGGCGCGGGCCGGATGCCGCGCCAATGCGGTGGTGATCGTGGTCGATGATCCCGGGCGGATGTACAAGCGGCTGGTGAGCAAGCGGCTCGATCTGGTCGGGGTGCTCCCGTTCCGCGACGTGCACACCCGCCGGATCGAGAACGCGTTGCGCGCCGGGGAGCCGGTGGTGTGGTGGAGCGTGCTTGGTACCGCCAACGCGCAAGGCGTGACCTTCAACGACCTCGGCCTTGTGGTCTCGCAGAACCCCGCGGCGTCACGCACCTCGGCCGCCACCTATCGCCCCAAGGTGCTGACCGTGGTGATGTATGATGCCCGAAAGCTGGGCGGTGCCACACTCGAACAGATCGCCGATCACGCCGCACTCCACATCCTCGGGATGCCGCGACGACAGATCGATTTCAGCAATGTCGATCTGCCCTCGTTGCTGAGCATGTTCGCTGAGGGGCCGGACATGGCAGCCCGGTCGCTGACAGATTTCGACCGGGCCTATTTCAAGGGGCTCTACGGCCTCGGCCCCGGCGCGTTCCAGTCTCGGGTGCCGCGCGCCGTGGTCGCAGCCTATGCCGACCGATGCGAAGCCCAGAAGAGCGAATGCCGCATCCAGCTGGAAAACTGAACGTCAAAGATACTTCAGGCCGTATTCGATCGCGAATGTGATTGCGGTGATCGTCAGCCCGGCCATGAAGGTCTTGTAGGCATAGGCGAGGTATTTGTACTTCTTGCGCTGGAGCACCTGCCCGTTCTGGTAGATGTCGTGCAGCATGGTGCGGAAGATCGTCTCGTCCGCGCGCAGCTCGCCGAGGATGCTCTCGGTCCACTCGTCCTCGTCCATGTGAGTGAAGTAGCCGAAGAACAGCTTGTTCACCTTGCCGTCGTTGAGCTTGGCCGAGGTCGGACTGCTGATCGAGGGCAGCACCGCAAACACCGCGCACATAGCCGAGACGAAGGCGAGCAGCGCCAGCACGGCGAGCGAGACCGGCAGCGAGCCGTCCTTCGCCTGCCCGACCGAGATGGTGAAGACGAGGAAGGTCGCCCCCATCAGGATCGAGGCTTTGGCATCGGCCATCTGGCTCAGCATCAGATTGATCTGCTGGCTGGTGCGCACCAGATGGATCGCGTGGTTGGAAAAGCCTGAGGGCGACGGCACGGATGGCGCCGCCTTGGGCTGATCGTCCTTCGTGGTGTTTTCAGCCATGATTTCCCCCCGGATTGGCCGCACAGCGCCGCTTGGAGGCGGCGAAAACTTGACAAGCTGCATCAACCGCCGCTTTGCAGACGTATTATCGTGGCATACGCCGCGCGACAACCGATCCTATGAAAGCACCGCTGCCCATGACCCCCGCCGAAGTCGATGTGTCCATCCGCGCCCTGGTCGAACCCTTCAACAAGAAGGGCATCGCCATCGAAGACGCGACGACCTTTGCCGGTGATCTCGAATTCGACAGCCTCACGGTGATGGATTTCGTCGCCGCGATCGAGGACGAGTTCGACATCATCATCTCGATGAACCAGCAGGCCGAGATCGAAAACTGGGGCCAGCTCGTCGCCGCAGTCCACAAGTTGCAGGATAGCTGATAATGGCAACCGCCATGACCGAAACGACCACCGCAGCCGAACCCGTCGACCTGCTCGCCAAGTTCGATCCGATCATCCAGACCCGCGAGCAACTGCTGGCCGCCGGGGTGGAGGATCCGTTCAACCTCGTGATGGAGCAGGTGCTCTCGCCGACCCGCGCGGTGTGCAACGGGCGCGACACGATCCTGCTCGGCACCTACAACTACATGGGCATGACCTTCGACCCCGATGTGATCGCAGCGGGCCAGGCAGCGATGCAGGATTTCGGTGCCGGCACCACCGGCAGCCGCGTGCTCAACGGCACCTTCCGCGATCACCGCGATGTGGAAGCGGCACTGCGCGAATTTTACGCCATGGATCACGCCATGGTGTTCTCGACCGGCTATCAGGCCAACCTCGGCATCATCTCCACGCTGGCGGGCAAGGGTGACTACATCATCCTCGACATCGACAGCCATGCATCGATCTATGATGGCTGCGCGATGGGCCGCGCCGAAGTCGTGCCGTTCAAACACAATGACGTCGAGGCGCTGGAAAAGCGCCTGAAGCGCATTCCCGAAGGCGCGGGCAAGCTGGTGGTGCTCGAAGGTGTCTACTCGATGATGGGCGATGTGGCGCCGCTGAAGGAGATGGTCCGCATCGCCAAGGAAAACGGCGCGATGGTGCTGGTCGACGAAGCGCACTCGATGGGCTTCATCGGCGAACACGGCCGCGGCGTCGCGGAGGAGCAGGGCGTGCTCGACGATGTCGATTTCATCATCGGCACCTTCTCCAAGAGCGTTGGCACGGTCGGCGGCTTCTGCGTGTCGAACCATCCCAAGTTCGAAGTGCTGCGGCTGGTGTGCCGCCCTTATGTCTTCACCGCAGCGCTCCCGCCCTCGGTGATGGCGAGCTCGGCCGCCTCGATCCGCAAGCTCATGCACGGCGGCAACAAGCGCGCGCACCTGTGGGAGAACAGCCGCACGCTTCACAAGGGCCTGCGCGATCTCGGCTTCAAGCTGGGCACGGACGAGCCCCAGAGCGCGATCATCGCGGTGATCATGCCCGATCTCGAACGCGGCGCGATGATGTGGGAGGCGCTCCTGAAGGAAGGCCTCTATGTGAACCTCGCGCGGCCCCCGGCGACCCCGGCGGGCATGACGCTGCTGCGCTGCTCGCTGTGTGCGGAACACTCGGCCGAACAGGTGCAGACCATCCTCGGCATGTTTGAGCGCGCCGGCAAGGCGATCGGGATCATCTGATCGTCGGGCCTGCGTCCGGCCTCATCGCACCGCTATCTCGCGATCGGCGGCCCGCCATGTCGGCAGGGCCGCCGTTCGCCATGCGCCCGCCGGTTCGTACGCCGCGCATGACAAACCATATTGGTTATTTTTCTTGACATCATGACGCTCTTTGGTTAGAAAAGGGCATCATCGAGAAATAGTGATTCGTCCGGACGCCGCCCCCCAGGGGTTCGGCGCCTGCTCGTTTTCGCGCAGGGAGAGTGCCGATGGAAATGCCCGGCTATCTGCTCCACGTCGAAGCCTGTGAAACTCCGGCCAAGCGGCATTGGCGCAGCCGCTTTCTCGAACGTCTGGCGGAGACGTCGAGCGTCGCCGCGGCGGCAGCCCATGCCGGCGTGTCGGTGGCCCGCGCCTACCGCACCCGCCGGGAGGAACCGGATTTTTCCCGCCAGTGGCTCGGCGCGCTGGCCGAGGGCTATCTCCATCTCGAAATGGAGGTTCTGCGGCGGCTGCGCCAAGGCGACTTCAAGGCCAGCGAGACCGAGCGCTATGATTTTGCCAACGCGATCCGGCTGCTGGCAGCCCACCGGGACATGGCCGCCAGCCCCCAAAGCCGCATCCGCGAAGTCAGCGCGGCAGAGGTGCGTGCCTCGATCGACCGCAAGATCGAGGATATCCGGCGGCGCCTGACCCATGATCGCCTCGACGAGCCGCAAGTCCCGTGATCGGCGCCTATCAATGGTTCCTCGCAGCATCGCCAAAGGTCCGGGCAAAGGTCATCGCCGCCATGAACAGCGGCGAGCGCAACAAGCACGCCTTCGTGTGGGAATACCGCGCCCGCGAAGAGCAACTGCCCCCGCCGGGCGACTGGCGGATCTGGATGGTGATGGCCGGACGCGGCTTCGGCAAGACCCGGGCCGGCGCGGAATGGGTGCGGATGATTGCTGATGGCAACCCCGAGGCGCGCATCGCGCTGGTATCCGCCTCTCTGGCAGAGGCCCGCGCGGTGATGGTCGAAGGGGAAAGCGGGTTGCTGGCGGTGTTCCCGCCGGACGAGCGGCCGGTGTTCGAGCCCTCGCTGCACCGGATCCGCTTTGCCAATGGGGCGATGGCCCAGCTGTTCTCGGCCGCCGAGCCCGAGACCCTGCGCGGGCCGCAGCACAGTCATGCATGCCGGGCAGGCGCAGAAGGAGTTCTACGTCAATCAGGCGCTGACGATCCTTGATGCGCTAGCGCAGCAGGCGATTGTGGCATCGCTGCCGCAACCGCCTGCGGGTGCCGGCGAAGGGAGCTGCTACAGAATCACGGCACCTGCGTCCGGCGAATGGAGCGGACATATCGACCATGTCGCAATACGGATTGCGGACAGCTGGCACTTCGTGGCCCCATCCCAAGGCATGCTGATGTTCGATCGCGCTGCAGGCGTCTGGCTGTGCTTCCACTCCTCTTGGCAAAGTGCACCTGCGCTGTCGGCCCCCAATGGCGGCGTTGTCATCGATGTCGAGGCAAGGGCCCTGCTCGCCCAGCTGGTTGCCGGCCTGCGATCGATCGGGCTCGTCGCGCCGCTAACAAGTTAGTCATCCGGACCGGACAAATGGTCTTCAGGTGCGCTGCGGATTAACCTTCTTGCCATCTCTTTTCACTAAGCAAGGCATAGAGACATTCTTGCAACACATGTTTGCTATTGACCGCTTGCCTCTTCATTGGGGAAAAGATAGAGACCTTGGGTGCCTCAAGTCGATAACAAAGGGGAAATTTGAATGCGCAAACTCGTCATTGGCATGGCGATGGCTTCGACCGCGCTCTCCACGCCCGCCCTGGCTCGTGAAGGCCAGTGGTACATTCAGGGTGATGGCGGCGTGATGATCGTTGAAGACCAGAGCCTGGATGTTAACGGTGCTGCCGGCGATGCCGGTGCCGAGTACGACAAGGATTACGACTTCGGCGCTAGCGTGGGCTATGACTTCGGTGCGTTCCGTCTGGAAGCCGAAGCAAGCTACCGTGCCGCCGATCTCGAAAGCGTCTCCGCTGGTGTTCAGGGCCTCGCTCTGAACCCGCCGGTTGACTCGTTCTTCCGCTCGTCCACCCTCGATGCTCTGGGTGAAACCAGCGCGCTGAGCTTCATGCTCAACGGCCTGTTCGATTTCGGCCCCGATGATGGCCTGCAGGCGTTCGCCGGCGGTGGTATCGGTGTTGCTCGCGTCGACATGGACGGCCGCGTGAACGCGAACGGTCCGGGCGTGTGGAACGATTCCGACACCGGTCTCGCATGGCAGCTGCTTGCTGGTCTGCGCGCTCCGCTCAGCGATTCGTGGGATGTCGGCATCAAGTATCGCTACTTCAACGCTCCGGACATCAACCTGGTTGATCCGCGCGGTCGTACGCTCGACACCAAGCTGAGCACCCACTCGCTGCTGGGCTCGATCACCTACAACTTCGGTGGTGAAGAAGCTCCGCCGCCGCCGCCGCCGCCGCCGCCGCCGGCTCCGGTGGCCCC
>CAIZNH010000029.1:0-2500 GCA_903934325.1 uncultured Alphaproteobacteria bacterium | reverse complement strand
CGCTCGAAGTAAGCCTTGCAGACAAGACCCATAATGCCAGCGCCATCAACGCTGATCTGCGCGCCCATGGCGCTGAAGTTTGGGAGCGCTTTACGGGGCGCAAGGATGGCACCCTGTGGTATTACCGCGCACTTGCAGATGTCTTCGCAGAACTGGTGCCCGGACTGGCTGCGCAGCGCTTCGCGCGTGAGGTGGCCGAGATGGAAGAGCTCGCCGCGCGGTTCTGAGAACTCTCAGCCCGCGCCGAGCCGTCGTCCGATCGCCTGACCCATGCGCACCGGATCGCCTGCGACGATGCCGCCGAGCCATTCCACCCGGCCGGGTTCGAACAGCAGCACCACGGTGGAGCCGAGGTAGAAGCGGCCCATCTCCGCGCCTGCCGCGAGATCGACCGCGCCTTGTGCAAATTCCTCGCGCACGGGTGCCTTCCCATGGCCGGCAAAGCGGTGCGGCCAGACCGTGTCGATCCCCGCGACGATCATCGCGCCGACCATGATGCTGGCGAAGACCCCGTCCGGCCCGTCGAACAGGCAGGACAAGCGCTCGTTGCGGGCGAACAGCCGGTCCACGCCCTCGGCAGTCTCGGCATTCACCGAGAACAGATCGCCGGGGACATAGACGCTCGATTGGAGCGCGCCCGCTGCCGGCATATGGACGCGGTGATAATCCTTGGGGCTGAGGTAGATCGTCATGAACTGCCCGCCCTCGAACCGTGCGGCGGCCTCTGCGCCGTGGCCGAGGATTTCGCTCGCGGTAAAATCGCGGCCCTTGGCCTGGAAGATCCGGCCATCGGTGATGCTGCCGAGCTGGCTCACTGCACCGTCCGCCGGGCTCAGGATATAGTTCGCGCTATCAGCCAGTTCGCGTGCGCCGGGTTTCAATTCGCGCGTGAAGAAGTCGTTGAAGCTGGCAAATTCGCCAAGCCCGCGCGCCGCCTCGTCCATGTTGACGCCATAGGCGCCGGCGAAGTGGCGGATCAGCGGACCCTTGATCCACGGCCGCTCGCTCGCTGCCAGCGCTCCCGCGAGCCGGGTGAGGGCGTGTTGCGGGACAAGGTGCTGGAACAGGATAAAGGGGGAGGGCATGGCCGTTCCCTAGCCCTCCTCGGCCGGAAATCCTACCCCAAGCGCACAGTGCGCAGGAACCCGCGCACCTGATCGCCGAGGTGGGCGGCCTGGGCCTCCAGCTCGTTGGCGCTGGAGAGCACCTGGCTGGCCGCAGCTCCGGTCGAGAGCGAGAGCTGGCGCACGTCTTCGATGTGCCCGGCGACATTCTCGGTCCCGCGGGCAGCAAGGTCGATCGACTGCGCCAGATCGCGCCCGGCGACCGACTGCTGGTCAACCGCGGTGGCGATCGAGACTGCGGTGGATTCGAGCTCCTTCACCTGCCCCGCGATAGACCGCAGTGCCTTGACGCTGGCGCCGGTGGTGGACTGCATCGCGCGGATCTGGTCGGCGACCTTCTCGGTCGCGCGGCTGGTCTGCATGGCGAGTTCCTTGACCTCGCTGGCGACCACAGCGAACCCGCGGCCCGCCTCGCCCCCGCGCGCTGCTTCGATGCTGGCATTGAGGGCGAGCAGATTGGTGCGCTGGGCGATGGTCTGGATCAGCTCGACGATCTGCCCGACTTCCTCGGCCGAGGCGGCGAGGGCAGAGATGGTCTCGTCGGCCTCGCCCGTGGCTTCGGTGGCAAGCCGCGCCAACTCGCTCGACGAGGCGGCCTGACGGCTGATCTCGCTGATCGAGAGCGCGAATTCGTCGCTGGCAGCAGCCGCAGCGGTGGCCCCGGCATTGGCCTCTTCCATCGAGGTGGCGACCTCGCCGGTGCGGCGGCTGGCTTCCTCGGCGCTGGCGGCCATGCGGGTGGCGGTGGTGTGGAGCTGGCTGGAGGCTGCCGCCACGCCGTTGACGACATCGCCCACGGTGCGTTCGAACTGGCGCGCCACTTCATCAAGCAGCGCGGCCTTGCGCGCTTCGGCATCGACCCGTTCACGCTCGCGTTCCTGCTGGAGCTGCAATTCCTGCTCGGCCTTTTCCGAGCGTTCGCGCGCCCAGCTTTCGAGCCGGCGGCTGGCACGCTTGAACAGTTCAAGCGCACGAACCATCGCGCCGACTTCGTCCTTGCGGGACTGGCCGTCGATGCTGAAGTTGCGGTCGCCCTCGGCAAGGCGGGTCATCGCTCCGGTGATCTCGACGATCTTGCGCGAGAAATCGCGCGAGAGATAGGCCATGCCGAGCAGCAGCACGGTTGCGCCGAAAGCGGCGAGCACGCCAAGAATCAGCACCATGTTGACCGGCCCCCACTGAGTGGTCCGCTATGTTTGTTAGTGTAAAACCGGCTCTGGTGCCATGGCTGGCCGCAGGTGGAGCGAAGCGGAACCGGCGGGCAGCCATGGCGGCGTCGCCGCTTCCGGAGCTGGCGGCCGATAGCCCAGGGAGCTGTGTGGCCTGACGGTGTTGTAATGCCGGCGCCAGGCTTCGATCAGGATCTGTGCTTCAGC
>CAIZNH010000028.1 GCA_903934325.1 uncultured Alphaproteobacteria bacterium | reverse complement strand
GGCTCGCGTGTCGCGAGCCGCCTCTCCTCTCCCGCTCCTGTGATCGGAGCTAACTTGCCTGGTGCCTCAGAACTTGGCGCGCAGGGTCACGCCGTACTGGCGCGGCGGCAGGGTGAAGGCCGAACGCGAGTTGGCCGCGCCCGAGCCGCGCAGGGTGGTGTTGAAGGTCACACCGCGCACCACTTCGTCAGTGAGGTTGTTGACCCAGCCTTCGAGCGAGTAGGCACCGTCGCCGAAGCGCAGACCGGCCCGCAGGTTCACGAAGGCCTTGCCGTCCTGGACGTCAGCGACGATCAGCGGCGCAGCGTCAACCGCAGCCTGCACCTGCGCCGCAGTCGAACCGGCCGCCACGGTCGGCGGCACGATCGCCTGGGTCGAGGTGCGCTGATCGCTCTCCATGCGGACCTGGCCCGCGACGAAGAACTCCATCGAATCGCTGATCGGCTTTTCCCACATCCCGCCAAGCAGCGCGACGATCTGCGGCGCGTTGGTCAGGTCATTGCCGCACAGCGAGGCGACCGTAACCACGGTTTCCTGACCCCGGTCGCAATTCTCGGGGTAGCTGGCATCGAGGATGGTCGCCCCGATGTTGAAGGTCAGCTCGTTGTTCGGACGGATCAGGCCTTCGATTTCGACACCCCTGGTTTCGGCCACGGGGACGTTGAAGGTGGTGAAGGCCGTCCCGGTGAATTCGAGCACCTGGAAGTTGCTGAACTCCTCGATGAAGCCGGCGACATTGAGCGTCACCGCATCATCGAGCAACTTGGCCTTGACGCCCACTTCATAGGCATCGACCTCTTCCGACAGGAAGCGCGGATCGGCGCCGCCGACGGCTGCGGTGGTATCGAGGTTGATCCCGCCCGCCTTGTAGCCGTGGGTGAAGCTGGCATAGGTGTTCACCGAGGGGCTGATTTCGTAGCCGAGCTTGACGGTGTAGATCAGCTCCTCGTCGTCGAAATCGGCCTGGAAGGTGCGCGGCAGCGGCAGCGCGGCGGCCTGCGGCAGGTTGACCGGCGCGGTGAAGCCGAAGCAGCCAAGCCCGATGAAGGTCGGACGCAGCGGCGCGGGCACATTGCCGAGCGCACCCAGCGTGGCCGGGCAGATCTGGTTGTTGACCGCGGTCTGGCTGAAGCCACCCGACTTTTCTTCCCACGAATAGCGCGCACCCAGCGTCAGTTCGAGACCATCGGTGATCTCGAAGGAGTTGTGGGTGAAGATCGCGTAGCTCTGGGCGCTCTGCTGGAAGCGGTTGGTGTTGGTGGTGGTGGCCGGGTTGACCCCGGTCAGCCGCTGGAGCGGGGTCGGGCCGAAGAACAGCGGCGAGGCCGGGTTGAGGCTCGCCCCGCTGGTGCCGCCCGCCAGCAGCGCGCCGACGTTGCGATCATAATCCGCACCCAGTGCAAAGCTGGCCGACTGGTCGATCTGCTCGTCCGAATAGAAGCCACCGATCATGTAGTTCAGCTTGCCGTCCATCGCTTCGCCCTGCAGCCGCAGTTCGGCGGTCCAGGTTTCGAGATCGAGGTTCAGCCCGGAGACATTGAAGATGTCGGCGCCGGTGAAGTCGGAATCATAGGCTTCCGAGCTCTGATACTTGCGCCACGACCCGATGAAGATCAGGTCGGCATTGTCCGACACCGGGAATTCGACTTCGCCGGTGACCCCGTAATTGTCGATATCCGCCTGCGGAACCGAGTTGGCCGAGACCACGCGGTTGTCCATCGCGCGCTCGAAGTCGCTCTGACCGAAAGGATTGTTCGAAACGAAGGGCTGGCCGTTGCCGCCATTCGCGCCGAGGCCGACCGCGTTGTAGAGCCCGGCAGGCACCAGCGGGGTCTGGTAGAGCTCGACCGCGCCGCAGCAGCTCGACTGGCTCTTCGAATAGTCGACGATGATGCGCCCGCGCATCCCGCTGTCGGTGTCCCAGCCCAGCTGGCCGCGCACCAGCCACTGATCGGCGTCATTGGTTTCGCCGATCTTGGCGCCGGTGCGGTTGACCACATCGAGGAAGCCGTCGCGCTGGCGATAGGCACCCGTCACGCGCAGGGCGAGGTTGTCCTGCACGATCGGCACGTTGATCGCGCCCTGCAGGCTGACTTCGTTGAAGGCGCCGTATTCCGCATTCACGAAGCCGCCGAACTCGGTGACATCGGGGCGGACGTTGGTGATGTTGAGCGCGCCAGCCGAGGTGTTGCGGCCGAACAGCGTGCCCTGCGGGCCGCGCAGCACTTCGACGCGTTCCACGTCGACGAATTCGCTGAGCGCGACGCCCGGACGCGACTGGTAGGCGCCGTCAACGAAGATGCCGACCGCGCTTTCGAAGCCGATGTTGTTCGAGGTGGTGCCGATACCGCGCACGCGCAGCACGACCGAGCCCGAAGCGAGCTGCGCCTGGCTGGCGGTGAAGCTGGGCGCGAGAGCCGAGATCTGCTGGATGTTGACCACGCGCTGGGCTTCGAGCTGCTGCGGGGCGATTGCGGTCACCGCGAGCGGAATGTCCTGCACGTCCTGCGCGCGGCGGGTCGCGGTCACGATGATGACGCTGTCATCGCGTGCTGCGGGCGCATCGCTTTCAGCATCCTGGGCATAGGCGGGGGCGGTAAGCGCGCTGCAGGCCATCAGGCCGCAAGCAAAAGCTGCGAACTTGCGAGTCATGTTTTCCCTCTCTCAACAATCCAGCCGGCTTCAGGCCGATCTTGGTGTGGGCGGGAACCTATCAGGGCTTCGCGTCCTAACAAGAGTCATAGTCAAGTTCTGGCTGACAGTAGCAAAAATGCGACATTTCATGCTGCGACGCAGCATGTTGCTGTCCACATCAGAGTTCGGGCAAGATTGTTTCGCGGCGGGTGCTGGGGCCTCCCACCGGCTCAGAAACCGACCCTCACCCCCAGCCACAATGTGCGCGGTACGCCGAGATCGATCGATCCGGCCTGATTGCGGGTGATGATCGTCTCGCCGCTGAGATTCTCGCCCCGCAGCACCAGCGACAGCGTGCCGGCGAGCGGCGCTGCGAGGAAGGCGTCGAGCGTGGTGGCAGGGGCCAGCCGGTCGGTCTCAAGATCATCCTCGAACTGCGCGGACACATGGCGCAGCGTGGCGGCAAGGTGCCAGCCCTCGGCCGGCTTCCAGCCGAGCGTTAGCGTGCCGGCAAAGGCCGGGGTCTGCGCCGGACGCTTGCCATCGAGCGCCAGCGAAGGCCCGCGCCCGCGCACCTCGGCATCGGTCCAGGCGAGCGCGCCGTCCAAACTGACTTCGCCCAGCTTCACCGCCAGATTGGTCTCGATCCCCTGCGCGGCAATCGCCGGCAGGTTCTGGCGCTCGCGCAGATTAGGGGCGATGGTGACATTGGCGATCGCGTTCTCGACCCGGTTGTCGAAGGCGGTCACGGCCAGCACCACTTCATTGACCGGCTGCCAGTCGAAGCCGAGTTCGAAGCCCTCCAGTCGCTCGTTTTCGAGGCCCGCATTGGCCTGCGTCACCACCGGGAACACCACGAAGGGGCGGTATAGCTCGTTGAGGGTCGGCAGGCGCAGCCCGGTATAGGCCGCTGCGCGCAGGCCCAGACGGCGGGTCGCGTTGAACGAAGCCCCCGCCCGCCAGCTGACCGACCAGTCGCTGCGATCGGGCGCGATGAGGGTGCTGACCGGCGCGCCGGCCGCGTTGACCGCGCGGTAGAACCCGCCGGTGATGCTGGAGCGGTCCGCACGCAACCCGCCATTGATGACGAGCGGGCCGATCTGCCAGTCATCCTCGATGAAAAGGCCGAGATTGGCGCTCGCCCCGCCTGCGCGGCGACGCTCGGTGATCGCGCCGGTCACAGCGTTCAGCGCCTCTTCCTGCAATTCCCCGTCGGCGCGGCGATAATCGGCGCCGATGCGGATATCGTGCCCCTCGGCAATCGGAGGGCGCAGTTCGAACTTGCCGCCGATGCCGGTGGACGGCGTGCGCCGCTGGTCGAGCGTCGGGGTGAAGCGGGTGGCGCTGATGACGATGTTCGAGAAGTCGCGGGTCTGGACATAGGCCAGCAGATCGAACTGCCAGCGCCCGCGCCCGACAAGGCGGATCGAGGCGTCCTCGCCCTCGCTGGTCGAATCCGCACCCCGGAACCGGAGCGTGCGCGCATCGCGGAAGGCGCCGACGCGCGCCTGCAATTCGATGCTGTCGGTGAGCGGGGCGACGGCGCGCAGGGCGGCGTTCCAGCTGTCGAACGCAGCCCGAGCGCTGGCTGGCACCCGTTGGCTGTCAGGCGTGGTGAAGAACCCCTGCCCCCGGTCCCACCGCCCGCTCGCCACGGCAAAACCGCGCCCGAGCCTTGCGGTCAGCACGCCGCTTGCCTCGGTCTCGGCGCGGTTGTTGATCGCGGCGCTGCCCATGAACGGGCTGCTGGCGGACGGATCGGCGCTTTCGAGCTCAATCGTACCCGCCAGCGCCCCTGCGCCGAACGGCCCCGAACCGCCGCCGCGCGTCACGCGGATCTCGCCCAGCGTCTCGGGCGCGATGGCGGAGAGCGGGATATAGCCGAAGAAGGGATCGGCGAGCGGCACCCCGTCAAGCAGCACCAGCGCGCGGCTCGTCGCATTGCCGCCCAGCGCGCGCAGCGTCACGCCTTGGGCGCTGGGGTTGGACGAGCGGCTGTCCGACCGGCGGAACTGCTGGAACCCCGCAACGCCCCGCAGCACATCCTCGATCCGGCCCGATGGGCTCGCCACGATCGTCTCGCGATCGAGAGTGGTGGTGGCATAGATCCCGGTCGAGAGCGCGGGTTCGAGGCCGCGCCCGGTGACGATGATTTCCTCTGCCAGCGAATCCTCGTCCGCCACTTCGTCCGCGTCCTGCGCGGCCAGCGGCGCGGCAAGGGGCAGGAGCAGAACGCAGGCGAGCAGGCGGGCACGAAGTCTCATGGAAGCGGGCCATAAAGCGCGGACCACGCCGCGTCACCTCAAAGTCAGTTGCAGATTGCCATTCAAGACTCGCTTTTGGGCAAGGGCTGTGGTTACATCCGTGTCAACAAGGGAGAGAGAGGCCCCGTCATGCTTGCCACACCGCCTGATTTCGACGTGCTGATCGTGGGTGCCGGGATTTCCGGCATCGGCATGGCCGCGCACATGGAAATGAAAGCGCCGCACCACAGCTATGCCATCGTCGAGCGCCGCGACAATCTCGGCGGGACGTGGGATCTGTTCCGCTATCCCGGTATCCGCTCGGACAGCGACATGCATACCCTCGGCTTCGATTTCGAGCCCTGGCGGCATGAAAAGTCGATCGCCGATGCGCCTGCGATCCTCGAATATCTCGACCGTATCGTCGATGAACGCGGCATCCGCCAGCACATCCGCTTCGGCCACAAGGTGATCAGCGCCGACTTCCACCATGATGACGCGCGCTGGCATGTCGAGATGGAGAAGGCCGATGGCAGCCGCACCCACCTCACTGCCAACTTCGTCTATCTCGGCGCAGGCTATTACGATTACGACGAGCCCTATGACGCCGGGTTCGACTTCGGTGAATTCGACGGACAGGTGCTCCACCCGCAGTTCTGGCCCGAAAACCTCGATTACAAGGGCAAGAACGTCGTCGTGATCGGATCGGGCGCGACTGCGGTGACGATCGTGCCCTCGATGGCGCGCGAGGCGGCGCATGTGACGATGCTCCAGCGCACCCCCACATGGATGTTCACCCGCCCCGCCAAGGACGCGATCGCGAATTTCCTGCGCAAGGTGCTGCCGGAAAAGCTCGCCTACCGGATCACCCGGTTCAAGAACATCAAGATGCAGGACTTCAGCTTCAAGCTGGCGCGCGACAATCCGCAAAAGGTGAAGGACGCGCTCTACAAGAAGATCGAGAAGGCGCTGGGGCCGGATTACGACAAGGACGCCTTCACCCCGCCTTACAACCCTTGGGAACAGCGCCTGTGCCTGGTGCCCGACGAGGATCTGTTCACCGCGATGAAGGCGGGCAAAGCCGATGTCGTTACGGGCCATATCGCCAAGTTCGAAAAGGGCGGCGTGCGCCTCGCCGACGGGACGTTCCTCGCCGCCGATATCGTGGTGACGGCCACCGGCCTCAAGCTGGCGGTTGCCGGCAAGATCGACGTGCGCGTCGAAGGCCAGCCGGTGAAGTTCAACGAACGCTTCTACTACAAGGGCTGCATGTTCTCGAACCTGCCCAACCTTGCGGTGGTGTTCGGCTATCTCAACGCCAGCTGGACGCTGCGGGCCGACATCAATTCCGACTATGTGTGCCGCGTGCTGGAACATATGCGCGCCACAGGCACGACCATCGCCACCCCGGTGCTGACCGCGGCGGAGGAAGCCAAGATCACCGAAGACGACGTGTTCGATTTCTCCTCGGGCTACATCCAGCGCGGCAAGCACATCATGCCGCGCAATTCGGTGAGCTATCCGTGGCGGCTCAATCAGGAATATGTGATAGACCGCAAGCGGATGAAGGAAGACGCGCTGACCGACGGCTTCCTGACCTTTACCCGCGCCGGAGCCAATGCGCGCGGTGCTGAGGAACAGCTCGAAGCCGCTGAATAAGGCAACCCTCATCACCCCTGCGAAGGCAGGGGTCCATTCACCCTCCCGCGTGATCGCAAGGGCAGATGGATCCCCGCCTGCGCGGGGATGACGAAAGGGGCTTGGGATCGGAAGATTTCTCTCCTAACCAATCCCCCATGACCTCTCCCGAAAAGATCTGGACCGCCGGGCTCATCGTCATCGGCGACGAAATCCTCTCCGGCCGCACGCAGGACAAGAACATCGCGCAGGTCGCCTCCTGGCTTCAGGTGCAGGGCATCCGCCTTGCCGAAGTGCGGGTAGTGCCGGACGTGGAAAGCCGCATCGTCGAGGCGGTCAACGCGCTGATGGCGGATTATGACTATCTCTTCACCACCGGCGGGATCGGGCCGACCCATGACGACATCACGGTCGATGCGGTCGCCAAGGCGCTGGGCGTGCCGGTGGTCATCCACCCCGATGCACGCGCGCTGCTGGAACGCTATTACGAAACCCGCGGGGGGCTCAACGAAGGGCGGCTGCGCATGGCGCGCGTGCCCGAAGGCTCCGAACTGATCCCCAACCGCATGTCGGGCGCGCCCGGTATCCGGCGCGGCAACCTGTTCGTGATGGCCGGCGTGCCGCATATCACCGCCGGGATGCTCGACGCGCTCACCGGCCAGCTTGAAGGCGGCGCGCCGCTGTTGTCGGAAACCATCGGCTGCTGGTGCGCCGAGAGCGAGGTGGCCGAGCTGCTGCGGAGCGTCGAGGCCGCCCACGAGACCTGCCAGATCGGCTCCTACCCCTTCTTCCGCGAAGGCCGGGTGGGTGCCAATTTCGTGGTCCGTTCCACCAGCGCCGATGATCTGGCGCAGTGCAGCGCCGCGCTGGTCGAAGGGCTGGCAGGGCTCGGCTACCCCACCACGGCGGGCGGAATCTGAACCCTCCGGCAGGGGACGACAGCGTCCTCACGCCGTCTTAACCCTCGCCCGTTATCACGGGGGTCATGATGACCCGCGTGTTCATCACGATCGACACCGAGTATTCCTCGGGCCTCTATACCGGGCCGCATGCGGCTGACCGGGCGGAGAACTTTGCCCGCTCGATCGCCTGCATCACCCCGCAAGGTCCGGCAGGCATCGGTCACAAGCTCGAAATGCTGGCGCGATACGGGCAAAAGGCGGTGTTCTTCGTCGATCCCATGCCCGCACTGGTGTGGGGCCTTGCCGCGATCGAGGATATTGTCGGCCCCATCATCGCCGCCGGGCAGGATGTGCAGCTGCATTGCCATACCGAATGGCTGGAGCACGCCGGCAGCGCCAATCCGCTCGCATCGGGCCGCACAGGGCGCAACCTTGCGGACTTCCCGCTGGAAGACCAGTGCGAACTCCTTGCCTACGCCCGCGACACGCTGATGGCCGCCGGTGCGCCTGCGCCGGTCGGTTTCCGCGCAGGCAATTACGGCGCGAATGACGATACGCTGCGGGCGCTGGCGATGTTGGGCATTGCCTATGATTCAAGCCATTGCCCGGCGCTCACAGGCGGCGCCTGCCGCATCAGCCTTGGCGCGGATGTGCGCGATCCGGTGCACCACCTTGGCGTGATCGAGGTGCCCGCGGGCAGCATCGGCACCCTCGGCGGCGGGCAGCGCCATGCCCAGATCACCGCGCTCTCGCTTGGCGAGATGCTCGCCGCGATTGCCCATGCGCGGACGAGCGGGCGCGAGAGCTTCACTCTCGTCAGCCATTCCTTCGAGCTCATCAACCGCCGCAAGCTGGCCGTGAACCCGATCGTGTGGGGGCGCTTTGCCGGGCTGTTGCAGGCGCTGGCCAGGATGCCGGGGGTGGAAACGGGCAATTACCGCGACACCCCGCCGATGATCCGCGCCTACGGGTCCGCGAACGAGCCTCTGCCCGCGAGCGCGATCCGCACCGGACGGCGGCTGGCCGAGCAGTTCGTCTCCAACACTGTCTATGGCGCGCTTTAAGACCATGGCGAGTTCTCCGGCACACGCCATTCCGGTCGACTTCACCATCGGCGCGCGCCGCCTCTGGGCCGTGCCGCGCCAGTTGACGACATGGAGCTTCTCGCTCGAACAGGTGCTGGGCGGGGCCTTGCCCGATGCGCCCGAGGCCGGCCCCGATGGCCTGCGCATCCTGTCTGCCCCCGCCTGCCGGATGGCCGCCATCGCAGGCCGCTATCCCGGCTTTGTCGCGGGCGGGCGGCAGGACTACCCGCGCCACTACATCGATATGGCGGACGGCTTCGATGCCTATATGGCGCGCTTCTCGGGCAAGACCCGCTCGACCTTGCGGCGCAAGGCGAAGAAGCTGGAGGAGGAGACAGGCGGCTTCACCGTCACCGAACACCGCACCCCGGACGAGATCGAAGCCTTTCTCGCCGCCGCCCTGCCGCTCTCGGCGCGCACCTATCAGGCGCGGCTGCTCGATGCCGGCCTGCCCGACAGCCCGGAGGCCCGCCGGACGATGCTGGAGGCGGCGGAGGACGACCGGATGCGCGGCTTCCTGCTCCACGCAGGGGGGCAGGCGATTGCCTATCTCTCGCTACCGGTGGTCGGGGCCACGCTGGTCTATGCCCATCTCGGCTATGATCCCGATCATGCGCGGCTGTCGCCCGGCACGGTGTTGCAGATGGAGGCGCTGGAGCGCCTGTTTGCCGAAGAGCGCTACCGCTGGTTCGATTTCACCGAGGGTGACGGCGCGCACAAGGCGATGTTCGGCACCCACAGCGCGTCCTGTGCCAGCGTGATGCTGCTGCGGCCGACGCTGGCGAACCGCGCTCTGCTGGGCGCGCGCGGGGCATTCGATAGCGGGGTGGCGCAGGCCAAGGCGCTGGCCGCGCGATCCGGCGCGCTGGCGCGGATCCGGTCAGGCCTACGCGCCTGAGCCGTCTTCGCGCTGGCGTTCCGCCTCGCGGCGATTGCTGAGCTGCTGGCGGAACCGGTCTAGCACCCGGCGGCGATAGGTCGGCCGGTCATCCCCCACCAGATTGAGGCGCAGGGCGAGATAGAGCCACACTGCCCCGAAGGTGCCCAGCACCGCGCCCGCAGCAAGGCCGAGGCGCAGATCGTAATTGATGATGAGCGCAAAGGCGATAAGCGCAAAGCCGATCACGAACCAGCGGGGGTGGACGAACATCACGTCTTCGGGGGGAGCGGGCATCGCCTGTTCTTGAACCTCTTGCGGCGCGCCCGGCGGGGAGAGGGGGTGGGCGGCCAAGCTCATAAGTGGCGATACGGAGCGCGAAATCAAGAGCCTGTTCGGCAAGCCGCCACAGGAAAGGGCCGGATCGCCCTGCGGCGTCCGGCCCCTTTTGTTTCTGCGAGGAAGGGCAGGCGCGGATGCGCCCGCCCTCTCAAAAATTACGCGCCTTCGACTTCCGAGAGGTCGACCTTGAGGCCCGGGCCCATCGACGAGGTCATGGTGACCTTGCGGACGTACTTGCCCTTGGCGCCCGAGGGCTTGGACTTCACCACGGCTTCGGTGAGCGCCTTAAAGTTCGCCTTCAGCGCGTCATCGGAGAAGCTCAGCTTGCCGATGCCCGAGTGGATGATGCCCTGCTTTTCGACGCGGAATTCGACCTGACCGGCCTTGGCGTCAGCCACGGCCTGAGCCACGTTCGGGGTCACGGTGCCGAGCTTCGGGTTCGGCATCAGACCCTTGGGGCCGAGCACCTTGCCGAGACGGCCGACCACACCCATCATGTCGGGCGAGGCGATCACGCGGTCATAATCGAGGTTGCCGGCCATCATGTCTTCCATGAGGTCTTCGGCGCCCACCTTGTCAGCACCGGCAGCCAGCGCCTTTTCGGCGTTGTCACCACGGGCGAACACAGCGACGCGGACGTCCTTGCCGGTGCCCGAGGGCAGCGACACCATGCCGCGCACCATCTGGTCGGCGTGACGCGGATCAACGCCGAGGTTCATGGCGACTTCGACGGTCTCGTCGAACTTGCCCTTGAACTGGCGCAGCGTGGCCAGAGCCTCTTCGACCGAATAGAGCTTCTCGCGATCAAGCGCGGTGAGCACCTTTGCCTTCTTGGTAATCTTGGTCATCAGATCAGCCCTCCACCACTTCAAGGCCCATCGAACGGGCCGAGCCCTCGATGATGCGCATCGCCATGTCGATGTCATTGGCGTTGAGATCGGCCATCTTGGCCTCGGCGATTTCCTTGATCTGGCTCTGGGTCACCTTGCCGGCGACGACCTTGCCCGGCTCCTTCGAGCCGCCCGAAAGCTTGGCAGCCTTCTTGAGGAAGTAGGACGCCGGCGGGGTCTTGGTAATGAAGGTGAACGAGCGATCCGCGTAGACCGTGATCACGGTCGGGATCGGCATGCCCTTTTCCATCTCCTGCGTGGCGGCATTGAACGCCTTGCAGAATTCCATGATGTTGACGCCGCGCTGACCCAGCGCCGGGCCGATCGGCGGCGACGGCGTGGCAGAGCCCGCGGGCACCTGCAGCTTGATATAGCCTTCAATCTTCTTGGCCATGTGGCCGTACTCCTATCGCACTGTCGCCATGCTCTTTCGAACAGGGCTCATGTTAAGCGGTCAAACGCTCAGGCCACGTGCACGGCCCGGGCTCCCGCATGGAATCGCTTGCCCGAGGGCGGAGCGAAGGCGCGCGCATAGGCGCAGGCGACACCAAAATCAACCCAAACCGCGAGGGGGACGCAGGCCCTTGGTGCGGCTGGTGAGGTGGTAGCTGTGACACAGCGCGCATTTGTAGGTGCGCAAGGTCACATCCGCCGCCAACGCCGCCGCATCCGCCGCCTCGCGCGTGGCGAAGCGGCGCTTCTTCTGACAGATGCCAGTGCGGGTTTTCATGGACCGGTGACCCCCCTATTGGCTTGGCGATGATCCGGCTTCGCCAGAAGCCGCAATGGCCTCAAGTAGCGAAGCGGTAGGCCAACAAGGACGCACCGAGGACGTGCCCACGGAGGCGGGCACGCACACAAGGATTCTTACTTCGCCAGTTCGACCTGTTCGAAGTCGAGCTCGACCGGAGTCGCGCGGCCGAAGATCGAGACGCTGACCTTGACCTTGGCCTTGTCGAAATCGAGCTCTTCCACCACGCCGTTGAAGCTGGCGAAGGGACCGTCGAGGACCTTGACCGAATCGCCGATCTCGTAATCGACGCTGATGTCGCGCTTCGGGGTCGCCTGGGCTTCGGCCACGCCGCCGAAGTAGCGCGCGGCTTCCTTTTCGGAGATCGGCTGCGGCTTGTTGCCCGAGCCGAGGAAGCCGGTCACCTTCGGGGTGTTCTTGACGAGGTGGTAGACATCGTCGGTCATGTTGAGCTTGGCGAGCACGTAGCCGGGCATGAACTTGCGTTCGACCTGCACCTTCTTGCCGCGCTTCACTTCGGTCACGGTTTCGGTCGGGACCTGAACTTCCTCGACCCCGTCGCTGAGGCCGAGGCGCTCGGCCTCGGAAATGATCGCGTCACGGACCTTGTTCTCGAAACCGGAATAAGCGTGGATGATGTACCAGCGAGCCATGGGAAATCCTTGAAAAATGCGTCTGACAGGCAGCCCCGCGTGCGGGGCCGGGCCTTACTGCAGAAATTCGATCGCGGTGCGCACGATGACGCCGAACAGGCTGTCGATCCCGAGGAAGAAAATCGAGAGGATCAGCATGAAGATGAACACGAAGATCGACGTGCGCACGGTCTCCTCGCGGGTCGGCCAGACGATCTTGGCCGTCTCGGCGCGCACTTGATTGACGAATTCGCCGACCGAGGTCTTGCGCTTCTTCTCTTCTGCGATCTGCTTCTGCTCGGCCATGATAGCCCGTTCCTTCGCGTAATGCCTTCGGGTCTTGCCCCGAGTCTTTCCCAAGCCGGCTTTCAGGTAGGGGTCCGCGCCGCCCGGGACAAGGTCGCCGGAGGGGCTGGATGATTACCAATGTCGGGAAGACGAGGCTCCCTTACGCCGGAGCGGCTAGGATTGCAAGGCGCTGTGCGGGTGCAGGCTACCCAGAACCGACAGACGAAAGGGAGCGCTGCAACCGATGCCAAAGGCACCGCGAGGCCACGCGGCCGAGCCGCAGCGACGCGGTCTTTTGGCCTCATGAGCGAAGCGAAGGGCCGGAAGATCGTGAGAGCGAGGTATTCGCAGCCCGGATGGGCTGCGGAAAGAGAAATGGCAGGGGTGACAGGATTCGAACCCGTGGCCCTCGGTTTTGGAGACCGATGCTCTACCAGCTGAGCTACACCCCTGCACTCGCTGAGGGGCGCCACTTAACGAAGCGATGCGCGATAGGCAATCCTCTTTGCCACGACCCTCGCGCCCCTGTATGCTGCACCGCAACCATGCACGCGCCGCAACGCCCTCCGATCCCGGTCGAGACCCTGCTTCTCGCCTATCGCAGCGGGATCTTCCCGATGGCGGACCGGCGGGACGATGCCGAGGTGTTCTGGGTCGAGCCGCGCGAACGGGCAATCCTGCCGCTCGACGGCCTGCATATCTCCAAAAGCTTGCGGAAGGTCCTGCGCGCCGATCGCTTCACCGTGACGGTCGATCGCGATTTCGAACAGGTGATCCGCGCCTGCGCCGAACCGCGCCCCGATCATCCCGAGACGTGGATCAGCGAGCGGATCGTCGCCAGCTACATCGCGCTGCACCGCGCCGGCCACGCCCATTCAGTGGAATGCTGGGAGGAACGGCCGGACGGCGCTCCGCTGCTGGTCGGCGGGCTTTACGGCGTGTCGTTCGACAAGGTGTTCTGCGGCGAGAGCATGTTCTCGCGCCGCGACAATGCCAGCAAGGTGGCGCTGGCGTGGCTGGTGGCGCTGTTGCGGCACGCGGGCTTCGTGCTGCTCGACTGCCAGTTCATGACCGAGCATCTGCGCTCGATGGGCGCGCGCGAGCTGCCGCAGCGTGATTATCGCCGGATGGTGGATGCGGCCCACGGCCCGGCGCGCAGCAGCCTTGGCGCGGCGTGGCGAGCCTTTGCGAAGGCGAGCGGTTACGTGGCGGGCGAAGCGGCAGACGCAGGTGCCGGGGCCGCCGCCGGACTCGCCGAGGCCGCAGGCGCAGGTGTGCCGGAAGGCGCTCCCGAAGGCTTGGCAGCAGGGCTCGCCGAATCCGCATCGCCCGGCCAGCGCATCGCGCAATTCTTGACCCAGACATCATAGACCGGGTGTTCGACCACATTGAGGCTGGGCGATTCGCGGAACAGCCAGCCCGAGAACACGCGGGCATGCTGCTGCTGGCCGCGCTCGCGGATATCCACCTGCACGAAGGCGCCGGTCTCCTGCGGCATCTCCCAGGGTGCGGTGCGCTCGCAGGCCGAAAGCCGGATGATCACCGGCCCGATCTCGCGCATCTCGCCGGGTTTGAGGACGATATCCTGCGAGACATTGTTGCGCTTGTTGAGCAGGCCGATCGTCGCCACGCGCTGCGCCATCGGGGTCGCCCCGCTGCTGGCCGCATCGGCGGCTGCGACAGTGGCGGAGGCGGCAGGCGCGGGATTATCGAGCGGGACGCGCTGCGTTTCAGGCGCACCCGCATAGTCGCAGGCGGCAAGACCCGAAGCGCAGATCAGCAGCGCGGCAAGGCGGGAGAGCCGCATCGCGCTGATCAGGCCTCGGTGCTGCCCGGGGTCCACGCCTCGTAATCGCCCACAGCGCGGGCGCGCGTGCCCCCGCGCTCGAGTGCGCCTTGCGGGAGATAGGCCTGCGCCGTGCCGGTGGCATTGGGAGTGTAGTCAACCTCCCACACCTTGGCAGGCGGCAGATGGCTTTCGGGCACATCGTCATAGGTGCCGTGCAGCCAGCCGTGCCATTCGGCCGGCACGCGGCTGGCATCATTGGCGCCGTTGTAGATGACCCAGCGCTTCTCGCGCTGCGTGTAGGAGCCGTTGTTGGCCCCGCCCGCCTTGGCGCGCGCCCGGTAATATTTGTTGCCGGCCGCATCGGTGCCGACATGCTCGCCGCCCGCGCGGCTGGCCCAGAGGTGGGTGCCGATGGTCGCACCATCCCACCACGTGAAGATTTTGCCGAGGATTCCCATGGCCCGAGCGCCTAGCGGAAATGGATTAGAGCGCCAAGAAGGAAGATGCGCGCAATCTCCGGATCAGGCGTTGCACCGGCCCGCCAAAGGACGGGGCCGCGAGCGCACGGCGCGAGCCGCAGGTGCCCGTACCCCGGGCTTGACCCGGGGGAAGGAACAGCACCGAGGATGTGCCCGCGGAGGCGGGCACACAATCAAGGCACCTTGTAACTCACCCGATCACCCGGCACGATCCCGAGCGCCGCCGCGCGGCCGGCGCGCAGTTCCAGCACGCCGCTGGCATCGCCCTTGGAGCTCACCGAATCGAGCGAATAGGGCACGGTGTTCGCGGCGATATTGGCGATCCGGCCATCGGGGCCGATGAAGATGATATCGAGCGAGAGCGGCGTGTTCTTCATCCAGAAGCTGCGCGGCCCGGGTTGGGCAGAGGGGAAGATCATGCCCTCGTTATCGCCCAGCCGGTCACGGAACATCAGACCGCGTGCCTGGGCCTCGGGGCTGTCCGCCAGCTCGACCTTGAAGCGCAGAGCTTTGCCGCCGCGATCCACCACCAGATCGATCACCTTGAGGCCCGAGACCGGATGCCGCACCTCGGCCGAGCCCTGCGCTGCCGGGGCCTGCGCCCGCGCAGTCGCGCCTTCGCCGGGCGAACATGCCGCCAGCATTGCAACCCCGGCCATGCCGGCCACCAGCCAGTTTTTCACCACGTGCCTTGTATCCCTTCCTGTTCGGCTGCCTCGTCCAGCCACCCCGCGATCCGCTCCTCGTCGCTCGCAGCGAGGATGAACCGCACGTGTTCGTAATCGTGGCCCGCGCGCAGCATTGCTGCAACGGCTTTTTCGTGGGCCTTGCGGCGCGCCAGCGGATCGGCGGCCTCTTCGCGTCCACCGCCAAAGGGGCCAAGCCGCCGCTTCTGCGCCATCAGCACGGCGGCATGGCGGCGCGCCGCCTCGCCGGGAGCGGTCTCGGCGCGGATGCCTTCATCGACGCCCGCCGCCCACAGCGCCTGCTCCACCCGCCTTGCGCCATAGCCGCGCGCGCCCAGATCGCGCGCCCGCATCCGGGCATAGGCGGCATCATCGACATAGCCGAGCTCGACCAGCCGGGCGACCAGCGCGGGCACATCGATCGCCGCCGAACGTCCGTCCGACACCACTGCCGCGCCCCGTTCGCGCAATTTGCGCAACAGATAGGCCTCCAGCCGCGCGCCGGTGCTTGCAAAACGCGCCACATAAGACAGCGCCAGATCGCGCAAAGCGGTCTCGTCGAGCGGGGGTTTGACCCGCTTCTCCCCCCGTTTCCGGCGGGGCTCTTCGCACGGGTCTTCACGACCGCGGGATGACGAATTCGCTTTACCTGAAACCATTTCGCCTTATTCGTGCCACTTTCCTTATCAAATGCGGAAAACTGGAGAGAGCCGGGTTATGCCCGGTGCAACGGGATTATGCCAGTGCGCGCCCGATCAGTTTGATAGCCGCGCCGCAACTAACGGGTATCGCTATATAATATGACCGACGCCGTTTTGACGCCGACGCCGAATGATTGCGACCTGCCGCGAATCCGTGCGCAGTTTGCAACCTTCAACGACGCGATCGAATACGCAGCGCAGAGCCGCAAGGGGCTCAACTTCCACGACATGCGCGGCGAGCTGGCGCACGTCTATCCCTATTCGCAGATGCGCGACGACGCGATCATCATGGCCCGCCGGCTGATCGCGGCCGGGATCGGCAAGGAAGATCGCGTCGCCCTGATCGCGGAAACCGGCGCCGATTTCGCTGCGCTGTTCTGCGCCTGCATCTATGCCGGTGCCTGGCCGGTGCCGCTGCCGCTGCCGACCACTTTCGGCGGCAAGGACAATTTCATCGACCAGCTGGCGATCCAGCTGATGAGCTCGGACCCCAAGCTCCTGCTCTACCCCGAAGAGATCACCGAAATGGCCGAGGCTGCGGCCGCGCGTCAGGGCTGCGCGGCGGAGAGCTGGCAGTCCTTCGGCCAGCGGCCCGCGCCCGAGTGCCAGCTGCCCGAAGCCGATCCCGACGATATCTGCTACCTGCAATATTCCTCGGGCTCGACCCGCTTCCCCACCGGCGTCGCTGTCACCCACCGCGCGCTGCTGCACAATCTCTACGGCCATTCGACCACGATGGAGCTGGGCGAGAATGACCGCTGCATCAGCTGGCTGCCGTGGTATCACGACATGGGCCTGGTCGGCTGCCTCTTGTCGCTGATCGCCAATCAGGTTTCGGGCGATTACCTCAAGCCCGATGCCTTTGCGCGCCGTCCGCTGGCATGGCTCGACATGATCAGCCGCAACAAGGGCAACTCGATGTCCTATTCGCCGACCTTCGGCTACGACATCTGCGCGCGCCGCATCTCCAGCCAGTCGAGCGTGGCGGAGCGCTTCGATCTGTCGCGCTGGCGGATTGCCGGGAACGGCGCGGACATGATCCGTCCGGACGTCATGCAGAACTTCGTCAACGCCTTTGCCGAAGCCGGGTTCAAAGCCTCGTCCTTCACCCCCTCCTATGGCCTTGCCGAAGCGGTGCTGGCAGTGACGGTGATGCCGCCGGGCGAAGGGATCCGCGTCGAACTGGTCGAGGAAGAGCGCCTCTCGGGCGCCCCGCGCGATCTCTCGCGCCCGGCCCGCTACCGCGCGATCGTCAATTGCGGCAAGCCGCTGCCCGACATGGAAGTCGCGATCCGCGGCGAAAATGGCGAGGCGCGCGCCGATCACCAGATCGGCAAGGTGTGGTGCCGTGGCCCCAGCGTGATGCACTCCTATTTCCGCAACCCCGAGGCGACCAGCGACTGTCTCGTCGATGGCTGGCTCGACACCGGAGACATGGGCTACACCGCCAATGGCTACCTGTTCATCGTCGGCCGGGCGAAGGACATGATCATCATCAACGGCAAGAACCACTGGCCGCAGGATATCGAGTGGGCGGTGGAACAGCTCCCCGGCTTCAACCACGGCGACATCGCGGCCTTCTCCATCGAGATGGAGAACGGCGAGGAAGCGCCCGCCGTGCTGGTCCACTGCAAGGTCAGCGACCCCGAAGAGCGCGTAAAGCTGCGTGATCAGATCGCCGACAAGGTGCGCTCGGTCACGGGCATGAGCTGCATCGTGGAGCTCGTCCCCCCGCGCACCCTGCCGCGCACCTCGTCCGGCAAACTGAGCCGCGCCAAGGCGAAGAAGCTCTATCTCGCGGGCGAGATCGTTCCGATCGATCTGGCGGCGTAAGGTCCAAGCCTTCCAACGCACTGTGCTTTACGCGCCGCCTGTTTCAGGCGATGCTGTCCTTCGACCGCTTGAAAGCCGTGTCTTAGATTACTAATACAGTGGGGAGCCTGCGCGCGCCTGCCTTCCTGGGGGCGCCGGGCGAAAGGGAGCACGAGAAGGCATGAGCACCGAGACGCAGACCGCCACCGCGACGGAATTCACCCTCACCCCGCCCGATCCGGTGCCCGTTGTCGCGCCCGAAAAGGCCGCGGGGCTGGTGCCGGTCACCTCCGAGCAGAAGTCCAAGCTCGACTCCAAGGTTGATGCCTTCGTCGACGAGCTGGTCGCGGCCGATGCCAAATCGCCCCAGTTCGGCGAGAAGGTCGATCAGATCACCCGCATGGGACAGGAGCAGATCCGCGCCGCCGCCGCGATGTCGAACCGCTTCCTCGATCGCCCGGTGCGCGCGATGGATGCCGATGGCTCGGTGGGCAAGGACCTCGCCGAACTGCGCCGCACGGTCGAAGAGCTCGATCCCGGCAAGCAGGGCAAGCTTTCGGGCCCGCGCAAGATCCTCGGGATCATTCCCTTCGGCAACAAGATCAAGAACTACTTCGACAGCTACACCTCGGCTCAGGGGCATATCTCGTCGATCCTCACCCGGCTCGAAAGCGGCAAGAAGGAGCTGCATCTCGATAACGCCGCGATCGATACCGAGCGCCAGAAGCTGTGGGCGGCGATGGGCGAGCTGGAGCAGATGATCCACATCGCCAAGACGCTGGACGAGCGGCTGGAAGCCAAGGCGCTCGAACTCGACAGCTCCGATCCCGAAAAGGCCAAGGCGCTGCGCGAATCGGCGCTGTTCTATGTCCGCCAGCGCACGCAGGATCTGCTCACGCAGATGGCGGTGAGCGTGCAGGGCTATCTCGCGCTCGATCTGGTCAAGAAGAACAATGTCGAGCTGGTGAAGGGCGTTGACCGCGCCAGCACCACTACGGTCGGCGCGCTGCGCACGGCAGTAACGGTGGCGCAGGCGATGACCAACCAGCGCCTCGTGCTCGGCCAGATCACGGCCTTGAACAAGACCACCAGCGACATCATCGATTCGACCAGCACGCTGCTGCGCGAACAGACCGCGCAGATCCACGAGCAGGCCGCTGCCAGCACAATTCCCTTGGAGACGCTGCAACGCGCCTTCCAGAACATCTATGACACGATGGACGAGGTCGACGCCTTCAAGGTGCGCGCGCTCGATTCGATGAAGCAGACGGTCAACGTGCTGACCAGCGAGGTCGAACGCTCGAAGGGCTATATCGCGCGCGCTGAGGGCCAAGCGCAGGCCCAGGCCAAGGTCGCCTCGCAGACCCCGTCGTTGCTGGCTTTGGACAAGTAATGGCAGACAGCACCCGCGAATCCGACCGCATCCTGCGCGAGGCGAAAACCAGCCTCGCCGTGCAGCGCGATGGCGGCACCCACCGCCCTGCGCCGCGCGGGAGCATCGGACGCGGGTCGGCCGAACTGAAGATGAAGAGCCTCCTGAAGCGGGTGCGCAACGTCGCGCTCGCGGTGGTGGCGGTGTGGGTCGGCGCGGGGATTTTCAGCGCGGTGATCGGCCCGCTGCTGTTCTGGGGTTTCATGGCGACACTGCTTGCCACCGTGGTCGCGGTCGGCGTGTTCGGCGTGCTCCCCAAGGTCAAGGTCCCCAAGCGCGCCGAACTCAAGCTTGGCAACCCCGCCCAGATGGTCGCCCGCACCGAGCTATGGCTCGAAGCCCAGCGGCCTGCGCTCCCCCCGCCCGCGCAGGTGATCGTCGACCGGATCGGCGTGCAGCTCGATGCGCTCGGGCTGCAACTCAAGGGGCTGGGCGACAACGAACCGGCGATGGCCGAAGTGCGCGAATTGGTCGGCGAATACATCCCCGAGACGATCGACAATTACCGCAAGATCCCCGCGCACCTGCGCGCCGAGGAATATGCCGGCAAGACCGCCGACGCGCGCCTCGTCGACAGCCTCGACAAGCTCTCGGGCGAGATCGACCGGGTGACGCGCCGCCTTGCCGAAGGCGCATTGGATGATCTGGCGATCAAGAGCCGCTATCTCGATTACCGCTATGGCGGATCGCAAGCGCTGGAGGACATGACAGGCATGCCCGACACCGGCGTGCCGCTGCCCGATCTGTCGCCTGCCCCCGTCAGGCAGGCCAAAGAACAAGGACGCTGAGCCATGCGCGTCACGCTCCCGCATGATCTGCCCAAGGACGAGGTCCGCCGCCGGATGCGCGCCCATGCCGAGGAGATCGCGGGCTTCTTCCCACCCGGCCTCGCGCGGGTCACCACCAGCTGGAGCAACGAGGACCGGATGGACATCGCCGCCGAGGTGATGGGCCACACCATCCCGGGCCGGGTCGATGTGGGCGAGGACGCGGTGGTGATCGCGATGGACCTGCCGATGATCCTGATGGTGATGCGCGGCCCGCTGGAAAAGGCGGTCAAGAAGGAAGCCGCGCGCCTCCTCGCTCCCTGAGCACCGCTGCCCACATCTGCACACCCCTGCGAGTCTGCCAGTGCCAGCGCGCGCGTGCGCCCTTGTGTGCCCATGCCTGCCCATCCATGATTGCCAATGTCCTTTTGATCTGTCACAATTATTAGACAAAAGAATCTGCCTAACTTGCCTTACGGGACGGGCATTCAGGCATGCCGGCGGGGGCAGTCCGGGATCGGACGGGGAAGGACGGGTCAGATGGCAGGAAGCAAGCGACTGGCGCGCGCGGATGGCGGCTTGCGTGCGCACCTGCGCGCCGCGACCATGGCAGCGCACGACTTGCTTGATGCCTCGATGCAGGCCGCCAGCGGCTGGCAGAGCCGCGCCGACTATGCCCGCTTTCTCGCCTTGCAGCATTCCGCCCGCGCGCCGCTGGAAGACTGGATCGATGCCAATGCTCCCGCTGCCCTGCGCCCGCCGCGCCAGACCGCTCTGATCGCGCGCGATCTTGCCGCGCTCGGCCATGCGCTGCCCGACCCCGCAACCGCCTTTGCCCACCCGAAGGCGGACCGCGGCGACGCGCTGGGCGCGGCCTGGGTGCTGGCCGGATCGGCGCTCGGCAATCGGAGCATCGCCAGGCAGGTCGACCGGATCGGCGGCGGGGTGTGGCCGGTCGCCTTCCTTGGCGACGGCGCGATGCTGGAGTTCTGGCAGGCCCTGCGCACCCGGATCGAACGCCGCACCGACCCTGCCGAGGCCGCCGGCGCCACCCGCGCGGCAACGGCCGTCTTCGCGCACTTCCTGTCGGTCAGCACCGCCGCGAGCCGCGTGGCCGAGCGTGCGGACACGGCACCATGAACCTCCACCAGCGCGAGGATTCGCTCACCGAGTGTGACCGCGAGGCGATCCACCACATCGCTGCGGTCCAGCCCTTCGGCGGGCTGCTGGCAGCCACGGCGGACGGCACCCTCGCCCATGCCTCGGCCAATTGCGCCGCGCTGCTGGGCCTTGCTGAAATGCCCGCCACCGGCACGCCGCTGGCCGATATCCTCAGCCCTCCGGCCCTGGCCGTGATCGACAACGCGCTCGCCAGCCTCTCCGGCATCGACGTGCCCGAGCGCCGCTTCGGGCTCGATCTGGCCGGCACGGGCGCGCTGTTCGATTGCGCGGTCCACCGCAGCTGCGGGCTTGCGGTGATCGAGTTCGAGCCCCACGCCCGCCACGATTTCGCCGATCACGTCGCGATGATCGTCCCCGTCATCGCCCGGCTCGAGGCCCTCACCGATCCCCAGGCCCTGTGCGAAACCTCCGCACAGCTGGTACGCCAGATGCTCGGCTATGACCGGGTGATGATCTACCGCTTCCACCCCGATGAAAGCGGCGAGGTGGTGGCCGAGGAACTGGCCGAGGGCATGGAGCCCTATCTCGGCCTGCGCTATCCGGCGACCGACATCCCGCAGCAGGCGCGCGAGCTGTTCCGCCGCAACCGCTTCCGCATGATCGCCGACATGAACGCCGAAGCCGTGCCGATCATCCCCGCGCTGGGGCCGGAGGACATGCCGCTCGATCTGTCGATGAGCATGCTGCGCGCCCATTCGAAGATGCACCTGGCCTACATGCAGAACATGGGGGTGGGCGCCAGCCTGGCCATCGCGATCGTGCGGCATGACCGGCTGTGGGGCATGATCGCCTGCCACCACCGCACGCCGCGCCTGCCGCCCTTCTCGCTGCGCACCGTGGCCGAATTGCTGAGCCAGACCTTCTCGCTGATGCTCGACCGGATTCTGGTGGCGCGCTCGGAGGAACTGCGCGACCGCGCGCGCGATCTCAACGACCGGCTGCTGCTGCGGCTCACCGGCGGCCTTGCGCTGGCCGACAGCCTGCCGCTGATCGAGGAAGTGCTGGGCCGCGCGGTGCCGCATGACGGGCTCTCGCTGCTGGTCGATGGCGAATACCGCGCCAGCGGCGCCGCGCCCGATGATGCCGCCTTCCGTACCATCGCGCCGCTGCTTGCCAGCACGCTGGGCGGCGGGGTCCATGCCTCGACCCGGCTGGCCGACCAGATTGCCGAAGCGGCCGCCTTTGCCGACAGCGCATCAGGCGCGCTGGTGCTGCCGCTCTCGCGCGCTAACCGCGATTGTCTGGTGCTGTGGCGACGCCCGCTCGATCGCACCATCACCTGGGCCGGCAATCCCGCCAAGGCCAAGGCCGCGCCCGGCGAGATGCTGCAACCGCGCGCCAGCTTTGCCGCATGGACCGAGACCGTGCGCGGGCGCAGCGCGGAGTGGACGCTCGAGGAATGCGAGATCGCCGCGCGCCTGCGGCGCACGCTGATCGAGGTGGTGCTGCGCATGAACGAAGGCATCGCCCGCGAACGCGCGCGCGTGGCCGAGCAGCAGGACCTCGTGATCGCCGAGCTCAACCACCGCGTGCGCAACATCCTCGGCCTGATCCGCGCGCTGGTCTCGCAATCCCAGCGCGAGGCGCTTTCGGTGCCCGGCTTTGCCGCGATCCTCGGCGGGCGGATTGCCGCGCTGGCCGCAGCGCATGACAATCTCACCCGCAAGAACTGGGGGCCGGCCTCGCTCGTCGGCCTGCTGGAGACCGAGCTTGCCCCCTATGGCGCGGCCGATCGCGGGCGGCTGAAGCTGGTGGGCGAGGATGTGCTGCTCGGCCCCGAAGCCTTCACCGTGCTGGCGCTGGTGGTGCATGAACTGGCGACCAATTCGGCCAAATATGGCAGCCTCTCCGCCCCCGCCGGGACGCTGGAGGTGCGCCTTGCCCGCACGGCTTTCGGCGATCTGGCGCTGGGCTGGCGCGAGGCGGGCGGCCCGCCGGTGAGCGCACCGACGCGCCACGGCTTTGGCTCCACCATCATCCGCCGCTCGATCCCCCATGATCTGGGGGGCGAGGCGGACCTGCGCTACCGGCTCGAAGGGCTGGAGGCCGAATTCCTGATCCCCCGCCGCCATCTGGCCGAGGCCGAGACCGACCGCCCCCTCTCCCCCACACCCGCCGCCGCCACGCCGCCTGCGCCGCCCGAGGTGCCCGGCCGCCCGCGCCCGGGCCGCGTGCTGGTGGTGGAGGATTCGATCATCATCGCGCTCGACACCGAGGAAAACCTCAAGCGCATCGGGATTGCCGATGTGCGGGTGGAAAGCTCGGTCGCCGGCGCATTGGCCGCGATTGCCGAAAGCCCGCCGGACTTCGCGCTGATCGACTTCAACCTCAATGACGAATCCTCCGAACCGATTGCCGCAGCCCTGCGCGCGGCGGGCGTGCGCTTCGTGCTGGCGACGGGTTATGCCGACACCAGCGGCGCGCTCGACCGGCTGGGCGCGGCCGCGGTGCTGCGCAAACCCTATGGCAAGGGCGAGATCGAGGCGCTGATCGGGGAGTAGTGTCTAGAGCGCTTTGACCAGCAGCGTGATGCTGGCCGCGCTGAAGTCGAGACCGTCGATCCCCGGCGCATAGAGGCACTCGCCAGCCCCTGCCCGCGCGCCGCTGTCCTTCGCGGTGACTTCGCCCTCGAGCGGCAGGGCCAGCAGCGCGCCTTGAAAGGCTGCGCAGGTCGCCGCATCGGGAGTGCCTGCAATCCGGTCGAGCCGGAAGTGCGGGCCATCGACCAGCACCGTGCCGCCTTCGATCCGGCGATGATGCTCGGCCCCGTAGGGTTCGCCGATCGCCACCGCCAACCCGCGCTCCAGATGCAGTTCGCGCGGGCGGCCATAGTCATAGAGGCGGAAGGTGGTGTCGCTGGCCTGCTGCACTTCGACCAGCGCGAGGCCGGGGCCGATGGCGTGGACCGTGCCTGCGGGCAGATAGAACAGATCGCCGGGTTTGGCCGGATGCCAGACGAGCAGCTCCTCGATCGTGCCGTCCTGTGCGGCGGCAGCGATCTCTTCGGAAGTCACCGCGCGGGTGAAACCGATCGCGAGGCGCGCATCGGCCTCGGCATCGAGCACCAGCCAGCACTCCTCCTTCCCCGCCTCACCTGTCTGCGCCTGCGCGTCAGAAGGGTGGACCTGCACCGAGAGCTTTTCCGAGGTGAAGAGGTATTTCACCAGCACCTGCGGCAATTCGGGCGGGGGTTCGAACCAGATCTCGCCGATCCGCTCGCCCGCCGGCGCCACGAAAGGCGTGGGCAGGACATCGCGGCCCCAGACCTTATCGACCATGCGGGTGGGCAGCTGGCGGGCGGCGCTCATGAAGCAGAAGCCCCGGGCAGCTTGCCGACCCTTTGCGCGCCCTCGCGGCTCGTCACCAGAACCTCGCTCCCCGAAATGATGATGCACACATCCTTGAGGCCCACCGCCGAAATGCGCGGGCCGTCCGTCAATGCAAAAACGCCCTCGCACCCGTCAAGATCGACGACGCCCGCGCCGCTCGTCCGGCGGATATTGCCCGCCGCATCGGCGGTGCCAGCGAGCGCTTCGGCGAGCGATGCCCAGGTGCCGATATCGGACCAGCCCATATCGGCCGGCACCATCGCCGCACGCGTGGTGTTTTCCATCACGGCATAGTCGATGGAATCGCCCGTGATCGCGGCGAAGGGCGCAGGCGCGGGGTGGAAGCGCCGCCCATCGGTATGGCCTGCCGCCACAGCATCACGCACGGCCTCAGCCATTTCGGGCCGGTGCGCGGCCAGTTCTGCCAGCAGGTGGCCCGCGCGAAACGCGAAGATCCCGCCGTTCCAGCTATATTCCCCGCTCGCCAGATAGGCCTCGGCCCGGGCGAGATCGGGCTTTTCGACGAATTGCCGGATCGCATAGCCGCCCGCCAGCGGCTCTCCGCGCCGCAGATAGCCATAGCCGGTCTCGGGCCTGTTTGCGGCGATCCCGAAAGAGACGAGGTAATCCTCCCGCGCCAGTGCCGCAGCCGCCAGCGCGGCGGCGCGGAAGGCGGCCGGATCGGCAATGTGATGATCGCTCGGGCAGACCAGCATCACCACATCTTCGGGCAGCAGCGCCGCAGCCAGCGCGATGGCCGGAGCGGTGTTCTTCGCCGCCGGTTCGATCACCAGCCGCGCGCCCGGCGCATCGCCCAATTGCGCCTCGATCAGGGGGACATGCGCCGCGCCCGCCACCACCATCGGCGGGGCAAAGCGATCATCCCCGGCCACACGGGCGAGCGCCTGCTGGAACAGGGTCTCCTCGCTCACCAGCGGCAGGAACGGCTTGGGCAGCGCCGTCCGGCTCAGCGGCCACAGCCGCGTCCCGCTGCCGCCGCACAGGATCACCGGATGGATCTGGATCACGCCATTTACCCCTTTCGTCTGGCTGGGTTCGCTATCCGATTTGCCACAGCGAGGCCAGTGGCGCAGCGGGGATAGGCCCGGGATGGAGGCATCAGAACCACCGCTGCCGCCAATAGAACGGCGCGGCCACGGGGCGGCCTTCGGCGTCCATCGCCGGGCGGAAGCCGAGGCGGCTCTCGACCAGCTGGCAGGTGATCCGGTCGGCCTCGGGATCGGGGCTGGGACGATAGATCGTGCAACCCGTCGCGCGGCCCTGCGGCGTCCCGGTCACGCGCACGATCACCTCGGTGCCGGCCCGCGCCGCGCGGCCTCCGGGAGGCACGGGAAAGTCGCGGGCGTTGTCGATCGCGCCAGAGACATGCACCGGCTTGCTCACTGCCACCCCGCCGCGCCCGCCGCCGCCATTTCCGCTGCCGGTGCCGGTGCCGAGCCCGCTGCCCGCCGCCCCGGTGCCATCGCCTGCGAGCGTCGCGCCCGACTGGCTCGCCGTGCCGGTCGAGGCGGCGCGCGGACGCGGCGGCTCTTCGCGCAGATCACGCGGCGGCTTGGGCTGGGTGACAGGCTGGGGCACGGCATCCTTGCCGGGATCGCCTTGCGCGCCCTCGTCGGGCTCGGGCCGGTTTTCGGGCGGCGGCGGAGGCGTGGTGACAGTCACCATGAAAGCCGAGACCACGCCCTCCTCGACCTGCGCCGTCAGATCCGGCGCCAGCGCGCGGGCGAGGCCATAGAGCGCAAGGATGTGCAGCAGCGCGATCCCCGCCAGCAGGGGCAGGCGCGGACGACGGCGCTGGTGCTCGCGCTGGAAGCCCCCGCCGCCTGCCGTGCTGCCCGTCATGGTCTGCCGCCCCCGCTCAAAATTCCCTCCATTCTGGTTCCAGTTCCCCCGGAAAGCCGCGCGGGATTCCTATAGCACAGCCCCGGATATTGGCGATGGAGTGCAAGGGGAGCGCGAAGGATCAACCCCGCTGGTCACCGTTTCGGCGCTGCCGGGCGTGAAGCCCCGGACGGCATCAACGACACCGCCTTGCGGATTGGCGGGAGCATGCTTGCGCCCGGAGGCCCGCCGCGCGAGGCCGGTGCACCGCCTCCGGGGCCGCCCGCTTGTGCTCCACCCGCCTCGCTGATGGCGCGCATCGCGGGGGTGCTCAAGATCGCTTCCGGCCCGCTCGATCAGCACACGGTGATAGCCTCGCTGCTCGGCGCGCTGCTCTATCTGCTGTCGGGCTGGGCCAGCCTGATGCTCGCACGGGCGGGAGACGGGATCACCCCGGTATGGCTCCCCAATGCGCTGGCCGTGCTGCTGTTGCTCCGCGCGAGGCTGGGACATGAATGGCTGTTCCTCGGACTGGTCTTCTGCGCCAGCCTCGGTGCGAATGCGGTGGCGCAGCAGCCGTGGCCGGTCGCCTGCCTGTTCAGCCTCGCCAATTTGGCCGAGATCATGGTGGTGCTGGCGCTCACCCGCCGCGCCGATATCGATGGCGGGGGTGGCGGGGCGGACATGACCCGGCTGGTGCAGCTGGCGCGCTTCGTCTGGGCGGGCGGGCTGGTCGGCCCGCTGGTCTCGGGCCTGCTGGTCGCGCCGATGCTGGGGCAGGACTGGGACGCGCTGCGCGTGGGGCTGGTGACATGGTTCCTGACCGACAGCATGGCGATGCTGCTGGCGGTGCCCGCCGGCCTCCTGCTGATTGACCGGATGCGCGGCACGCTCCCGCAGGCGCCCGCGCGCGGGGCGGAGAGCGCGGCGCTGCTGATCGGCGGGATGACCTGCGCGCTGCTTGTCTTCAATCAGGCGCAATATCCGCTGATCTTCCTGATCCAGCCGATCACCCTGCTGCACGCCTTCCGGCTCGGCAGCCTCGGCACGGCAATTCATGTGACGGGCGTGGCGCTGGTGGCGGGCGCGATGACCTGGGCGGGGCTTGGCCCGATTGCTTCGGTCTCGGCCGGGGGGATCGCGCAATTGCACCTCTTGCAGGCCTTCATCGCCGCCAATTTCCTTACCGGGCTTCCGGTGGCCGCAATCCTTGCCGGGCGGGACCGGATGGTCGCCCAGCTCGAAGCGGGCAAGCGGCAGGTCGATCTGCTCGCCGACAACATCACCGAAGCGGTGCTGCGCTACGGGCTTGATGGCACCTGCACCTATGCCTCGCCCTCGGTGCACGAAGTGCTGGGGGTGCCGCCCGAAACCTTCGTGGGCAAGCCGGTGACCGCCCGCCTCCACCCCGAAACCCGCGATCGCGCTGTGCTGGCGCTGGGCCGCCTGCTCGACGGCATTTCCGACAAGGAGCGCGTCACCTATCGCCGCTTCAAGGACAATCCCGATGGCACGCCGGTGTTTCTGGAGGCCGACTGCGCGATCATCCGCAATCCCGATACCGGCCAGCGCGAAGGCGTGGTGGTGGCCGCGCGCGACGTGACCGAGCGGGTCGAGCTCGAACTGCTGCTCACCCGCGCCCGACGCCATGCCGAGAACGCGGCGCAGGCCAAGTCCGAATTCCTCGCCAATATGAGCCACGAGATCCGCACACCGATGAACGGCGTGCTGGGCTTTGCCGAACTGCTGCTGCAAGGCGAGCTTGATCCCCAGCAGCAGCGCTATGCCGAGATGATCGTCCAGTCGGGGCGCTCGATGATGATGATGCTCAACGACGTGCTCGACCTGTCCAAGATCGAAAGCGGGCAGCTCTCGATCGACGAGGCGCCGGTCGATCTCGATGCGACGCTGGCGGAATGTGCCGCGCTGCATCGGCAGGCGGCCGAGAAGAAGGGCCTGTCGCTGGCCTTCGACGGCGATCCGGACGCGGCGGGCCTGTGGCTGCTGACCGACGGGCTGCGGCTGCGCCAGATCGTGCTCAACCTTCTCGGCAATGCAGTAAAGTTCACCGAGGCCGGCACCATCCGGCTGAGCTGGCGGCGCGAGGGCAAGGAGGTGCGCATCACCATCGCCGACAGCGGCATCGGCATCAGCGCCGGGCGGCTGGAGACGATCTTCCAGCCCTTCGTGCAGGGCGAAAGCGATATCGCCCGGCGCTTCGGCGGCACCGGGTTGGGCCTCTCCATCAGCCGCCAGCTCGCCAGCCTGCTCGGCGGGCGGATCGAGGTGGAGAGCACGCCGGGCGAAGGCTCGCGCTTCACCTTGCTGCTGACCGCGCGCATCGCCGCTCCGCCCGCGGCCGAGCCGGACGACATCATGCCCGGCCCGCTCTCGCTGCGCAGCCCGGCGGGCGATGATCCCGCGCCCGATCTGCCCCGCGCCTCGCGCATCCTGCTGGTCGAGGATCACGACATCAACCGCACGCTGGTGACCGAGATGCTCGAGCGCTGCGGGCAGGAGGTCGCGATCGCGCATGACGGGAACGAGGCGATCGCGATGGTGATCGATTCGATCCTGCGCGGCCAGCTCTATGATCTGGTGCTGATGGATGTGCAGATGCCGGGCTGCGACGGCTATGCCGCCACCCGCGCGATCCGGGCTGAGGGCATCGGGCCGGATGTGCTGCCGGTGGTAGCGCTCACCGCCAACGCTTACCCCGAAGACATCGCCGCCGCCCGCACTGCCGGGATGCAGGCGCACCTCGCCAAGCCGATTGCGCTCGCGCAGCTGGTCCGCGCACTCCAGCGCTGGCTGCCGACCACGATAGTCGAGGAGCCGACGGTCGAAGCGGCCCGCACCGCGGCAGCCGCGGCTGCGGCCTCGCTGTCGCCGCGGCTGGTCGCCCGCTGGGAAGCGCGGCGGCACGAGGCGGTGGAGGCCGTGCGCACCGCCCTGCGCGATGGCACGCTCGCCGCACCGCAAGCCGAGGCCCGCGCCGCCGAGCGGCTCGCGATGCTGCTGCACAAGGTCGCAGGCACCGCCGGAATGTTCGGCGAGGCGGCGCTGGGCGAGGCGGCGGCGGCGCTCGAACGGGCGCTCGGGCCGGAAAACATGGGAGTTGAGGCCGGCGAGACCTGCGTCACCCTCGCGCGCGAATGGCTGGCGCTGGCCGATCGCCCCTCTGACACCGAACCCCGCTCAGCCAGCCGCGCCGCCGGCTAGAAGGCGCGTGCGCGCCAACGAAAAAGGGCGGCCCGTTACCGGACCGCCCTCTTTTCGTTTGGCAGGATGCCTGTGCGATCAGAAGCGCACGCGGACACCGAAGCGCACGCCCCAAAGCGAACCATTGATCTGGGTCGCTTCCACCGGAGCGGCGAAGGTGGTGCCGATGCGGTTTTCGAACAGGTACTGCGCGCAGTTCTGCGTGCCGGTCGCGATGCTCGCGGCGTTGCCCGGGGTGGTCAGGCAGCGCACGTTCACCACCGGAGCGGTGTAGGGGAAGCCGACCTGACGGATGGTGCCCCAGTCGCTGTTGATGAGGTTCAGCACGTTTTCGACGTCGGCCATCAGTTCGACCTTGCCGCCGAACACGAACGGCACTTCCTGACGGAACGAGAAGTCGAGCTTGTGCACCCAGGGGGTCTTAGCGATGTTCTTCGGAGCGATCTGCCCCTGGAAATCGGCCAGTTCCGAGTTCTGGATGAAGTTCTGGAAGCCGGCGAAGTCGAAGTTCGCAGCATACAGAACCCGCGAGTCGGCGGTCAGGCTGGCCACGTTCGGCACGTAGAGCAGGTTGGCCGAGTTGCGACCGGTCACCCCGAACACCGTCGAACGCGCGGTGCCCGCAGCCTGATCGGCCATGGTGTAGCTGTAACGCTGGCCCGAACGCAGGTTGTAGAACAGCTCGATGCGGGTGTTGTTGTCACCGAAGATCTCGCCGTCGAAGCCGGTCACCAGACGGAAGGCGTGATCGCGCTGGTAGTTCGAGATACCGATCGCCGCGAAGTTCGGATCCTCACCAACCGCGGTGTTGGTGTAGTTCGAGAACGCCACCGAAGAGGTGCCGGGGTTCTGGTCGTCCACGTTCTGGTAGGTGTAGGCACCGTTCAGGAAGAAGCCCGAGCTCCAGCGCTTGTTGAAGCGCGCGACCACGTTCCAGCTGTCACCTTCATCGGTGTTGGTGAGCAGCATGTCGGTGTTCACGCCCGTCTGGCCGGCGAGGATGTTGTAGCGCACGCGGCCATCGGGCAGCGCGGTGGCCTGGGCGACCGAACGCAGATCGGTCCACTCGAGCGCGTTGTTCACCTTCGAGTAGATCACGTCCACGCCGAAGTTCCAGCCATCGCCCAGGAAGCCGAGGTTGGCTTCATAGTCGGCCGAGCCCGAGAAACGCCACTGCGAAGGCGCCTTGAAGTTCGGATCGAGCGCGTTGGTCGGCGAGGCCGCGGTGCCGGTGGTGCGAACCGCGTCGATCAGCGCCTGCGGGATGCCGGTGCCGCCCGAGACGTTATTCAGCGTGGCAGCGCCGATGGTGTTCTGCTGCGCGGTGGTGAGGCCGGTGACGCCCGACACGGTGAAGGTGTCGGCAGCGCCATTGACGCCGAGCGTGCGGCGGACCTGCACACGGCCGATCGTCGGGCCGGGGTTCGAATAGTTGTTCGAGATCCACACCAGCGGGTTGCCGCCGCCGAACAGGCCGGCCGAACCGCGCACTTGCAGACGATCAGTCGGCTTCCAGTTGAAGCCGAAGCGCGGCTGGAACAGGTCACGCCCGTTGAGCGTGCCGGTGTTCGGGAAGCCGAAGCGATCGAGGAACGCTTGGTTGAAGAACGGCGTGTCGGGGGTGTCGAACAGGTCGTAACGCACGCCGGCCACCACGGTCAGGGTGTCGGTCACGTCGATCGTGTCCATGATGCCGAAGGTCCAGGAGTTGTTCTGGAAATCGGCGGTCACGGTGTCGATGCCGCCACGCAGCGGGATCGCGATGTCGACTTCGTTGGCACGACGGTTCTGCAGGTCGTTGATGCCGTCGAACAGCCACACGCCCGAGGTGCGCTGGGCGAAGAGGTTGCGCACGTCCTGACGGCGACGCTCGGCGATCACCTTGACGGTGTGGTTGTTGAGCTTGAGCGCGGCCTGGAATTCGATGTTCAGGCTCTGGCTGTCGAGCTCGTTGGCCTGACGGCTGAGGTCCGGACCGAAGCGCAGACGGCGGATGCCGGCCGGGCAGACCAGCGGGGCCGGGGTCGCGGTCGGCTCGAGACAGACGGTGAATTCACCGAAGTCGCGGTTGCCGCCCACCGGAACCTGCAGACGGGTGTAGTCCGCATAGGACACGCGCAGCTGGGTCGAGAAGGTGTCCGACCACTGGTTGTTCGACTGCAGGATCCCGAAGTGGTTCTTGGCACCCTGCGTGTAGTTGTTCGACAGCAGGTTGTAGGTCGGGTTGTTGGCGGTGATCTGGCTCAGACCGGTCTGGCCGGCGAGCAGCGCGCCTTCGTTCCAGATGTAGGTGGCGCTCAGACGGTGACCGTCGGCAACGTTCCAGTCGAGCTTGGTGACGAGCTTGTCGTCCTTCTCGACGATGTCGTTGGCAACGCCGAGCGTGTCGAAGTTGTAGACGCTCTGGGCGATGCCGCCGATCTGGTCGAGCTGCGCCTGGGTGATGCCGAGCTGGCTCGGATCGACGTCGGCCGGGACGGTGTCACGGGTGCGCTCGTAGGTGACCGCGAAGAACAGCTTGTCCTTGATGATCGGGCCGGTGACCTGCGCCACGTAGACCTGCGAATCGAAGGCGCCGACGCGGGTCAGGTTGCGGGCGCGATCGCCGCGCATGTCGTCGTTCTGGTAGTAGGCCGAGCCGAGGAAGCTGAAGCTGTTGCCACCCGACTTGAGCTGGGTGTTGATCGCACCGCCCTGGAAGAAGCCCTGCTGGATGTCCACCGGCGCGGTTTCGACCGAGAATTCGCCGATCGCATCGAGCGGCACCGGACCGCGCGAGGAGACGAGGCCGCCGGATTCCAGACCAAAGGGGTCACCGAAGGCCACACCGTCAACGGTGAAGCGGTTGAAGCGGTTGTTCTGTCCGGCAATCGAGATGGCGTTGCCGTTGGTGGCGTCGAGCGTCACCAGCGGATCGCGCAGCGCAAGGTTGCGGATGTCGCGGTTGACGTTGGAGACGCCGGCGATGTCGCGCGCGGTCAGCACGGTGGCAGCACCGGTGCCCAGCGTGATCGCCGAACGCTGACGCGCGCCCGAGACGATGATGGTCTTGCCGGCATCGGCCAGCGAGACAGCGATACGCTGCGCCTGGCCGGCGGCGAGGAAGCCGATTTCCTGCTCGGCGCTCTCGTAGCCTTCAGCGGTGACGCTGACGGTGAAGGGGCCGCCCAGGCGCAGGCCGGTGGCGTTGAAGCCGCCCGAAGCGTCGGTCGTCTGGGTCGAGGTGGTGCCCGAGGGCACGTGGGTCACGGTGACCGTCGCACCCGCGATCGGGGCGCCCGACTGGTCGAGCACTTCACCGCGCACCGCCGAGGTGGTTTCCTGCGCGAAGGCCGGGGTGGCGACGAAGGTGGTGGTGGCGGCAAGGGTGACGACGCTTGCTGCAAGAAGATACTTAAGCTTCATGAAAGTAGCCCCTGATGACGAAATGGAGAGAGAGAAAATCTGGTGGTCTGCCGATAGACCCGCGTGACTGCGGCAAAGCGACTGTTCTGTGACCGTTTGATGAAAACAGCCGCGCCCATAACGCGTTTCCTCGGCGAGCGTGACTTCCGGCGCACAAAATGGCCTGCAAAAATGCGGTTTCTGCGCGCAGGTGTGGCTTTGCTGCAACGCAATATCGGGTGCTGTGGCAGATCGGCAGCCCCCAGACGGGAACTGCCCGCTGGAATCAGGCGAGATTGATCTCGCGCAGGCGCTGCATCAGGAAATCATGCGCGGTGATCGGCGGCTGCGGCGGGGCCGAGTCGCTGGCGTCGACGCATTCCGGCAGGGCCTCGATCAGGAAGTCGGGCCGGAAGTGCAGGAAGAACGGCATCGAATAGCGCGAGCGCCGCGCCGCATCCCCGCGCGGATTGACGACGCGGTGCGTGGTCGAGCGCAGGCGGCCATTGGTCTGGCGATCGAGCATGTCGCCGACATTGATCACCAGCGCGCCCTCGGCCGCCGGGATCGGCAGCCAGGTGCCGTCCTTGGTGAGCAGTTCAAGCCCCGCTTCCTCGGCCCCCAGCAAGAGGGTGATGGTGTTGATGTCCTCGTGCGCGGCGGCGCGGATCGCGCCTTCGGGCGCGCCTTCGGCGAGCGGCGGATAGTGCAACAGGCGCATCACCGAATTGCCGTCCTGAACGCTCGCGGCGAAGAAATCGCGCGGGCGGCCAAGGTGCAGCGCAATCGCTTCGAGCACCCGCGCACCGGCGGTCTCGAAGGCGGTGAACAGCGCGCTCATCGTCTCGCGGAAGCCCTCGATCTCTGTCGGCCAGACATTGGGCGCCATGAATTCGGCGAGCGGATGGCCGGGCGGCAGGGTGCGGCCGACGTGCCAGAATTCCTTCAAATCCATCACCTCGGCGTCCTTGGCCTTTTCGGTGCCGAACGGGGTATAGCCGCGCGCGCCGCCGCCGCCTTCGATCTTGTAGGCGCGCTTGACCGCATCGGGCAGGGCGAAGAACGCCTTCGACACCGCCTCGGCCTCGTCGATCAGGCTTTGCGGGATGCCGTGATCGCGCACCACGGCAAAGCCGTATTCGGCGAAAGAACGGCCCAGTTCGTCGGCGATGGTCTCGAGCGGCTGGGCGAGCGAAACGGAAGCGATGTCGGTCATGGCCGAGCCTTTACACCCGCGCGCGCGGGCCTGCCAAGCGTTTCGCGAGCCCGTACTAGAGCGGCAAAAACAGCCCCGCCAGCGCCGCGCTCATCAGGTTGGCAAGACTGCCCGCCGCCAGTGCCTTCAGCCCCAGCCGTGCGATCACCGGGCGCTGGTTGGGGGCCAGCCCGCCGGTCACCGCCATCTGGATCGCGATCGAGGAGAAGTTGGCAAAGCCGCACAGCGCGAAGGTGATGATCGCGCGGCTGCGCTCCGTCAGCGCCTCGGCCTGCATCGCGCCCAGATCGATGAAGGCGACGAATTCGTTCAATACGATCTTGGTGCCGAACAGCCCACCTGCGATCTGCGCCTGCTGCCAGTCGGCAATCCCGATCAGGAACATGACGGGCGCGAAGATATAGCCGAGCAGCTTCTGGAAACTGATCCCGGCAAACCAGGCGGCCGTTTCCGGCGACATCGGCGCGCCGATCCCGGCGGCAAGGCTGACGATCCCGCTGCCGACACCGGCCAGCATGCCGTTGGCGAGCGCCACCAGCGCGACGAACACCATCACCATCGCCCCCACCGCGACGGCGAGCTTGACGCCGGTCTGGGTGCCCTGCGCTGCGGCTTCGATGATATTGGCGGGGCGCTGGCCTTCCTCGAAGGTTTCCGCCGCGCTCACCTCGTCGGCCTTGGCGCCGCCCTCGACCAGCGAGGCCGGGCCGACCGCGCTGATGCGCGCCTGCGGTAGTTCGATCTCGTGCCCGTTCTCGTCATACATGACCACGCGGGTGGCTTCGGTGAGGGCATTGGCCTTGCCGCGCGCGCGCTGGACAGCGGCGCTGGCGATACCGAAGTCCTGTCCGGGGGCCGTGAAAGGCGCATCGTCCGGCATGATGATCTTGGCCATCAGGATACCGCCCGGGGCCGACATGAAGGCGGCCGCCAGCAGGAAGGGCACCGCCTCCTCGCCGATGAAGCTGGCATAGGCGGCCAGGATCGTGCCCGCCACGCCCGCCATCCCGACGCTCATCAGGGTGAACAGGCCCGCCGGCGACAGCGCGGCGAGATAGGGCCGTACCACCAGCGGGCTTTCCGACTGGCCGACGAAGATATTGGCCGCCGCGCCCAGCGCCTCGACCTTGCTGATGCCGGTGACAAAGCCGATCGCCCCGCCGACCCAGCGCACCAGCCGCTGCATGATCCCGAGGTGATAGAGGATCGAGACAATCGCCGCGAAGAACACGATCACCGGCAGCGCGCCGATGACGAAGGTGTTGGCGAAGGGATTGCTCTCCATCGGCCCGAACACCGAGGTGATGCCGACCTTGGAGAAATCGAGCAGCGCGATCACCCCGCGCGACAATCCGCCGATCACCGCCACGCCCGCATCGGTGCGCAGCACGATCAGCGCGGTGAAGGCCTGCAGCGCAAAGGCGGAACCCACCACCCGCAGGTTGATCTTGCGCCGCGCCGAGGACAGCGCGAAGGCAATGCCGAGGATGGCGATGACACCTGCAAGGCTCAGCAGGATAGGCGTGATACTCTCGTTCACGGCAGCGAATTGCCCTTCATCTGTCAGGAAGCGACCGGATCCCCCATACCCGCCGGACGCCAGCCCGCCGAGCAATCGCGCTTGGGGTGGCAGTTTGCGAGAGGTGATGCAAGGGGCGATGCATTTGGCGGCATGACATCTTGGTGACAGGCCTGCACCGTCCGCTTTTCTTTTGCCCTGCCGCTGGCTACGCCTAGGCCCATGACCGACAAGCCCGCCGCTCCGGCCGCCGCCCCTTTCGCCGCAACCGCGCCCTCGGGCATTGCGATGCCGCTCGGCATGTTCGTCTTCACGCTGCTCTATGGCGGGATGACGGTGCTGGCGGGCGTCTTGGCCTACAAGCAGGTGCAGCTGTGGCCGACGAGCCTTGCGGTCGAAAGCGGGATCTTCCCCTTCCTGCTGCTGGTGGTGATTTCGAGCACGCTGTCGCAGCAATACGGGCGCGATGCGGCCAAGCGGATCGTGTGGTGGGGCTTTTTGCCGCTCGGCCTTTCGGCGCTGCTGATGCAGCTGGTGCTGGCCCTGCCCGCCTCGTCCGAGATGATTGCCTTCCGCCCCGATGATCTCGCCGCCTTCGAGCGCGTCCACGCCTCGACCTGGCGGGTGTGGATGGCGGGTCCGGCAAGCTACATCACCTCGCTGCTGCTCAACATCTGGATCTTCGACCGGCTGCGCGGCTCCGGGGGCGGCGAGAGCACGCTCGGCCTGATGGTGCGCGGCGCCATCGCCTCGGCCTTGTCGCAGGCGGTCGATTCGGTGATTTTCATCACGCTCGCCTTCTACGGCGAGTTCGACATCACCGACCTGATGATCGGGCAGGTGCTGGCCAAGGTGTTCCTCAGCCTCGTGCTTGTGCCCTTCCTCATCACCTTCGGGGTGCGGGCTGCGGGCTGGCTCGATGGGCGGGCCGGCCTCAAGTAGCGCAGCGATAGGCCGACAAAAACGCCTCTAACTTCCCGCGGCCAACCTCTTCCGCCGGTTCCGCTGGATGATGTTGAGCAGTTCGACCCCGACCGAGAAGCCCATCACCGCGTAGATGTAGCCCTTGGGCACGTGGAAGCCGAAGCCGTCGGCTATCAGCACCAGGCCGATCATCACGAGGAAGGCGAGCGCCAGCATCACCAGCGTCGGATTGGTCTCGATGAAGCGCGCGAGCGGGCTCGCGGCGAACAGCATGATCGTCACCGTGATCACCACGGCGGCGACCATGATTGGAATGTCGTCGGTCATGCCCACCGCAGTAAGGATCGAATCCACCGAGAAGACGAGGTCAATGGCGATGATCTGTACGATCACCGCGCCAAAGCTGGCCGTGGCGGCGGCGGCGACGCCCGGGGTCTTGTCGAGCAGATCGCCGGACGGGTCGTTCGGCTCCATCGAGTGGTGGATCTCCTTGGTCGCCTTCCACAGCAGGAACAGGCCGCCCGCCAGCAAGATCAGATCGCGCCCCGAAAAGGCGGTCTCGAAGCTCGCCTTGTTGGTTCCCTCCATCGGCGGCCCGACGATGCCCAGATCGAACAGCGGCTGCTGGAGCGTGACGATCCATCCGATCAGCATGAGCAGGCCAATGCGCATCACCAGCGCCAGCATCAGCCCGAGCTTGCGGGCGCGCTCCTGCTGATGCTCGGGCAGCTTGTTGGAGAGGATGGCGATGAAGATGAGATTGTCGACCCCGAGCACCACCTCGAGCGCAATCAGGGTCAGCAGCGCCAGCCACGCGGCCGGATCGGAGAAAAGCGCGATGATCGTGTCCATGGCGATGCTTTGCGATACAATGTCTCGCAGCGCAAGCGGGTGGGCGGACGGAAGCCCAAAGCCGATGCTCTCCGATAATCAGCAGTCCATCTAAAGCGTGCAAACCTAGGGGATGGCAGAATTCGCCCCAAAATACGACGTTCCAGTCCGCGGCGGGGTATGTCGGCTCTCGACAAAAGCTGTCGATTGGACGGCGCGGCAATGGCAGGACGCAGTGGGCTTGGGCGCCCAGTCGGGCAAAAGCGTATCAGCCGCGGCACGGGTGGCGACTTGCGTCGGCAATCGGCTGCAATGAGTTCGATTGACGCTTCACGGGCGGGGGCTGGCTGATCTGACCTGCTTTCTGACGCCTTCAACTTCGGCAACGATGTCGCCGGTAACCGTGCTTAAGGTGTTGCGTTGATCCGGGGTGAGGCGAGTGTGGCTAGGGTCCGGACTCAATCAGCCTGGGCCTGCCATTCGGGTCGTAGCAGCCCCATGATGGCGGTGTCCCATCGTTCGGCGTCGACCAATGCCGAGGCACGGCGGACGCCTTCGGCTCTGAACCCGAGCCGCTCGTATGATCGGATGGCTGGCGTGTTCCAAGCATAGACGTTGAGCTCGACCCTCTCGATCTCGGGCCAGGAGAAAGCCTGCTCAAGAACAAGGCGAAGCATAGGGCCAGCCAGCCCTTGACCACGAGCGCGGGGCGCTATCGCTACTCGCGCCAAAAGAGCGTTTCCATTGCGCCAATCGAAGCCAAGCTGCGCATGACCGACCAACAGACTGGCGTGCTCCGCCATCCAGCACAGCCGAGTGGGCGGTACCGTGTCGCCTTCGGCCAACATGGCTTGGAGCTGCTCCTCGTTGAGCGGGAAAGCGAGGAGAGGACCGCCCCATTGCACCACGTCTGCCTGGCTTGCGAACCAATCAGAGATGATCGCGAAGTGCTCCGGCGCGAATGGGACCAAGTGCAGCATCGTACGAACATAGCTGAACACCCTTGCCTCGTCAGCCCGAACTCACATCCAAAACGCGAGGGCAGCGGTAAGCGCCACGCCGGAAGTCCTCGAGCCGGCAGAAGGCATTCTCGATGAGGTGGCGGTCACGGTAGTTGAGCTAGTGTCCGCTCTTGGCTAACCTTGCCACTCGCTCGACGGTCGTTGAATGGCAGCGAAGTCCCATTTGCAGTCATTCTCGACTAGTCAACGTAGCCCGAAGTGCCAGCTCTCAGAGCCACACCCCTGTGTGCGCAAACCCACCCCATCAAACGCGCACAATCGCATGCATAGAGGAAGCGTGGGTCCCATCTGACGGATATGGGGGGTGCCCCCGGGTAGGGCTGCTGATGCTCAGAATTGCGATGGGGGTGGGGGGTAGGCAAAGCGCGAGGCAGCTGGGGAGTACCAAAGCGCCTCAGCCAATCTGGCCGTCAAATGTCCGCTCTGAGCCCTCAAGCTCAAACAAATAATTCCAACAAGGTATTGTAATATATGGTGAGCCCGACAGGATTCGAACCTGTGACCCGCTGATTAAAAGTCAGCTGCTCTACCTACTGAGCTACGGGCCCACACATGTGCCGCGCAGTGGCGGCAGGCGCGCTCACCTAGGCAGGGGGCGCGGGCGGGTCAAGCGGGCATGGAGATGGGCGAGCGAGAGGCCGCTCACCGGATCGCGCCAACCGGCGGCGATCTCGCAGGCAGGGGCGAGCACGAAGGCGCGGCCCCTGAAGGCTGCGTGGGGGATGATGAGGCCCGCGCTCACCCAGCACCCGCCGCTCCACAAAATGATGTCGGCATCGAGCACCCGGTCGCCCCAGCGCTGGCCCGGGCGGCGGCCGAATTCGCGCTCCATCCGCTTGGCAGCAGCGAGCAGCGAGGGCGGATCAAGCTCGCTCTCCAGCACCAGCGCGGCATTGGCAAAGCGCCGCTGCGCCGCGCCCATCGCCGGCGTGGGGACAATGCGCGAGCGGACGAGCACTGTGCCGAGCGAGGCCATCTCCTCCATCGCCGCCGCGACCACGCCTTCGGGCGCGCCATAGCGGGCGTGTCGCCGGTTGCTCCCCAGCGCGACGAGATAGTGGCTGCTCAAATCAGATGTCTTGCGCGATGCGGCCGTAGAGCTGCGGGCGGCGATCGCGGAAGAAGCCCATGCCCGCCCGGTGCGTCGCCGCGCGCGCCAGATCGAGCCGCGTCACCAGCACGCCGGTCTCGCCCGCGCCGTAATCGGCGACGAGGTCGCCCCATTCGTCGCTGATGAAGGAGTGGCCGTAGAAGCTCTGCTCCGCCCCTTGGCCGCCTTCGGTGCCGATGCGGTTGGCGGCGGCTACGGGCATGCAGTTCGACACGGCATGGCCCATCATCGCGCGCCGCCACATGCGGCTGGTATCGAGGCCCGCGTCATAGGGTTCGGAGCCGATCGCGGTGGGATAGAGCAGCAGCTCTGCCCCCAGCAGCGCCATCACACGCGCACATTCGGGATACCACTGGTCCCAGCAGATGCCGACGCCGACACGGACGATTGCCCCGCCCTCGCCCGGCACGTCCCACACCTTGAAGCCGTCATTGCCGGGGCGGAAATAGTACTTTTCCTCATAGCCCGGCCCGTCGGGGATGTGGCTCTTGCGATAGGTGCCTTGCACCTCGCCATCGGGGCCGATCATCGCGAGGGTGTTGTAGTAGTGGTGCCCGTCACGCTCGAAGAAGCTGGTGGGGATCGTCACCTTGAGCTTGGCCGCGAGGCCTCGCATCGCGATGACGCTGGGGTGCTCCAGCGTAGGGCGGGCGAGCGCGAACAGCGCCTCGTCCTCCTCGCGGCAGAAATAGGGGCCGGAAAACAGCTCGGGCGGCAGGATCAGCTGCGCGCCCTTTGCTGCGGCCTCCTCCACCAGCGCCGAGACGGCAGCGATGTTGGCGGCTTCGTCATCCGAGCCGAGGGCAAGCTGAAGGGCGGCGAGCGTGATTGCAGTCATGCCGCCGCCCTTAGCGGCTTATTTCGCCTTCTTGAAGAGCAGCGTCATCCGGTCGCTTTCGCCCAGGCCCTTGAGGTCCTCGCGCTTGGTGGCGAGCGTCGGGGGCATTTCCCACACGCCGTCCTTGTGATCGGCGGTGTCCTTGGGGTTGGCGAGGATTTCGCTCGTGGCGACCAGTTCGAAGCCGTTGATGCGCATGATGTCGATCACGTCTTCCTGACGCAGATAGCCCTTGGTGCCATTGGCGTAGGACCACGGCGCATCGGCCCGCGCGCGGTGCTGTTCGATGCCGATCAACCCGTCATCCTTGAGCAGTTCGCGCATCGCGCGCAGTTCGGTGTCGAGAATGCCCATGCGCAGCGGATTGTGCAGGGCGCGCATCAGCAGGATGCGGTCGAAGGTGTCCTTCTGGCCTTCGAGATTGTCGAGCGTGATGCCGCTGAAGTTCTCTGCCGGAAGCCCGGTATAGCCTGCGACTTCCTTGCCGAAGCCGGCCGCCGCATCGCGCACGCGCTGCTGGCGCGCGGGATCGGAGGAGGCGCTGACCGGATTGACGAAGATACCGACAAGCTTGCCCTTGGCCCCGAGATAGTGGCCGAGCAGGCGCGTGTACCAGCCACCGCCGGGCGAATATTCGCCGACCTTCATGTGCGGGCCGACATGGAAGAAGGCGAGGGTTTCAGCCGGGCGGCGATAGGCGTCGCGTGCCTTGTCTTCGGCGCGGGTGGGGTGGTTGATCGCCGCGGCCACTTCGGCTCCGTGATGCTTCATGAACATCGCGGTGTCGCGGATATGCGCATCGGTTTCAGCGCCGTGCGCGGCGTGATCGCCGTGGCTACCGTGGCCGGCGTGCTGGGCCATCAGCGGCGCGGCAAAGGCAAGACCGCTGGCAGCAGCGGCAAGGATCAGCTTGTTCATGGTGTCTCTCTCCGAGGAATGGAAAATTTGGCGTGCCACACATGGCCTCAAGCAGCGAAGCGTTAGGCCGCAAAAAACTCGCATGGCAATTGCGCGTTGCTAGCCTATCTGTGCGCAAAGCCAACGGAGAATTCGATGAGCAACTTGGAGACAGCGATCATTGCCGGCGGGTGCTTCTGGTGCACCGAGGCGGTGTTCCGCGATGTGGTGGGCGTTTCGCAGGTGGAAAGCGGCTATATCGGCGGCACGAAGCCCAACCCCACCTACAAGGAAGTCTGCACCGGAGAGACCGGCCATGCGGAAGGCATCCGCGTGACCTTTGATCCGCATGCGATCAGCCTCGCGGAAATCTACGACGTGTTCCTCGGCACCCATGATCCCACGCAGTTGAACCGGCAGGGGAACGACATCGGCACCCAGTATCGCTCGGCGATCTTCCCCTTGTCGGACGAACAGGGCGCCGAAGCCGAAGCGGCGATTGCCCGCTGGAATGCGGAGAACGGCAAGGTGGCTGTGACCACGATCGAGGGCCTCTCGGGCGGCGTTCAGACGGCGGAATGGTATCCCGCTGAGGACTACCACCAGGAATACTGGGACGGCGAAGGCCAGCGCAATCCCTACTGCCTTGCGGTGATCCCGCCCAAGCTGATGAAGCTGCGCAAGAGCTTCCAGAAGTATGTGAGGGACTAGGGCTTCACCCACCGCGCCACAAAAAACCCGTCGAGCCCGCCTTGCTCCGCCAGCATACCGGGGTGGGTGCGCAAGGCACCATCGGCAGTGGGGGCAAGGCCGGCGGGGAGTTCCTCAGGCGTGATCGGCTGGCGGGTGAGGCCCAGTTCGGCGTCGATCCACGCGGCCTGTTCTTCGCCTTCCTCGGCCTCCAGCGAGCACACCGCATAGACCAGCACGCCGCCGGGGTTCAGCCATTCAGCAGCCTTGGCGACGAGCGCGCGTTGCAGTTCCGCCATCTCGGCCACCTGTCCCTTGCCGATGCGGTGGAGCACGTCGGGGTGGCGGCGGCAGGTGCCCGTCGCGGTGCAGGGCGCGTCGATCAGGATCGCGTCGAAGCGGTGCTTGGGCTCCCAGACAAGCGCATCGGCGCGCACGGGGCTGGCCTTGAGGCCGGTGCGCTTCAGATTGTCCTTGAGCAGCTCCAGCCGACGCTTCGACATATCGAGCGCGGTGACTTTCCACCCTGCGGCGGCCAGCTGCATCGTCTTGCCGCCCGGCGCAGCGCAGAGATCGAGCGCCGACTTGCCCTCTCCCGGCCCGAGCAACCGCGCCGGAATCTGCGCCGCCAAATCCTGCACCCACCAATCGCCCGCCTTGAAATCGGCAAGGCTCTCCACCGCCGCGCCGCGCGGCAGGCGGATATGCGCAGGCGCAAGGCTGATCCCGCCCATGGCGACCGCGCGGGTCTGGGTTTCGGCGGCATCTTTCAGAGCGAGATCGAGCTCGGGCGGGAAGGCGAGGCCGGGGGCAATCGCGGCGGCTTTGGCCTCGCCCCAGCGGGCGGTAACGGTAGCGGGGAGCGTCGGCACCTCGGGCAGGGCCGCAGCCTGCTTCATCAGGGCCGAAAACACCCCATGCGCCAGCCTGCGCGGGCCGCCAGCCAGCAGCGGCAGGCCGGTGGCGATCACGGCGTGGGCGGGGGTGTCGAGCCGCAGCGCCTGCGCCAGCATCAGCCGCAGCACCATGCGCGCCTTGGCATCATGGGGCAGAACCTGCTTGGTCGCGCTGTCTATCAGGGCATCGAGATCGGTCAGCCAGCGCAGGGTCTCGCCCGCAATCGCGCGTGCCAGCGCACGGTCGGGCGCCTTGCGGATGTCCGAGAGGGCCGCGCCTTCGGCCTGCTCCAGCGTCTCGCCCCGCCGGAACACGGCATCGAGCAGGCGAAGCGCAGCGCGGCGCACGGGAAGTCCGGGAGGGAGAGCCATGCGCGCGCTCCTATCCTTCCTTGAAACAAAGCGCCAGCGCGGGCATTTGGAGCGGCATGACCAAGGAAAAGTCCGCAGCCGCCAAGGCCTTCAAGAAGCCCGCCCACTGGACCAATGATCCGGTGCCCGCGCCCAAGGTGGTGGAGAATGAAGAGAAGCTCTCCCCCACGCGCTACGGCGACTGGGAACGCGGCGACGGCATCGCGGTCGATTTCTGAGGCCGGTTGCTGTGGGGGCCTGTCCTACAGCAGCCCTTCCGGGCTATGCGGGGACGGCTTTTCGGGAAAACGGCGATTTTTTCGCGAGAAAATCGGCGGCTTTTGGCTCTAGTTGTTTAAAATCAGCATGTTACCAAAAGAGGGTGCCGGTTTTCGACCCCCTCTAGCCTCGATTTGACCCCCAGTTGACCCCCAGTTGGCCCCGAGTTGGCAGTCTGATGACCCCTCCGACACCCGCCTTAGGGCAGCGACGGAGGGAGCGGAATCAGAGCTTCGTGAAGGTCACCTTCAGCCCGTCCTTGGGCTGCGGGATCGGCCAGTCCTGCCATTCGGGATTGTAGCCCGCAGGGGCCTCGATCCGGTAGCGCTGGAGCAATTGCGCGAGCAGGATCTTCACCTGCATGTAGGCAAAGTGCAGGCCAAGGCACATATGCGCGCCGCCGCCGAAAGGCACCCATGCATACTTGTGCCGCGCCCGCACCTTGTCGGGCGTGAAGCGCATCGGATCGAAGGTGAAGGGGTTCTCCCAATATTCCTCCGAATGGTGGGTCCAGTAGATGTTGATCCCCACCATCGCGCCCGCCAGGATGCGGTAGCCGCCATATTCGAACTCGCGCAGCGCCCGGCGCGGCATCGAGGGCACCGGGGGCACCATCCGCAGCGATTCCTTGAAGGCCATTTCGGTGAGATCGAGCTTGGCGAGATCGTCGTAATCGAGGGGGCGCGGGTTGCCGTCGCCATCCGGCCCGCCGGTGACCGCGAAGATCTCCTCGCGCACCTTCTCCTGCCATTCGGGGTTGGTGGCGAGGTGATAGATCAGCGAGGTCGCCGAGGAGGTGATGGTGTCATGGGCGGCCATCATCAGGAAGTTCATGTGATCGACCACTTCGTCGACCGGGAGCAGGCTCCCGTCCTCGCGGGTGGCGGTGGCGAACTGGCTGAACATGTCCTGCCCGCCCCCTTCGGCGCGGCGGCGCAGGGTTTCGCGGGTGAAATAGTCGACGAGGAAAGCGCGGCCATCGACGCCCTTCTTCATCTTGGTGAAGGGCAGCGGCTTCCTCACCGGCGCGACCGAGGCCTGCACCATGTCGACGAAGGCCTCGTTGATCTTGTCGGCTTCCGGCCCCCAGGGCAGGCCGATGAAACTGTCCGCGGCGAGATCGAGGGTGAGCTTCTTGATCGCGGGGTAGAATTCCTTGGGCCCCATCCAGGTCGCGACCTCGCGGGCGATCCCGCGATTGAGCGCGCCCGAATAGTGACGCATCGGTTCGGGCTTGAAGGCGATCGAGAGCGCGCGGCGATCGATGCGGTGATGGTCGAAATCCATCAGCATCAGCCCGCGCGGGAACAGCTGGTCGAGCACCGGGCCCCAGCCCTGCTCGCTGGAGAAGATCTTGTCCTTGTTGAACAAGAGCAGCTCGTTCGCCTCGGCGCCGATCAGCGCGACCTGCCAGCCGCCGAAAGCGCGGTTCTTGTAGACCTTGCCATGGGTCGCGATCATGCGATCGGCAAAGGCGTGGGGATTGGCCAGCATGGTGAAGGTGTTGCCGACCAGCGGCCAGCCCGCATCGCCGGGGATATGGGCGAGATCGGCCTCGCTCAGGCGCTGCTCGCTCCAGTGGCGCGGCGCGCCAGCGGGGGCGGTGCCAGAGGTTTCGCTGTCCTGCGGGGCGTCTGCAAGCGTGGCCATCGGTATCCTGATGCTCCGTTTAAGGTTCGGATTCGCAACTGACCTTGGTGTAAATACTCCGCGCGGTCAAATCCAGCCGGAAAGCTCGCGCCGCAGCATGGCATCGATCATCGCCAGACCATGATCCGAGGTGTTGAGGCAATCAAGCACGGCGTAATCCTCGCCCCCCGCCTCGCAGAATTCGTCGCGCCCTTCGAGCGCCAGTTCCTCCAGCGTCTCGACGCAGTCCGCGGCAAAGCCGGGCGCTGCCACCACCAGCCGCCTGGTCCCCTTGCCGCCTTCCGCAATCAGGGTCGCATCGGTCGAGGGTTCGAGCCAGCGGGACGGGCCAAAGCGCGACTGGAAGGTCGTCTCGAACCGCACGCCAGCAAACTCCGGACGCTGCTCCAGCGCCTCGCGCAGCAGCCGCGCGGTCTTCATGCAGTGGCAGTAATAGGGATCGCCCTTTTCCAGCGTCTGCTGCGGCATGCCGTGGAAACTGAGCAGCATCACCTCAGGCGCAAAGGCAAGGCCGCGCACCTGACGGGTGAGATCATCCGCCAGTGCGGCGATGAAGCCGGGATCGTCGTGATAGGGCGGCACAAAGCGCAGCGCGGGCTGCCAGCGCATGTTGCCCAGCACCCGGGCGACCTCGTCGAACACCGTCGCCGTCGTCGCCGCGCAATACTGCGGATACATCGGCGCGATCAGGATCCGGTCACACCCCTCGCCCATCAGCGTGGTGAGGCGGCTTTCGATCGAGGGATTGCCGTAACGCATCGCATAATCGACCACGACGCTCTCGCCGAACCGGGCAACGAAGGTCTTGGCCATGGCCTCGGCCTGCCGCGCGGTAATGTCCGCGAGCGGCGAGCCGCGCTCGGTCCAGATCTTGGAATAGGCGCGCGAGCTTTTCTGCGGGCGGGTGTTGAGGATCACCCCGCGCAGGATCAGTTGCCAGATGATCGGCGGGATCTCGACCACGCGCTTGTCGGAAAGGAACTGCTTCAAATAGCGCCGCACCGAATCCGGATCGGGTCCGTCGGGCGTGCCGAGGTTGATCAGCAACACGCCGATCTTGCCGCTCGATACAGGAGGATGGTCGCCCGGAAGGCGCTGGGTCTGCCAGGTCATAGCCCGCCTAACGGTTGGCAGGCGTTTGGTTTCCGGCTGCGATCAAAAGCCCGGATCGAATTGTGCGCGTGTGTCCGGGTCATATGCCATCCGAAAGCAGCGGCAGGCGCCGCAAGCGCAGGCCTGTAGCCGAAAACAGCGCATTGGCAATCGCGGGCGGCGCGACCACCGCGCCAAGCTCGCCAGGATCGGCAGGCGCGGCGTTGCTGGCGATGAATTCGATACGGATCTCGGGACAATCGGCGAGCGTCGGTAGGCCGAGTCCTTCGTAATCGAGCACCTCGGGCACGCCGCTGCGCAATTCCACAGGATTGCCGAGCGCGATGCCAATGCCGAACACGAGTCCGCCCTCGATCTGCTGGCGGGCGATGTCGTGATTGACGATCCGCCCGATATCGACCGCGGCGGACAGCTGGATGACGCGCACCCCGCCCTCGCCCTGCCGCGCGGTGGCGACACAGGCGATGCGCGGGGCATCCTCGTCCTCGCCGAGCCGTGCGACCGCAAGGCCCTGCCCGCTCTGGTCGACCCCGCCGTCCCATCCGGCAAGCTGCGCGGCGCGTTGGAGGCAGGCGGCCAGCCGCACATCCCCGCCCAGCATCGCCATGCGGAAGGAAAAGGGCTCGCGCTTGGTCTTGGCGGCGATATCGTCGACGAAGCTTTCGATCGCGAAGATCGTCGGCCCATAGGCATTGCCGCGCACCCGCCCGACCGGCAGGCCGATATCGGTCGGGATGTGCTCCACCATCACCGCGGGCAGCTGGTAGGGCGGCACCGCGCCTTCGCAGACCATCGGGTCAGGTTCGCCGGTGGTCTCGCGGATCGCGGCGGCCGGGGTGAGATTGCCGAACAGGCGGTGGCCGAATTCGCGCGCGGCAGAGGGTGCGGCGATGCGCATGCGGAAGGCCTCGATCCGGCCGTCCTCCACCTGCGAGAGCTGCGCGCCGAGCAGCAGGTAGGCGGGCGCGCGCGGACGGGCGCGGATCATCTCGTCGCGGCGCGGCCAGGTCAGCTGCACCGGCACGCCGAGCTCCTGCGCGATCAGCGCGATCTCGATCGCATGATCATGCTCCAGCCGTGCATCGAAGCTGCCGCCGGCGGGCATGGGATAGAGCGCCACGTCCTCGGTGGAGATGCCGATCGCGCGGGCGGCGGCGATGCGGGCCTGTTCGGGGGCCTGGGTGGCGATCCACAGATCGAGCCGCCCGTCGGCATAGCGCGCCGCCGCAGAGGCGGTTTCGACCGGCGCGGCATAGGCCGGTTCGACCTCGTAGCGCCGCCCGATATCGACCCGCTGGAGCGCGGCGCCGCCCTGTCCGGTCTCGGCAATCACATGGGCCTCGCCGCCATCGAGCAGGGTGTCGAGCTTGGCCGCGATTTCATTGCTGCTGATCGGGTTGGCGACGGTCCAGCGCGGCTTCATCGCATCGAGCGCGGCCTGCGCGCTCCACCACGTATCGGCGGCGACCGCGAGCCAGCGCTTGCTCTCGACAATGCCCTTCAGCCCGCGAATCCCTGCCGCGCCATCGACATTGAATCCGGCGAGCATCGAACCCTCGGTCGGCCCGTGGCGGATCGCGGCGAAGACCATGCCGGGCAGGCGCACGTCACCGGCAAAACGGTAGGAGCCATCGACCTTGGAGGGCAGGTCCAGCCGGGGGAAAGCCGGTTCGCCCTCGGCATCGGCGGGCAGGGGCTTTTCGCGCGGGGGTTCGGGGCGCAGCGGCGGGGGATCGGGGGGCGTGTATTCCGCCGCCGCCTCGGCCAGCTCGCCAAAGCTCGCGCGGTTGGTGCCGTGGGTGACGAAGCCACCTTCGACCTCGCATTCCTCCCACCCGACACCCCAGCGCGAGGCGGCTTCCTGCGCCAGCATCGCCCGCGCCGCGGCGGCGGCCATGCGGCAGGGCATTTCATATGCGGCAAGCGATGTGCCATCGGCGGTGGCGTTGAAGCGCTGGGCGCCGGCAAAGCGTTCCGCCATCAGCGCATCGGTGCGCGCCGAAAGCCCCGCAAAGCTCGGGTCCCACAGCGCGATCCACTTCTTTGCGAGCGGAATATTGGCATAGGCGCCCGAGACCGGCGCTGGCTCGACCGCGATCTGGCGCCAGTCGGCTCCCAGTTCATAGGCGACGATTTGCGGTAGCAGCGTGGTGATCCCCTGCCCCATTTCGAGCTGCGGAACGGCCACCGTCACCACGCCGTCAGTGGCGATCTTGAGCCATGCGCCGAAGACATGCTCTCCGCCAACGGCGACCAGCGGCGTGCGGTAGCTGCGCGGCATCAGCCACCATGCCACCAGCAGGCCCCCGCCCGCAGCCGCTCCGGCCAGCAATCCGCGGCGCGAAATGGCCATCGGCTAGATCGCCCCGGTCTCGAGCCAGTGGTCAAGCCGCTGCGCGATCGCGCTGAACGGCAGGGCCTCCGGCCCGTCTCCGGCCGCCGGCGGCGTTCCGGCATCTCCGCTGATGCGGGTATTGAGCGTCAGCGGGATGCGCCCGAGGAAGGGCAGTTCAAGCGCGGCGGCGAAGCGTTCGACACCGCCCTGCCCGAAAGGATCGCTCACCTCGCCGCAATGCGGACATTCATAGCCCGCCATGTTCTCGACGAGGCCGATGATCGGGACATTGCCCTGTTCGAACAATTGCCCGGCGCGCGCGGCATCGATCAGCGCGAGGTCCTGCGGGGTCGAGACCAGCACCACGCCATCGGGGCGGTGTTCGGACAGCATCGAGAGCTGCACGTCGCCCGTGCCCGGTGGCAGGTCGATCAGCAGGATCTCGGTATCACCCCATGCGGCATCGATCAGCTGCGAGAGCGCCTTGCCCGTCATCGGCCCGCGCCACGCCAGCGCCTTGCCGGGGGCGGCGATATGGCCGATCGAGAGCACCTTGACGCCGTGCCTGCTTTCGAGCGGCACCAGCTTGTCGCCCTCGACCATCGGCTTCTGACCTTCGGTAGCGAGCAGTTTGGGCTGCGAGGGACCGTAGATGTCGCCATCCACCACGCCCACCTTGCGCCCCAGCCGCGCCAGCGCGACCGCGAGATTGGTGGTGACCGTGGACTTGCCGACCCCGCCCTTGCCCGATCCGACCGCGATCAGGCGGATGCGGCGGCGCTCTCCGGTGAGCGCGACGCGCACGTCGTTGACGCCCTCCAGCCCTTCGAGCGCGGCCTTGAATTCGGCTTCGAGCGCGGGCCGATCAGCGGTCGCGACATCGCCTGCTTCGGCCACGATCACCGCCCGTCCGGAGATGATCCGTGCCGATTGCACCCGCGCATCGAGCGCCGGCGGCAGGTGCCGGCGGATCAGCTCGGCCTGGCGCGCGCGTTCAGCCGCGCGGTGTTCCGGATCGCTTGTCATGTGTCCTCGCCTTGAGCGGGCCATCCCTAGCCATGAAATTAGCGAAGCCAACCCCTGTTTTTCCCCGCAAGCCATGCCTATAACGGGCTGATGCAGAGAATGGACGGTTGGAGAGAACGTCTTGGCGGGGCCGCAAGGGGCCTTGCCATGGCTGGCAAGAATCCCTGGGGCGGCTCGGGCAAGGGTGGTGCCGGGGGCGACGACGGGACCGGCGAGCCCGGCGATGACGCGGCTGGCGAAAGCACCAGCGGCGGCTCGGGCGATAGCGGCTCCGGCAGCGGTTCCGGCGATGGAGGGCCGCGCAATCCGTGGCTTCCGGGCGGAAACGAACCCGGCAAGCGCCGCTCGGCCAGTATCGAGGACATCTTCAAGGGCCGCGGCCCCGAAGGCCAGCGTCGCAGCAGCGGCGGCGGCGGCGGGGGCCAGCGCGGGCCGACCTTTCGCCTGCCCGAACGCCCCGGCGGCAAGAGCTGGGCGCCGGTGATCGTGGGCGGCGTCGCACTCGCATGGGTGGCGATCACCAGCGTGCACTTCATCCAGCCGGGCGAACAGGCGGTCGTCACCTGGCTCGGCGGCAAGTATTCGCACTCGCTCGACAGCGGCACCAACTTCACCGCGCCCTTCCCGCTGCAGATGGTGGAGAAGGAAAACGTCACCAAGGTGCGGCTTGAAAAGGTGCCGGACGGCAATGCCGAAAAGCTGATCCTGACGGGTGACCAGAACCTTGTCGATCTGTCCTATCTGATCCGCTGGAACATCTCCGATCTGGCGCTCTACAAGTACCAGCTCGGCGATCCGCGCAATGCGCTGCTGGAAATCGGCGAGGCCGCGATGCGGGCCGCCGTGGCGCGCCAGAAGCTTGACGAGGTGCTCACCGGCGAAGGCCGTGCCGAAGTCGAACAGGACGTGCGCGCCGCCATGCAGGCCCGGCTCGATGCCTATCGCTCCGGCATTTCGGTGCAGGGGATCGAGATCAACAAGGTCGATCCGCCCAGCCGCGTGGAAGAGGCCTTCAAGGACGTCTCCTCGGCCCAGCAGGATGCCGACGCCGCGATCAACCGTTCGCGCGCCGTAGCCCAGCAGCTGCTCGCCCGCGCGCAGGGCGACGCATCCGAGTTCAACGACATCTACGAGGAATACAAGCTCGCCCCCGAAGTGACCCGGCGGCGGCTCTATTACGAGACCATGGAATCGATCCTGTCCAAGACCGACAAGACCATTGTCCAGTCGGGCAATGTCGTCCCCTACCTGCCGCTGCCCGAGGTGAAGGCCCGCAGCAAGGCGCAACCGCCCCGGCCGCAGGGAGAGTAAGGCGATGAACAGTCTGTTCCAGAACACCAAGGCCATCATCATCGCCGTCATCGCCCTCGTGGTGGCGCTGCTTGCGAGCGTGGTGATCGTGCCCGAAACCCATCAGGCGGTGGTGATCCGCACCGGTCAGCCGGTCCGCATCTTCAACCTGTTCCGCCCCGATCAGCCCTATGGCCAGACCGGCGCGGGGCTGCAGCTGCGCATTCCCTTCGTGGAGCAGGTGCAGATGATCGACCGCCGCGTGCTCGATCTCGACATGGAGCGCACGCAGGTGCTCTCCAATGATCAGCAGCGCCTCCAGGTCGATGCCTATGCGCGCTACCGCATCATCGATCCGGTCAAGCTCGTCGAACGCGCCGGCAATGAGCGCCAGCTCGAAGCGCAGCTGCTGCCGATCCTCACCTCGGTGGTGCGGCAAGAGCTGGGGCGGCGGCCGTTCTCGGCGCTGATCAATGCCGAGCGCGGGACGGCGATGGCCAACATCACCCGCACGCTCGACGTGCAGGCGAGGAATTACGGCGCGCAGGTGCTCGACGTGCGGATCAAGGCAGCCGACCTGCCCGAAGGCCGCCCGCTCGATGCCGCCTTCACCCGGATGGAAACCGACCGGCAGGAAGAAGCCGCCACAATCCGCGCCGCCGGCCAGCGCGATGCGCAGATCATCCAGGCCTCGGCCTCGGCGGAAGCTGCACGTATCTATGCCGATGCCTATAACAAGGACCCGGAATTCTACGACTTCTACCGTGCCATGCAGTCCTATCGCCAGACCTTCCTGGCGGGCGAGGGGCAGAGCACCATGGTGCTTTCGGAAGACAGCGAATATTTCCGCCAGTTCCGGGGCAAGCGCTAGGGCCGGCGTTCGACCAGCGGCTGACTGAGCCCGCCGAACGAACCACGTGTTCAATTGGCGTTCAGGGGCGCAAGGCTCAATTTGTGCAGGCTTCCGGCACCGGAGCCCTTGCGAGTTTATGGGTTGGAGGGAACGCGGCGGCTCGCTGGCGCATTCCCCACACGAGAACAAGGATCAAGAGGACGTGAACAAAGTGCGCTATGTGTATGGTCTCTCGAGCGCGCTGCTGGTGGGCGGCGCGGCAGTCTCGCTGATCACCGGCACGCCGCTTGGCGCGCAGGTGGCCCAGAACGATGGTGCGGTGATGGACCGCGTGGTCCCGGTCGCCGGCGCTCCGGCCAGCTTCGCCGATCTTACCGAGCAGCTCCAGCCCGCGGTGGTCAACATCGCCACCCGCCAGCGGGTCGAGGTGCAGAACAATCCCTTTGCCGGCACGCCCTTTGCCGAGCTGTTCAACCGCCGTCAGGGCGGGGGCAGCGAGCCCCAGACCCGCGAGGCGCAATCGCTGGGTTCGGGCTTCATCATCTCGGCCAATGGCTATGTCGTCACCAATAATCACGTGATCAATCCGCCCGATACCCGCGCCAAGCTGGAATCGATCACCGTCACTCTGCCCGATGGCAGCGAATACGAAGCCGATCTGGTCGGCGCGGATGCCGCCTCGGACCTCGCGGTGCTCAAGATCCGCGCGGCCCGCACCTTCCCCTTCGTCAAGTTCGGGGATTCGAGCGCGGCGCGCGTGGGCGACTGGGTGGTGGCGATCGGCAACCCCTTCGGCCTTGGCGGCACGGTCACCAGCGGGATCATCTCGGCGGTCTATCGCAACACCGGCCAGGGCGGCGCCTATGACCGCTATCTCCAGACCGATGCCAGCATCAACCGCGGCAATTCCGGCGGGCCCCTGTTCGACATGCGCGGCAATGTGATCGGCATCAACAACGCGATCTTCTCGCCTTCGGGCGGCAGCGTGGGCATCGGCTTTGCCATCCCCGCGGAAATCGCCGCGCCGATCGTGGAAAAGCTGCGCGCCGGTCAGGAGATCCAGCGCGGCTATCTCGGCGTCGGCCTTGCGCCGATCAACGAGGATTTCTCGGCGGCCCTCGGCCTTCCCAAGAACCGCGGCGAGCTGGTGCAGACCGTGCAGGACGACAGCCCCGCCGCGCGCGCGGGCCTCAAGCCGGGCGACATCATCACCAAGGTCAACGGCAAGGACGTGACCTCGGAGCAGACCGTCTCCTTCCTCGTCGCCAACCTCACGCCCGGAACGCAGGTGCCGGTGGAGCTGCTGCGCGACGGCAAGCGTCTCGCGCTCAACGTCACGCTCGGCAAGCGCCCGAGCGAGCAGGAGCTGCAGGCCCAGACCCAGACCTTCGATCCGGATTCGGAAGAGCCGATGGCGCCGGGCAGCTCGGACGGCACAATCGAGCAGAAGCTCGGAATGCAGGTGCTGCCGATGAGCGCGGCTATCGCCCGCTCGCTGGGCGTACCGCTGGAAACCAAGGGCGTGGTGATTGCCGCGGTCGATCCCAATTCGGACGCTGCACGGCGCGGCCTTCGCAAAGGCGACATCATCCTGTCGGCCAATTATCAGGACGTCGCCACGGTCGAGGCGCTGCTGGCGCAGGTCAATGCCGCCGTCGCCGAAAAGCGCGAGGCAATCCTGCTGCGCATCCAGCGCCGCACCACGCCGCCCGCCTTCATTCCCGTCCGCCTGCGCTGACGGGTCCACACAGAAAAAGGGGCGCCGGGATCATCTCCCGGCGCCCTTTTTTGTGCCTGAAAGCCTGATGCCTATTCGTCCGGCGGCGGTCGGGTGGCCTGCCGCTGGGGCACGCGGCGCGGCTCGCGCTGCGGGCGCGGGATCTGCCCGCCGGTGGCCTGCTCGAGGAAGTCCTCGCTCGCCGCTGGACGCGTGCCATCCGGCCCGAGCCCGTCCTGCGCCGGATCGCGGCGCCCCGGCTCGACCAGGTTGCCCTGCTCGTCGATGTAGTAATAGTCCTCAGGCGCGCCGTACATGGCCTCCTCGTCCGGCTCCTGCTGCCATTCGGGCAGTTCCACCGTGGTCTCGAATTCCTCGACCGCGCGGTTCTTCACCGCATAGCGCATATAGGCGGCAAAGGCCTGCGCCGGAGCGCGGCCGCCCTGCAGGCCGGGGACGGCTTTGGCATCGTCGCGGCCCATCCACACCCCGGTGGTGACGCCCGAAGAAAAGCCGATGAACCACCCGTCCTTGTTCGAGGAAGTGGTGCCGGTCTTGCCCGCCACCGGCCGGCCGATCTGCGCGGCGCGGCCCGTGCCGGTCTGCACGGCGGTCTGAAGCAGGTCGGTCATTCCGGCCACGACATAATCGGGCACCAGCCCGCGCTCGCGCTTGTCCTGATGGCGGTAGAGCACCTCGCCGGTCGCGGTGGTGACCTTGGCGATGCCATAGGGCTCGACGCCGGTGCCCTTGGCCGAGATCGCGGCGAAGGCCTGCGTCATCTCGATCAGCCGAACTTCCGAAGAACCGAGGACCATCGAGGGGAAGGTCGCGACATCCGAGGTGATCCCGAAGCGCTTGGCCATCGAGGCGACCGTGCCGAAGCCGACTTCATTGCCGAGTTGCGCTGCAACGGTGTTGATCGACAGGGCAAAGGCGGTGCGCACGTCGGTCTCGCCGATGTTCTGGCCGGTCGAATTGCGCGGGCTCCAGCCGTCGATGGTGACGGGTTCGTCGGTGACCACATCCTCGGGGGTGTAGCCCGCTTCCAATGCGGCAAGATAGACGAACAGCTTCCACGCCGATCCCGGCTGGCGCATCGCAGCGGTGGCGCGGTTGTAGTTGCTCTCGACATAGTCCGTCCCGCCGACCATCGCGAGGATCGCTCCGTCGCGATCAAGGCTGACCAGCGCGCCCTGCGCATTGCCGGGCGTGTTGGCTTCGATCGAGGCGGTCGCGGCGCGCTGCATGCCGATGTCGAGCGTGGTCCACACCTCGATCGGCTCGAAGGTTTCGGGCAGGATGATGTCGAGCTGCGGCAGCACCCAGTCGGTGAAATAGCGCGCCGAGTTCTGCCCGGCCTGCTCCTTCAGCTGCACCTCGCTGACATCGACATTGGCCTGATCGGCGTTGATGTAGCCCTGCTCGCGCATCAGCCGCAGCACCACCTTGGCGCGGTCGACCGCGGCCTGGGTGTCGGCGGTGGGGGAATAGCGGCTGGGGGCCTTCACGAGACCTGCGATGATCGCCGCCTCGCCGACGGAAAGCTCGTTGGCGGGGTGGCTGAAGAATTTGCGGCTCGCGGAATCGATCCCGTAGGCGCCGCCGCCGAAATAGACCTTGTTCAAGTAGAGCTCGAGGATCTCCTCCTTGGAGAACTTCCATTCGAGCGCCATCGCCAGCACCGCCTCGCGCGCCTTGCGATCAAGCGAGCGGTTGTTGTTGAGGAACAGGTTGCGGGCGAGCTGCTGGGTGATGGTGGAGGTGCCGCCGAGACGCGCGCGCGATCCCGTCACCCCTTCGACCAGCGCGCCGGTCAGGCGGATCGGATCGATGCCGAGGTGCGAATGGAAGCGCTTGTCCTCCACCGCGACCATGGCGTTCTTCATGTTCACCGGGATGTCGTCATAGTCGATCCAGTCGCCGAAGCTGGGGCCGAGTTCGACCAGCTCGCGCCCGTCGCGCGCGCGCACCACGATGGTCTGGCCGGGCTGGGTCGCCTTGAGCGCGTCGTAGGTGGGGATCGAGCTCGCCGCAAAGCCGATGGCAAAGGCGAGGAACACCAGGCCGAGCACGGCAAGACCGCCGCCCCACACGGCAATGCGCCGCGCCCACAGCTTCATGCGCGAAGGCGGCTTGCCCGCGCCGCCGCCGCCATTGGTGCTGCGCGGTGCGGGCGCTGCATTGCGCTCGGTAGCGGCCCGGCGGCTGCCCCGCGCGCCCTTGTTCTGCAAACGCTCACCCCTTTTGGACATGACCCTGTCCTTTTACCCGTTTCGATCCGGCGTCCATAGCGCCGCGCGCGGCCTTGCATAGGCGAGTTGTAACCGCTGGTGAACCGGGCTTACGCAATCGGCCGGCGACTTTGTGGCACGGACTATCCGTCCGAGGGGGTGAAGACCAGCGCAGCCGAGTTGATGCAGTAGCGCAAGCCCCCCTGCTCGGGCGGGCCATCGGGGAAGACATGGCCGAGATGCCCGCCGCATTTCCCGCAGCGCACTTCGGTGCGGATCATGCCGTAGCTGACGTCGCGGTGTTCCTCGATCACCTCTTCGTCGGCCGGACGGGTGAAGGCGGGCCAGCCGCAGCCGCTGTTATACTTGGCCGTGCTGTAGAACAGCTGGGTGCCGCAGGCCGCGCAATGATATTCGCCCTCGTCGTAGAACTTGTCATATTCGCCGGTGAAGGCGCGTTCGGTGCCGGCCTCGCGCAGGATGTGATACTGCATCGGGGTGAGCTTCTCGCGCCACTCGGCCTCGCTCAGGCTGCGGGGATCATCGGTCATAGGTTTCTCTCTCCAATCCCGTCAGCATATGGTCGCTTGATGCTGCGGGGCAAGTCTGACACGTTCACAGGCCCATGCAGCGACGCAACGACAGGTAATGCAGGACAAGGCCACGCTGATCACGGTCAACCGCACCTTCGCCATCATGCTCTACCTGATCGCGCTCGGGATGATCGGCGCGCGGATCTTCGGCGGGATCGACCTGTCTCAGGTGGTGCCGCTCAGCCTGATGACGATCGCGACCGCCAATATGGTGATCGCCCAGACCCTCAGCAACAAGCAGAACAAGCCCGACTAGAGCCAGGCGGAGCGCGTGTTCAGCCGTCCACCAGCGCGTAGTGCGCGGGCGGCTGGATCATGTCCATGCGTTCGGTCAGCAGCGGGCGGAAGCTCGGGCGGCTCTTGAACACGGCATACCAGCCGCGCGACTGTTCGTGCCCGCTCCAGTCGATCCCGCCGAGATAGTCGGCGACCGAAATCTGCGCTGCGGCGGCGAGATCGGCGAGACTCATGGTCGAGCCTGCCACCCAGGGGCGGTTGTCGATCAGCCAGTCGAGATAGTCGAGATGGCCGTGGGCAAGCTTCATCGCATTGCGCAGTGCGCCGCTGTCGGGCGGCTGGCGCAGGATGCGCTTCTGCATCCGTTCGGACAGCAGCGGCGCGGTGACATCGGCGAAGAAGTTCTCGTCGAACAGCGCCACCAATCGCCGGATCTCGGCGCGCTGGGTGGCGGTGCCGTTGATCATCGGCGCCCGCTCGACCGTCTCTTCGAAATACTCCGCGATCGCCCGGCTATCGGCCAGCGTGATGCCCTTGTCGCGATTGGTGATCACCGGCGTGCGTCCGGCCGGATTGAGGTTGAAGAACATGTCGGACGCCGTCCACGGGTCTTCGCGCAGCAGTTCGAAGGGGATGTTCTTTTCGCTCAGCAGCAGCCGGATCTTGCGGCTGAAAGGACACAGGGGGAATTGATGGAGTTGCCACATGGTGGCCCATCCCATGCCTTAACTGTCGGGCCAAATCCAGCAGTCCGAGGGGTCGGTGCGGGGATATCTGGCCGGTTTACAATCCGGCGGCCGATTTCATCATCTGGCAGGCCGGCATCATCGCCTTGATGCGCGCCTCGCCTGCGGGATTGTCGGTGGCGGCGACTTCGCGGAACGTCAGTTCGACGATCCCGTCGCGGGTCCATCCGGCGCTGTCCATCAGCTGTGCCATGGTGCGCACGAAGAACTCACGCCCGCCGCCTGCCTCCATGTCGGGATAGGCGCTCCCGCGCGCATCGCCCGCCTTCTGCCAGCGGCTGACGATCGCAAAGGCCATCGCACAGCGCGCCGCCGCTGCCTGATCGATCGGCAGATCATCGAGAGAAATGATCTCGGCAGACGTGGGGGGTGCGGCAGGCTCAGGCGGAGCATCCTGAAGCGCAAGCGCGGCGGCGAGAAGGGGTGTGAGCATGACCTCTCCTATGCCTTGCCACATGAACCTGTGGCTACCGAAATCCACGTTGCGGGTGCCGCCAATCCGTCCTAATCCGCAACCCACCTTATCAGAGGAGACGGATTTCCATGTTCAGTCACATTATGGTCGGCACCAATGATTTCGACCGCGCCAAGGCTTTCTACGACAGCGTGCTCGGCACGCTCGGAGTGAAGCCGGGGATGGTGAACGTCGCCGCGACCGGTCACAAGCGCGCCTTCTGGATGCACCCGGGCGGGATGTTCTCGATCAGCGAGCCGATCAACAACGAGCCCGCGACTGCCTCGAACGGCTCGACCATCGGCTTTGCCTGCGACAGCCTCGAGCAGGTGAAGGCCTTCCACGATGCGGCCGTTGCCGCCGGCGGGACCTCGATCGAAGACGCACCCGGCCCGCGCGTTGGCGCGATGGGGACGCTGAACCTCGGCTATGTGCGCGATCTCGACGGCCACAAGCTGTGCATGCTGCACCGGGCCTGATTGGTTTGCGCGTTCACTGACGTGAACCGCAGACCACTTACCTACTCAATTCAAACACCGCGAATTCGGCGCGCCAGTTAGCCCCTGGTGCGCCGATTTCCGTTTCGCCTGAGAAGAACCAAGCGCGTTCGATGGTGGCACCCTTGGCCCGCGCCAAATCGCGGAAATCCTCGACCGTCACGTGGTGGATGTTCTGCGTCTCGTACCAGCTGACCGGCAGCGCGCGGGTCACCGGCATCCGCCCGCCGAACATCAGCGCCGCGCGCGTGCGCCAGTGGGCGAAGTTCGGGAAGGAGACAAAGGCCCGCCGCCCGACCCTGAGCAGTTCGTCGAGCATCCGGTCAGGCCGGGTCGCGGTCTGCAAGGTCTGGCTGAGGATCGCGTAGTCGAAGGCCTTGTCGGGGTAGTTCGCCAGATCGAGATTGGCATCGCCCTGCACCACGCTGAGGCCCCGCGACACGCAGCGCTCCACCAGCTCGCCGTCGAGTTCCATCCCGCGCGCATCGCAACCGCTCGCGCTTTCCAGCTCGGCCATCAGCGCACCATCTCCGCAGCCGATATCGAGCACCCGGCTGCCCGGCGCGACATGGGCGGCAATCGCCGCAAGGTCGGGGCGTAGGGAAGAAACAGGGCGCGTCATTCGACAAACCCCTTCACCACGCGGTCAAGCTGGTCGTGTTCGAGCAGAAAGCTGTCATGCCCGTGTGGGGCGGAAAGCTCGACGAAGCTGACCTTCGCGCCCGCCGCGTTCAGCGCATGGACCACGTGGCGGCTTTCGGCGGTAGGGTAGAGCCAGTCGGTATCGAAGCTGACGATGCAGAAGCGCGCCTCCGTCCCCGCAAAGGCATTGGCGAGCTTGCCGCCGTGTTCCTCGGCAATGTCGAAATAGTCCATCGCGCGGGTGATGTAGAGATAGGAGTTCGCATCGAACCGCCGGGTGAAGCCGCTGCCCTGATAGCGCAGGTAGCTTTCCACCTGGAACTCGGCGTCGAAGCCGAAGCCCTTGGCCTCACGGTCCTGCAAGCGGCGGCCGAACTTCTCGGTCAGCCCCGCTTCCGACAGGTAAGTGATATGCGCCGCCATGCGCGCCACGGCGAGGCCGTTGTCGGGCTTGGCATCGCTCGCGTAGTAATCGCCCTCCGCCCAGGCCGGATCGGCCATGATCGCCTGGCGTCCGACTTCGTGGAAGGCGATGTTCTGGGCCGAGTGGCGCGCGGTCGAGGCGATCACCAGCACCCGCGCGGCGCGGTCCGGCCAGTTGGCGGCAAGGCTCAGCGCCTGCATCCCGCCCATCGACCCGCCGACCACGGCGTGCAGCCGCTCGATCCCGAGCCCATCGAGCAGCGCCACGAGGCCGCGCACCATGTCGCGGATGGTGATGACGGGAAAGCGCATCGCATAGGGCTGGCCGTCGGGGGCGAGACTGGCAGGCCCGCTCGATCCCATGCAGGAGCCGATGACATTGGCGCAGATCACGAAATGGCGGTTCGTGTCGATCGGCTTGCCCGGGCCGACCATCCGCTCCCACCACCCCGGCTTGCCGGTGATCGGATGCGGGCTCGCAAGATACTGGTCGCCGGTCAGCGCATGGCAGACGAGCACGGCATTGCTCTTGTCCGGCTCAAGCGTCCCGTAGGTCTCGTAGGCGATCTCGCAGGCCTCCAGCGCCTGACCGCTGTCGAGCGGCAGGGGTTCGGGGAGGCGATAGACCGGAGAGAGGGGCGCTGCGTTCATTGGCGTTGCGAATTGGGGGAGCCCCCTGCCCATGTCAATCACGGCCAAAGGCAGGCACGTGTTTTCGCGCTGTATTCGGGCGGCCAAACTGGCTAAACGCGCCACTCCCATGTCCAGACCCCAACCGAAACCCTGGATCGAAGCGATCCACGCCTATGTGCCGGGCAAGTCCAAATCGGCTTCCGGCAAGCCGCTGGTGAAGCTGTCGGCCAACGAGAACCCGCTGGGCGCAAGCCCTGCGGCGCTCGTGGCGCTGGGCGAGCGGCACAATCCGGCCGACTATCCCGATCCCGATGCACGGGCGCTGCGCGAGAAGATCGCCGAGGTGCACGGGCTCGATCCGGCGCTGATCGTGTGCGGAACCGGTTCGGGCGAGCTGCTCCACTGCGCAGTGCAGGCGCTGTGCGGCCCCGGCGACGAGGTCGTGGCCTCGCGCTATTCCTTCTCGCTCTACCCGCTGCTCGCGCAGAAGGTCGGCGCGGTGCCGGTGCTGGCCGATGATGCGGATTTCGGCGCGAGCGTCGACAATCTCCTCGCCGCGGTGACGGAGCGGACCAAGGTCGTGCTGCTCGATAATCCCAACAATCCGGTCGGCACCTTCCTGCCGCCGTCGGAAGTTGCGCGGCTCCATGCAGGGCTCCCTTCCGATGTGCTGCTGGTGGTGGACGAGGCTTACGGCGAATATGTCGAACCCGCCTTCCAGCGCGCCGCCTTCGATCTCGCCGCCGCCCACGAGAACGTGCTCGTCAGCCGCACTTTCTCCAAGGCCTATGGCCTCGCCGCCGAACGCGTGGGCTGGGTGACGGGCTCGGCGCACCTCGTCGATCTGGTCAACCGGCTGCGCGGGGCCTTCAACGTTTCGGTCAGCGCGCAGAAGGCCGCGCTCGCCGCGCTCGGCGATCAGGCCTTTGTCGCCGCGAGCCGCGAACACAATGCCGCCGAGCGCGCGCGGTTTGTCGAAGCCATCGCGGCCCTGGGCAACCACGGCATTGCCGCCTGCCCGTCCGAGGCGAACTTCGTGCTCGTCCGCTTCACCGGCAGCGTCAGCGCAGCGCAGGCGCTCGAAGCGCTGGGCGAGGCAGGCTATGCCGTGCGGCACCTGCCTTCGCAGGGCCTTCCGGACGCGCTGCGCATCACCATCGGCAAGACCGGTGACATGACCCGCGTCATCGCGACCTTGCGCACCCTGTGCGGGGAAGCGGCATGACGATCACGCGCGTCGCGATCATCGGCCTCGGCCTGCTGGGCGGCTCGATCGGGCTGGCAATCAAGGCGCGCGGTCTCAGCATTGCCACCACGGGATGGGACCGCGATGCCTCGGTGCGCGAACGGGCGGCGGCACGCGGGCTGGTCGACGAAGTGTGCGATACCGCCGAGGGCGCCGTGGTGGACGCCGATCTGGTTATCCTGTGCGTGCCCGTCGGCGCGATGGGCGATGCCGCGCGCGCCATTGCTCCGGGCCTTGCCCCGCACGCGATCGTCAGCGACGTGGGCTCCTCCAAGGCTGCCGTGGCCGAGGCGCTCGCCGAGGCGCTGCCGGGCGCCACCATCATCCCCGCGCACCCCGTCGCAGGGACCGAGCAGAGCGGGCCGGAGGCGGGCTTTGCCACGCTGTTTGCAGGCCGCTGGTGCATCATCACGCCGCCCGACGGCGTCGATCCTGCCGCGCTTGCCGCGCTCTCGGATTTCTGGACGGCGCTCGGCTCCAAGGTCGAGCTGATGGACGCAGCCCACCACGATCTGGTGCTGGCGGTGACCAGCCACATCCCCCACCTCATCGCCTACACCATCGTCGGCACGGCGAGCGATCTGGAGGATGTGACCCAGAGCGAAGTCATCAAGTACTCCGCCGGTGGTTTCCGCGATTTCACTCGCATCGCCGCCTCGGACCCTGTCATGTGGCGCGACGTGTTCCTGACCAACAGGCAAGCCGTGCTCGAAATGCTCGGGCGCTTCACCGAGGACCTGACCGCGCTACAACGTGCGATCCGCTCGGGCGACGGGGACACCCTGTTCGACCTCTTCACCCGCACCCGCGCCATCCGCCGCGCGGTGATCGAGCAGGGTCAGGACGACGAGCGGCCCGATTTCGGCCGCCAGCATTCGGATTAACTGAGCAGGAACATCCCCGAGACGAGGATCATCACCGCCGTCGCCGCCCAGCCGCCGAACTTTAGCAGCGGGGGCAGGGTGAGGCGGCCCATCACCTTGGGATTGCTCGCCGCCAACATGGTCATCACCATCAGCGGCGGGGCCAGCAAGCCGTTGATCACCGCAGTCCAGTAAAGCGCCTGCATCGGATCGATGCCGATCAGGTTGAGCGCCACCCCGCCCAGCACCGCGACGACAATCGCGCCGTAAAAGGCCTTGGCCTCGTGCGGCTTGTGGTCCAGCCCCTCGGTCCAGCCGAAAGTCTCGGACAGGGCATAGGCCGCCGAGCCCGCCAGCACCGGCACGGCGAGCAGTCCTACGCCGATGATCCCCACCGCAAACAGCAGGAAGCTCAAATCCCCCGCAATCGGGCGCAGCGCGCTGGCGGCAGCATCAGCGGAGGTGATTTCGGTGATCCCGTTGGCGTGCAGCGTCGAGGCGGTGGCAATGACGATAAACAGCGCGGTGACGCTGGTCACCCCCATGCCGACCAGCGTATCGGTCCTGATCCGCTTGAGCCCCGGCCCAGCCGCGCGCGGACGGGCGCCCAAGGGACGGGTGTGCAGCCGGTGCTGCTCCTCCACTTCCTGCCCAGCCTGCCAGAAGAACAGGTAGGGGCTGATCGTCGTGCCGAGCGCTGCGATCACCGCCATCGCGGTCGCCCGGTCAAAGCTCAGCTCGGGCACCAGCACCCCGCGCAGCACCTCCTGCGGAGAGATGTCAGCGACAAAGGGCACGAGGATATAGGCCAGCAGCGACAGCGCCGACCACTTGAGAATGCGGGTGTAGAGCGAATAGGCGACGAAGACTTCGAGCAGCACCGAAATGCCGCCGAACAGCACGACATAGAGCATCGTCGGCCCGGGCAGCAGCAGATTGAGCGCGGCCGCCATCGCGCCAAGGTCTGCACCCAGATTGATGGTGTTGGCGATCAGCAGCAGCATCACCGCAAACCACAGCACCGGGCGGGGATAGTGGCGCTTCAGGTTGTGGGCGATGCCATGCCCCGTGACCGCGCCGATGCGCGCACAGATCAGCTGGGTGGCGACCAGCAGCGGGTAGCTGAACACCATGATCCACGCGAGGCTGAAGCCGAATTGCGCGCCAACCTGGCTGTAGGTACCGATACCGCTGGGATCATCATCCGCCGCGCCGGTGATCAATCCGGGGCCAAGCTTTTCGCCCAGCGAGCGCGGATCGGGCTCGTCGTGCCGGTCCACCTTGTGCTCGACCGCCTCGCTCACGGACGGGCAGGTCCGGGATCGGGCACGGCCGGATTGAGCGCATTGATCGCCGCGTGGACCCGCGCCTCGACCTCCTCACGCGGCAGGCCCGCCGGGATGGTTTTGCCGATCCTGTAGGTGATCTGCCCCGGGCGCTTGATCACATGTTGATAGAGCCGCCCGCTATCCACCGCGATCGGCACCACCGGCAGATTGAGCAGCTTGTAAAGCCCGGCAAAGCCCGCCTGGAGCCGCGGCTGCGTGCCGACGGCGACGCGGGTGCCTTCGGGGAAGATCACCAGCGGGCGGCCCTCGTCCAGCCGCTGCTTTGCCAGTGCCAGCATGGCGCGCAGGGCCTTCGCGCCCTTGTCGCGCACCACCGGGATCAGGCCGTAGGTCAGCGCCGAAAAGCCCCATCCGGGGATCCGGAACAGCTCCTGCTTGGCGAAGACGGCGGGATGGGCGAACAGGCGCAGCGTATCGATCGCCTCGAAAAAGGCCTCGTGCTTGACCGCAAACAGCGCCGGACCATCGGGCAATTCGCCCTCAAGCACCACCGCGATGCCGATGAGGTTGCTGGTACACCACAGGTGCCACCGGCCCCATGTGCCGACAATCGGCGCCAGCCAGCCCGGCCGCGCCGCGACCGCCACCACCGAGGCGATCACGAGCACCGCGCTACCCCCATAGAACAGCACGTAGAAAACCAGCGAGCGCAATGCGGCAAGAAGCGTGCTCAAAGGTCCGCCAGTCCTGCCGCGCGGCTCGCCAGCAGCTTGTGATATTCGAGGAACAGCGTGCCGAGATCGGGCTTGGAGGGCACGGCGTCGCGGATCACGGTGACATGATCGGGCAGCTTGCGCGCCAGCTCGCCCGCGGTGCGGCGCATATGCCAGTCAGTGGTCACCAGCCGCAGCGAGCGGACATCGTTCTGCGCCACCCACTTGGCCGTTTCGGAGGCATTGGAGCGGGTATCGACCGCATCATGGCCGAGCGTGATGCAGCAGGCCATCTGATCGGAGGCAACGCCGAACTGGGCGGCGAATTCGCCCGGCTTGACCTCGGGATCGACCCCGCTGACCAGCATCTTTTCCGCCAGCCCCTTGTCCAGCACCTCAAGGCCCCGCGCGATCCGCCCGGCGCCGCCGGTGGGCACGATCACCGCATCGGTCTTGATGCTGTCCTCGGCCGGACGCGGCAGAGCGACCACGAACCACAGGAACCCGATCGCCCAGGCGAGGAACAACAGCGAGATCAGGCGGCGGATCATGATGGCCCGCCTAAAGCATGTCGCGCAGGGCTAGCGCAATGGTCATCCGCGCTGTCATCAGCGCCAGCAGCACGCCCGCGAGCGGAACGGCGGCGATCACCAGCCAGTCCGTCGGCGCAAATCCGCCCCCGCCGGTCATCCCGCTGTCGAGCGCAGCGAATTGCTGGCCGAGCAGCATCACCGCACCCAGCCCTACAACCGTGCCGACAACTGCGCCGAAGGTCGCCTCGCGCAGCACCGTGCCAAGGAAGATGCGGGTGATCTGCCGATCGGTCCCGCCCAAGAGGTGGATGATCTCCACCGTCTCGCGGTGGCTCGCCAGGGTATTGCGCGAAGCCAGCCACACCGCCGCCGCGGTCGCCAGCGCGACAAGGCCGATCAGCCCCAGCGCCAGCCATTGCAGCGCTGAAAGGGCGGAATAGACCGGGCGCAGCCAGTCGCTCTGGGCATCGACCCGCGCGCCGGGCACCTTGCGCTGGAGCGCAGCGGTAAGCGTGGCGATGTCGGCGGCGCTGGCACGGCGCACCAGTTCGACATCGACCAGCACCGGAATCGGCACATCCCCGCTGGTCGCCGCCGGGCCGAGCCAGGGTTCGAGCAGGGCGGCCAGTTCCTCTTGCGGCACCAGCCGCACCGAGCGCACCAGCGTCATGTCCTGCAAGACCTCGACCACCGCCGCCCCGCGGGCTGCGCGCAGATCGGGATTGGGCTCGATCACCTGCACTGTCACAGCCGACGCGAGATCGGCGCGGGCGGTCTCGGCCAGATTGCGCAAGGCAAGGCCGCCGGCGGCCGCGATCACCACCAGCGCGAGGAGGATCGCGATCACCCAGGGCATCAACCCGCCCATGCGCGGCTGCGGCAGCAGGCGGGCGGCACGCGGCTGGCGGCGCTTGCCCGCAGGCGCGGAAGGGGTGGCCGCTTCCTCGGGCACCTCCGGCAGGGGTGGCACGCTCACGCAGCGCCTCCACCGGGGCGCGGGGGATAGCGCAGCGCGCCGGTGGGATCGCTGAGCTGGCCCTTGTTGAGGCGCATGATCAGCGAATCCGGCACCTTCTTGAGCAGGTGCACATCGTGGGTCGCCACCACCACCGTGGTGCCCACGCGGTTGTTCAGGGCCTCAAACAGGCGCAGCAGTTTCAGCGCCATGTCGGGATCGACGTTGCCGGTCGGCTCGTCGGCGATCAGCATCTTGGGCCGCGCGATCACCGCCCGCGCGATGGCCACGCGCTGCTGCTCCCCGCCCGACAAGGTCGCCGGGATCGCCTGCGCGCGGTGCGACAACCCGACCCAGTCGAGCATGTCCGAAACCGCCTTGATCACCCGCCCCTCGTCGGCGCCTGCCAGCCGCAGCGGCAGGGCGACATTGTCGAAAGCGGTGAGATGCGGCACCAGCCGGAAGTTCTGGAACACCACGCCGAGGCGCCGGCGCAGATCGGGCAGACGCTCGCGCGGCATGGTCATCAAATCCTGCCCGAACATGCGGATCGCCCCGCGCGAGGGCCGCTGGGCGAGGTAGAGCAGCTTCAAGAGAGAGGTCTTGCCCGCGCCGCTCGCCCCGGTGAAAAAATAGAACGAGCCGGGGTAGAGCGTGAAGCTCAAGTTGCTCAGCACCTCGGGATCGGTGCCGTAACGCAGCCCGACATTGTCGAATTTCACATGGCCGTCGAGGCTATCAGTCATGCCCCGCACCTATCAGTGCGGCCGGAGCGGGAAAAGCCGAACAAGCGCATTGTGCCCCCGATACGCGCGCCCCAATGTGGAAAACAACGGGTAAATGACTGGCTTTGCCGCACTTGCTCTTGTGCGGCGGGGCGCGGGGACTATTGCAAGAGGCAGGATGATCATCGCCTGCCCAGCCTGCGGTACCCGCTACGCCGTGCCGGATTCTGCCATTGGCAGCGAAGGCAGGACCGTGCGCTGTGCCAAGTGCAAGCACAGCTGGTTCCAGGAACCGCCCGAGCTTGAGCTTGACGAGCTTGCCGCGCCTGAGGCTCCAGCACCCGCGCCGACGCCTCCACCTCCGGCTCCGCCCGCGCCCGAGACCGCACCGCCGCCCGCTGCGCCGCCGGTTGCACAGCCCGCGCCTTCGGCCGAGCCGGTTGCGCCTGCGCAAAGTCCCTCGATCAATCACTGGCGCCCTGCCGATGCGGGTTCCGCTGCGGGCGAGGAAGAGCAGGCGACCCTCGCCGTGCGCGCCCTGCGCCGCGGCCTTGCCCAGCAGGTAGGCGGCGAGGAGGCTCCGCCGCCGCCACCGATCCTCGAAGCGGCTAGTTACGGCAGCAGCACGCCCAAGCGCCCTTTCGATGACGAGCTAGGCGATGATGACGATGGATCTCCGTTCGATTACCGCGCGCCCTTCACCCGTCGTGGCAACACACTAAGGATGTGGACCATCGCGGCGGCGATCTTCGCCGTGCTGGCGACCGGCACTGTGGTCGCGGTCAATTATTCCGGCCTGCCTCTGCCCGAATGGCTGCCGCTAGAACGCCCCACCTTCGGGATCGGAAAGCCCGGCCTTGTGCTCAATTTCCCGCGTGGTGAACAGCGCAGTGAGACCTTGCCCAACGGCGACAAGATCTTCCGAGTACGCGGCACGGTGAGCAACACCTCGCGCGAGAAGCTGGCGGTGCCGAACCTGCTGGTGGTGTTCAGCGACACGCGTGAACGGCCGGTGGGCGACTGGGTGGTGGTTCCGGCCAAGCGAGAGCTGGCTCCGGGCGAGAGCGTCAACGTGACCGAAGCGATCGCCAATATCCCGCCGGGCGCTGTGGTGGCCGATCTGGGCTGGGCGCCCAACTGATCCACCCCGATTTTTCGCTGCCTCCCGCGCGGCGCGCGTCAAATGCGCTTGCGCGGGTGCAAACCCCTTGCTAGGGGCGCGCTCCTACCTCGGGGCCAGCATCTGGCTGCCCCAAAAAACCCGAGTGCGGTCGTGGCGGAACTGGTAGACGCGCAACGTTGAGGTCGTTGTGGGCGAAAGCCCGTGGAAGTTCGAGTCTTCTCGACCGCACCAAACAGTCCAAACGAGGGCTGATTTTTCAGACTTCAAGGCAAGATCATCGCCGGAAACGGCGCAATTCTCGGGATCTTTGGGCCTCATGGTTGGGCTGGAGACGCTGCTCTTGACCGTCGCTGCGGCGCCTCAAATGGCCCCAGTCTCCAACAGTGCGTTTTTGGACGAAGTTCGCCCAGACCTGCTTCTCATTATACTGCTGGTTCATTGCCGCACTAAGGGAAGCATCTGGGCCGTGTGGCGTTATCGGCAGTTTGCACCTGCAAAATTTTACCAGTTGAAGCCAATTTGCGCCCAAGTCGCGTCTTGGGGTGAATTTATCCGCCGCAGGCATCTAAATTAACATCATAAAATCGCAAATTCCCTGCCCGCGACTATCAGGGAAATTCACGCGCGCGGGCAGGGAATTTGGCGCGCCCGCGCAGGGAATTGCGCGCCGCGGTGGGGGTGCGGGCCTTGGGCGGCGGGTGGCTTGCGGCGCGGGCGCGGATTTGGTATCCTACCCCTCGCGAGAATTGCTTGCCCCTCCCACGCCCGCGTGGGTCTGCGTCGGCTTGCCGCTGCACCCCCCAGACACAGACAGCAGGAGGCCAACGTGGCCAAGAAAACTCGCGCGCCCAAGAAATCCTATGCCGTCGGCTACTGCAAGCCGCCCACCCATAATCGGTGGCAGGAGGGGCAGTCGGGCAATGTCACTGGCAGGCCCAGGGATGCCAGGCCCGAGCCGCCGGCGGGGCTCGACCCCATCAGCGCGGCCATACTGGGCGTCATGTCCGAGCCCGTCTCGGTGGTGGTGGGCCGGCGCCGGCGGTGCGTTAGCGGGACGGAGGGGGTCGTGCGCGCCGTGCGTGATCAAATCCTGGCGGGGGACACGCGCCACGCGCGCATGCTCCTCGACTTCACGGCTGAGGCGCAGGAGCGGGCCGCCGCACTGGCGCGGATGAATACGCCTCAAGACGACGCCGCGCAGGATGCATTCCGGCTTATGTTGGAGGTTTGGCGCACGGCGCGCATCCACGGGGGCAGCGGCCCGGAGGCCTATGCGCAGACAATCCGCCGCGCCGCGGAGGCGATGCACGCCTTTGCGCCCATTCACGGGGATGACGCGGGCGAGGAAGGGGCGCGGGGGAGTGCCGCACCCAGCGGCGGGGGCGAGGCGCCGCAGGGCGAGGCGCGTCCTGACGCCGACTGTGCGGCGCGGCCCGAGCGCGAGGCGTACGCCGGACGTGAACACGCGCGGTCGCAGGCGTCGCCTCACCCTCGCCCCACGCCCAGTCCGCGGCGGGCGGAGGCCGCGCCGCGCCCGCCCGCGGCGTCGGCGGCCCCAGAAAAGTCGGCGGAGGTGGTGCGGCGGACGCTGCAGCCCGGCGACCCGCTGATCCGCGACCGGCAACCCCTCTGCGGGGGTGACCTTGGGATTGGGGGGAGGAGGGATCCCCCCACGCGCGGCATCTTTGACTGAGGCGGCGGCGTGGGTAGGGTGAACGCAAAGCAACTGCGGTCCACTCTCGGCGGATAGGAGCACCCCCATGACGCGCGCGACGCCCCCGAAGCTTGCCGCGGGCCTGTTCTGGCTGGCCGTGGCCTTCACGCTCGTCGTGGCCCTCCTGCCCGAGCCCCTTACTCCCCTTCCCTTCGAGGCGGGCGACAAGGTGCAGCACATGCTCGCGTTCGCGGTGCTGAGCGTGCTGGCGGCGGCGGCGTTCCCGCGGCGGAGGCTCCTCGAGCTGTTCGCGGCCATGGCGCTGCTCGGCGGGCTGATCGAGGTCCTGCAGATGCTCCCCGCCCTGCACCGCGACGCGGAGGTGTTGGACTGGGTGGCGGACTGCGCGGCGAGCTTGGCCGCCCTCGTGATTTGGTTCGGGGTGCGCCGTCTCGTGGCGCGGCTGCGCGGCGCGAGCGACTAGCGCCGACTGCGGGCGAGGCTAGCCGGCAGGGCTGCGGGGAAGGTGGATGCGGATGCCGGGGGCGTCGTCGGGCGTTCCGATGAACTCTATGCCGGCCGCTTCAAGCGCTGCTTTGATTGCGAGTAATGTGCTTTTGCGAGCCTGTAATGTGCCGTTTGTTGTCTCGATACTGGCCAGGGTCCGGAGAGCCAAACCTGAATGACGAGCCAAGTCGCCCGCCGACCAGCCAAGTGCAGCTCTACCGGCCCTGATCTGCTGCGCAGTGATCATTGTGGCAATTCCATTTGCATAATATGTGTATTTAGACTATAAATTATGAATTATGCGAAACAAACACGACTGGCGAGCAGAATTCAAGCGCCTTGATGGCGCCTTCGCTCCGGCGACGATCAAGTCGTACCTGACCGACGTGCGACTGTTCGTGGAGTGGTGCGAGGGCGAGGGCCTGTCGGCGCTCCCCGCCGACGTCGGCACTGTCTGCGCATTCCTCGAGACGCAGGCGGTGGGGATGGCACCCTCGAGTGTCCGGCGCCGGCTCTATTCGATCAGGAAAGTGCACCGCCTCCTGCGCCTGCCCGACCCGACGTGGGATGAGGACATTGAGATGGTCCCGCCTTCTTGGACAGTTTGGCGGCTAAGTTAAGCTAATCCCGGTTGTCGTTATGCCGCCTGTTTGATTATCAGATCATGGGGGGCATGCCCCCCATGATCTGATTGCCCGATCCGCCTATAGGCCTCG
>CAIZNH010000027.1 GCA_903934325.1 uncultured Alphaproteobacteria bacterium | reverse complement strand
GAAATAGACCTCCTGAATCCCGTCGCGGTTGTAGTCGTTGGCGCCCAGCACGCGGTTGATGTTCTCGATCTGGAGATCGTTTTGGAAGCGGCGCTGGCTGTCCTGATCGCTGCCGGGGGCGACGATGCCGGCCTCCACCAGAGGGTCGATGTAAATCCCGGCGACGCGGGTCTCGCCGGCCCAGCCGTGGTCATTGAAATAGACCAGGCCGTCAGGTGCTGTACCCACCGTCGCGAAGCGCCCGATGCTGCGGTTGACGAGGATCTGGTCGATGTCGCCATCGCCGTTGACGTCGGCTTGCCCGATCCGCAGCCAACCGCCATTGCCGCCCAGCGCGTTCCCGTCAAAGTCGCGGATGTCGTTCATCGCGGTCTGGTAGACGCTGCGGTCGGCGGTGTTGAAGTTGACGGTGACGCCGGTGCCGGGGCGCAGGCGCAGGATCTGGTCGTCGAACTGGAGTAACTCGATCGCGGTGAGGGTGTCCGTCCCATCCGGGCCAACCACCTGGAACACGCCGGTCGAGGTCTGGGTCACAGTGTATTGCGAGCGCGTGCCGCGCACGATTGCCGTGTCGACATTGCCGCCGCCGTCGATGATGTCATCGCCCAGCCCACCGGTCAGGCGGTTGCCCCCGCCATTGCCGACAATCCGGTTGGCCAGCACATTGCCAGTGCCCGACAGCGCATCCCCGCCCAGAAGGCGCAGGTTCTCGAAATTGTCGCGCAGGGTGTAGTCGCGGTTGATATCGACCGTGTCGGTGCCTTCGCCCGCTTCCTCGATGATCTCGGTCGCGGCATTGTCGATGCGGTAGGTGTCGTCACCCAGCCCGCCGCGCACGGAGCCGTTCAGCGTCCCGCCGATCCCGTCGTAGAGATCGTTGCCCTGTTCAAGCAGCACCACGCCGCGGATCACGCCGCCGCCATTGTTGAATACCGAATCATTGCCGAAGCCGAGCAGGATCGCGCCTTCGATCTGGCCGGTGTTGCGGACGTGGTTAGTCACCGATCCCGGCGGGCTGCCGTCAGCCGAGAGGATCGCGATATCGGCCGAGATGACCCCGCTGTTATCGATCACCCGCGGCTCCGAAACGGAATTCCCCGCGGTCGGGATCTCGATCAGCAGCACGCCGACGCTGAAAAATGGCGAGTCGGGGCTGTTAATCGCGAAGATCGTGCCGGTGTTGACGAAGCTACCGCCGGCATATTGCCGCCAGCGCACGCCCACGGCCTCGATCAGGCCGTAGGCCGCAATCGTGCCGGTGTTGCGGAAGCTGGCCGCAAAGCCCATCACCACGCCGAAGCCGCCATAGCCGCCATCGGCGATGATCGTGCCGTTGTTGATGACCTCCCGCGTGGCGTTCACATCGAACCCGGTCAGCACCCCGGTGGCCGAGCCCATCACCGAGGTGACTTCGAAATAGCCGTCATTGCGGAAGTGGAGCGCCTGCTGCGGGGCATAGAATCCGTAGGCCTCGGTCGCCGCTTCCGAAATCACGCCCGAGCCGTCATCATTGTCAGCCGCGACGATGAAGCGCCCCGTCGCGGAATTGACGAACCACGCATCTGCGCCGGGGCCAGAGCTGCGGCTCACCGCAAAGCCGATTGGCGTGCCGAAGCCGGGCTGGTTGGTGATCGTCTCGACCGTCCCGTTGTTGGTGAAGCTGACACTGCCCCCCGCGCGATAGGTGTAACCGGCATTGCCGCCGAAAACAGCGAGACCATCGGGAACCACGTTGCTGGCCGTCACCGTCTGGCCCGCCGCGATGGTGGTGTCCGCGGTCACGTAACGCGGCAGGGTCGGGGTCGCGAGCGGGTTGAAGCCGGAGAAGTTCTCCGAGGTGAAATTGGCGACCTGCGTGTTCTGGAAGGTCATCACCAATTCCTCGACGTAGTCACCGCTGACCGAGGGGATGAAGATCACCTGCACGTCGGCACCGGCCTGACGCAGCTGGAGCACACCGAGCGCGAAAGGATCGGCGCCGAGCCGCAGTTGCAGGGCAATCGAGATATCATAGGGGCTGAGCCCGTAGAGGAACCCGCCGAAATCGATCCGGTCGCCATTGGCGCCGGTCTGGAAGTCGGTCACCACCATGCCGGCGCTGTCGACCCCCTCGACGAAGCGGATCACATCCCGCCCGCTGCCCAGCGTGACCTGATCGATCATCCCGTCGGAGACCAGCGTATCGTCGCCCGCGCCGAGATTGACCGAGATAAATGGCGTCGTCGTCTGCCCGGGATTGGCGAGCGTATACTGGGAGAGCCATGCGTTAGTGATGTTGACCGTGTCATTGCCGTCACCCGCCAGGATGGTGCCGGCGGCCTCGCCATTGGTGATCAGCGTGATGAAATCGTACGAGACATTGATGGTGTCGTTGCCCACGCCACCTTCGATCGCGTCGGTGCCGAAGGTGTCGGTGATGATGTCATCGCCATCGCCCCCGAAGATCGCATCGCGTCCGAGCCAGCCGTCGATGGTGTCATTGCCGCCATCGCCGCGCAGCGTGTCAACGCCCTCGCCGCCGCGGATGAAGTCGTTGCCGTCGCCGCCGTTGATGATGTCATCGCCGGACTGGCCATAGAGCCGGTCGTCACCGGCGAGCCCGTTGACGGTGTCATTGCCGGCACCGGCCCAGATGACATCGAGATTGCCGGTGCCATCCAGCGTCTCGTCCGAACCGGTGCCGATGCGGGTCGCATGGTTGGGATCGAAGCCGAGGTTTTCGGCGGTGAAGCTCGTCGCCACCGTGTTCTGGAACACCGCGAAGGTGACGTAGCCCTGGCTGTAGCCGCCGAGCGACAGCTGCAGGTGCGTGTCGTTGCCGACCTGCTCGAGCCGCACGAATTCGCTGATGAACGGCTCGAAGGACGGATCGCTGCTGGCCAGCTCGGCGGTCACAAACAGGTTCCAGTCGAACAGGTCCCCGCCCGCTCCGGTCTGGAAATCGGTGATCGTGAAGGCGCCCAGCGTCTGGGAGGCAACCTCTTCCGAAATCACGATCACATCGCGCCCGGCGCCCAGCGTCAGCGTCGTCCCGCCGCTCGGCAATATCCGCAGCAGCAGGCGATCATCGCCCGATCCCAGATCGATGTCCGAGGTGTAGGTCTGGCCGGATGAGGTGTTGATGAACACCTCGACAAGATCATTCCCCGCCCCGGCCCTGATCGTCACCGTATCGCTGGTGGGCGAGTAGCCCGTGTCGACGCGGATGATGTCGTTGCCATTGCCCCCGTCCAGCGTGTCCGATCCGCCGAAGACCTCGGTGATGACGTCATCCCCGTCGCCACCATCGATGACGTCATTGTCATAGGAACCGGTGAGCACGTCATTGCCCGAGGTCCCCGCCGGGATCTGGAAGCTGGAGGCCGCACCCGTGGGGTTATAGCCGTTAAAGTTTGCCGCCGTGAGGCTCGACGCGGTGACACCAACCAGTCTGACAAGCGTGAAGACAGTACCCTCGCCGCTTCCACCGCCCGCGCCGTCGAAATCGAAGCGCACCAGCGTGTCGGCACCTGACTGCACAAGCAGCAGGTGGCCGGTGGCGAAGGGGTTGGCGACCCGGTTCCACCCCTGCCCGATCTGGATCGCGCGGGCGAGATCGAGAATGTCGCCGCTGTTGCCGGCCGCGAAATCGGTGATGGTGATGAAGAGGCCGTAGAGGAAGGTGCGATTGTCCAGCACCAGCCGGTCGCGCCCGCTGCCCATGGTCAGCGTCGTGGTCGGCAGATCGGCATTCGTCTCAACCGCCGTAAGCGTGATGACGTCATCGCCCGCGCCGAGATGGGCGATCAGGGTGATGTCGCGATCGGAGAAATTGAGGTTGCGATCGCCGCCGATGCGGAAGCTCACCGCATCATTGCCGTCGCCTGCATTGATGGTGACGGTTTGCGGCAGGGACAGGCCGCCATCGGAAAGCGGCGGGCGGTAGATGTCGATCCGGTCATTGCCGCCACCGCCTTCGATGGTGTCATTGCCCCATTCATCGGTGATGGTGTCGTCCCCGTCACCGCCGCGCAGGGTATCGTCGCCTGCGCCGCCATCGATGATGTCGTTGCCTGCCCCGCCATCGATGATGTCGGCCCGGAAGCCGCCGATGATCTCGTCATTGCCGCCACCCGCAGTGATGTTGCCGCCCGAGGAGGGAGCGAAGATCACATCGGCACCTTCCGTCCCGTTGACTGCCAGCAGAAGCGGCGAGCCGCCTGCCGGATCGAGCCCGGCAAAGTTGGCAGCCGTCAGCGATGTGGCCGTGACATTCTGGAGGCGCACAAGCGTGAACGGACGGATCGCGGTGCCCTTGGACCCGTCATAATCGAACTGCACCAGCGTATCCGCACCCGATTGCACCAGTCGCAGGACGCCGTTGGCAAAGGGATTGCCCCCGCTGAACGCAGCGAAGGCGGAGGGGTTGTTGAACACCCCGCGCACCGCCTCGCCCAGATTGAGGATGTCGCCGCCCTCACCCGCGGTGAAATCGGCGATCGTCAGTGCTGAAAGGCTAGCGCGGATGCCGTCGCCATAGCGGAAGGTCAGCACAACCGTGTCGCGCCCGCTGCCCAGACGATAGGTGGTGTCCGCGAAGACCCGGCCATCGATCCGCAGCACATCGTCGCCGTCACCCAGATCAACAGACAGCGTGCCGATCGGTATCTGGCCGATGGTGACGAAGTCGTTGCCCGCACCGCCCTCGATCACATTGGTCCGGCGCGGATTGCCGAGGACGCTGCCGAGCCCCGAATAGCGATCGCTGATGGTGATGCGGTCATTGCCGGCCCCGCCGCGAATGGTGTTGCTGCCCGCCTCGTCGACGATCACATCATCGCCATCGCCGCCATCGATGATGTCATCGCCCCAGCGATCAACGATGGTGTCGTTGCCGCCGCCGCCGTTGATCGTATCGTCGGCCTGGGTGCCGTTGATCGCATCATTGCCGGTGGTGCCAGTGATGGAGGGCATTGCAAAATCTCCTGCCCTGCGCGGCGCGACAGCCGACAGGTTTGCAAGGACTTCTATGGGCTTTCAGCAGCTTGTTGAAGCTGAAAAAGGCGCTCGCCTACTGTTCCTGCATCGATTGCGACACGGTCTTGAAGATCGGCTTGGTGAGGTAGTTCCAAACGGTGGTCTTGCCAGTCAGGATTTCCGCTGTCGTGGTCATACCGGGTTGCAGATCCACCCGCACGCTGCCGCCATCCTGCCGCATCGTGGCAATGTCGACCTCGAGGTTGACGCGGTAATAGGCCTGGCTCGAACCGTCGGGCGCAGTTTCGACGATGGTGTCGGGGCTGACGAACACCACCTTGCCCGTCGCCGAGCCGTAGACCGCATTGTCATAGGCGTCGAAATTGACCCGCGCTGTCTGGCCGAGCTTGACGAAGGCAATGTCGCGCGGAGCAACGCGGCTTTCGACGATCAGGGTCTGGCCCGCAGGCACGATCTGCAGCACCTCCTCGCCCGCGCGCACCACGCCGCCGATGGTGGTGAAGCGCACATTCTTGACGATCCCGTCGGTCGGCGCCTTGAGCGCGGCGTTGGCGAGGCTGTCCTCGATCCGCGCCAGTTGCTCGCGCGCGGCGGCGAGCCCTTCCTCGGTGGAGGTGAACTCGCTCTGCAATTCGCGCAAGTATTGCGCGCGCACGGCGGAGATGCGGCCCTCGGTCTCGACCACGCGCTGGCGCATGGCAATGATCTCGGTGCGCGCGACATCGCCGGTGGCGAGCAGGGGCTGGTTGAGATCGAGCTCTTGCTGCTGAAGCCGCGCAAGGTTGCGCAAGGTGGCAATCTCCGCATCCTGACTGGCGCGGCGCTGGGTGTAGAGCTGGCGCTGGTTGGCGGTGAACTCGGGGAAGTCCTTGAGGCTGGCGGGAAACACCAGCTGCTTCTGGTAGAGCTCGGCTGTGATCCGCGCCATGCGGCTTTCAAGCCCCGCCACCTTGAGCCGCGCCTCGCGCACACCGGCTTCGAGCTGTACCGTGTCGAGCGCGATCAGCAGGTCGCCCGCCTTGACCCGCGCCCCTTCGCGCACGGCAATGGTCGCAATCGCGCCGTCCTGCTCGCTCTGCACCACCTGCAACCGCGCAAAGGGCACCACCCGCCCGGGCGCACGCGCGACCTGATCGAGCTCGGCCCATAACGACCAGCCGATGAAGCCCAAGATCGCGGCGGAAATCGCAATGATGATCAGCCCCGCAGGCCGCAGCAAGCCGTTCACGCATTGCCTCCCTTGTTGATCCGGGTGCTGACCAGCCCCTCGGTGCTGGCCGGGCGCGGACCGGGTCCGGACAGGTCGCGCAGCTTGCGCAGGAAGGCGTCGACAGGCTCGCTGCTGATGATCTGTCCGCGCGCCATCACCACCACCCGGTCAAACCGCTCGACCAGCGGCAGCTTGTGGGTCGCCATCACCATGATCGAGTCCGGCCCGAGCCGCGCCTGCACCGCATCGAGCGCGGCCTTCTCCGAAGCGGCATCGAGCGCGGCGGTCGGCTCGTCGAGCAGCCACACGCGGGGCGCGGCATGGATCAGGCGGTTGATGGAGACCAGCGCGCGCTGTCCGCCGGAAAGCCCGGCGCCGCCCTCCTGCACCTCGGCATCGAGCCCGCGGCTTCCGCCTGCAAACAGCCCGTCGAGCCCGGTCGCCCGTGCCACCTCGATCAGCGCATCGTCGCTCACAGTGGGCAGGCCCATCGTCAGACTGTCGCGCAAGGAGCCGCGCACCAGCCGCGCGCTTTGCGACAGATAGCCGATATTGCGCCGCAGGGTCTCCTCGGCGATCTGCGACAGATCGAGCCCGCCCAGCGTGATCGCTCCGGCATTGGGGGTGTAGAGGCCCGCGAGCAGCTTCAGCAGGGTCGATTTGCCCGCGCCGATGCCGCCCAGCACCGCCACCTTCTCGCCCGGCTGGATCACCAGCCCCTGCACCGCCAGCACTTCCGGCCCGCCGCGATAGGCAAAGCGCGCCTCGTTCACCACCAGCGACCCGGCGAGCTTGCCCGGTCTGAGGCCGCCTTGCGAGGCGGTCTTCTCGACCGGGTACTTGAGCAGCATGTCGAGCCCGCGCAGCGACGAGCGCGCATAGCCCCACTGCACGATCAGCCCCGGCAATTGCGCAATCAGCGGGCCGTTGATGCGCCCGACGATGATCGAACAGGCGAGCAGCGCGCCGGTGGTGATCTCTCCGGTCGCGGCGAGATAGGCGCCGAAGCACAGCACGGCGGTGTAGGTGACCTGCTGCATGGTCGAAAACAGCGCGCCCGACACCGCCGAGGCGCGCTTCACGGGGTAGTCATAGTGCTGAATCTCGCCGATCAGCCGGTTCCAGCGCGCCAGCATGTGCCAGCCGCCAAGGTTCGCCTTCAGCGTCTCCGAGGCATCGAGCATCTCCACCAGCATCCCGTTCTTGCGGTTGCCGGTGACCTGCGCCCGCTCGGCGCTCTTGCGGATGATGCGGGCGAACAGCAGCGCCATGCCGATTGCGATCGGGAAGCTCACCAGCGGCACCAGCGCGAGCGGGCCGCCAATGCCCAGCACCACGACAATGAACAGCACCGCAAAGGGCAGATCGGTGATCACAAACAGCGAACTGGCCGACATCACCTGCCGGATCTGCTCCTGCCCCTGGATCTGCGCGGCCATTGTCCCGATCCCGCCGGGCCGCGCATCAAGCCGGATCGCCTGCGCGCGGGCAAAGAAGAATTCCGCCACCTCGCGGTCGATGCCCTGCGCCTCGGCCTCGATCAGCACGCCGCGAAGGCTCCGCAGCGCGAGATCGAGCAGCAGCGCGAACATCACCCCGGCGGTGAGCACCACCAGCGTGTCGAAACTCGCGAGCGGGATGACGCGGTCGTACAGCTGCATCGCATAGAGCGAGGTCGCGAGCGTGAGGATGTTGGCAAAGATCGTCGCCAGCCCCGCCAGCACCAGAGCGCGGCTGCGGCGGGCGACGGCGCGAGCGACGATCTGGAAAGCGGTCACCTGCTCGTCGCCCAACGGATCGGCCAATGCCAGGCGGACAAAGGTCTGGGTGTCCTCGGCGAAGGCGATAACGCTGCCGTCGGTCAGTGCCAGATCATCCTCGCCGATCCATTGCCGTGCGACCAGCCAGCCGCGCGCGGCATCATGCAGCAGGAGCGGGAATTCATCCGGGCGCGGACGGCCGGCAATGGCTTGCGGTGCATCCCAGCCGAGCGCGGCGGCAAGCCCTTCAAGCGCCGCTGCCCCTTCCGGCAAGGCGTCCACCGCCACGTCGCGCGCCCAGCCGGGCGGCAACGGCTGACCAGCAGCATCGCCATAGCGTTCGATTGCAGCAAGCAGCCCCATGTCCATCCCTATAGCCCAGCCGGACGCCAACGGCACGACATTGCAAGAATGCGCGTGGCATTGGCCGCCGCATTGACCCGCGCATCGCTCTCGCCGATCCGCGCCGAGATAACTTCGCGCGCCGCGTTCATCACATCAAGCCAGCTCCGCCGTCCCGCGACAAACTGGCGCTGGTAGCTCGCCTGAAGATCGGCCGCGGCAAGCGTCGCATCGGTCCCGGCATCGGCCTGGGCGCGGTTGGAACGCAGGGCGACGAACTCGCTGGAGAGCCGCGCACGGATCTCGCGGTCGACCGCGCCAAGCTGCGCCATGGACTGGTCGACCCGCGCTTCGGCCCGGTCAATCGCGGAAAAGCGCGACAGGCCATTGCCGGTCTGCGCCCGCAGCACCAGCGCGGCGCGCGCGCCGGTCAGCTCGTTCTGCGAAAGTTGCAGCAGCAATTGCGGCAGCAGCGCGCCCTTGGCCCCGCGCACTTCGGCCTGTGCGGCGGCAATCTCGCCCCGCAGCCGCGCGAGCGAGGGGGTGCAGGCGATCATCTCGTCAAAGGCGATCTGTTCGGGCGGCACGCCGGTGAAGATGTCGGAGCCCGGAAGGTCGGGCCGCTCGGTAACCGCGCCGGTCAGCTCGCCCAGCCGCACCAGCGCATTGTCCCCCGCCTCGCGCACCGATGCCAGTTCAATCTCCAGCTGGGTGGTGCGCGAACGGGCGAGCGTAAGGTCGGCCTGCGGCGAGACCTCGGCGTCCACCCGCCGCTCGATCGAGCCGACCAGCGAGCGATGCTCGGCAATCCCCGCCTCCAGCGCCAGCGCGCGCTGATCGGCGCGGACCACGCCGAACCAGGCGTCTATGATCCCCATGAGAATACCGAAGCGCGCCTCGCGCAGCCCCTCGGCCCCGGCATCGCGCAGCGAGCGAGCAGCCTCGATCCGGCTGTCGATGGTGCCGCCCGCCCACAAGGGCTGTTCGAGCGCAAGGTTGACGGCGAACCCGTCAATATCCGCCGCATTGGACCCGCCGGTCGCCGCCAGCGCCTCGGCCGAGAGGCTGGGGTAGCGTAGCCAGCGGGCGGCATCGAGATCGGCCTGCGACACGGCGAGCGCGGCGCGGCTTGCGATCACCTGCGGATTGTCGGACAAGGCGCGGTCGGCCAGCAGCGCCATCGCGGGCGGCAGGCCGGCAGGCACTTCGCGCGCAGGCTCGCTGGTCGCCGGAGCAGCCTCGGGGCCATAAGCGGCTTCTTGCGAGGCAGCACCCACTGGCACCAAAGCGGCGGCCAGCACAGGCAGAGCCATCCGCCAGCGCGATGCGCGGCGGGGCGATGTTGCCGTGATGCTGTGTGAAGGTGCCGGAATAGCCATGCCTGTTGCCGTCGGCGGCGCGATTGCCGGTCCCCCCGCCGCTTGTGTCTCTTGACCCCTGCAATCGGCGCAGAACCTTGCGCAGACAAGCAAAAAGTGGCCGCAGCCGGTCAGGCCACCCCCACCAAGGCGATTGCATCGCGCAGGGAAGGACCGCAATAGGAGAGCCATGCGCACCGTTCTCGTCACCGGTTCGGCCGGGTTCATCGGCTTTCACCTCTCGCAATTGCTGCTGGAAGAGGGCTTCCGTGTGGTCGGCTATGACGGGATGACCGACTATTACGACGTGCGGATCAAGCAGCGGCGGCACCAGATGCTGCTCCAGCATCCGAACTTCACCTGCACCGAAGGGATGCTGGAGGATTTCGACAAGCTCCACGCGCTGGCATTGGCGGAAAAGCCGGATGTGATCGTCCACCTCGCCGCGCAGGCGGGGGTGCGCTACAGCCTCGAAAACCCGCGCGCTTACGTGAATGCGAACCTCGTCGGCACCTTCAACGTGATGGAATGCGCGCGCGAACTGGGCGTGGATCACCTGCTAATGGCGTCGACCTCGTCGGTCTATGGCGCCAACACCGACATGCCGTTCGATGAGGGGCAGAAGGTCGACACCCCCCTCACCCTCTACGCCGCGACCAAGAAGGCGAACGAGACGATGGCGCATTCCTATGCCCATCTATGGGACCTGCCGGTAACGATGTTCCGCTTTTTCACCGTCTATGGCCCGTGGGGGCGGCCCGACATGGCGCTGTTCAAGTTCACCCGCGGAATCCTCGAAGGCACGCCGATCGACATCTACAATGATGGCGAGATGTACCGCGACTTCACCTATGTCAGCGATCTGGTGCGCGGCATCCGCCTGCTGATCGATGCCGCACCGGTGCGACCCGACAGCCCCGAGGATATTGCCCCGGGCGATAGTCTTTCCCCGGTCGCACCGTTCCGGGTGGTGAACATCGGCAATGGCGACAAGGTGCGCCTGCTCGATTTCGTCGAGGCGATCGAGGCGGAATGCGGACGCGCGGCGATCCGCAACTACCTGCCGATCCAGCCCGGCGATGTGCCCGCGACCTGGGCCGATGCGAGCCTGCTCAAATCGCTCACCGGCTATGCCCCGCAAACCCCGTTCCGCGAGGGCGTGGCGAAGTTCGTCGCGTGGTACCGCGACTATTACGGGGTCTGAGGGTTACTTCGGCGGCGGGGGCGGCGCGCCTTCGCCCGGCACTTCGGCGGCACGCTCGCGTTCGAGCCGCTGCATATATTCGCGCTCGATCATCTCCACCCGCTCCTGCTCGGCGGCGGCTTCGGTGTCGATGGTGGAAAGTCGCTCCGCCCGCGCCTTTTCGATCAGCTGGCCAAAGCGCACGCCTTCTGCCTCGGCCTTGTCCTTGTAGGCGGCTTCGATGAACTTCTGGGTGCAGCCGGTAAAGCCGCCCGCGCCCGCCGGATTGCAGCTCATCGCGCCGAAATCGCCGACATACTTGATCTGGTCGACCTGCCGCGCGAGCGACTGGTTGGCGGGATTGGTGCTGTAACGCAGGTTGGATGGGATGCGATAACGCTCCTCTTCGACGAGGATCTCGCACACCACCACTTCGCCCGGCTGGGCGACGGGGCATTCGTCCGCGCTGTAAGCGATCACCATGTTGATCTTCTCGCTGGCGCTTTGCGCCGATGCGGGCGCGGCTGCGGCAACAGCGGCAAGCGCGGCGGGGACAAGCAGGTGCTTCATGGCGCGTGGATCCTCGTGTCGGTGCGCAAAGGTGCAGACGCAGCAATGCCTGCGCGCGAGGGTCTTTGTCTAGCCCGCTTGCGCTGAACCGCGGCTGAAGGCCCGGAGGCCTTGCGCGATTAGCGAAATCTTGAAGCCTGCGCAGATATGCGGGGACATGGACAAAACCATTGCAGTCGTGGGGCTTGGCTATGTCGGCCTGCCGGTCGCCGTGGCGCTCGCCGAAAGGCTGGGGCCGCGCGGTGCGAGCGTGCGCGGCTTCGACATTTCTGCGCGCCGTGTGCGCGAACTGCGCGATGGCACCGACACCACGCGCGAAATCGATCCGGCGCGGCTGGCGGCCTGCGGGCTGGCGGTTTCGGATAGTCCCGCCGTGCTGGAAGGCGCCGACATGGTAATCGTCACGGTGCCGACCCCGATCACCGAGGAACGCCGCCCCGATCTCTCCCCGCTGGAGCGCGCCTGCGAGACCATCGGTCCGCGTCTCAAGCCGGGCGCGCTGGTGGTGTTCGAATCGACTGTCTTTCCCGGTGTGACCGAGGAGATCTGCGGACCCTGGCTGGCGCACCATTCGGGCCTGATACAGGGCGCGGATTTCACGCTCGGCTACAGCCCGGAGCGCATCAACCCGGGCGATCACGTCCACCGGCTCGAGACCATCACCAAGATCATCGCGGCCGACAGCCCCGCGGCCCTCGCCCGGATGCGCGCGGTCTATGGCGCGATTGTCGATGCGGGGCTGCACGAGGCGCCCTCGATCAAGGTCGCCGAAGCGGCAAAGGTGATCGAGAACACCCAGCGCGATCTCAACATCGCCCTGATGAACGAAATCGCCCTGATCTTCGACCGCATGGGCATCGCCACGCGCGACGTGCTGGCGGCGGCCGGGACGAAGTGGAACTTCCTGCCCTTCACCCCCGGCCTCGTCGGCGGGCATTGCATCGGGGTCGATCCCTTCTACCTCACTGCAGCGGCGGAAAAGCTCGGCTACCGGCCCGAGGTGATCCTCGCAGGACGGCGCATCAATGACGCGATGGGACGCGAGATCGCGCAGAAGGTGGTGAAGCTGCTGATCGCGGGCGGGGTCTCTCCCTGCCGCGCGAAGGTCGGGGTGATGGGGCTGACCTTCAAGCAGGACGTGCCCGACATCCGCAATTCCAAGGTTCCCGATATCCTCGCCGAATTGCGCGAATACGGCATCGACGCGCTGGTGAGCGACCCGCTGGCGGAGCCTGCGGCGGCCTTGCATGAATACGGCATAGCCTTGCGCCCGCCGGAGGATTTGCAGGAGCTTGATGCGCTGGTGCTGGCGGTGAACCACGCGCAATATCTGGCCGATCCGCAGGCGCTGGTCGCCCGCGTGCGGTCAGGAGGCGTGCTGGTGGATGTGAAGAGCGCGCTGGATCGCGCGGTGCTGCCCGAAGAACTGGTATACTGGAGTTTGTGAAAGAGCGTGAGGTAGAGCCCCCCGGTCACGGAACTCGACCGCAAGGGCGACTGCCCGCCCGCAGGCGCCCGTAGCGAAGCGAAGGAACAGCGCCGAGGACGCACCCGCGCAAGGCGGGTGCGAAGCCTAAAGGCGCTCGCTCACCTTGATCGCGATGCGGCATCCGAGACGGATCGCACCCGCGAGGAGGGGGTAGGCGGGCGCACGTTCGGCACCATTGGCAAGCGCCGCGTCGCGGTGATCACGCTCGTCCTCGCGGAACGCCTCGATCATTTCGGCAAGCTCGGGATCGGCACCGCTCTCGGCCAGCTTGTCGAGCTGGTCGCTGTAATGCTTGTCGATCTCGGTCTCGACTGCCGCGGTGCAGGCCATCGCCGCTTCCGGCCCGAGCAACGCCGTGCCTGCGCCCAGCACATAGCCCGCTGCCGACCAGAAGGGATGCAGCGCTGTCGGCCGCACCCCGCGCCGGACCAGCAGCGCGTCGAACTTGGCGCGGTGCTCGCGCTCTTGCTCCGCCATGTGGCGGATTTCGGCGGAGTGGGGGCCGCGATCGCCCATCACCGCAAGCTGGCCTTCATAGATGCGGGTCGCGCCGAATTCCCCGGCCTGGTCGACCCGGATCATGCGGTGGAGTTCGGTCTTGTCCATGTTCGCTTCCCTTCAGAGCGCCAGCCTTACTTGCGATACGCGGCCAGCGCCAGAACGGCTGCACCCATGGTGCAGGAAATCAGGAAATTGAAGCCCGCAAGCGAGATGCCGAAGAGGTCCCACGGGGCCACATCGCAGCGCACATGCGGGGCAGCGGCGGTGTTGAGCACATCGAGCGCGCTGGCCGGCGCGGTGCAGGGCGTGATGCCCTCCCACCAGTCATATTCCACGCCCGCATGAAACCCGCCGATCAGGCCAGAGGCGATGATCGCGACGCCTGCGAGCATGGTCCACACCCGCGCCGGCGGGGCGACAAAGGCGAGCAGCCCCAGCCCCAGCGCGGCAAAATGCGGGTAGCGCTGCCACCAGCACATCTCGCAAGGGGCAAGTCCGAAACCCAGCTGGGCAGTATAGGCCCCGCCGAGCAGCGCGGCAGGCACCAGCACGGCCAGCAGCCGCGCCTTGGCAATCCGGTCCATGTCGGGCGAACTCTACTTGCGTGCCGGACGCAGGGCGACCGTGCTGCGGGTGGTGCGGCGCAGGGTCTCCATCGCGTAATGCAGCTGGAAGTCCTTCACGCCCTGCTGTTCGAGCTGCGCGGCGGTCAGCTGGAAGCGCGGATCGGGGGCCTTGTCCGCCTCCATCTCCTCGTCCTTGATGCCAAGCTCGTTGATCAGGTGGCCGCGCAGATCGCTTTCGCGGGTCTGGTATTTGACGCGCAGCGCCAGATCCGGGTCGGACAGCTGCGGCACGGCGATGTCGGGCTTGATCCCGCCTTCCTGCACGGACTTGCCCGACGGCGTGAAATAGCGCGCGGTGGTGAGCTTCAGCGCGGCATCCGGGCCGAGCGGCAGCAGCGACTGCACCGAACCCTTGCCGAAGCTGCGCTCGCCCATGATCAGCGCGCGGCGGTGATCCTGCAGTGCGCCTGCGACAATCTCGGAGGCCGAGGCGGAACCGGCATTGATCAGCACGATCATCGGCACGCCGTCGGCCATGTCGCCGCGATAGACCGTCTCGGCATCATAAAGCATCGTTTCGCCCCGCGCACGGCCGCGCTGGCTGACGATCCGTCCGTCGGTCAGGAACAGGTCGGCCAGAGCGACGGATTCGTCGAGGCTGCCGCCCGGATTGTTGCGCAGATCGAGCACCAGACCGCTCACGCGGCCGCCCGGCGCCTTCTTCTGGATCGCCTGCCAAGCGGCAAACACGTCAGCGCCGACATCGGCGGAGAATTCGTTGACGGTGATGACCCCGATATTGCCCGGCTCCATCGCGTGGGTCACCGGTTCGAGCTCGATCACGCCGCGCGTCACATCGACTTCGAGCGGCTCCTCGCGGCCGGGACGGAAGATCGTCAGCCGGATCGAAGTGCCCGAAGGCCCGCGCATCTGGGCCACGGCATCATCAAGGCTGCCGCCATAGATCAGCTTGCCATCAAGGTGTGTGATGAAATCGCCTGCCTTGATGCCAGCGCTGTCGGCCGGGCTGCCGCGGAACGGCGAGACCACCTTGACCGCGCCGTCCTCGAGCACGACCGACAGGCCGAGACCCGAATAATTGCCGTCGATCATGGTCTCCAGCCGCTGGAGATCGCCGCCATCAAGATAGGCCGAATGGGGATCGAGCGCCGCCAGCATCCCGTCAATCGCGCCGCGGATCAGCACGTCGTCCTCGACCGGCTCGACATAGCTCGACTTCACCCGCTGGAAGACCGCGAACAGCTTGGCGAATTCGGGGCCGGCGCGACCATCGACCTGGGCCATGGTGGCGGTGGTGGCGGGGATCAGCGCGACCGCGGTGACAAGTGCGGCGCTGCGCAGGAGAGCGGCGATATTCATGAGGCAGAAGCTCCTTCAGGCCGGAGTGTATAGGCTTGCACGGCTGAACGCCAGATGAGAGGCGCAGACTGCAGGCTTGCGTATCGACGAGGGACAGATGACCCCCGACAGGTGACGGTGCGCAGGGCCTATCGCAGGAACTGCAAGGGGTTGACCGGCGTTCCATCGCGCCGCAGCTCGAAGGTGACAGGGGCATCGCGGCCGCCTGCAAGGCCCACCGGGCTCCCCCCGATGACATTGTCGCCGACCGTGACATTCACCTGCGCAAGGCCGGTTACGAGGCTGGTCCAGCCGCCGTCATGCTCGATGATGATGATTCGCCCGAAGCCGCGATATGGTCCGGCGAAGGCCACGCGCCCGCTGGCAGGGGCGACCACCTGCGCGCCAGCCACCGGAGCCAGCAACAAGCCGGTGCTCGGCAAGCCGCTCTCGCGCTTGGCGCCGAAGCCCAAGAGCGTGCGCCCGTCCACCGGCAGCTGGACATCACGCGGCGGCGGCGCGCTGGCGGCGGGCGTTGGCACGGGCTGCGCGGGGAGCGCGGCGGCAAGGTCCGCCGGACGCAGGACCGGCCCGGGCAGCGCGGCGAGATCGCGCCGCAGGGCGGCAATGTCATCGAGCCGCGCGACCAGCCCGTCGAGATCGCGCGCTTCCTCAGCCAAGGCGAGCGCACGCTCGGCCTCGCGCAGGGCCTGTCCGCGCGCCGCACGCGAGGCGAGGCGCTGGGTGTTCTCGAGCGCGGCGAGATCGGCGCGGCGCTGGCGCAGGCTCTGCTCGCCATCGCGCTGCGCAGCAAGAGCGCGGGCCGCATCGGCCTCCAGCGCGCGCCCCTTTTCGAGATCGGCGCGCAGGCCGGCAGTGCGGCGGCGGATCTGCGGCACCGCACTGTCGAGCACGGCGCGGACATAGACCACCTCCTTGAGCGATCCCGGCTGCAAGGCCGAAAGCGCCAGCGGGCGGCGGGCAGCGGTCTGAAGCGCTGCGGCAAGGCGCGCGGTCGGCTCCTGCTTTTCGGCGAGCCGCGCCGTCAGCGCCGCGCGCGCCGCACGGGTGAGCGAGAGCCGCGCGCGGGCGACTTCGATATCGGCTTCAGCCTGCTGGATCCGGGCGGCGAGCGCTGCGGCTTCGCGCGCGGTGCGGGTGGCAGCCTCGGTCGCGGCTTCGGCTTCGCGGGTGAGGCGCGCCGCGCGGCCCTGCGCCAGCCGGCTTTCGCGCGTGGCGCGGGCAAGCTGGGCCTCGGCCTCGCGCGGTTCAAGCAGCAGGGCCGAGGGCGCAGCGCTGGTCTGCGGCACGGCAAGCGCCAGCGCTGCGCCAAGTGCAACCAGAGCAAGGGCAGAGAGGAGGGCGGGGCGCGGCATGGCCCTATCCTGCCCGATGATAGGGATGGCCTGCAAGGATCGTGGTGGCGCGGTAGAGCTGCTCCATCAGCATCGCGCGGACCATCATGTGCGGCCAGGTGGCGGGGCCGAAGGCGAGCAGGAGATCGGCCGAGGCGCGCTCGGCATCGGAATGGCCGTCTGCCGCGCCGATCATGAAGCGGGTCTCGCGCACGCCCTCGTCCCGCCATTTCCCAAGCAGCGCGGCGAAGGCTTCCGACGACATCGCCTTGCCGCGCTCGTCAAGCAGCACAGTGCGGCAGGGGGTCAGCGGATCGGCTGCCTTGCCAGCGCCCGTATCGGGCCATTCGGTGAGCTTCACCGGCCAGGCCAGCCGCTTGGCATAACGCTCCACCAGCTCGCCCTCCGGCGAGCGCCCGATCTTCCCGCGTGCGATGATGTGAAGAAGGATAGAAACGACCCCCGAGAAGCAGCGCGATAACGGCGGCGGAGCCGCCGCAAGGCCGAACGGCCGCCCGCAGCGATGCGGCCTTCAGGCCGGGTGAGCGAGGATTTCGCAGCCCGGATGGGCTGCGGAACACAAAGAGTGGCCGAGGACGTGCCCGCGGAGGCTGGCACGCAAACAACGGACCGCTAGTTGCGGCCCATCATCGACGCTTCCGAACCCTCGAACGACCACATGCGCTCAAGGTTGTAGAAGCTGCGCACTTCGGGGCGGAACAGGTGGATCACCACGTCGCCCGCATCGATCAGCACCCAGTCGGCGGCCGGCAGGCCTTCGACCCGGGCGTTACCGAAACCGGCCTGCTTGATCTTCTCGGCCAGCTTCTGCGCCATCGAGGCGACCTGACGGGTCGAGCGGCCGCTGGCGATCACCATGTGATCGGCAATCGAGCTCTTGCCCTCAAGCGGGATCGAGACGATTTCCTGCGCCTGATCATCGTCAAGCTGCGTGAGCACCAGCTGGTGCAGTGCATCGGCGCCCATCTCAGAGCGCGCCAGCGACTTGGCCACGGAAGCGGCGGCTTGCGTCGGGCCGAGCGGAATCGAGGCGACAAAGGCCTGGGTGGTTGGCAATCGGGTATCTCCAGAGTGTAGGACAAGGGAGGCGGACAGAACGCATTCCAGCCCACAAGCAGGCCGGGGCGCGTGGTTCGCGCCTCATGCCTTCTCCGTTGCGCTGAGCTTGCGGAATGTCAGCCGATCACGCACCAATGCCCTGCAATCCTTGTCGCGATCCTTGCCGAGGGTGTCCTCGGCCCACCCGGCATGGGCACGGCGAATGGCCGTGGCCGAGCGGTGATCAGGATCGAAACGCAATAACACCAGGGCCGGTGCGCTCCATTGCCCCCGTTTCCGAAAACCGGCGGCAGGCACGATATGGCGCCTGAGCCAGGCCATGGCGGGGCTCGTCATGGCGGACCCATCATAGCCGGGGCGGGCGATCACCGCAATCGGCATTGTCCGCGCGATCCGTCGCCAGTCCTTCCAGCGATGGAACTGGCTGAGATTATCGGCCCCCATCAGCCACACGAAGCGCCGCTTGGGATAGCGCCGGACCAGTTTTGCGAGGGTGTCGACGGTGTAGCGGGTGCCGAGCTCGCGCTCGATGGTGGTAGGCACGATCCGCGCGCGGCGGGCTTGCTGGCGGGCCGACAGCAGCCGCGCCTCCAGCGGCGCCATCCCGGCCTGCGGCTTCAGGGGATTGCCGGGGGAGACCAGCCACCACGTCTCCTCCAGCCCCAGCGCCTGCATCGCAAACAGCGTGATGCGCCGGTGCCCGCCATGCGCGGGATTGAAGCTGCCCCCGAGGAGCCCGGTGAGGACGGGTTGCGCGCTCATGCGAGGCTCAGGGCCGGATCTGGCCGCTCCCGCGCACCTGCCACTTGTAGGTGGTGAGCCCTTCCAGCGCGACCGGCCCGCGCGCGTGCAGCCGCCCCGTGGCAATGCCGATCTCGGCGCCAAGGCCGAACTCGCCCCCGTCGGCAAATTGCGAGGAGGCATTGTGCATCACGATCGCGCTATCGACCTCGGCAAGGAAGCGCTCGGCGGCATCCGTGTCAGCGGTGACGATCACATCGGTATGGGCCGAGGAATGGCGGGCGATATGGGCGAGTGCGTCGTCCAGCCCGTCGACACAGGCCACCGAGAGGATCGCGTCGAGATATTCGGTGTCCCAGTCATTGGCGCTGGCGGGGATCACGCGGGGATCGAGCGCCTGTGCGCGCCCATCGCCGCGCACTTCGCACCCCGCCTCGATCAGCGCGGCCACCAGCGCGGCGGCTTGCGGGTAGAGCGAATCGATCAGCAGCGTCTCCATCGAACCGCAGATGCCGGTCCGGCGCAGCTTGGCGTTGACGGCGATGGCCTCGGCCATGGCGGGATCCGCCGCAGCGTGGATGTAGGTATGGTTGATCCCGTCGAGATGGGCGAGCACCGGCACGCGGGCATCGGCCTGCACACGGGCGACAAGGCTCTTGCCCCCGCGCGGCACGATCATGTCGATCAGGCCATTGGCGGTGAGCATTGCGCCGACACAGGCCCGGTCCTGCGAGGGGACAAGCTGCACGGCCTCTGCCGGCACGCCGCCCGCCACCAGCCCTTCCACCAGCGCCGCGTGGATCGCGCGGTTGGAATGGACCGCCTCGCTCCCCCCGCGCAGCAGCGCCGCATTGCCTGAACGCACACACAGCGCGGCGGCATCGGCAGTGACGTTGGGGCGGCTTTCGTAGATGATCCCGATGGTGCCGATCGGCACACGAATCCGCTGGAACTTCAGGCCATTGGGCGGTTCGCTGGTGTCGATCACCTGCCCCACCGGATCGGGCAGACCGGCCACCGCAATCACCGCATCGGCGATCCCTGCGATGCGGCTTTCATCGAGCGCCAGACGGTCAAGCATCGCCGCGCTGAGCCCCGCTGCGCGGCCTGCGGCAAGGTCGCGTCGATTGGCTTCGAGCACCGCCGGAGTCGCAGCGCGCAAGGCCTCGGCGGCGCGGTGCAGCGCGGCGGCGCGGGCCGCGCTCGGCAGGGCGGCAAGCTGGCGCTGGGCCACCCGTGCGGCTTGCGCCAGGCCGGTGATCAGGGCCTGCGCATCACCCGTTTCAGCGGGAATTGTCCGGATTGCGGGTTCGCTCATGCCACGGCCCTTAGCAGGCCCATCGCGGCCTGTCAGTCCCGCCCGCCAAGCCGGCGGGACGAATCGGGAACGAGGGTTTTCCCGCTGGCGATTTCCGCAAGGGCGAGCGGCATTGCGCCCGGGATTCCTTCTGCCGTCACCGTTCGGCGCGAATCCGCTTCGATTCAACTCTTGCGCGGGCCCGACGATTCGACCCTCAGGGAATGCCCTGATAGCGGGCCATGCGTGGGGCATAGATAAGATAATCGGGGCCGCAATTGTCTGACAGATTTTCAGCGCGCAAGTGGGGCGAACAGCTACGCCTGTGGTTCCCCGACCGCGAATTCTTCATGCGTGCCGACGGGCAAGTGCGCTTCATCAAGATCTCCTCGAAGCTGCAGATCCGCGCCGCTGCGGCGGTGGTCGCGATTGCGCTGGTGTGGCTCGTCAGCCTCGCGGTGATGGCCTGGGGTCAGTATCGCGCCGAGGCCGATCTGGCCGCCTTCGCCAACGAAAAGGCCCGCATCGCCAAGTCCGAAGAACGGCTCGAAGCCTATGGCGGCAGCCTCGACAAGGTGGTGGACGATCTCCAGCAGCGCCAGGAATTCCTCGAGGAAATGGCGCGCATGCTGCCCGAGGATATCGTGGCCGAGGGCGCCAAGGGCACGGTCACCGATTCCACCGCCGAGACCGCCAAGACGGTCAAGAAGGTCAGCCAGTACATCCCGCAAGCCAAGGGCCTGGCCGAGATCGAAGCCCGCCAGCTGGCCGTGGTCGAACGCCTCACCCGTTTCGCAGATGCCCGCGCCCGCCGCGCCGAGGCCGCGATCCGCAAGCTCAATCTCGATCCCGGCACTCTCAGCCGTCAGGCGCGTGCCGGGATGGGTGGTCCGTTCGAAGCCTTTGCCGGTGGCGACGAGATCGATCCGCGCTTCGAGCGGCTTGGTCTCAGCCTTGCCCGCATGGCGGTGCTGGAGCGCGCCTTGGACGGCATCCCCTCGGTGGTGCCTGCCAGCGTGCGCAGCATCACCTCTGGCTTCGGTTACCGGCGTGACCCCTTCAACGGCCACGCGGCCATGCATTCGGGCATCGACTTCAAGGGCGCGGTCGGCTCGCCGATCTTCGCCGCCGCCGAAGGGCGTGTCACCTATGCCGGATGGCGCGGCGGCTATGGCAAGGCGGTCGAAGTCACCCATGCCAATGGCCTGATGACCCGCTATGCCCACCTCTCGCGCATCGACGTGAAGGTGGGGCAGATGGTCGCCGCCGGCGCCACGCTGGGCGGGCTCGGCAGCACCGGCCGTTCGACCGGCCCGCACCTCCATTTCGAGGTCCGCATCAATGATCGCGCGGTCAATCCGCGCCCCTTCCTGGAGACCGCTCCCGATGTTTTCAAAGAAGTCCGCCGCAGCCGATCCGGCCGCGCCCCCGCCGCCAAGGCCGGTCAATAGGAGCAGCATGATGGGTTCGGGTTCGACCTTTTCGGTGATCGGTGCCGACGTGGTGATCAAGGGCGACATCGCCGCCACCGCCGATCTGCATGTCGACGGCACGATCGAGGGCGACATCAAGTGCGCCAGCCTCGTGCAGGGCGAAGCGAGCAGCATCCATGGCGCGGTGCTGGCCGAAAGCGCGCGTCTGGCGGGCCGGGTAGCAGGGTCGATCACCGCGCGCGAACTGGTGATCCTCAAGACCGCCCGGATCGAAGGCGATGTCCATTATGACGCGCTGACGATCGAGCAGGGTGCACAGGTCGATGGCCGCTTCGCCCCCAATGCCCGCCAGCCGGTCAAGGCCGTTCCCTCGGCAAGCATCGAAGCGGCGGAATAGGCCGATTTAGCCCCTTCCAAGGCCCGAATGTTTCACGTGAAACATTCGCCCGCGCGCCTCATAAAGGGGTCAAACCCGACCTAACCCGGGGTCAAACAGGGTCTGGATTCAGAGCACCTCGGCGCGCAGGGTCTTGCGGTCGAGCTTGCCGATCATGGTTTTGGGCAGGGCTTCGCGCACCACCACCTGATCCACCCGTTCGTGCTTGCCGATCTTGGCGTTGAGCCAGCTGGCCAGCTCCTCGCCGGTGATGGTCGCGCCTTCACCCAGCGTCACATAGGCGCGCGGCACCTCGCCGCGATATTCTTCCGGCACCCCGATCACCAGCGCTTCCTTCACCGCCGGATGTTCGAGGATCACATCCTCCACCACGCTCGGGAAGACCTTGAAGCCGCCCACCGCGATCATGTCCTTGATGCGGTCGACGATCTCGTAGAACCCCTCGGCATCCAGCCGTGCGACGTCGCCGGTGCGCAGGTAACGCTTGCCGTCACGCTCGACAAAGCTGTCGGCATCGGTCTCGGGCCGGTTCCAGTAACCGCGCATCACCTGCGGGCCACATACGGCCAACTCGCCCGGCTCGCCTTCGGGGGCAAGCTGGCTCGGATCTTCCTTGTCGAGCAGGATCGCGCCCGTCCCCGGCACCAGCTGGCCGATGGTGCCGCGCTTGCGGGTGCCTTCGTAAGGGTTGACCGAGACCACGCCCGAGCTTTCGGTGAGGCCGTATCCTTCGACCAGCCGCACCCCGGTCGCCTCCTCGAAGCGCACATGGACAGGGCCGGGCATCGGCGCACCGCCGGAAATGCAGACCTTGAGTGTGGAGAGATCGGTCTTGGCGAGATCGGGGTGATCGAGGATCGCCTGAAACATCGTCGGCACGCCGGGAAAGCCGGTGCAGCGATAGCGCTGGATGGTCTCGAGCACCTGCTTGGTCTCGAACCGCGGCACCATCGCGATCGACGCGCCCGTCACCATCGCGTGATTGAGCAGCGCGGTGTTGGCGAAGACATGGAAGAACGGCAGCGCCCCCATGAACACCTCGCCCGCCGCATTGCCGAAGGGATTGATCGCGGCGACCTGCTGCGCATTCACCGAAAGCTGGTCATGCCCCAGCATCGCGCCCTTGGGCCGCCCGGTGGTGCCGCCGGTATATTGGAGGAGCGCGAGATCGGCGGGCGTGACTTCGACCGGAGCAGGGGCTTTGGCCGGGGTCATCCCGGCCCAGCTTTTGACGCTCGGCCCATAGGCGACATCGGCAATCTGGCTGCGCTTCAAGAGCTTCATCGCCAGCCCCTTGTACCACGGCAGCATCTCGGCAAGGCTACCCACCACCAGCGTTTCCAGCGCCGAGGCTTCGAGCACCTTGGAAGCGGTCTTGTAGAGCTCGGGCACATCCACCGTCACCAGCACCCGCGTGCCGGAATCGCCCGCCTGCCAGGCAAGCTCCTCGACCGAATAAAGCGGCGAGAAATTGACCACCACCGCGCCCGCCATCATCGCCCCGTAATAGGCGGCGGCGTAGATCGGCACGTTCGGCAGGAACAGGCCGACGCGGTCGCCCTTGGCGATGCCGGTGGCTTGCAGGCCCGCAGCAAAGGCCTGTGCCTGCTGATGGATCTGGGCGTAGCTGAATGTCCGGCCGAGGAAGTGCAGGAACAGCGCCTGCGGATTGGCGCGGAGCGTGCGCTCCAGCATCGCCGGAAGGCTCATCGCCTCGAAGCGGGTGTCGGACGGAACAGGGTGGTGGTAGGCCGGATTACTGACAAGCATGTCAGTAATCTTGGCTCACAATCGCGGCCCGCACAAGCGAAACTGCGGGAAAAGCGGGATTTCCCTTGCCCAAACGCATCGTCGCCCCGGACGTGATCCGGGGCTTGGCGATCGAAGGTAGTGTGGCTTCGGCCCGCCAACGGACCGGCCGCGAGCGCAAGTGCGCGACCCGCAGGTGCCCGTAGCGTAGCGAAGGAACAGCCCTCAAGTAGCGAAGCGGTAGGGCAGCAAAGACTCGCCGAGGATGTGCCCGCGGAGGCGGGCACGCACACGATAGAATCAGATAAACCCGCTTTCAGGGTCGATCTTCTCTTCGGCCGCTTCGGCTTCGCGCTTGCGGGCGAGCCATGCTTCGGCTTCGGCTTCCTGCGCAGCTTCGTTGGCGGCCTTGTGGCTCGCTTCGCGTTCGGCGCGCAGTTCCTCGATCAGCTTCTCGCGATCATTGCGCTCGGCCTTGACCGGCGCATCGGCATCCTCGCTCACGCCGGCGCGCTTGGCCGCCTTGGCCACCATCGCGTCAAGCTCGCGCTGCGAACACAGGCCGAGGGTCACCGGATCCTTGGGCTGGATGTTCTGGATGTTCCAGTGCGAACGATCGCGAATCGCGCCGATGGTGTTGCGGGTGGTGCCGATCAGCTTGCCGATCTGCGCGTCCGACACCTCGGGGTGGTTGCGCAGGATCCAGGCGATGCCGTCGGGCTTGTCCTGACGCTTCGACACGGGGGTATAGCGCGGGCCCTTGGTGCGGGTCACTTCGACCGGAGCCTTGTGCATCTTGAGCACATAGGCCGGATCGTTCTGGCCCAGCTCGATTTCGCCCTGGGTCAGTTCGCCCGAGTGCACCGGATCGCGGCCCGTGTACTTGCTGCCCGCAAGATCATCGGCCATCGCCTGCACTTCGAGGATGTGCAGCCCGCAGAATTCGGCAATCTGCTCGAACGACAGGGCGGTATTGTCCACCAGCCACGTCGCGGTGGCGTGCGGCATCAGCGGCTTGGGCTGATCCTTGGTAGCCATGGGAATCTCCGTTCAAAATAGAAGGGCCGCCCCTTTCGGAGCGGCCGCCTTGCGCGCCCCGATAAGCGAAACAGCGCGAAACGGCAAGGAAAAGGGAGAGTCCTTGTTTGCGTGCCACCTATCGGTGGCGCAGACCCCCCGCCCCGCCTCCCCGCCCGGCCACCAATAGTACCACTATGTTATGGTGGCCGG
>CAIZNH010000026.1 GCA_903934325.1 uncultured Alphaproteobacteria bacterium | reverse complement strand
GAGACCTGGTTAACAATCTTCGTCCACACCCTTTTAAATGGAGCCTAACTCCAAATAGTGTGTCACCACTTCAACAGATCAAGGAAAAAAATATTTTTATAATATTTTTTGTACAAAATATTTTGCCTATGATGATCAAAGGCCGGTATTAGCAGCTGCAATTCTAATTTTTTCCAGTCCGTGCGTTTGCGGATGTATGGGCCAGAGGTTTTATGTTCGTTCAGTTAAGCCCCCTTTCTCGCGACCTGGTGTCAGTCGACGGTCAAATCGTGCTTGCCCTAGCCGACGGCCCACTTCAGGCGACGGAAATTTATTCGCACGTCAGGGCGAGCCAACCAACAGTTTCGAGGCGACTCGGTCATCTGCTTAAGCGGGGAGTCCTAAGCATGAGGCAGGTTCCCGATGATCGGCGCCGTACCATCTACACGCTCAACCCCTTGTCCATGTGGGAAGGAGTTGAAACCGCTGACATTGAAGCGTTCGCAAAGCTAGCATCCCTTTTCAGCAACCACCTTGCCCCAGACGATTGCGAAGCCCAGCGTGGCGACACCAATTCTGGGGAGGGATAGATTTCGCAGTTGAAAGGAAACCAGCGTTATCGTCATTTGTTGGCGCAAGGCAAGGCTAGCTGCGCTCTAGCGACCTTTTTGCACTCGCTCCGGTCGCCCGACCAGCCATTCACCCCGCTAGACGATACGATGAACAGTTAGCGCTAGTTCCATCGAGCGCCCAAGCAAGCTTGCCGGTAATCGTAGCCGTCTTGTCCGCATCACCGCCGAGATTGGCAGCCGTCAATACAGCCGAGCGGAGATCGCTGGTACGCCCGATCGACCACAGCGCAGCCTTGAGCGAATGGGCGACACAACCACTCGAACCGATGCCATGGCGCAATGCTCCACGCCACGAGCCCCCATAGTCTCGGCGATCCTGCCGACGCGATCGGTCTCTCTTGGCGCCAGCACCGCGTGGCGCGGCTGCCCCGCAATCGCATCGGCAATGAGTTCGGCATAAGCAACGCAGGCGCTGACCGCTTCAGGCGCGGTGTGGGTGGTCCGGCTCTGGAGCGCAGCGATGTGGCGCAGCTTCTCGCGGTCCTGCCAGTGACGGATTGCCACAGGCGACAACCGCATCAAGGAGCCATTACCGGCGGAGTTTGGGTCGGTGGACCCCGCCAGCGGGTCACCGCTACGCTGCCAGCGCGATAGCGCCGAGCTTACCGTCATGCCGATATCGAAGCAGGTCCCGGTGCAGGAATAGGCGCCCTCGTCGCGCCATGCGACGAAGCGGCGCATCAGGTCCTCAGGGTCGAAGCCGTCGGCCACGAGCAGGCTGTCGGCAAGCGCCAGCGCCATCGAGGTGTCGTCGGTCCATTGTCCCGGCTTGAGCCGGAACGGACCGCCGCCGACCATGTCGGTGAGGCGCGGATAGCTGTCGCGCTGCTTGAACTCGAGCGTGGTCCCGACCGCGTCTCCCACGGCAAGGCCGATGAGGGCGCCGATCGCCCGGTCGCGGATCGCATCTTCTTCAGTGGAAGGCGCAGGCTCGATCACTGGCCGATGAGAGAGGACATATTCTTCCTGCGCCCGGGTCTCGATTGCGCCGCTGCGGGCTGTGCGGCCCACCGGCTCTACACCACGGTGTTCGCACCGCTCGAGCCGGCGCTCCGCAAGGCCAAGCGCGTCTTCGTCACTGTCGCCGGGCCACTGAGCGGCCTGCCGCTGCCGGTGCTGGTCACCGCCTTCGATCCGGCACAGGACAAGGCCGAGGCGGGCGATGTCGACACATTGAAGCAGTCCGCGTGGCTGGGTGACAAATACGCCTTCATCACCCTTCCGGCGGTCTCGGCGCTCAGGCTCGCGCGCCCGCTGCCCAAGGCGAGCGGGGCGCAGCGCGAGTTCCTCGGCTATGGCGCCCCCAGCCTTCTGGGCCGATCGGGCGCGGCACGCTCTGTCGAACAGGGCGGGCGCCGCCTGATGCGGGGCGCGTTGCAGGAGATCGCGGTCGCATCGCCCGATGCCCTGCGCAAGCTGTCGCCGCTGCCGGGCACGGAAATCGAACTCAAGAGCATGGCCGCCGCGCTCAATGCCCCGGCGGCCGGGCTGAAACTTGGTCCGGCCGCGACCGAGGCCGCGCTCAAGCAGGATGCCGGCCTTTCCAGCGCGGGGATCATCGCCTTTGCCACCCACGGCCTGCTGCCCAAGGAAGTCGGGCGCGCAGCCGAACCCGGTCTCGTCTTCACCCCGCCCGCCACCGCCAGCGCACAGGACGACGGCTTGCTCACCGCCAGCGAAGCCTCGCGCCTGTCGCTCACCGCCGAGTGGCTGATCCTTTCGGCCTGCAACACCGCCGCATCCGATGGCACGCCGGGCTCGCAAAGCCTGTCCGGCCTTGCCCGGGCCTTCCTCCATGCCGGAGCCAAGGCGCTGCTGGCGAGCCACTGGCGGGTCTCGGATGAAGTCACCGCGGTGCTCACAGTCGAGACCATGCGCTTCTCGCGCAGCGGCCTGCCCAAGGCCGAAGCCCTGCGCCAGGCGATGATTGCCGTGCGCACGGGCAAGCGGGCCGACGGATCGGCTGTGGCAGGCTGGAAGGAATTCTGGGCGCACCCGGCGGCCTGGAGCCCGTTCGTGCTGGTGGCCGCCGACGGCAGCTGAAGACTGGCGCTGGCCCTAGCGCGCAGGCTCGCCGAGGAGGCCGAGCTGGGCGGCGCGGAACACGGATTGCGCGCGATTGACCGCGCCCAGCTTGGTGCAGGCGCGGGTGACATGATAGCGCACCCCGGCATGGCTGCAGCCGAGGATGATGCCGATCTCGAAGTCGGTCTTGCCGTGCGCGATCCAGTTCAGGCACTCGACTTCGCGGCTGGTGAGCAGGCAGTCATCGGGCAGGTAGCGCTCGTCACGGCTGACCATGACATAGCCGCGCACGAAGCGTTCGACCGCCGGCGCTAGCGCCGCGACGGCATCGGCAAAGATGTCCGCAAGATCATCGGCCAGCCCGTCAATGCTGGTAATGAGCGCCGCGCCGACCTGGCCGAACGGCAGGTGGACGGGAATGGCTATGGCGGCCGTCATGCCCGCCTGCCCCTCGAAATCATTGAGCCCGATCTGCGCCACAAGGCGGTTGGGCCAGCGGGTGTGGATGCCATTGCGGCTGGCCCGGAAGGGCGCACTTTCGACCCGGCAGGCGCGCAGCAGCGGCGATCCGAGCATCCGGTCGCGGCATTGCCACGGGGCCAGCTCCTCGTCACTCCAGCCGAACACCCCGGCATTGAGCGGCGCGCCGTCTGCATCGCGCATCGCTTCGAGCGAGGCGAGATCGTGCCACACCATGATCCGCAGACCCAGCGCGTGCGCCGCGTGCCCCAGCAGCGCCGCTGCGGCGGCGATATCGGCGCGGCTGGTGACCGACACGCGCTCGGCCAGAGCGGCGGGGCTGCCTGCCGGATTGTAGCGGCGAAGTTCCAGAACATTGGTGGCCATGCGGGTTCTCCCGGGACTGTCCCCTCGATGACTTGCGCAAGGGCGCAGTGCAGTCCAATGTTAATTTGCAAATTTGCAAAGCCGAAATTTGCAAACTGGAGGTCTCCCATGGGAAAGCGGCACAGGATCTTCGCAGGACGGGAGCTGCGCGCCCTGCGCGAACGGCGGGGGCTGAGGCAGGCGGAACTGGCGCAGCAGCTGGCGATCAGCCCGTCCTATCTCAGCCAGCTCGAGCATGACGACCGCCCGCTCACGCCGCGCCTGATCGAACAGGTGGCGAGCCTCTTCCCGCTCGACTGGCAGGACTTCCCCGGCGAGGATGCCGAGCAGCTCTCGCTTTCCCTGCGCGAGGCAGCGAATGATCCGCTGTTCGATTCGCCCCTGCCGCCCGATGCGATTGCCCGGCTGGCCGAACAGCAGCCCGCCTTCGCGCGGCGCTTTGTCGAGCTGCACGCCGCCTTCCGCCGCACCAGCCAGCGGCTCGAAATGGTCGACGAGGCGCTGGCGGTCGATGCCGGAGAAGGTGCGCGCCTGCCGTGGGAGGAAGTGCGCGACTGGTTCCACCTGTCGAACAATTACGTCGATCCGATCGACCGCGCGGCCGAGCGGCTCGCCCGCCTGATCGCGGGGCCGGATGCCTTGCCGAGCGCCGAGGCCCTGCAGCAGCACCTCGCACAGGTGCACGGGATCGCCGTGGAGATGCGCCCCGCCGAAGTGCTGCGCAGCTTCGATGCCGCCAGCAAGGTGCTGCACATCGATTCGGGCCAGCCTGCCGCCAGCATCCGCTTCCAGATCGCCTATCATGTCGCCGCGACCTCGCTCGGCCCGGCGATCCGCCGGATTGCCGATGCGGCGCGGCTGCGCAGCGAGGTCTCGCGCGAGCTGCTGACCATCGGGCTCGCCAACTATGCCGCCGGCGCCGTGCTGATGCCCTATGGCAGCTTCCGGGCGATGGCCCGCGCCTTCCGCCATGACGTCGACCGGCTGGCACTGCATTACCAGACCAGCTTCGAGCAGACCTGCCACCGCCTCTCGACCATGCAGCGCGAGGGCGAGCGCGGCCTGCCGATCTTCTTCTGCCGCGTCGACATGGCCGGCAACATCACCAAGCGCCACAGCGCCACGCGGCTCCAGTTCGCGCGATTCGGCGGGGCCTGCCCCTTGTGGGTCGTGCACGAGGCCGCCGCCATTCCCGATCGCATCCTCGTCCAGCTCGCCGAAACGCCCGACGGGGTGCGCTATGTCTCGATCGCCAAGGGGCTGGTGAAGACTGCCGGGCGGTTCGACCGCAACCCGCGCCGCTTTGCCGTGGCGCTGGGGTGCGAGGCGCAGCACGCGGGCGATTTCATCTATGCCGACGGGATCGATCTCGCCTCTGCCCGGGCGGTGACCCCGATCGGCGTGTCGTGCCGCATCTGCCCGCGCACCGATTGCGAACAGCGCGCCTACCCGCCGAGCGACCAGACCATCGGCGTCGACCTGTTCCGGCGCGGCGTGGTGCCTTACGAAATGAAGACCTGACGCCGCAGAGCCAAGGCGCATCAAAGCGATAGGCTTCCTGCGCCGTTGACAGGCGCCCGCGCGGGCCATATGCAATGTGATAACGTTTCATTCATGGGCTGAAAAGGCGCAGACCTTTCAGCGCAGAGTGAACATCCTCCCTCTTCTGATCCGGAACCATCATGACCCGCCAACGCGCCCTGCTTGCTGCCTCGATGTCCAGCATCTCGCTCTTCGCGATCTCCGCTCCGCTCGCTGCCGAGGAAATCGCCGAGACAGCCGAGGCCGAAACCGCGCCGGCCGGGGAGATCGTCATCACCGGCACCCGGCCTGCCTATCGCGGCGCGTTCGAGGAACTGGAAATCCCGCAGGCCGAACAGGTGATCGGCCCGCAGCAGCTGCGCGACATCAACGCGCTCGATCTCAATTCGGCGCTGGATCTGTCGGCATCGGTCGCGCGGCAGAACAATTTCGGCGGGCTGTGGAACGCCTTTGCGGTGCGCGGCTTCGTCGGCGATGAAAACCTGCCGAGCAATTACCTGGTCAACGGCTTCAACGCCGGGCGCGGCTTTGCGGGCCCGCGAGACCTGTCGGGGATCGAGGCGGTCGAAATCCTCAAGGGTCCGCGCGCGGCGCTGTTCGGGCGCGGCGAGCCGGGCGGGACCGTGAATCTCGTCACCAAGCGGCCCAAGTTCGAAAGCGCGGGCGAAGTACGGCTGCTGGCCGGCTCCTTCGATACCTGGCGTGCCGATGCCGATGTGCAGACCACGCTGGGCGATGCCATCGGCGTGCGCTTCGTCGGCTTCTACGAGGATGCAGGGTCGTTCCGCGACACGGTCGAAAGCAAGCGCTACGGCTTCATGCCCTCGGTTGCGTTCAAGCTCGGCGAGGCGACCCGCGTGGTCTACGAGCTCGAATATGCCCGTCAGGAAATCCCCTTCGATCGCGGCGTGGTGGCGGTGAACGGCGAGCTTGGCGTGATCCCGCGCAGCCGCTTCCTCGGCGAACCGGGCGAGGGGCCGAACATTGCCGAGGTGCTCGGCCACCAGATCGAATTGCAGCACGATTTCTCCGACAGCTGGAGCGCGCTCATCGGGGTGAATTACCGCGACACCTCGCTGTTCGGCACCTCGACCGAGGCTGAACTGACCGGCAGCCGCCAGCGCCTTTTCCGCGATGGCCGCACGCTGACCCGCCAGCGCCGCTTGCGCGATTATGATGCGACCTACTTCGTCGCCCGCGCCGAACTGGCGGGCAATTTCACCACCGGCGACGTCACCCACCGCGTGCTGATCGGCGCGGACAGCGACCGGTTCGAGAATGATCAGGTGTTCCTGCGGGTGCGCGCGCCGAGCCTTGCCAGCAACCCGACCGAGCAGCAGCTGCAAGCCATCGACATCTTCGCGCCCGTCTATGGTCGCTTCCCGCTGCCCACGCCCACGCCGCTCACCAACCGCGTGGAAGTGCAGAAGGCGACCGGCATCTACGGCCAGTACCAGATCAGCATCGCCGAGACTGTCGAGCTGCGCGTCGGCGGGCGTTATGACGATTACGACCAGCGCCTCACCGATCGCGCTGCGGCCGGGCGGGTGACCCGCACCGGCGAGAACCGCTTCAGCCCGCAGGTCGGCGCGGTGTGGCACGCAACCCCGGAACTGTCGGTCTATGCCACTTATGGCGAGAACTTCCGTCCGCTTTCAGGCGCGGATTTCGCCGGCAATGCCTTTGATCCCAACCAGTCCGAAAGCATCGAAGGCGGGATCAAATTTGCCGCCGCCAATGGCCGCCTGACCGCCACCGCGAGCGTGTTCAGCATCAGCCAAGGCAACATCCTCGTCGGCGATCCTGTCAATGCCGGCTTCACCATCGCGGGCGGCGAAGCGCGCAGCCGCGGGTTCGAATTCGATCTTCAGGGCGAGATCGCGGACGGCCTCGATCTGTGGGTGTCCTACGCCTATGTCGATGCCGAAAACCGCGACAATGTCGCCGATCCCGATTTCGGCAAGCTGATCCGCGCCGGAGACCGGCTGCTGAACATCCCCGAGCACACCCTCAACGTGCAGCTCGCCTATGCGACCAAGATCGCGGACCGCGATGTGCGCCTCGGCGGCGGGGTGCTCCATGTCGGCGAGCGGCTGGGCGAAGTCGGCACCACCTTCGAACTGCCCGATTACACCCTCGCCCGCCTGTTTGCCGAAACCGAGGTGACCGAGGGCGTGCGCCTGCGGCTGGATATCGACAACCTGTTCGACACCACCTGGTACAGCAATTCCTTCTCGCAGCTGTGGATCCAGCCCGGCACCCCGCGCAATCTGCGCGTGACCGGCAGCTTCGCGTTCTGACCATCGTGGAGCCCCGGAACATGACCCCCGCGCTCGAAGCCCGTTCGCTGTCGCTGGTGCGCGATGGCGCGGTGGTGCTGAACGACGTCTCCTTCACTGTCGCACAGGGCGAGATCTACGCGCTGCTGGGCGGCAACGGGGCGGGCAAGTCGACGACGCTTTTGACCTTCCTCGGCTTCCTTGCGCCCTCGGGCGGGAGCGTGCTGGTGAGCGGGCGCGAGGTGGCGAGCGATGTCGAGGCAGCGCGCGGCGCTATCGCCTATCTGCCCGAAGCCGCATCGCTCTACGGCCATCTCGATGCCTATGAGAACCTCGGCTATTTCCTCGATCTGGCCGGGCGCAAGGTTTCCACCGAGGCGATGGACGCAGCGCTCGATCAGGTGGCTCTGCCCCGCGAGGCGAGGGCGCGGCGGATGCAGGCCTATTCCAAGGGGATGCGCCAGAAGACCGCGATTGCGCTCGCCTTGCTGCGCGATACGCCGATCCTGCTGCTCGACGAGCCGACCTCGGGCCTCGATCCGGTCGCCATCGACGAATTCCACGACATGGTGAAGGCGCTGGCAGGTGCCGGGCGCAGCGTGCTGATGGTGACGCATGACGTCTATGGCGCGTGCCAGGTGGCAGACCGCGTCGGCCTGCTGCGCGGCGGGCGGCTGGTCGGCAGCTTCGAGGCGGCCAGCGATGGCGCGCGGATCGACACCGAAGCCGTCCACGCCGCCTTCGCCGCACGCGAGACCGCATGAGCGCGATGCTGCGCATTGCCCGCGAGGAATGGCGGCTGTGGGCACGCTCGCGCGTGGTGCTGCTGTCGGGCCTGATCCTTGCCGTGCTGGTGGTGGTGACCAGCGCGCTCACTGCTGTGCGCGTGAGCGAAGAGGGGGCCAACCGCGCCGCGCGCCAGCAGAGCGCCGAGGAAACCTTCCTGGCCCAGCCGGATCGTCACCCGCACCGGATGGTGCATTACGGCCACTACGCCTTCCGCACCCCGCCCCCGCTCGCCGCCTTCGATCCGGGGGTGGACGCGGTGACGGGCCAGTCGATCTTCCTCGAAGGGCACCGCCAGAACACCGCGATGTTCGCCGATACCCGCGCGGGCGCCGACATGGGCGGGTTCGCAGGCCTGACCCCGGCGAATATCTACCAATTGCTGCTCCCGCTGCTGCTGATCATCATCGGCCACGGCGTGCTGCTGCGCGAACGCGAGAGCGGGACGCTTGCGGTGCTGCTGGCGCAGGGGCAATCGGGCATGGCGCTGGCGGCAGGCAAGGCGCTGGCGCTGGCCGGTATCGGCGCTGCATTCCTGTTGCCGGTCGCGGTGCTCGCCGCGCACGGCATCGCCGCCGGAGAGCCGGTGCTGACCGCCGCCCTCATGGTGGCAGGCTACGCGCTCTACCTTGCCGTGTGGGCCGCGCTCGTCCTCGCGGTCTCGCTGTGGGTGCGCCAGCGCAGCGTGGCGCTGGGCGTGCTGGTGTTCATCTGGCTGCTGGTCGCGCTGGTGGTGCCGCGCATCGGGATCAACGCCGGCAGCGCCGCGATCGATGCGCCGGGCAAGATCGAGAGCGATCTGGTTATGCTGAGCCAGCAGCGCGCGCTGGGCGACGGGCACAATGCCGCTGACCCGGCCTTTGCCGCGCTCCAGAAGCAGGTGCTCGAACAATATGGCGCAGACAGCGTCGAGCAGCTGCCGATCAACTGGCGCGGCGTGGTGGCCGGCTATTCCGAGGCCAAGCTCACCCGGCTGATGAACGATTTCGCCGAGAACCGCATGGCGCAGGAAGCGGCGCAATCGCGGATCGTCACGCTGTTCGGCCTCGCCTCGCCGACGCTGGCGGTGGGCGCGGCCTCGCGCACGCTGGCGGGCAGCGATCTGGCCACCCACCACCGCTTCCTGCGCGAAAGCGAGGCGCTCCGGTTCGATTTCGTGCAGGGCCTGAATGATCTCCATGCCAACCGGCTGACCTATGCCGATGACGCTGCGCGCAGCTCCGACCCCGAGGCCGAGATACGCACCCGGGTCAATGCGGCGGCGTGGCGTCTGCTGGACGACTTCCGCTTCGCCCCCGATCCCGCCCCCGCCCGCGCCGCGCGAGCAGCCCTGCCGCTGGCAATGCTGCTCGGCTGGCTGGTGGTGCTCTGCGGCGTGATCGCGGCCGGTGCAAGAAGGCTCAGGCCATGAGCCCGTTGCTGCGCGAGGCGCGCTTCATGCTGCGGGATCGCGGTGCGGTCTTGTGGATCGTGCTTGCCTTCCTGCTTTCGGCAGCGGCGACCGGCTTCGGGATTGCCGAAGTGCGCGATCAGCGCGCCACCATCGCCGTGCTGCTGGAAGAGGACGCCAAGGACCGCGCGAATGCGATTTCCAAGTATGACGCCTGGGGCGATGCGGCCTACGACGCCTTCCACCTGACCTATGCCCCGCCGTCACGGCTCGCCTTCGCGGCGCTCGGCCAGCGCGATACCGCGCCGTGGCTGCACCGCGTGCGGATGCTGTCACTGGAAGGGCAGATCCACGAGGCGGACACGAAGAATGCCGATTTCGGCCTGATCGGGCGTTTCGATTTCGCCTTCCTCGCCGCGAGCGTAGCGCCGCTGCTGCTGATCCTGCTGCTGCATGATCTGCGCGCGGGCGAGCGGGTGGGCGGCCGCCATGATCTGCTGGTGGCAACCGCCGGGCGGTCCGGACTGCTGTGGCTCCCGCGCGCCCTTGTGCGCTTTGCCGGACTGGCGCTGGCGCTGCTGGTGCCGTTCTGGGCCGGAGCGCTGATCGAGGCTGCGCCCTTGGCCGCAGTGCTCGCCGCCAGCGCGCTGGTGCTCGGCGCGCTGGCTGTGTGGTGGCTGATTGTCGAGGCCGTAGGCAGCCGCCCGGCCACGCCCGCAGCGCTGCTCGCCGCGCTGGTCGGCATCTGGCTGGCGCTTGCGCTGATCTTTCCCGCTGTCGCCAAGACGACGATCGAGGCCACCCATCCCGTGCCCGATGGGGCGGAGATCCTGATGCTCCAGCGCGAGGCGGTGAACGATGCGTGGGACAAGCCCAAGGCTGCGACGATGGAGCCCTTCCTTGCCCGCCACCCCGAATGGCGCGCCTTCGGCACGGTCGACAAGCCCTTCGCATGGAAATGGTACTTCGCCTTCCAGCAGGTTGGCGACATGCAGGCCGAACCGATCGTCAGGGTCTATCGCGCAGGCCGGATGGCGCGTGACGCAGCGGCCGAGGCGGCGGCATGGTTCTCGCCCGCCGCGCTGGTCGAGCGCGAGTTCGAGCGGCTGGCCGGCACCGATACCCGCGCCATGATCGCCTACGAGGACCGCGTGCGCGCGTTCCATGCGGAATTGCGCGCCTTCCACTATCCGCTGCTGTTCCGCGAACCAGCCTATGACCCTCTGGTCTTCGACAAGCTCCCGCGTTACCAGCCGCCGCGATGACGACGCTGCGCCTGCTTCTTGCCGCCCTGCTCTTGCTGACCGGTCAGGCGCTCGCCGCTGCCGGGGCCGAGCCCTTTGCCATTGCCGGCCAGAGCGTCGCGCCCGGCACCCGCGCCGATCTGCGCATCGCTGTGCCTGCGGGCGTTGACGGGGAGACCTTCATCCCCGTGAGCGTCATCCACGGCGACGAGCCCGGCCCGGTGCTGGCGATGGTCGCAGGCGTGCACGGCTTCGAATTCGCCTCGATCCTCGCCGCCGAAAGGCTGGCCGAGCGGGTCGATCCGGCGCAGCTCAAGGGCACGCTGGTGATCGTGCGGGTCGCCAACATTCCGGGCTTCGAAGGCCGATCGCCCAACGTCAATCCGGTCGATCGCAAGAATTTGAACCGCGTCTTTCCCGGCGATCCCGCCGGCACCCAGACCCAGCGCATCGCCGACAGAATCGCCCGCGAAGTGGTCGCGCGCAGCACCTTCCTGATGGACGTGCACAGCGGCGACGGGGCGGAGTTTCTGGAGGCCTTCGTCGGCGCCTATGGCGGTCCGCTGGCGACCGATTTTCCGCTCGCGCTGGCCGTGGCACGGGGTTTCGGCTTCCCCAATATCGTGCGCTATTCGATGGAAACGCAGGCCCAGATCGACAGCGGGCGCTCATTGAACCGGCAGGGCGTCGCGATGGGCAAGCCGACCATCCTGGTCGAAATCGGCCAGAACGGCAGCCGCGAGGAGGCCCATGTCGCAGGCATTGTCGCCGGGGTCGAGAATGCGCTTGTGATCCTCGGGATGACGCAAGGGCCGGTGCGCGAAGTGGCCGCGCCGCAGCGCCTGTTCGAAAGCTCGGTTTCGGCTTCCGCCCGCCATGACGGGGTCTACCACCCGGTCGATCCGAGGCCGCGCCCGCTGGCAAAGGGCGAAGTGCTTGGCATCATCCGCGACTATGCCGGGCGCGAGGTCGAGCGACTGGTCTCGCCGGTCGATGGCTATGCGCTCTACGGCCTCACCGGCCCTCCGGTCGAAGCGGGCGATGCGGTGGTGACCATCGCCATCCCGACTGCCGGGTTCTGACGCCTCAGCGCCCCAGCAGGGCGAGGATCGCGAAGCTCGCCAGCCAGTGCTCGCCCATGTAATCGCCCGCAACATGGGGCATGGCGGCGGCGAGGTGCGCGTCGGCCAACGTCTGCATCATCCCGGCCGTCGCCGCATCGCCCACCAGCGGCACGATGGCGCGCAGGCACCATGCGCGGCTGAGGTTCAGCCCGTCGAGATGGGCGATCTTGCCGTCGCTGCGGTCTGACACGCGCACCGGGCGACATTCCCGCTCCAGCCAGCCGTTGGCCACCACCAGCGCATCGAACCACGGCGCAAAGGCGAGGTGCGGGCTGACCTCGGCCATCAGCAGCGCGGCGGTGAGCACGGGGGAGAGGAATTCGTCGCCCCCGGGCTCCCACCCCGCATAATCGCGCCGGTGGCCGAAAGCGCGCTCGGCCCAATCGTCGATTCTCACCACCAGATCGGGATCGCGCCCCTCGGCCCAGCGGCGCGCGAGGATCAGCGCGAAAGCCGTGTTGAAATGGGTGCCGACCGTGATCGGATAGGTGAGGATGCGAAGATAATCCTTGAGCCGCGCCGCGAAGGCCAGCGCCAGCGGCTCCAGCCGCGCGGCCCATTCGCGATCATCCTGCCGCGCCGCCTCGTCATGCAGGTAGAGCAACCAGCCCCAGCCATAGGGCCGCTCGAACCCGCGCGACAGCGGCCGCTCCAGGTAGGCGAGTTCCGCCGCCAGCTTCTCGGGCGTGAAGGTTGCCTCGGCCAATTCGGTGATGGCAGCGGCCTCGGGCATGGCCGGATAGAGGCGGCGCAGCGTCAGCAGGCTCCACCAGCCGTGGACGCAGGAATGCCAGTCGAAGCTGCCGAAGAACACCGGATGGGCTTCTTGCGGCGCGCGCACATCGGCTGCGCTGCCGAAGACATGGTCGTCCTTGTAGGGGTAGGCCCGCGCCACGTGGCCCAGCGCCAGCCGCGCGAAGTTGCGGGCAATGTCCTCGCTCAGTTCCACAGCCAGAAGGCCCCCCAATAGATGATCGCGATGTTGCACACGAGCAGCGGCACCGCCGTGCCCACCTGCTGGCGGATCACCCCGTTCTGGTCTTTGAGTTCCAGCAGCGCGGCGGGCACGATGTTGAAATTCGCCGCCATCGGGGTGAGCAGCGTCCCGCAGAAGCCCGCCAGCATCCCGACCGCACCGATCACCGCCGGATCGCCGCCATATTGCTCCACCAGCAGCGGAATGCCGATCGCGGCTGCCATCACCGGGAAGGCGGCAAAGGCATTGCCCATGATCATGGTGAAGCCCGCCATGCCCAGCGCAAACACCACCACGGTGAGGAACACGCTCCCCTCGGGGATCACCGCGCCTGCCAGCCCGCCGATGATCTCGCCCACGCCCGCAGCGGCAAAGACCGCGCCCAATGCCGCCAGCATCTGCGGCAGGATCGCTGCCCAGCCGATGGAGTCGAGCAGGCGGCGGCCTTCCTCGGCAGGGGCGAGCAGCGGCGGGCGCAGCCAGACACAAGCGCCTGCCAGCGCTGCCACCACGCCGATCGCGAACAGGATCAGCGTCTCGCGCCGCGCCTCGAACAGGCCGGTCTCGCCCAGCGGGGTGTAATTGTAGACCAGCGTGCCGACGACCGCCGTCAGCGGCACCACCAGCGCGGGCACGAACAAGCGATTGCCGAGCCTTTCGGACAGCACCCGCCGCTCCTCTGCCGAAGTGGTCGGCGGATCGCTGCGCGTAAGGCCGCCAAAGCCTGCAATCGCCACCATCGCCAGCACGATCAGCCCGTTGACGAGATCGGAGACATGGCTGCCGAGGAAGAAACTCGCCGAAAGCAGCGCCCAGAAGGCGGCATTGACCCAACGCCGATCGCGCAAACTCAGCGCCGACCACACAGCAAAAGCCAACCCCGCCAGCGCATAGAGCCATTCATAGGTGATCATTTGCGGCCCCTCCCCAGTCGGCGGTCGAAGGCGAGGATGCGGGCCCCATGGATCAGGAAGGCGGCAATCGCGGTGGGGATCGCCCAGACCGACAGTTCCAGCGGCGTGAGCGGATAGCCCGCGGCTTCGAACACGCCCTGGATCAGCAGGATCGAGGCGATGGCGAAGAAGATGTCCTCGCCGAAGAACAGCCCGACATTGTCGGTCGCCGCCGCCATGGCTTTCACCTCGTCGCGCGCCTCCTCGGAGAGGTCGCCATGGGTCTTGACCGCCGCCGCCTCGGCCATCGGCGCGACCAGCGGGCGCACGGCTTGCGGATGGCCGCCGATATCCTTCATCCCCAAGGCCGAGGCGAGCTGGCGGAAGGCGAGGTAGGCGACCAGCAGCTTGCCCATCGTCGCCCCGCGCATCCCCTCGATCAGGCTGCGCGCGCGCTGCTGCAACCCGTGGCGTTCGAGCAAGCCGATCACCGGCAGGATGATCCAGGTGACCGAGATGTAGCGGTTATCGGCAAAGGCCTTGCCGAGCGCTTCGATCACGGCGAGGAGGTCGAAGCCCGCTAGCACGCCGGTCGCCAGCGCGGCGCTCACCACCACCAGCAGCGGATTGAAGCGCAGGGCAAAGCCGACAACGACGATGGCGATGCCAAGGAGCGGCCAATAGTTCATTCGCTCTTTCCTCCGAACCCACCGCCGCCGGGCGTCAGGATCACGAAACTGTCGCCCGCCCGCATTTCGGCAGAGCCGGTAGCGCCCAGTTCCTCGATGCTGCCGTCCGCACGTTCGACCCAGTTCTTGCCCGGCAGCGCGTCACCCCCGCCAGCCAGCCCGCATGGGGCCACTATGCGGCGGTTCGCCAGCATATTGGCGCGCATCGGTTCGAGGAAGGTGATGGCGCGCTCCACCCCGTCACCGCCGCGATGCCGCCCCTTGCCTCCCGATCCGCGCCGGATGGCAAAGCGCTCCAGCCGCACCGGCAGGCGGGTTTCGAGGATTTCGGGATCGGTCAGCCGGCTGTTGGTCATATGGGTCTGCACCGCACTGGTGCCGTCATGATCCGGCCCCGCGCCCGATCCCCCGCAGATCGTCTCGTAATACTGGTGCCGCTCATTGCCGAAGGTGAAGTTGTTCATCGTGCCTTGGGCAGGCGCGAGCCTGCCTGTGGCCGCGAACAGCGCATCGGTGACGACCTGCGAGGTCTCGACATTGCCCGCCACCACCGCAGCACCCGGACGCGGATTGAGCATCGAGCCTTCGGGCACGATCAGCTCCACCGGCCTCAGGCACCCGTCATTCATCGGGATCGCATCGTCGATCAGCGTGCGCAGGACATAGAGCGCCGCCGCACGGGTGATTGCGCGCGGGGCGTTGAAATTGTCGTCCAGCTGGTCACTGGTGCCGGTGAAGTCGAACACCGCCGAGCGGCTCTCCCGGTCGATCCGGATCGCGACCTTGACGCAGGCGCCATTGTCCATCGCGTAGGCAAAGGCGCCATCCTCCAGCCCGCCCAGCAGACGCCGCACGCTTTCCTCGGCATTGGCGATGATGTGGTCCATATAGGCGGCGAGCACCTGCGCCCCGTGCTCGCGCGCCGCGCCTGCCAGCAGCTCCGCCCCGCGAGTGCAGGCCGCCAACTGCGCGCGCAGATCGGAGAGATTGCGATCAGGATTGCGCGCCGGGAAGGGGCCGGAGCCGAGCAAGTCGCGCATCGCCGCCTCGCAGAGCTGGCCCGCATCCACCAGCAGCGCGTTATCGATCAGCACGCCTTCTTCGGCGATGGTGCGGCTTTCGGGCGGCATGGAGCCCGGCGCGATCCCGCCGATATCGGCATGGTGCCCGCGTGCGGCGACGAAAGCATCCGGCTCGCCCGATCCCTCGCCATAGAACACCGGCACGATCACCGTGATATCGGGCAGGTGGGTCCCGCCGCGATAGGGATCGTTGAGCACATAGGCATCCCCGCGCCGGAAGCCCCGCCCGTCGCGGCGCTCGCCCCGCACTTCGATCACACGGGCAATGGAATCCCCCATGCTGCCGAGATGCACCGGAATATGCGGCGCATTGGCGATCAGCGCGCCCGCCCGATCGAACAGCGCGCAGGAGAAATCGAGCCGCTCCTTGATGTTGACCGAGGTGGCGGTGGATTGCAGCACCACGCCCATTTCCTCGGCAATCGCCATGAACAGGTTGTTGAAGATTTCGAGCCGGACGGGATCGGCTTCGGTTCCGGCGGCGCGGGTCCGCTGCAGGGGCACGGCGCGGGTGAGGATCAGGCTGCCTTCCTCGGCAAGGCTTGCCTGCCAGCCGTCCTCGACCACGGTGGTGGAGCCGGGATCGATGACGAGCAGCGGCCCCGAGACGCTTTCCCCCTCCCGCAGGGCGCGGCGCGACATCACCGGCCATGCGCCGGGCAGGATGCCGTTGGCTGCGGGCAGGGTCTCGGGCAAGGCAGCCGCAGCCGCCAGCCCGCCGACATTCCCACTCGCCTCGACGCTCAGCGCCTCGACCATGATCGCGCCTTGCGCATCGGAATAGCCGAAACGCTGGCGGTGAAGCTGGCGGAAGGCGGCGTCCATGGTGGCGGGATCATTGCAGGGAACCGCGATCAGGCTGTCGCTTCCGGCAAAGCGCAGGCGCGCGTGCGCCGCGATGCGGATGGCAGTTTCGGGGATGCCCTGCGCCAGCAAATCCTGCCGCGCCTGTTCGGTCAGCACGGCGAGTTCGCCTGCGAAACTCTCCCCCAGCGCCCGCACGCAGCTGACTTCGCGGATCGCCTTTACCGGGGCCAAGCCGATGCCATAGGCCGAAAGCATCCCGGCGAGCGGGTGCACCAGCACTCTCTCCATCCCCAGCGCATCGGCGACCCGGCAGGCGTGCTGGCCTCCCGCCCCGCCGAAGCAGGCGAGGGCATAGGCCGTCACATCATGCCCGCGCGCGACCGAGATCTTGCGGATCGCATTGGCCATGTTGTCGACCGCGATGGCGAGGAAGCCTTCGGCCATCGCCTCGATCGGGCGGGGTTCGGGCAACTGCGCGGCGACCTCTTCCAGCCGCGATCGCGCTGCCTCGGGATCGAGCGGGGCATTGCCTTGCGGCCCGAACACGGCGGGGAAGAAGGCCGGATCAATGCGCCCCAGCACGAGGTTGCAATCGGTCACCGTCAGCGGCCCGCCCTTGCGGTAGCAGGCCGGGCCGGGATCGGCGCCCGCGCTTTCCGGACCGACGCGGAAGCGCGACCCGTCAAACCGGCAGATCGACCCGCCGCCCGCCGCCACGGTGTGGATCGTCATCATCGGCGCGGCCACCCGCACGCCCGCCACCACAGAGTCGCCGGTCAGTTCATATTCGCTGGCATAATGCGCCACATCGGTGCTTGTGCCGCCCATGTCGAAGCCGATCAGCCTTGTGTGGCCCAGCGGCGCGCTGGCCGCCACCATGCCCACCACGCCTCCTGCGGGTCCGGAGAGGATCGCATCCTTGCCGCGAAACGCGCCGACCTCTGCCAGCCCCCCGTTCGACTGCATGAAGCGCAAGGCCCCCGCAGGCAGCAGGCTCGCGGCGAGTGTGTCGGTGTAGCGCCGCAGCACCGGCGAGAGATAGGCGTCGACCACGGTCGTATCCCCGCGCGGCACCAGCCGGATCAGCGGGGCGACCTCGTGGCTGACGCTGACCTGCGCAAAGCCCAGCTCGCGGGCGATGACGGCGAGGCGCACTTCGTGGTCGCGGTGCTGCCAGCCGTGCATCAGGATGATCGCGAGGGCATCGAAGCCCTCGGCGCGCAGGGCCGCCAGCGCAGCGCGGGCCGCGCTCTCGTCAAGCGGGCGCAGCACCGTGCCATCGACCGCTACGCGCTCGTCGATCTCGATGACCTTTGCGGGCAATTGTTCGGGCAGGACGATGTGGCGCGCGAAGATTTCGGGCCGCGCCTGCGTGCCGATCCGCAGGGCATCGCCAAAGCCGCGGGTGATGGCGAGCGCCAGCCGCTCGCCCTTGCGCTCCAGCAAGGCATTGGTGGCGACCGTAGTGCCGATCCTCAGCTCGGCAATCGGGCCTTCGCCGTGCCGCGCCATCAGCCGCCGCACCGCCTCGCTCGCGGCATCGGCATAGAGGCCGGGGTTCTCCGACAGCAGCTTTTCGGTCACCAGCGCGCCTGCGGGCGTGAGCGCGACCACATCGGTAAAGGTGCCGCCCCGATCGACTGCAAAGCGCCACGCCGTCATTGTGCCAAGTGTCCGTCCCGCATGGCGACAGACCTAGGCAGGTGGCAACGTTCCTGTCCAGTCTTGCGCCGGTATCAGGGGGCAGGACATCACGCGAAGCCTTACCTATCGCGCCCGCTTCGGTTTGTTAATCGTGCCAAGGCCAATTGGCCACGTGAACCCGACCGAACGCCTTGAAGCCATTCGCAATCTCGGCCTTGAGGCAAACGCGGACCGCGCGCTGTTTTCGCGCATCACCGTATTGGCGAGCACCATGCTCGGCTGCCCTACAGCGCTGCTCTCGATTGTCGAGGACGAGCGCCAGTGGTTCCTTGGCCGCACCGGTTTCGATTGCCACGAGACCCCGCGCGACACTTCGTTCTGCGCGGTGTGCATCGCCGGCGAAGGGCCGCTGCTGGTGAGCGATGCGCGGGCCGACCTCAGGTTCCGCAACAATCCGCTGGTCACAGGCGCGCCCTTCATCCGCTCCTATCTCGGCGTGCCGATCCGCGGCGAGGGCGATGTGCTGCTGGGCGCGCTGTGCGCGATCTCGCCCGAACCCCACGCCTTCTGCTCCGATCAGATCGCCCCGCTTTCGGTGCTGGCCGAACTCGCCGAACAGTCGATCGCGCTCAATGTCCGCACCCGCGCATTGAGCTCGGCCAATGCCGCGCTCAAGCAGACCTCGCAGATCTTCCGCCAGGCGGAGCGCGCAGCCAATGTCGGTTCGTGGCGCGTCGATATCGCCACCAATCAGCTGTTCTGGTCTGATCAGGTCTACATCATCAACGGTGTCGAGCCGAATAGCACCCCCAACGTCGACGAAGCCATTGCGCTGTATGATCCGCAGGATCAGGCCATGGTCGTCGCCAAGATGGAGCAGGCGCTGGACGACGGCAAAACCTTCACCTTCGAAACCAGCATCCGTCGCCGCGACGGGGAGCGTCGGCGCATCCGTGTGGTCGGCGAGCGGGTCGATGTCGACGGGCGGCCCGATAGCGTCGCGGGGATCATCCAGGACTGCACCGACGAGCATCTGCGCAACGCCGCGCTCAAGCGTGCGGCCGAGCATGACCGCCTGACCGGCCTGTTCAACCGCGCCTCCTTCGACCGCAAGCTCGCCGCCGCCATCCGCCGCGCCGACCGCGAGGCCGCGATGGTCGCCCTGATCGATCTCGACGGGTTCAAGGACGTCAACGACACGCTCGGCCATCTGGTGGGCGACCGCGTGCTGGTGGCGATTGCCGAACACCTCCACCAGCGCATTCGCAGGGGCATGTTCCTCGCGCGCTGGGGCGGGGACGAATTCGCGCTGCTGTTCCCGCCGTCAATGTCGCTGGATGATGCCACGGCCTTCCTCCACGAGTTGATCGGCGAACTTGACGATGTCGTGGCGCTGGGCCGCAGCGCGCTCGCCATCGGGGCGACCTGCGGGCTGGCGCGGATGGACCAGCCGGGCAGCGGCGAGGAGATCATGCGCCGCGCCGATCTCGCGCTCTATCGCGGCAAGGAGCAGGGGCGCGGCGGCGTGGTGTGCTGGGACGAGCAGATCGAGGCCCGCCAGTCCGAACGCCAGCGCGCCATCACCCGCCTGCGTGATGCGCTCAATCAGGGCCGCGCGGTGGCCGCCTACCAGCCGATCGTCGAGCTTCCCACGGGCAGGATCTCCTCGCTCGAAGCGCTGCTGCGCCTCAAGGACGAAGACGGCAGCCTGATCACGGCGAGCGAGATCTTTTCCGCCCTGCTCGATCCCGAACTCTCGCGGCGCGTGTCGCGGGTGATGCTCGATGCGGTGATCAAGGACGGGCCGGCGATCCTGGCGCTGCTCGGTCCGGATACCCGCATCGGGCTCAACCTCTCGGAAGCGGACCTGCGCAAGGACGATTTCGTGCGCCACCTGATCGACGTGGTCGACGACAGCCCGATGAGCCCGGCCAACTTCACCATCGAAGTGACCGAGACCATGCTGCTCGACGCCTCGGGCCAGCTCCATGCCTCGCTCGCGATGCTCGACCGCTGCGGCTTCACCATCTGCCTCGACGATTTCGGGACGGGCTTCTCCTCGCTCACCCACCTGCGCCAGTTCCCGATCCAGAAGGTCAAGATCGAGCGCGATTTCATCGCCGCGATCCGCGAGGATCACCAGTCGCGCCTGATCATCCAGGCGATCGTGCAGATGGGCCACAGCCTGGGCCTCAGGGTCGTGGTCGAAGGGGTGGAGACCGAGGAGCAGGAAACCTTTCTGCGCGGCATCGGCTGCCGCCATGTGCAGGGCTATCGCTATGGCCGCCCGATGCTGATGGAAGACCTGTGCGAGGAGCTGGGCGGCACGCAGGCCGAGCGCAGATCGCGCCGCCGCCGCGCCTGATTATCCGGGCAACACCGCGTCCTGCGCGCCCGTGCCGGCGGTGAAGATCAGCGTCGTCACCCCCGCTCCAGTGCCGATGTTGACGCGGTTCATCTGGCTCGCCCACATATCGGTGAGGATCTGCGAATTGACCGTGATCGGCGTGCCCGGCGCAGGCAGGGGCAGTTCCTGATAGACCCACAGACTGCCGCCCGCGATCTCGCTGCCGACATAGTCCGGACTGGCCACCTTGCCATCCACCACCACCAAAAAGCGGCGTGCGACATAGGTTGCAAAGGCCTCGCGGCTGGCTTCGCTCCCGATGATGTCGGGGCTTTGCGCGCCCTGCGCCCGCAGCGCGTGCTCGGCATCATGCACCGGCACCTGATGCATGATCTCGAGCTTGCCCGAGCGCGCATTGCCCGCAATCGTGCTGATCGCGCGCTTCTGCTGGTGTGCTGCTGCCGGAGCCGCAAGCGCAGCCCCCAGCATCAGCGCCCCCGTCAGAGCCGCGCCCAAAGCCGCGCGGCGCGTGATCACTTCTTGCCGCCGTCCACCGGTTCGGCCCCGGCGGCCTCGCCCATCAGATCGCGGCTGACCCGCGACTTGGCGGCTTCGTCCTTGAAGGCCTCGATCCGGCTCGGGATGATGCGGCGCGGATAGTGGTTGTTCTCAAGGTCAGCATCGCCGGTTTCCCAATCGGGATCGACCATCACCTGCACCAGCTCCTTGCCCTTGGGGAAGACCAGCAGCTTGGCCACCTCGCGCGCATTGCGCCGCCAGATTTCAGCCGGGATGTTGATCTTCTGGGTCGAGCCATCCTTGAAGGTCAGGCCCAGGATCACCGGCATCACCAGCCCGCCCTTGTTGGAGAAGTTGAGCACGTAGTAATTCGCGTTTTCCTTTACCGCGCGCTCGAACACCTGACGCTCCCACGGGTCGAGCCCGGCGAGGAAATCGGCGTATTTCTTGCGATCCTTGGGCGTGACGGTGAATTCGTCATTGCTGTCGTAGAAGTCGCGCACACCCGGGTTTTCCAGCACCCAGATCGGCAGTTTCTGATCGCGGTTCAGGCCGATGCCGACCAGTTCCGGCTCCTCGGCACGCTCGGCGCGGCGGCGCGGCAGATCGATGTCGGGATCATTGGTGTCGACTTGCAGGCGGTAGATCGAATCCAGCGAAATATCGACGTGATCGGTGGTGTAGAACCAGCCGCGCCAGAACCAGTCGAGATCGGTGCCGCTGGCTTCCTCCATGGTGCGGAAGAAATCGGCTGGGGTGGGCCGCTTGAACTTCCAGCGGCGCGCATATTCCCTCAGCGCAAAGTCGAAGCGTTCGCGCCCGATGATCGTGTCGCGCAGCAGGTGATAGGCAGCCGACGGCTTGCCATAGGCGTTGGAGCCGAGGTTGGTGACCGAATCCGACTGGGTCATGATCGGTTCCTGCTGGTTCGAGACCATGTAGCTCACCAGGTCGCGCGCGACCGAGCGGGTCCACGGCATGTTCGGGTCCCATTCGTAACCGGCGACCGAATCGAGGAAGGAGTTGAGGCCCTCGTCCATCCAGGTCCACTGGCGCTCGTCCGAGTTCACCGTCATCGGGAAGTAGATGTGCCCGATCTCGTGGATCACCACGCCGACGAGGAACATCTTCTCGGCCAGCGAATAGGTGCGCGTGCCATCCTTGTTGAGGGTGGTGCGCGGACCGTTGAAGGTGATCATCGGATATTCCATCCCGCCGACCGGCCCGTTGACGGATTGCGCGGTGGGATAGGGATAATCGAAGCTGAAGCGCGAATAGACCTTCAGCGTGTGGACCACGGCGGCGGTGGAATACTTCTTCCACAGATCGCCGCCTTCCTTGGGCCAGAAGCTCATGGCGAGCACGGTTTCATGCTCCGCGCCCGGCTGCTTCACGCCTTGCGCGTCCCACAGAAACTTGCGGCTGGAGGCCCAGGCGAAATCGCGCACGTTCTTGGCGGCAAAGCGCCAGGTCTTGGTGCCCTTGGGATTGCCGGCTTCGGCAGCGGCGGCCTCCTGCGGCGTGACGATGAACACCGGCGCAGCCGCATTCTTGGCGGTTTCGAGCCGCTGGCGCTGGGCGGCGGTGAGCACCGCGTCCGGGTTCTGGATCGTGCCGGTGGCAGCGACGATGTGATCCGAAGGCACGGTCAGATCGACTTCGTAATCGCCGAATTCGAGCGTGAACTCGCCGCGGCCGAGGAACTCCTTGTTGTGCCAGCCTTCGTAGTCCGAATAGACCACCATGCGCGGGAACCACTGGGCGAGCAGGAAGATGTCGTTCCCGCCCTTGCGCGGATCATCGGGGAAGTGCTCGTAACCCGAACGCGCGTTGATCGCGTCTTCCTCGACGATGTTGAAGGCCCATTCGATCGCGAATTCGGTGGTGGCGCCGGGTGCCAGCGGCTCGGGCAGATCGACCCGCATCAGCGTGCCGACGATGGTGTGCGGCAGGGCCGCGCCGGTCATCGTGGTCACCGCGCTGATGTCATAGCCATAGTCATTGTCGGCCATCGCCTGCTGGCGGCGCAGCTCGTCCATCGACAGCTTGGTCGGCTCGGAGGCGGAGCCAAGGCTCACCTTCGGCCCGCGCCGGCCGGGGCCGCCGAAAGCATCAGTCAGCTCGGCCATGGAATCGCGCTTGAAGATGTTCTGGTCGAGCTGCATCCACAGCCACGGCAGGGCGTCGGGCGAATTGTTGGTGTAGCGGATCGTCGCCTTGGCCGTCAGCCGGCGCTTGGTCTCGTCGAGGGTCGCGGTGATCTTGTAGTCGACCTTCTGCTGCCAGTATTCATGCCCCGGCGCGCCGCTCGCGTTGCGGGTGTTGCTGGGATCGGGCAGCACCTCGTCAAGCTGGCGGAACTTGTCTTCGAAACTGCCCTTGGTCTGCTGGATGCCCTGCGCGGCGGCGGGGGCGGCGAACAGCAGGGCGGCGACAAACAGCACGAAACGCAAGGGCGCTCTCCGAAAGGGGATGTGACAGGAAAAGGAAGCGCGGTCACAGCCCAAAAGTTCCGCCCGCGCAAGGCGGAAATTGTCATCGGGGCGCGCTCCGCCTATCGGGGGCGCCATGACCCAGCCATCATGGCACGCCCTGCACGAAGCCGCCTGCGCGCGCGGGGAGAGCACATATCGCGATCCCGAGACGGGCTACACCGTGTTCACGCGGGTGGCGCATCTGGCGCGCGGCAAGTGCTGCGGCTCGGCCTGCCGCCATTGCCCTTACGATCACGAAGCCGTACCCAGCCGCCGCTGACTACCCGAGGAAAACATCCATGAAGACCCGCGCCGCCGTTGCCTTTGCCGCCAAGCAGCCGCTCGAAATCGTCGAGCTCGATCTCGAAGGCCCCAAGGCCGGCGAAGTGCTGGTGGAGATCATGGCGACCGGCATCTGCCATACTGACGCCTACACATTGGACGGGTTCGATAGCGAGGGCATCTTCCCCTCCGTGCTCGGCCACGAGGGCGCAGGCATCGTGCGTGAAGTGGGCGCGGGTGTCACCAGCGTGAAGCCGGGCGATCACGTGATCCCGCTCTACACCCCCGAATGTCGCCAGTGTAAGTCGTGCCTCAGCGGCAAGACCAACCTGTGCACCGCGATCCGCGCCACCCAGGGCAAGGGGCTGATGCCCGACGGCACCACGCGCTTTTCCTACAAGGGCCAGCCGATCTTCCACTACATGGGCTGCTCGACCTTCTCGAATTTCACTGTCCTGCCTGAAATCGCGGTCGCAAAGATCCGCGAGGACGCGCCGTTCCAGAGCGCCTGCTACATCGGCTGCGGGGTGACCACCGGCGTCGGCGCGGTGACCAACACCGCCAAGGTGCAGGTCGGCGACAATGTCGTGGTGTTCGGCCTCGGCGGGATCGGCCTCAATGTCACCCAGGGCGCGCGGCTGGCAGGAGCGAACCTGATCGTCGGCGTGGACATCAATCCGGCGCGCGAGGAATGGGGCCGCCGGTTCGGCATGACCCACTTCCTCAACTCGGCAGGCATGAGCCGCGAGGACATCGTCGCCAGAATCGTCGAAATGACCGATGGCGGCGCGGATTACACCTTCGATGCCACCGGCAACACCGAAGTGATGCGCACCGCGCTGGAAGCCTGCCACCGCGGCTGGGGCACCAGCATCATCATCGGGGTGGCCGAAGCGGGCAAGGAAATCGCCACCCGCCCGTTCCAGCTCGTCACCGGGCGCAACTGGCGCGGCACGGCTTTCGGCGGGGCCAAGGGCCGCACCGATGTGCCCAAGATCGTCGACATGTACATGACCGGCAAAATCGAGATCGACCCGATGATCACCCACGTGATGGGCCTCGAGGAGATCAACACCGCCTTCGATCTGATGCACGAAGGCAAGTCGATCCGCAGCGTCGTCGTCTTCTGACGCCCGAACCCCCGCCCGCTGGTTAACCGGGTGGTTACACGCGCGCACTATGGCCATTGCCGCCACTTTCCCCTCGTGGCGTGCAATGGTGACCGATGTACGAGAGCAGGATTGCAGCCGAAAAGCTGACCGTGGCGTCAGTCGCGGGTTTCCCGGAGGAGATTGACGCGCTTGCGGCGTGCAACCTCGCGGGCCACGGCTTCCTGCGTGCGGCGTGGTATGCGGCGCGCACGGTGCAATTGCCCGGCACCGCGCCAAGCGGACGCACGCTGCTGATTCGGCGCGGTTCGGACGAGGTGATCGCCGCCATCCCCACCATCGCCTTCGGACCGCTGGTCGGCCGGGCGCGCAAGGTGCCCGGTTCCTACTGGCCACTGCGCTCGGCGCTGCTCGCGCCCGATTGCGATGTCGCCGAGCTCGCGCAGGGGCTCGATCGCGGCGCGCGCAGCCTTGGCCCGGTGTGGCGCATCGGCCCGGTGCCGAGCGATGATCAGGCCAACCAGCTGATTATCAAGGCCGCGCTGCTGGCGAACTGGAGCGTGCTGTCGCGCCCGGCCAGCACCAGCTGGACCATCGATCTCGATGCCGCCCGCGCCGAGGGCTGGCCGCGCCCCTCCACCGCCAAGCGCCTCGCCAAGGCCGAACGCCGCCTCGCGCAGCTCGGCACGGTGGAATGGCGCTATGTCCGGGGGAGTGACTGGAACCCGGGCGTGCTCGATCAGCTCGCCAAGGTTGAACAGGCCAGCTGGATTGCCGCCACCACCGACGGCAGCGGCGCCAAGTTCATGAGCCACGGCCAGCGCGCCCTGTGGCGCACGGTGCTGACCGATCCGGTGCTCGCCGAAAAGCTCTGCGCAACGATCCTGCTGATCGACAATGCCCCTGCCGCCTTCAGCTTCGATCTGTATGACGGCGCGGTGCAATATGGCATTGCCGGCAGCTATGTCAGCGCGCTGGCGAAGTACGAGGTCGGCAAGATCGTCAACGCCCGCGCGATCAGCGATGCCATGGCCGCCGGGTGCAGCGTCACCGATCTCGGGGTCGGCGATAGCGGCTACAAGGAATATCTCGGCGCAGCGCCTGCCTATGACATGGAAGACCTGCTGTTCGTGCGCAGCCGCACGGCCGCCCGGATGCTCGCCAATGTCTGGGGTGCCGAGCGCAATCCGGCACAGCCCGTCGCCCCGCGCGCCAAGGTGGTTGTAATGCATGGCTGAGGGCGCCTCCTCCTCCTCCAAGCTGGCGGCACAGGTGCGCAATGCGGTGATCTGGCGCTCGGGCAGCCAGATCGGCACGCAGATCGTGTCCTGGGCCTCGACCCTGATCGTGATCCGCCTGCTGGCGCCGGACGATTATGGCCTGTTCGCCATGGCGCAGGTGATGCTGATGCTGCTCAGCACCATGAACGGCTGGGGCCTCGCCTCCGCGCTGATCCGCGAGGATGATGTCAGCGAGGAACGCCTGCGCCAGACGCTGGGGATGCTGATCCTCCTGAATTGCGGCTTGGCGCTGATCCAGTTCATCGCCGCGCCGCTGGTGGCGGCATGGTTCGAACAGCCGATGGTGACGCAACTTCTGCGGGTGCAATCGCTGCTCTATCTCGCGGTGCCCTTCTGCGCTTTGCCCCACGCGATCCTCAGCCGCCGGATGGATTTCCGCCGCCCGGCGCAGGTGCGGCTGGCCTCTGCACTGGCAGGGGCGGTGACCGCGCTCACCGGTGCGCTGTCGGGCTGGGGGGTGTGGACGCTCGTTTCCGCACCTATGGTGATGCTGCTGACCGAGGCGGTGGGGATGACCTGGGCCGCGCGCGCACCGATCCGCCCGAGCTTCCGCTTTGCCGGCGCCGGACATATTGCCGGCTTTGGCGGGATGATGACCGCGACGCAGATCTTCTGGTTCATCCAGAGCCAGGCCGACGTGATGATCGCGGGCCGCGTGCTCGATACCCACACCTTGGGCGTCTACACGACGGGCCTGTTCCTCGCGCAATTGCTGGCCGCCAAGTTCGTGCCGCCGATCAACGAAGTCGCCTATGCCGCCTATTCGCGCCAGGGCAATGTCGGCGCGGCGCCGCTGCTTGCGACGATCCGGCTGGTGCTGCTGGTGGCGCTGCCCGCCTATGCCGGGCTGGCCGTGGTCGCCCCGGTGCTGGTGCCAGTGCTGCTCGGCGAAAAGTGGATCGGCATCGTCCCGCTGCTGCCGGTGCTGGCGATCGCCATGGCGATGCTGACCCTGCAAATCCTGTTCGCGCCCGCCACCAATGCGCGCGGCTTTCCCGGAATTGCCCTGCGCGTGACTATCTCTGGCGCGGTTGTGATGCCGCTTACCTTCCTTATCGGGTCGCGTTGGGGCGTGATGGGCTTCGCATGGGGCTGGGTTGGCGGCATGGCGGTGCTGACCGCGATCACGGTCGCGCTGTCGCAGCGCGTGCTCGATCTGAGGCTCGGCGATCTGCTGGTGGCGATTGCCCCGCCGCTCGCCGCTGCGCTGGTGATGGCGGCGGGCGTGGCGCTGGCGCTGGCCGTGCTTCCGGCGATGCTGCCCATTGCCGCGCTGGCGCTGATGGTGGCGCTGGGCGTGGCGCTCTATGGCGGCGCGCTGAAGCTGATCGCGCCTGACCGGATCGCCGAGGCCCTGCGCTTTGCCCGCACCCGCGGCGAAAGCGAGGACAGCGAAGGCGAGACCGCCCCCGTTCCGGCCGAGTAGCCCCTACCAAAAGCACGCGATTGACTTGGGATAGCCGATGCTCTTGGGCAGGGGCATGACTGCGAACCGCCCTGCCCCCGTCACCCGTCTCTATCCTGTCGGCGACATTGAACTGGCCGTCCACGAATGGGCGCCCGCTGCCGGCCACACGCCTGCCGTGCCGCTGGTGTTCGCCCATGCGACCGGCTTTCACGGACGGGTGTTCGACGCCATTATCGACCAGTTTCCGGCCCACCCCGCCTATGCCATCGACCTGCGCGGACACGGGCAATCGGGCGGCGGGCCGATCAGCGACTGGAAGGTGGTCGCGCGCGATGTCGCCACCTTCCTCGATGCGGCGGGCCTGACGCAGGCGGTCGGCATCGGCCATTCGATGGGCGCGCATACGCTGGTGCAGGTCGCGGCCGATCACCCTGAGGCTTTTGCGCGGCTGGTGCTGTTCGATCCGGTGATCCTCGCGCCCGAATTCTACGCGCCGGGAGAGCCGCTCTACACCGCAGACAACCCCCACCCCGCGATCCGCCGCAAGCGCGATTTCGCGAGTGCCGAGGAGATGATGGAGCGGTTCCGGACACGAGATCCCTACAACCTGTTCGCCCCGCGCGTGTTCGAGGATTACTGCCGCTACGGCCTCGTCCCGGCCCCGGCTGGAGAGGGCATGGAACTCGCCTGCGCGCCCGAGATGGAGGCGAGCGTCTATGCCTCCAGCCGCAGCAATGGCGCGGTGCTCGAAGCGGCGACGCGGGTGGCAGTGCCGGTGCTGGTGGTGCGGGCGCAGATGACCAGCCTCAACGACTTCAAAAGCTCGCCCACTTGGCCCGAGTTAGCAGGCCGTTTGCCCCTCGGTAGCGACCTTTACCGGCCCGATCGCACCCACTTCCACCCCTTCGAAGACCCGCTTGATGCAGCTCAAATCATTGATTCATTTATGAAAAGCTGACTTTTGCCTGTAGGATAATGTTTCACGTGAAACATTTTGTGCAAGCTTACCCCGCAGCCGACAGCAGATCATTCAGATCGCCGCGCACCTGCCCGATTTCCGCCGGACTCGGCTTGCGCAGGTTCGCGGAAATCTGGCTCGCCAGCCCGCCATAGAAGGTGACAAGACTGGCGTGAAGCGGATGCTCCGGCGCGACCGAGCGGGCCAGCCAGACGGTGATCGATTGCGCCCGCGCCAGCGGCTCGCGCGGGACGGCGGCCGGGTCCTTGCCCAGCGCCAGCAACGCCTGCCCGAGGGCGGCGACTGCTTCCTCCAGACAGATGCGCGTGAGCTCCGCCGCGCTTGATGCCTCGATCCGCGCATCGAGTTCGACCCGGCGATAGGCGGCGGCAGGATTGCGGGCGAGCATCATCATCGACCCTCCTCGTAGTTGCCAGCGCCAAGTGTCGAAATGATCGAGGAGCCGGAGGTGACCGCCCGCGGCGATCTGGGTGCCGGCCAGAACCGTCTGCAGTCGGCGGTGAACAATCTCACCAACGTCTCGACCAACCTGACCGATGCGCGCTCGCGGATTCAGGATACCGACTACTCGGCCGAAACCACTGCGCTCGCCAAGGCGCAGATCCTCGGCCAGGCGTCGACCGCGATGCTCGCTCAGGCCAACCAGTCGCAGCAGAACGTGCTCTCGCTGCTGCGTTAAGTCCTCCTCCCCCGCCGCCCCTCTCCCCTGGGGGCAAGGCCGGCAAGCCCGGAGCTGGAAGGCTCCGGGCTTTTGCCGTGTCCGGTTCCGGCACAATGCGCCCCGCTTGCCCTGATGGTGTGAATTGGCACTTTACCTTTGGCTAACGATGGCTAACCTCGCGCCCACAAAAGACGAGTCGCGTCAAAGCTTTGCGAGCAATGCACACGGGCCGGGGGGAGCCGTGGGGCGCTCTCATAATCACCTTGGCCGTCCCCGGGCCTTTGAGAGGAACGGGGTTCATGACTCGAATGCTTCTGTGCGGCGCATCGGCGCTGGCAATCATCTCTTCGGCGCCGGCACTGGCCCAGAACAACACCTCGGACATCACCCAGAGCGCGACCAACAGCGACGTGTCCGTCACCCAGGGCGGTTCCGATGGTACGTCCACGGTCACGCAGGGTGGCAACAACAACTCGGCCACGCTGAACCAGTCGGGCAGCGACAACGTCTCGACCATCGTGCAGGACAACGGCACCGGCAGCTCGGACGACAACAACACCGCGACCGTGACGCAGGGCGGCAGCGAGAACGAGTCGCTGGTCAGCCAGGTCAATGATTTCGCCACCGCGACAGTCGAACAGACCGGCATCAGCAACGAATCCGACGTCCTCCAGAGCGGCGATCTCGATGTCGCCACCGTGCTTCAGTCGGGCGATGACAATTTCTCGGACGTCGAGCAGTCGGGCAATCTCAAAACCGCCGACATCGAGCAGAGTGGTGAGGGCAATGATTCCTCGGTTCTCCAGTCGAGCGGGCTCAACACGGCGATCGTGACGCAGAGCGGCGATGAGAACGAATCGCTGCTGACCCAGACCGGGACCGGCGCGAACGAGACCAACCTGCTCCAGAGCGGCGATGGCAACAGCTCCGACATCGTCCAGGGCGGCGCGGGCAATGATGCGGGCACGGTCGCGGGCGCAGGCGTGATCCAGGCGGGCGATGACGGTGAAGTCATCATCCGTCAGGCAGGCGGCCTGCACACGGCCGGGGTGGATCAGCAGGCAGGTTCGAGCAACTTCGCCTCGATCGATCAGGGCGCAGGAACGGGCCTGAACCATGACGCGATCGTGATCCAGGACGGCGATGAAAACGATGCGCGCGTGCTCCAGCGCGGCACCAACCAGACGGCCGATGTCGCCCAGACCGGCTTTTCGAACCTAGCGAATGTCGATCAGGGCGCTGGTGTGGGCCTCAACCAGACCGGAACTGTGTTCCAGGAGGGGGATGACAACGAAGGCCGCATCACCCAGCGCGGTCAGGACCAGACCGGCATCGTCACTCAGACGGGCGACAGCAATATCGGCCTTGTCAATCAGGGCCGCGATCGCACCGGATTGTTCGATACCGGCTTCGGGGAAGACCAGTTCGCAGAAATCGAGCAGAGCGGCGATGACAACACCGCCAGCACCGCCCAGCTCGGCGAGAACCAGTCGGCAAGGATCGAGCAAATCGGCAGTAACAATGTCGGCTTCGGCAGCTTCGCGCGCGGCGCGGAGATTATCCAGGGTGGCAATAACGGCACCTTCAACGATGCGACCATCACCCAGATCTCGGACGCGAACGGCGCGCTGATCAACCAGCAGGGCAACAGCCTCTCGGCCAATGTCACGCAGGACGGCGTGGGAGGTCATGCCGCCACCGTGACCCAGACCGGGGCCGGCGGCGCGGTGCTGCTCAATGCCGACGTGCTGCAGGAAGGTGCGGACAACACCACGGAAATCACCCAGGGCGGCAGCGACCAGACGGCCGATGTCACCCAGCTGGGCGACGAGAACGTGTCGATCATCAGCCAGGCCGGCAGCGGTCATTCGGCGACGGTGACGCAGAACTCGGACCTCAACGATTCCTTCATCACCCAGTCCGGCACCGGCCAGACGGCGATCGTAACCCAGGGTCTCTGAGTAGATCCACCGGGACACACAGGCGCCCCGGCACCCCGGCTTCGGCCAGGGCGCCGGGGCGCTTTGCTTATGTGGCAGGCTTGATGGCCGCAGGCGGCGCGCGGCGGACGATCTTGTCCGGCGCGCCTTTGCCGTCGAGCAGCAGCAGCGAGATGCGGCGGTTTCTCGGATCGGCGGGATTGTCCGCCACCAGCGGCTCGGTGTCGGCCACGCCCTCGATCCGCGCGATGCGCTTCATCGGCACCCCGCCCAGCACCAGCGCCTGACGGGTGGCCTCGGCCCGGCCCGTGGACAGCGACCAGTTGTTCGCCCCCACCCCGCCGCGCCACGGCAGGCTGTCGGTGTGGCCGCGCAGGATCAGCGGAGCGCTCTCCTCCTTCAGGGTCTCGGCCATCACGCCGAGCAGCCCGCGTGCTTCCTTGGTGAGGATCGTGGTGCCGAGCTCGAACATCGAGAAATCGGCATCGTCGACCAGATCGATGCGGATCCCCTCGGGCGCTCTGATGGAAACGCAAGAGGCTCGCTAGAGCCTACCCCGCGTCCCCGTCGGCATGGCCGCGTCCGGCAGCGGTGGCTTCCGCCGAGCCGCCTGCGCCCTTGCCACCCGCGGCTTCCCACCAATAGGGATGGCGTGTCGCCGTGCCAGTGCCGGTCTCGTTCATGGTCTTTGCATCATAGAGCCGCCCGCCGAGCATCACCTGTTCGATGTTGTCGGAATTGGCGATGTCCTTTGACGGATCGGCCGAGAGGATAACGAGATCGGCCAGCTTGCCCGCCTCGATGCTGCCGATATCCTTGGCCATGCCGAGCGATTGCGCGGAGTTGATCGTGCCCGCCTTCAATGCCTCGACCGCGCTCATCCCGCCGCGCGCGAAGCTCCACAGCTCCCAATGCGCGCCGATGCCGGCCTGCTGACCGTGCGCCCCGATGCTGACCTTCACCCCGCGCTGGGCCAGCTTGCGCGCCTCGCGTGCGTTGTTGTCGTCAACGAAGGCCCAGTCGGGCGCCGTGGTGCGTCGTCCGGTATCGGCCAGCAGCATCTTGGGCGGGGTGTGCACCATCAGCGGGTTTTCCCAGACATTGGTCGCCTGCCGCCAATAGGGATCGCCCGCAAGGCCGCCATAGGTGACCACCAGCGTCGGCGTGTAATTGGTGTTCGCCTGCCCGAAGAACTGCAGCACATCGTTGTAGAACACATCGACCGGAACATTATGCTCGAGCGTCGAATTGCCATCGGCAACGATGTTCATGTCCATCCCGAACAGCGAACCGCCCTCTGCGACGACCAGCATGTTCTCGGCCGCCGCGGCGCGCACCACCATCTGGCGCTGTTCGCGGCGCGGCTGGTTGTAGTTCTTCACCGAGATGCCGCCCTGCGCCTTGATCCGGCGCACGTGCGCGAGCGCATCCTCATAGCTGTCGATCCGCGCGTAAACATCCGGAGCCTTGGCGCCGTAGATGATCTCCCCGGTCGAGAAGATGCGCGGCCCGGTGGTGAGGCCGGCGCGCTGGCGTTCGGCGGCGGCGAAGACGGTGCTCGCCTGCGAGGACGGATTGTGCACCGTCGTCACCCCGAGCGCGAGGTCCTGCAACAGGGCCCAGTTCTGCTGCGGGATGAGATCGCCCACCCCGTAGGCACCATGGGCATGGGCATCGACGAGGCCGGGCATGATGGTCTTGCCGCTGGCATCGATGAAGCGGGTGCCTTCCGGGAAGGCGATCTTGACCGTGGTAGCATCGTGGACGCCGGTGATCCGGTCGCCTTCGATCACGAGCATGCCGTTCTCGATCACGCCGGCATCATCCGCCGCAAGGCCTGCGCGCATGGTCAGCACCCGCGCGCCGGTGATGACGGTGGTGCCGGTGGGCTTGGCCTTCTGCACCGTCACGCCCAGGGGAATGCCGGTGGTGGGCGGGGTGTAGGCGGCTGTCTTGTCACCCTCGGCTTTGGGCGCATTGGCGAAGAGTTCGCTGACATTGGCGCTCTGCAAGGACGGGCCGATCGACCAGAAAAGCGTTTCGCCCCCGCGCGCCCAGCCGAGATAGTCCGCACCCCCGGTGCTGACCTTGGTGACGGGCAGCGATCCGCCGCTTTCGCTGACATCGACCGGCTTGCCGCCGGGCACCAGCGGCATCGCGAAGACCTCGTAATTCTGGCGGAAGGCGATGGTGCGGCCATCGGGCGCGATGCGCAGATCATTGGCAAGATCGCCCTTGGCATGGACGCGCTTTGCCTCGCCATTGAGGTCGGTCGAGACCAGCGCCAGCCCGCCATCTTCGCGGCCCAGCATGAACAGGCGATCGGACGCAGCGCCCCATTGCGGGTTGGCTCCGTCACGGGTGACCAGCCGCGGCTCTCCCCCGGCGACAGGCATGACATAGACGCCCGGGTCTTGCGAGAAATCGGGCGAGGTCAGGTATCCGCCCTCGCGCTTTTCGAAGGCGATCATCGTCCCGTCGGGCGAGAAGGCGATATTGCCATAATGCCCCGGGCCGACGAGCACGCGGCGGTTCTGCCCCAGCGCATCGGCCAGCACGATTTCGCCGAGCTTGTCATCGCTCCAGCGGACATAGGCGAGCGCGCCGCCATCGCGGCTGAAGGCGGGGAAGGCTTCGATCACATCGGCGCTGTCACCAGTCAGCGGGCGCGGCAGGTCCTTGCCTCTGGCCGATTTGGTGTGGAGTTTGCCGAGCGTTTCGAACACGACGGTGGCCCCGTCGGGCGAGAGCATCGCAAAGCGCGGCATGGTGGTGGTGAAAGTCTCGGGCGCAACCTCGATCACCGGATGCGGCGCATTGGCGACGGCGCGGGTGTCGTTGACCTTGAAGGGGATCACCGCATGGCCGGTTCCGTCGCGGTTCACGCGGTTCAATTTGCCGCCCGCCCAGAAAATGATGGCGCTGCTATCGGGCAGCCAATCGATATTGGGATAGACCCCGGTGACCGCCCAGGTCTCCTGCACATCAAGATCAAGCTTCCCAAAGACCATCGCCTCGCGGCCGCTGGCGAGGTCCTTCACCCATAGCTGGGTCTGGTCCTTGTCGCGCCGGACAAAGGCGATCTGCTTGCCATCGGGCGAAGGCGCCGGGCGCACCGCGCCGCCATAGCCGGAGACCGCGGTGGTCACCTCACCGGTCGCCAGATCCTTGCGCTCGATCGCGAAGATGCCCGCGTTCGAATCCTGCGCATATTCGAATACGTTCCCGCCAGTGGTGTTGCGGGTGTAGTAGATCGCCGAGCCGTCGGGCGCGAAAACGGGTTCGCCCAGCTCCTTCTGCAGCCGCTCGTTGGCGCGCTCGACCACCTGCACCCCGCCGCCGCCGCTGACGTGGTAGAGCCAGATCTCGCCCGTGCCGGCGCTACGCTCGGTGGTAAAGTGCTTCTTGGCCGCGATGTAGCGCCCGTCGGGCGACCAGGCCGGCTGGTTCAGAAGGCGGAAGTCCTCCTTGGTCACCTGCCGCTTGTCCGAGCCGTCACGGTTCATCACCCAGATATTGTCCCCGCCGCCGCGGTCGCTGGTGAAGGCGATGCGGGTGCCATCGGGCGAAAAGCGCGGCTGCACATCCCAGGAAAGGCCTTCGGAAATGCGGGTCGGCGTACCGCCGGTAATCGGCATGGTGTAGATATCGCCGAGCAGGGTGAAGGCGAGCGTCTGGCCGTCGGGCGAGACATCGACATCCATCCAAGTGCCTTCTTCCGTGCTGATCGGCACCTGCTTGATCACCGCACCCTTGGGTGCCTCGACGCTCCAGCTCTCGTCCGCCTTGGCATCCTTGCCCTTCGGCGCAGCGGCAACGGGCGAAGCCATGACGGCGGCCCCGGCAAGCAGGGTGGCGGCAAGATAACGCATGAAAAGTCTCCCTCTGTCGGCGCGGGAGACTAGCGGGGCGAGGTGATATTGCTAGGGGGTGAAGCGTCGTTGGTCGATTAGGGTCGGCACCCCAAGGGAAGGCGCGCAATGCTGAACAGGATCACGAACAATTTCGCAGGTCTGACGATCGCGGGCGTCGCGCTTGCGTGGTTTTTCCCGTCCGCCTTTACCTGGATGACCGACGGGCGGATTTCGGTCGCGGGCCAGTCGCTCCTGAGCCTTGCGCTCGGCGTGATCATGCTGGCGATGGGCCTCACCCTGACCTTCGAGGATTATCGCGGCCTCGCGAAAATGCCGCGCGCGCTGCTGGCCGGGGTGGCGCTGCAATTCACCATCATGCCGCTGTCGGGCTTTGCGGTCGCCAAAATGCTGGGGCTGGAGCCGGGGCTGGCGGTGGGCCTCATTCTGGTGGCCTGCTGCCCGGGCGGCACCGCGTCGAACATCGTCACCTATATCGCGCGCGGGCATGTGGCGCTGTCGGTGGCGATGACCATGGCTTCGACCCTCGCTGCGGTGGTGCTGACCCCGCTGCTCACGGGCTGGCTGGCGGGGGCTTACGTGGAGATCGACCGGCTCAATCTGCTCCTCAACATGATCGCGGTGGTGCTCGTGCCGGTGGTGCTGGGGACGCTGCTGAACCGCCTGTTCCCGCGCGCCGCAGAACGGGTGAGCGCGGTACTGCCGCTGGTGGCGATCGTGCTCGTTATCCTGATCGTCGGCGGAATTGTCGGCGGAGCCAAGGCGCAGATTGCGGAGCATGCTGGCGTGCTGCTGCTGGCAACCTTTCTGCTCCACGCGCTCGGCTTTGCGCTCGGCTACGGCCTGGCGCGGGTGCTGCGCCTTGGCGAGATCGAGGCGCGGACGATCAGCATCGAGGTCGGGATGCAGAACTCCGGCCTCGGTTCAGGCCTCGCCAAAACGCCCGCCTTCGCCGCACAATTCGCCGACTTGCAGCAAGCCGCGCTCGCTCCGGTGCCGGCGGCGATTTCAGCAGTGTGGCACGTGTTGATCGGGAGCCTGCTAGCGGGGTGGTGGCGGCGGCGGGGTTAAATCACCCGTACATCCCCCGCTTCGGCCCGAGATAGCCGAACAGATAGGCTCCCACCTTGCGCATTTGGATCTCCTCCGAGCCTTCCGTGATCCGGTAGCGGCGGTGGTGGCGGTAGATGTGCTCGAAAGGCTTGTGGCGCGAATAGCCGATGCCGCCGTGGACCTGCATCGCCCGGTCCGCTGCCTCGCACACCAGCCGGTTCGCCCAGTAATTGCACATCGAGACCTTGTCCGAAATGGTCTTCTCGATCGCCTCGTGGGGCATGTTGTCCATCTCCCACGCGGTCTTGAAGATGAGGAGCCGCAGCATTTCCGCCTGCGTCGCCAGCTCCACCAGCGGGAACTGGATCGCCTGATTGCGCGCCAGCTCCTCACCGAAGGGCTTGCGCTCGCGGGCGTATTTCACGCTCTCGTCGATGCAATAGAGCGCCGCGCCGCAGCTGCTCGCCGCCTGCCGGATGCGGTTCTGGTGGACGAAGCTCTGGGCGAGCGCGAGGCCGCGCCCTTCGACGCCGAGGATCGCGCTATCTGGCACCCAGACGTTCGTCACGCTGAGCCTCGGGTGATCGGTGGGCATATTGAAGGTCCACATCCACTCCTCGATTTTGAGGCCCTCGGTGGGGTTGGGGACGAGGAAACAGGTGATCCCGCTCGCGTCGCCTGCCTTGCCCGCCGTGCGCGCGAACATCGCGCAGTGGGTGGCGACGTGCATCCCGGTGATCCACATCTTCTCGCCATCGATCCGCCAGCCATCGACCCCGTCGCGGGTCTCGCGAACCGCGACCGTCTCCATGTGGGTGGCGTCGGAGCCATGGTGCGGTTCGGTGAGGCCGAAGGCGACGCGGCGCGTGCGTTCAAACCCGCCGAGGATGAATTCCTGCTTCTGCTCCTCAGTCCCCCACTGGTCGAACATCGCGACAAAGGGGAAGTTGCCGACGATCGAGTGTTCGTTCTGCAAGTCATTGTGCAGCCCGAGGCCCTTGCGCGCAAAATGCTCGCGGATCACCGCCATCCAGAGGTTCGCGCCATCCTTCCCGCCATAGCGCTTGGGGGCGGAGAAGCGCCAATGGCCCGCCTTGTCAGCACGGCGGGTGGCTTCCTTGAGCAGCTCCTCCCACTCGTGCCGGGGCAAGCCGCCCGCTTCGAAGTCCGTGCGCGCATACTCGCGGCGGTGGTCGAAGAAGCGGATGTTGTCGTCCTGTTGCTCCAGCGGCTTGATCTCGGCGGCGATGAAGGCGTCGAGTTCGTCGAGGTAAGCCTGAAGGTCGGCGGGGATGGCGAAGTCCATGAGTTATTCCTCTCCGGTCCATTTTTTGCGCGCCACGGCGAGCGCAGGATATTTGGGACTGTCCACCGCAGCCTGGGCCAGCGCATCGACCCTTAGCTGTGCGTGAAAGGCTGGATCATGCAAGCCGGCCTCTCCGCGCAGGATCAGGTCGCTGTCCCCCATCCCGTCCAGATAGGCGAAATTGCCATGCTCGCGCGCCAGAATGCCCAGCGCATTGCGGGCAACGGCCAGTTGAAACCGGTCATGCCCGGAAAGCTTGTCCTTGATCGTGCCCAGCCATTCGGACACCGCGACAGCCAGTTCGTCGATTTGCGCAACACCTTGCGGCGAGAGAAGGCGCGGGATTTTCTTCAGAGGCAAAACCCGCGCACCATGACCGGACTCATCCTCCAGCAGCATCAGCAGATCGAGCTCCTGCTCGCTGGTCCGGCGCGAGATCACCACGCGTTCGAGCATCCGGTCCGCGCCGGAGCGCCATTGCGCCGCCATCTTGAGGCACCCCATCGCCCACCACACGGTCCGGTAGATCGTCCAGAAGCGGAAGCGCGCAGGGTCGATTTTTACGCCCGCCTCGGCCTCATAGGCGGCGATGTAGTCTTCGATTGAGCCCAGCCCCAGCGCGGGTCGGTCGTAGCGGGCAAAGCGCCACACCGCCATGCAGCCGAAGGCGAGGTCTTCGTGGCGGTCGCCGAAATGGGCGATCTCCCAATCGAGCACGCCGGTCAGGCCTGAGCCCTCAACCAGCAGATTGCCCATCCGGTAATCGCCGTGGTTGAGGACGGGCTCGACCTCAGGCGGGCAATTGTCCTCCAGCCACTTCAGTCCAAGCGCGATGATCGGGCGATCCCCGCCCGCGTCGATGAACTGCGCTTTGAGATCGGCGATGGCGGCGAGGTAGTCCATCACCGGCACGCCTGCGGGCACATCGGCCTGCCGCAGCGAATGGATGCGCGCCAAGTCCCGCGCCGCCTGCTTGAGCAGTCCCGCCGGATAGTCGCACGCCAGAATGACCTTGGGGTCCGCCGTCCCCGGCAGCGCGCGCATGATGAAGCCCGAGCCAAGCCCGTCCGCTTCTTCGAGCACCGCCACCACTTGCGGAGCCGTCACCCCCTTGGCGCGCGCGGCCTCGATCAGCGCCGCCTCGACCGGGTGCGGATATGGCCGCCCCTCCATGAAGGCGAGGCTCGGCGCGCGGCGCAGGACGAAGGTCTCGTCACCGCAGGCAAAGCGCCAGCTTTCCATCACCGCCCCGCCCGTCAGACGCTGCGGTGCCAACGACAAAGCGCCGAGGCCGACGCGGGCACACACCCGCGCCAGCCCGGCGCTCAGTTCGTCAACCGAAATGCCCACGGACTTACGCGGGGACGTTGTCCTTCTTCACGGTGATCACCTGCGAATAGGTGAACTCCTTGAGGCCTTCCTTGCCATATTCGGCGCCGAAGCCCGACTGCTTGTGCCCGCCGAACGGCGCGAAGGGCGAGAGGTGGAGGTATTCGTTCACCCACACCGTGCCTGTTTCGAGCTGTTCGGCGATTTCGACGCCCTTCTCCGGATTGCCGGTCCACACCGCACCCGCAAGGCCGTATTCCGAGTTGTTGGCGCGCGCGATAACCTCTTCCTCGGTCGAGAACTTCATCAGCGGCATGACCGGGCCGAACTGCTCTTCGACCACGATGCGCGCGTCTTCGGGCGGGTTGTCGAGGATGGTCAGCGGCACGAAGTAGCCGGTGCCCGAAGGATCGGCATTGCCGCCCAGCAGGAACTTGTAACCGTTGTCCTTGGCATCCTCGATCAGCTCGAGCACGCGCTCGTACTGCTTCTTGTTCTGGATCGGGCCGACCCCGGTGCCCTGCTCGCTGCCATCGCCGACCTTCACGGTCTTGGCATATTCGACGATCGCGGCCGACAGCTCGTCATAGATGTCCTCGTGGATGTAGACGCGCTTGGCCGCCACGCAGATCTGCCCCGCGTTGGAGAAGCTCGACCAGAACAGCTGTTCGGCGACCTTCTTGGGATCGGCATCGGGCAGCACGATCGAGGCGTCGTTGCCACCGAGTTCGAGCGTGATGCGCTTCAGGTCAGCCGAAGCGCCTTCCATGATCTTCTTGCCCGTCGCGGTCGATCCGGTGAAGGTGATCTTGTCGATATCGGGGTGCGAGGTGATCATCGGGCCGAGGTCGTCCTCGCCGGTGATGATGTTGACGACGCCGGCGGGCACCACGTCCGCAATCAGCTCGGCGATGCGCAGGGTGGTGAGCGGGGTGAAGGGCGAGGGCTTCAATACGATGGTGCAGCCCGAGAGCATCGCGGGGACGATCTTCTGGATCGCCATCATCACCGGGAAGTTCCACGGCACGATACCGCCGACCACGCCCACCGGCACGCGGCGGGTGCGCGAGAGGCGGGTGTCCGAATCCTCGTTGATCTCGTCTTCAAGGCTGAGGGTCGATTGCGCCGCGCTCATCCCGGCCGCGCCATAGATTTCGCCCCGGGCCTGATCATGCGGCTTGCCCTGTTCGCTGGTGAGCAGGCGGTAGAGCTCCTCGGCATTGGCCTTGATCGCGCCCGAAATCGCCATGATGGCGGCGCGGCGTTCCTCGATCGGGGTGTTCTTCCAGGTCTTGAACGCGGCGCGCGCTGCGGCGACCGCCTGGTCAAGCTCGGCCTTGCCGCAGGCGGGGACCTGGCCGATCACCTGCTCGTTGGCGGGGTTCACGACGTCGAGCCAGCGGTCGGTGCCGACCATCTTGCCGCCGATAAGGTTCTTGTACTGGGTGACCATGATGTATCCTCTCTCAGAAGGGGGGGAGTCGTCTCTCTCCCGCGCAAACTGGCGCGTTGCATTCAAAAACGCAATCGCTGCTGTGCCCCAATATGTAAGCGGCGCGGTCCATGTCTTCGCCTAGCGATTGCGCTATTGCCGCGCGGGCTTAAGGAAGCCGCAAGCCCTATCGCCCAAGAGGTTCGAGCATGACTGATTCCCGCCCCGATCTGGTAATCTATGGCAGCCCGGTGTCGCCCTTCGTGCGCAAGGTCGCCGGCCTGTGTATCGCCAAGGACGTTCCTTACGAGATCGAGGCGATCAACGTCTTCGCCCCGCCTCCATGGTTTGCCGAAATCTCCCCGATGAAGCGCATCCCGGTGCTGCGTGATCGTTCGGTGGCAGAAGAGGGCATGGCGGGGACCATCGCCGACAGCTCGGCGATCTGCGCTTTCATCGAGAAGAAGCACCCCGCCCCGGCGCTCTATCCCGAAGACCCGATGGCGCTGGGAGAGGCGCTGTTCATCGAGGAATATGCCGACACCGCACTCGCCATGGCGGGCGGACTCGGCATCTTCCGGCCGATCTTCTTTGCCATCACCAAGGGCGAGGCGCCCGATCTGGCCAAGGCGCGCGAGACCTGGGCCAGCCAGCTGCCGCCGATCTTCGACGTGCTGGAGGCGCGACTGGGCGGGCGCGCATTTTTCGCCGGCGATGCCCTGTCGATTGCCGACATCACCGTGGCCTGCGTGCTGATGCAGGTATCGCTGGTGGCCGAGACCCCGCTCGACCGCTGGCCCGGCCTTGCCGCGCACTTTTCTGCCATGCAGGCCCTCCCCGCCGTCGCCCAGCCCTTTGCGGCGGCCGAGCGGATTGTGCGCAAGGCCTTGCCCACCCCCTTCGACCTGACCTAATCCTCACCCACCACGAGCAAAGGACAAAGAGCGGCGCATGGCCAGCGAATGGTGCATCGGGATCATCGGCGGATCGGGCCTCTATGCCATGGACGGCATCGAGGACGCGCAGTGGATTGCGATCGACACGCCCTGGGGTGATCCCTCGGACGAGATCCTGTGCGGCCGCATCGGCGAGGTGAAGGTGCGCTTTCTCCCGCGCCATGGCCGGGGCCACCCGATCTCTCCCACCGAACTCAATTCGCGCGCCAATATCGATGCGCTGAAGCGCGCCGGGTGCACCGATATCCTCGCGATCTCGGCGGTCGGCTCCCTGCGCGAGGAGCTGGAGCCGGGGCGTTTTGCCGTGGTCGAGCAGTTCATCGATCGCACCGTCCACCGCCCCAGCACCTTCTTCACCAGCGGCTTTGTCACCCATGTCTCGATGGCCGATCCGGTGTGCCCGCGCCTGTCGGACATGGCGGCCAAGGCCGTCAGCAAGGCCAAGGGCAAGGTCGCCGTCGGTGCGACCTATCTCGCCATGGAAGGCCCGCAATTCTCAACCCGCGCCGAAAGCCGGATGTATCGGCAATGGGGCGCGGACGTGATCGGCATGACCGCCATGCCCGAAGCCAAGCTCGCGCGTGAGGCAGAGCTGCCCTATGGCCTCGTCGGCATGGTCACCGATTACGATTGCTGGCGGGACGGCGAAGCGGTGGACGTGGCCGAGGTCATCACACAGATGCAGGCCAATGGCGCGCTCGCCCGGGCGATGGTCGCCAACTTCATCGCCGGCCTGCCCAAGACCCGCGACCCTTCCCCCATCGACACCGCATTGGACGATGCGGTGATCACTGCTCCGGATGAACATGACCCCGCCGTGATGGCGCGGCTCGATGCGGTCGCCCGCCGCCTGCTCGGATAGGCCTCTCCCCCCGCGACTTCGCGATCAGGCGATTCGATGATAGCCTTCCGAAGGTGGGACGAATCGCTGAGCGGCCTTGCCGGATTACAGCGCCTTGGGAGGGGATAGACATGCCGAACTACACACTCAAATGTGCTGTGGCCTCGATCGCGGTTGCGGCCATGGCGGCTGCGCCGATTGCGGCGAAGAAGGCGGATAGCCTGCGCGATCTGATTGGCGCCTCGGGTGCCGGCGCAGAAACCCAGCTCGCCAATCGCGGGTTCGAATTCATCTCCGGCGACAAGACCAACAACACCAGCAACACCTACTGGTGGCACCAGAGCGACAAGGACTGTATCCGCGTCAGTGTCACCCAGGGCCGGGTCGCCGCGATCAACGATGCCAAAGCCTCGGACTGCGGCAAGAAATCGGGCAATGACGGCGCGATTGCCGCGGCGGCGATCGGCGCGGTCGCAATCGGCGCGCTGCTCTTCGCCGGCAAGGACAAGGACCGGCACCGCGACCAGTATAATCAGGACTGGCAGCAGGTCGAAGTCCGCAACACCCAGTCGGGCTTCCTGCGCATCTTCCGCGACCCGGACAAGAATTCGCGGGTACGCGGCGAATTCCGTGAAGGCACGCTCCTGCGCAACTATGGCTGCGACCGCTATAACGGCGAGGTCTGGTGCGATGTGACCACGCTCGACAACCGCACCCGCGGCTGGGCGCGCGACCGCTACCTGCGCGTCACCGACTGGCAGACCTATCCGCAGCGTCCCGGTGGGGGCTCGGGCGGTGGCTGGGGCGGCTCGGGCGGTTCCTGGGCGAATTTTGCCGATCTCAACGGCTCGCGCGCACCGGGCGCTCAGAACACGCTGCGCCAGCGCGGGTTCCGCAATGTCGACGGCTTCCGTTCGGGGGCGACCGCCTACACCATCTGGTTCCGCGAGAGCTCGCGCCAGTGCATCCAGATGGCGGTCGCCGATGGCCGGGTGGACAGCATCGTCGACATTCACAACCATCCGCGCTGCCGCTGAACGGCTGCGCGCGAAAACGGACGACACGGCCCAGAATGTGATATTGTCCTCCCACCTTGGGGAGGGAGAATCACGATGCGCCTTTCTGTTTCGGGTCTGGTGCTGATCGGCGGGCTTGGCTCCGCCGCAGCGCTGCTTTCCGCCACCGCCCTGTCGCAAGGCTCTGCGCCCGGGCCGGTGCGCTACGCCATGGACGCGGCCACCATGAGCGGTTTCGGCGCCATGATGGGCGGCGGCGGCGGCGGCTTGGGCGCGATGATGGGGATGATGGGCGGCCGCGCTCCCAAACCGGTGCGCACGCTCGAACTGCATCACGGCGCAGGGACGCCGTCCCCCGCCAAGCCCGAAGCCAACCATTTCATGCCCAAGGGCGCCGGGCTCGGCGCTTCGGTCAAACTGCTGCCCCCGCCGACGGGCGAGACCGGAGGCGAGACGACTTTCGAGCGGCCGAGCGGACGGCTGCTGCTCTATTGGGGCTGCGGCGAACGCGCGCCCAAGGGCCAGCCGGTTGTGATCGACTTCGCCAAGGTCGCGCGCGGCGAGATTCCGCCGGGATTGTTCACGGGCGGGGTCGATCTGCCCGAGGACTGGCAGGTGCGCCTCGCCAACAGCCGCACCTACACCAACTGGCCCAATGGCAGCGACAAGAAGACAGTGCCGGCCACCAGTTCGCTGCTGGGCGCGCACCGGATCGCGGCAAACTACTCCAAGGAAATCGCCTTCACCCTTGGCGAGGATTTCATGCCGCCGTTGCAGGCCAGCACCAGCAACACGCCCGCAGGCGGCAGCAAGCTGGCGTGGGCAGGGCTAGAGAAGGCGACCGGCTACTACGCTTGGGCGATGGGCGCGAAGGACACCGGACGCGGCGGCGCTCCGACTGAGATGGTGTGGTGGGCCTCGTCGAAGCAGCAGGCCTTCGGCGGCCCGCTGTGGGACTGGATCTCGCCCGCAGGCGTGCGCAAGCTGATCGCGGCAGGCACAGTGATGCCGCCTGAACAGCGCGACTGCATTGTCCCTGCCGAAGTCATCAAGGCCAGCGGCGAGGGGTTGATGGTGAGCCTGCAAGCCTATGGTCCGCAGGCCGATTTCGCCTACCCGCCGCGGCCGGCCGATACCCGCAAGCCGTGGAACCCGGAATGGATCGCGCGGGTGCGGTTCCGCTCCTCCACCATGCTGATGCCGGGGATGGAAGGCATGGGCGGCATGGGAAGCGGCGGCACCACGCAACCGGCCGAAGAGGCCAAGCCGCGCAAGCCCAAGTGCAAGGGCCTCAAGGGCATTGCCGAGCGGGCTGCGGGGCTGTGCGAGTAGAGCCTAGGCCCAATCGCCCAGCAGCGGCGAGAACTCGTCCACCCGGATCGATTGCCAGACCCCGCCCGTGAGATAGGGATCGGGCGCGAGGATTTCGCGCGCCTGCGCCTCGTCCGCGGCCTTCACGATCAGCAGCGAGCCGATGATCAGGCCATCGGCGCGCTTCAGCGGGCCGACGATCACGAAATGATCGGCATTGGCGTGGATGAAATCGAGATGGGCCGGGCGATGGATCGCGCGCAGGCGTCCGCCATCCTCTCCGTCGCGGCAGTGGAAGCAGAACATGCGCATGGTGTTGCAGGGCCCCTTTTGATCGCGCGCCAAGGCTACCCGCACGCCGATGCACGGGTCAAGGACGGCAGTTGCAAAGAGCGCGCTTGAAGCGCAGCCTCATGGGGTTCAGAGGGCCGGATATTCCTTCGAATCGTATCAGGTGAAACCAGTCATGGCTGATGCCGCCCCGCCTCCCGCTATCGACCGCACCGAGCTGCGCCGCGCCTATGCCCAGAACGAGGAAGCCTGCATCGCCGAACGCTTGGAACAGGCGGCTCCTGCGGCGAAGGTGCACGCAGCGGCGGCGCAGCTCGCGATCGATCTGATCGAGGGCGCACGCGGCAAGAAAGCCAGCGGGATCGACGCTTTCCTCCAGCAATATGGCCTCGACACCGAGGAAGGCATCGCGCTGATGTGCCTTGCCGAAGCGCTGCTGCGCGTGCCCGATGCGGCCACAGCTGATGCGCTCATCAAGGACAAGATCAGCCAGATCGACTGGGGCGAGCATCTGGGCGAGAGCACTTCGACCTTCGTCAACGCGGCGACCTTCTCGCTGATGCTGACCGGGGAAGTGCTCGATCCGCCCGATGCGCGGCAAAAGGGGCTCGGGAGCGCCTTCAAGCGCGCGATGAACCGGCTGGGCGAACCGGTGATCCGCACAGCCACGGCGCAGGCGATGAAGATCCTCGGCGGGCAGTTCGTGTTCGGCCGGACCATCGACGAGGCGCTGAAGCGCGCCGCACCGGAGCGGGCGCGAGGCATTACCCATAGCTTCGACATGCTGGGCGAGGCGGCGATGACCTTCGCCGATGCCGAGAAATACCGGCAGTCATACGAAAGCGCGCTCATCCGGCTGGCGCGTGAAGCCGGCGCAGGGGTCGCAGGTTCACCGGGCATTTCGGTCAAGCTCTCGGCGCTCCACCCCAAGTACAATATCTTCCACGCCGACGAAGCCAGAGCGGCGATGGTACCGGTGATCCGCGATCTCGCGGTCCGTGCGCGCGATGCCGATATCCACTTCACCATCGACGCCGAAGAGGCCGAGCGACTGGAACTGAGCCTTGACATCATCGAGGAACTGGTCGCCGATGATGATCTGTTCCGCCGCCCCGACGGCACCCGCTGGGAGGGTTTCGGACTCGCCATCCAGGCCTACCAGAAGCGCGGGCGGTGGGTGTGCGACTGGGCAGGCAAGCTGGCGCGGCGGCACGGGCGCAAGCTGTTCGTGCGGCTGGTGAAGGGCGCCTATTGGGACAGCGAGGTGAAGCTCGCGCAGGTGGGCGGCTATACCGACTACCCGATCTTCACCCGCAAGGTCGCAACCGATGTCAGCTACCTCGCCTGCGCCGCGCGGCTGTTCGAGCACGCCGATGTGATCCGCCCGGCCTTTGCCACGCACAACGCCTACACAATCGGCGCGATCAAGCAGCTTTCGACCAAATTTTTTACCTCAAGTAGCGAAGCGGTAGGTGAAAAATTTGAATTTCAAAGACTCCACGGCATGGGCGAAGAAGTCTACGACGCGCTCCACGCGCTCGAAGGCAACCAGCGCACGCCGGTGCGGATCTACGCGCCGGTGGGCGGGCACAAGGAACTGCTCGCCTATCTGGTGCGCCGCCTGCTCGAGAACGGGGCCAATACCAGCTTTGTGAACCGCATGGGCGATGCCGACATTCCGGCCGAAGATCTGGTCGGCGATCCGGTGGCAGAACTTGCCGCGCTGGAACCGCGCCGCAATCCGGCGATCCCGCTGCCGGATGCAATCTTCGGCGCAAGGGACAACAGTGCAGGGATCAATTTGGCTGATCCGCTGGTGCGTGAGCCATTGCTGCAACAGCTCGCCGCGCTCGAAACCCGCCAGTGGAGCGCCGCGCCGAGCCTTGCAGCCACCCCCCAAGGCCCCGCCACGGCGATCACCGCACCGCATGACCGCAAGCAGACAGTCGGCACAGTGCACGAAGCCACCGCCGCAGAGATTACGAACGCCTTTGACGCAGCCGCGGCGATCCAGCCCGGCTGGGACGCCTTGGGCGGCGAGGCGCGCGCGCTGCTGCTCGAAGAAGCGGCCAACCTGTTCGAAGCGCACACGGCGGAGTTCCTCAGCCTGTGCCAGCGCGAGGCGGGCAAGACCCTGCTCGATTCCGTGCTCGAACTGCGCGAGGCCGTGGATTTCCTGCGCTACTACGCGGCCGAGGCACGGCGGCAGTTTGCAGCGCCCCTCACCCTGCCCGGGCCGACGGGCGAGGAGAATACGCTATCGCTCCACGGGCGCGGGGTGTTCGTCACCATTGCGCCGTGGAACTTCCCGCTGGCGATCTTCATCGGCATGGCCTCGGCAGCGCTGGCTGCGGGTAACACTGTGCTCGCCAAGCCTGCCCCGCAGACCCCGCTGATCGCCGCGCTGGCAATCCGGCTGTGCCACGAGGCAGGCGTTCCGCCCGAAGCGCTGCAACTGATCCCCGGCGGCAGCGCGGTGGGCGCCTTGCTGACCGCCGACCCGCGCCTTGCAGGCGTTGCCTTCACCGGATCGACCGCCACCGCACGCGCCATCAACCGTTCGCTCGCGATGCGCGACGGCCCGATCGCCACCCTGATCGCCGAAACCGGCGGGCAGAATGCGATGATCGTCGACAGCTCGGCCCTGCCCGAACAGGTGGTGCGCGATGTCGTGGCCAGCGCCTTCCAGAGCGCCGGGCAGCGCTGCTCGGCCTTGCGCGTCCTCTACCTGCAGGAAGACGTGGCCGACACCATGCTGGAGATGATCCGCGGCGGGTTCGAGGCGCTCACCCTGGGCGATCCGTCCGAGCTTGCCACCGATGTCGGCCCGGTAATCGACGAGGCCGCGCGCGCGCGGCTTGAAGCCCATGTCGCCGAATGCGCGGCCAGGGGCTGGCTCGTCACCCGCCTGCCGTTGCCCGAGGGCCACGAGGCGGGCTGCTTCGTCGCGCCAACAATCATCGAAGTGCCCTCGATCCTTGCATTGCAGGACGAGAACTTCGGCCCGGTGCTCCATGTCGCACGCTTCAGCGCGGGTGCGCTGCCGCAGGTGGTCGCCGAAATCAACGCCACAGGCTTCGGCCTGACGCTCGGCCTCCACAGCCGTATCGCGGAAACGCGGCGCTTCGTACAGGCCAACGCGCGGGTCGGCAATTTCTACGTCAATCGCAACCAGATCGGCGCGGTGGTGGAAAGCCAGCCCTTCGGCGGCGAGGGCCTGTCTGGCACCGGACCGAAAGCGGGCGGGCCGCACTATCTGGCGCGTTTTGCGACCGAGCGGGTGATGACGATCGACACCACGGCGGCGGGCGGCAATGCCAGCCTGCTCGCGGCGGGGTAAGCGCGCGTTCAGACAGAGAGGCGCATCACCGCGCAGGTCAACTGGAGCCGGATGATGAAGCCTGCGATGATTGGTGCGCTATTGGCCGGAGTGATGGTCGCAGGCACGCCCGACGCGGCGCAGAGCGTCGGGGTTCCGGCGTGATCTGCCCCCTTCTGAGTGGCCCAATTTCTATTTTAGAATTGGTCACGAAGGAGGAATGGAATGGCGAGGAAGCACAAGCCGGAAGAAATCATCGGCAAGCTGCGTGAAGCGGAGATCGTGCTGGCACAGGGT
>CAIZNH010000025.1 GCA_903934325.1 uncultured Alphaproteobacteria bacterium | reverse complement strand
TGGCCGGGCGGGGAGGCGGGGCGGGAGGTCTGCAGTTCACCGAGTGAACAAGGCAATCACGCCGCGCATTTGATGCAGCGTGTCGCGGCGGGCTCGGCTTCCAGCCGCGCAGGCGCGATGGTCTCGCCGCAGTTGCCGCAGGTGCCATAGGTGCCGTTCTCGATCCGCATGAGCGCTGCGCGAATCTGGCCCGCCTCGGCCTGCAGCACCGCATCGACTTCCTCGAGCGCCTCGTCATCGGCGATCTCGCTTGCCTGTTCGGCATAATCGGCATCGAGCGCGCCGCGCAGATCATCCTCGATCCGGTCCGAACGCCCGGCCAGTTCGGCCAGCCTTGCGCGCAGTCTTTCGGCGAGTGCGGTGTAATCGGTCATCATCCCCTCCATGGGTTTTCGCGATACCACTTGGTGATCACGTATTTGACGCCCTTCCTGACCTTCATCCCGTGGTGGAGCGTTGCCGGATTGACGCCGCCACTGGGCAAGCGGTTGTTCCAACACAGCAACTTTCCCAGCTCGGGCTGAAAGGTCTTGTCGAGCACCTTGAAACGCGTAGCCCCGCCAGCGGCAACGTCATTGAGATAGATCATGAAGGTCCAGGTGCGGTTGCCCGATTGTGCGCAATAGGTGTCGTAGTCGCGGCCTCCGGGGGTGAAGTAATCGGTGTGCGGCTTGAATTCCTGACCCTCGGCATAGCGCTGGCCCTGCAGGGGCTCACCGTGGGCTGGATCAATCCCGCACAATTGCGTCAGCAATGCCTCAAAGCGCTGCACCGCAGGCAGATCCGCCGCGAGATCACAGGTTTCGCTGGTGCGGAAATAAAGGTCGCCATTGTCGTCGGCGATGGTCGAAGGGCGGCGGCCCGCATCGATCAGTGCGATCAGGGCCGAGCACAGGTCTGGCGGCACGAAGCCGCGCTGCTGGAACAGCTCGGCCCTGGGGGTGGGCAGGCGCTGCATACCCTCATGCCGGGCAAGGCGGGTGGCGACGGATTCGCTGGTCGGAATCATGCCGGGAAGGATAGGCCGCGCGCGCCGCTTCGCAACGCTTCTCGACGGCGCGTAACAATCTTGCGTCAGCTCCGCGCAAAAGCAGTTTTCGCTTCCCATCGGCAGGCCTTTGTGCAAGAGGCGCGGGCCCGCCGAAAGCGGACTTGACCGCGCCTGTGCCTTGCGTAAACCGCGCGGCTCTAGCGCGGGCTTGGCAGCAACCGGACCGGTTGTTTTCGGGCAGGGGCGTGTGGCGATCGTAGCTCAGTTGGTTAGAGCGCCGGTTTGTGGTACCGGAGGTCGCGGGTTCGAACCCCGTCGATCGCCCCATCATCCCCCTGTCCTTTGTCGAGGCTTCCCGCGCTGTTAACGGGGACATGCCGATGACCGCCTTCTGGGCCGAGCCCGATTTCGACGCGCACGAATGTGTGCAGCTGGTCCACGACCGGGCGAGCGGCCTGACCGCGATCATCGCGATCCATTCCACCCATTGCGGCCCGGCGGCGGGCGGCACCCGGTTCTGGCACTATGCCGATCCGGCAGGCGCCATGCGTGATGCGCTGCGCCTGTCGCGCGGGATGAGCTACAAGAACGCCATGGCCGGCCTGCCGATGGGCGGAGGCAAGGCGGTGATCCTCGCCGACGCCAAGGGCACCAAGACCCCGGCGATGCTCGCCGCTTTCGGTGATGCGGTCGAAGGTCTGGGCGGCCGCTATGTCACGGCCGAGGATGTCGGGATTTCGGAAGCCGATATGGTCGCCGTAGCCCAGCGCACGGCCCATGTCTCGGGCCTGCCGGTGGCGGGCGAGGGTTCTGCGGGCGGCGATCCCGGGCCGTTTACCGCGATGGGCATCTTCCTCGGCATCAAGGCGGCGGTGCGCCACAAGCTCGGCAAGGACAGTCTGGCAGGCGTGCATGTCGCGCTGCAGGGCACCGGCTCGGTCGGCGGCGGGGTGGCCCGGCTGCTGGCCAAGGACGGCGCGAAGCTGACGCTGGCCGATATCGATCATGCCCGCGCCGCAGCACTGGCGGCGGAACTGGGGGCGAGCGCGGTCCAATCGGATGCGATCATGTCGGTCGCCTGCGACGTCTTCAGCCCCAATGCATTGGGTGCGATCCTCGATGACGAGGGCATTGCCCGGCTCGATTGCGCGGTTGTCGCAGGCGGGGCGAACAACCAGCTGGCGCGGGCCGAGCACGGAGCACAGCTGGCGGCACGCGGCATTCTCTATGCCCCCGATTACGTCATCAACGCGGGCGGGATCATCTCGGTGGCGGTGGAATATCTCGCGCGCCGCGCGGGCGAACCTGCCGATATCAACGATGTGCGCAAGCGCATCGCGCAGATCCCCGGGCGGCTCGAATCGATCTGGGCGACAAGCGATGCCACCGGCACCTCCAGCGACGTGGTGGCCGATCGCATGGCCCAGGCCCTGATCGGGCGCGGCTGAACCGGAAGGCGGGCTGCGTGCCCGCCATTGGCGATGGTGCACAAGGGAACAATTGCGCCCTTGCCCGATTTGCTCTCTTGTCCCTGACGGGTGTAAGGCTACAAGCCCCGCCAGACGCAAGAACCTATGCACATTTACGCGAACCCCACCCGTTTTCTCGCTCTGGCGAAGTGGCTGATGCCGCTGTGCTTCTGGAGCGGACTTGTGCTGTCGCTCGGCGCGGTGGGATGGGGGCTGTTCATGGTCCCGCCGGACCGGCTGATGGGCGACACGGTGCGCATCCTCTTCATCCATGTGCCCGCCGCGTGGCTCGGCATGGGCGGCTGGGCCGGCATCGCGATTTCCAGCGCCATGCTGCTGATCTGGAAGCACCCGCTTGCCGCGATTTCCGCACGTGCGATTGCGCTGCCTGGGATGGCCTTTTGCGCGATCTGCCTTGCCACCGGATCGATCTGGGGCCGGCCGACCTGGGGCACCTGGTGGGAATGGGACGGGCGGCTCACTTCGATGCTGGTGCTGCTGTTCCTCTATGCCGGTTACATCGCGCTCACCGAAGCCGCCGCGCGCGAGGGCAGTTCTTCAAAGATCGCAGCGATTTTCGGGATGGTCGGCGCGGTCAATGTGCCGATCATCAACCGCAGCGTTGTGTGGTGGAATTCGCTGCACCAGCCGCCCAGCATCACCGCTGGCAAGAGCGCGATCGAGCCGACCTTCCTCGTCCCGCTGCTGATCGCCGTGCTCGGTTTTTCGCTCTTGTTCGGCGGGATCGTGCTGATGCGGATGCGCACGCTGATTGCCGACGCGCAGGTCGAGGCGCGGCTGCGGCGGCAGGCGCTCGATGATGATGCGCCGCCCGTCAGCGCGCCCGTGATGGAGCAGGCCTGATGCGCGAGGAATTGAACCAGTGGGATTTCGTGTGGCTCGCCTACGGCATTTCGGGCGTGGCGCTCGCGGTGCTGATCATCTGGGCGTGGCGCGCCATGGCCCGCGCTGAAGCGCGCCGTGACGCGACGCGGCGACGCTGACCTGAGGACATGGGATGAAAGCCAAGCATCAACGTCTGATCCTCGTGATCATCGCTCTGCTCGCCATTGTCGGCGCGGGGCTGCTGGCGGCGTGGGGTCTGCGCAATCAGGCCAATTATTTCTACCTGCCCGAGCAGATGGCCAAGGCGCCGCCCGCAGTGGGGCAGGCCGTCCGGCTTGGCGGGATGGTGCAGAAGGGCTCGATCACAACCGAGGCTGACGGCGTCACCGTCAACTTCATGGTCACCGGCAACACCGCCGATGCCATTCCGGTGCGCTATAGCGGCATCCTGCCCGATCTGTTTGTCGAGGGATCGGGCGTGGTGGCCGAGGGCAGTCTTGATGACAATGGCACTTTCGTCGCCACCAATCTGCTCGCCAAGCATGACGAGAATTACGTGCCCAAGGAGCTTGAAGGCATGGGCACGGATGAAGCGGCCAAGATGGCGGCGGATACGACGGTGGGGCTGAACCAGTAACCATGGATCTGCGGACGGGGACCAGACGATGATTGCCGAAATCGGATTGGCTGCCCTCTGGCTCGCAGCCGCGCTGGCGGTGTTGCAGATGATTTCGGGCGGCTTTGCCCTGCGCGGGGCAGAGGACGCGCCCAATCCGCTGGCGATCTATGTGCGCCCCGCCGCGATCGTGCAGGCCTGCCTTGCGGTGCTGGCCTTCGCCTTGCTGCTCTATGCCTTTGCGATCACCGATCTTTCGATCAAGCTGGTCGCCACCAATTCCCATTCGATGAAGCCGCTGGTGTACAAGCTGACCGGCACCTGGGGGAACCACGAGGGCTCGATGCTGCTGTGGGTGGGGGTGCTGGCGCTTTCGGGCGGGCTGCTTGCCGCCTTTGAAAAGCGCCTGCCCGAACGCACCATGGGCGCGACGCTGGGCGTGCAGGGCTTTGTGGCGCTGGGCTTCTACGCCTTCCTGCTGCTCTCCTCCAATCCGTTTGAGCGGCTGCCGGTGCCCGCGCTGGAGGGCTCGGGGCTCAATCCGCTGCTGCAGGACATCGGCCTCGCGATCCACCCGCCGACGCTTTACGCGGGCTATGTCGGCCTGTCGGTCGCCTTCAGTCTGGCGATGGGCGCGCTGCTGACCCGTCAGGTGAACCCCGACTTTGCCAAGGTGATGCGCCCCTGGGTGCTGGGGGCCTGGGTGCTGCTGACCTTCGGGATCACGGCGGGCTCCTACTGGGCCTATTACGAGCTTGGCTGGGGCGGCTGGTGGTTCTGGGATCCGGTCGAGAACGCGAGCTTCATGCCGTGGCTGGCGGCGACCGCGCTGATGCATTCGGTGAGCGTGCTGGCTGCGCGCGATGCGCTGCGCACCTGGACGATCATGCTCGGCGTGCTTGCCTTCTCGATGTCGATGCTCGGCACCTTCCTGGTGCGTTCGGGTGTGCTGACCAGCGTCCATGCCTTCGCGGTCGATCCGGAGCGCGGGGCCTTCATCCTCGGGCTGCTGGGGCTCTATATCGGTGGGGCCTTCACCATCTTTGCCCTGCGTGCAGGCGCGGTGGCCGAGGGCAAGCGCTTTGCCGCGACCAGCCGTGAAGGCGCGCTGGTGTTCAACAATGTGATGCTCTGCGCCATCCTTGCTATCGTGCTCTTGGGCACGCTCTACCCGCTGCTGACCGAGGCCTTCGATGTGCGCGTCAGCGTCGGCCCGCCCTATTTCAATCCGGCCTCGGCGATCTTTGCGGTGCCGATGTTCCTCGTCATGGCGGTTGGCCCGATTCTGCGCTGGAAGGACGACAAGCCGGCGCGAATCCAGTTCGAGGCGATGCTGGTGGCCGCCGTGCTGATCGGGGTGATTGCGCTGGTCAGCTTCTTTGGCAGCTTCCCCTTCCTGCCGCTGCTCGGCCTCGGGCTGGCGGCGGCGCTGGCAGTCGCGGCGCTGCTGCCGCTGCGTGGACGCAAGCTCACCCGCGTGCCGGTGGCGACATGGGGCATGGTGCTCGCCCATTTCGGCGTCGCGGTCTCGCTGTTCGGCATGGCCTGCGAGGGCGCCTTCACCCAGGAACGGCTGGCGGCCGTCGCGGTTGGCGGGACCGAACAGGTCGGTGATTTCGCGGTCACGCTCGGCAGCGTCACGCCGGTGGCCGGCCCCAACTGGACCGCGATCGAGGCGCGCATTTCTGTCAGTCAGGACGGCGGGGAGCCGGTGATCCTTGCCCCGCAAGCGCGCACCTTCTGGTCGCCCCCGCAGGCCACCAGCGAAAGCGCGCTGCTGACCCGCTGGAACGGGCAGCTTTATGCGGTGCTCGGCAATCAGGCCGAGGATGGCCGCTGGCAGATCCGCGTGTGGTGGAAGCCGTTTGTCACCTTCATCTGGTATGGCGGGCTGCTGGTTGCGCTGGGCGGTGTGCTGGCGATTGCGGGCCGGGTGCGGGTGGATGTGAAGCGCCGCAAGGCTGCGGCCATGGGCGCGGCGCGGCGGGCCGATATCGAGGCGCTCGGGCAAGCCGCTCCGGTGCCGGCGGAGTAGGGCTGATGCGCAAGGGATTGTGGCTCTGGGTGCCGCTCGCGCTGTTCGCCTTCTTTGCGGGGCTGGCGGGTTACATGCTGACGCAGGAGAAGGACCAGTTCGTCGAGAGCACGATGATCGGCCAACCGCTGCCCGATTTCGCGCTCGATCCGGCCTTCGGCGGCCTGCCGGGCGCTGCCCGGGCCGACATGGTGGGCGGTGCGCCGCGCCTGCTCAACATCTGGGCGAGCTGGTGCGTGCCCTGCATCGCCGAGGCCCCGCAGCTCGAAGCCCTGAAGGCACAAGGCGTGGAAATCGTCGGCATCGCCATTCGTGACCGGCCCGAGGATGTTGCCAATTTCCTCGGCCAGTACGGCAATCCCTACAGCCGCATCGGGTCTGACCGCATTTCCGAAGTGCAGCTGGCGATCGGCTCGTCCGGCGTGCCGGAGACCTTCGTGATCGATGCCAAGGGCGTGATCCGTTACCAGCATATCGGCGACATTCGCGCCGATGACGTGCCGGTGCTGCTGGCCGAACTGGAGAAAGCCCGATGATCCGCGCCCTCTTCGCCATCGCGCTGGTGGTGCTCGCGGTGCTGCTGCCCCGGCCGCTGGGCGCGCAGGATACGATGCCGCCCGCGCCCTATGCCTATAACCAGCTCGACGATCCCGCCAAGGAAGCCCAAGCCGCCGCGCTGATGGCGACCTTGCGCTGCCTCAAGTGCCAGTCGCAGTCGATCGCCGACAGCGACGCGCCGATGGCGGGTGACATGCGCCATCAGGTGCGTGCCCGCATCCTTGCCGGCGAGAGCCCCGAGCAGATCCGCGCGTGGCTGATCGCGCGCTACGGCGATTATGTCAGCTACGAACCCGAAGTCAGCGCCACCACCTGGCCGCTGTTTGCGGTGCCGGTGCTGGTGATCCTGATCGTTGCGGGCGTGTTGCTGCGGCGGCTGGGCAAGCGGCGCTCGGATGCCGATACCGATGGGGGAGAGACGGCATGATCGGCGGCTGGCTGGCAGTCCTCGCGCTCGCGCTCGCGGCTTTTGCGCTCGCGGCCTTCCTGCTGCGCTTGCCGCGCGAGGGGCTGTCGCTGTTTGGCGCGGTGCTGGTGTTCGGCCTTGCGGGCTACGCCTGGCAGGGCTCGCCCGGCCTCGCTTCGGCACCCAAGAGCGAAGCGCCCGCAATCGCCAATCAGGGCGAGGCGATGGTCGAGGGGCGCGCCGCGCTGTTCGATCGCACCGCGCCGCCGCCCGATTATCTGCTGACCTCCGATGCCTTTGCCCGGCGCGGCCGCTTTGCCGATGCGGCAGGCCTCCTGCGCAAGGGCCTTGAGGACAATCCGCGCGATCTGGAAAGCTGGCTGGCGCTTGGCATGGCGCTGGTCGGCCATGCGGACGGCTTTGTCACCCCCGCCGCCGTGCAGGCCTTCGGCCGCGCCCGTGCGATCGATCCGGCCCATCCCGGCGCGGACTACTTCCTCGGCTTTGCCTATCTCCAGAGCGGCGAGGTGCGCGCGGCGCGCAATGTCTGGGCCAGCCTGATCGAGCGTTCGCCTCCCGATGCCCCGTGGCGCGACGGGCTGGAGGCGGAAGTCGCGCGGCTTGACGACATGATCGCCCGCGCGCCGATGCTTCAGGGTCAGTGACCCCTGTGAGACGCCCGCGCGTCTTGTGTTGCAGCTGCGAAAAGGCGGTGCTAGGCGCGCCGCCTCATCTGTCGGAGTCGGTCCGGCGGACTGGGCAGTACCGAGGATCACGGGAAATCCACCTGAGATGACCAATAGCGCAGCCACCGCCCAGCCGGGCCATTCCCACGGCAATCGCACCTCGACCGTGACCCTCGCGATCGGCGCGGTGGGCGTTGTCTTCGGCGATATCGGCACCAGCCCGCTTTACGCCTTCCGCGAGACCTTCGCCGCGCACAACGGTGCGGCGCGGATCATGCCCGATGCCGCGCACATCCACGGGGTGCTGAGCCTCGTGTTCTGGTCGATGATGATGGTGGTGACGGTCAAATACGTCCTCACCATCATGCGCGCCGACAACCGCGGCGAGGGCGGGAGCCTGGCGCTGCTGGCGCTGATCCGCCACGCATCGGACAGCGCGAAGTGGACTGCGCCGCTGGTGCTGCTCGGCGTCTTCGCCACCGCGCTGTTCTACGGCGACAGCATGATCACGCCGGCGATCTCGGTGCTCTCGGCCACCGAAGGCCTGCAATATATCGTGCCGGGTTTCGAGCCGTGGATCGTGCCCACCGCGGTCGCGATCCTCGTGGGCCTGTTCGCCTTCCAGTCACGCGGGACGGAGAAGGTCGGCAAGCTGTTCGGCCCGATCATGCTGACCTATTTCGCGATGCTGGCGACGCTCGGCGTGATGCATCTTTCGGCCAATCGGGCGATCATCCTCGAAACGATCAATCCGCTCAACGCCCTGCATTTCTTCGCCACCGACGGGTTTACCGCCTTTGTCGCGATGGGCAGCGTGGTGCTGGCGGTGACGGGGGCCGAGGCGCTCTATGCCGACATGGGCCATTTCGGGCGCAAGCCGATCGGCCTGTCGTGGGTGACCTTCGTGTTCCCGGCGCTGATGCTGAACTACATGGGGCAGGGCGCGATGGTGCTGTCGCAGACCTCTCCTGAGGCGACGGCGGCGCTGATCAAGGATCCCTTCTTCCTGATGATCCCCGATATGGTGAAGGTGCCGGTGGTGATCATCGCGCTGCTCGCCACGATCATTGCCAGCCAGGCGGTGATCTCGGGCGCCTTCAGCCTTACCCAGCAGGCGATCCAGCTCGGCTTCATCCCGCGCATGGACATCCACCACACCAGCGCCTCGGCTGCGGGGCAGATCTATATCCCGGCGATCAACTGGGGCCTGATGGTGATGGTGATCCTGCTGGTGCTGTTCTTCCAGTCGTCGAGCAATCTTGCCGCGGCCTATGGCATCGCGGTGACGGGGGCGATGTTCATCGACACGCTGCTGCTCGCGGCGGTGCTGTTCAGCCTGTGGCGCTGGCCCTTGTGGAAAGCGGGGCCGCTGGTGCTGGCCTTCCTGATCGTCGACGTCGCCTATTTCGGCGCGAACCTCATCAAGGTGCCGCAGGGGGGCTGGGTGCCGCTCGCCATCGGCTTCGTGATCTTCACCTTCCTCACCACCTGGGCGCGCGGGCGCAAGCTGATGCGTGAACACATGAGCGAGAGCGCGCTGCCGCTCGAGATCTTCGCCAAATCGGCCAAGGGCTCGGCCCTGCGCGTGCCGGGCACCGCGGTGTTCATGGCCTCGACCACGGCGGGTGTGCCCTCGGCGCTGCTCCACAATATCAAGCACAACAAGGTGCTGCACGAGCGTGTGGTTATCCTCACGATCAGCATCGCCGATGTGCCCTATGTCGATCCCGAAGCGCGCTGCGAGATGACCGATCTGGGCGACGGGTTCTACCGCGCGGTGCTGAACTACGGCTTCATGGAAGAGACTGACGTACCGCAGGGCCTCAAGACGATGCAGCGTTGCGGCGGCGAATTCGACATGATGCACACCAGCTTCTTCCTCTCGCGCCAGACTCTGATCCCGAGCGATCACCCCGGCATGCCGATCTGGCGCGAGAAGGTGTTCGCATGGATGCTGCGCAATGCGGCGAGCGCGATGGACTTCTTCAAACTGCCGACCAACCGCGTGGTCGAACTGGGTAGCCAGATCGAGATATGAGCGCGCGCCGGGCGCTGCTGCTTGCCGCCTTGCTGCCGATGCTGGCAGTGGCCGCCTGCAACAGCCCTGCGGCCCCCGATCCGGCTCCGGACAGCACAGGCGAGGCGGCGATGATCAATCCGGTGGTCCATTTCGAAATCCCCGTGACCGACATGGACCGCGCGGCCGCCTTCTACGAGGCCGTGCTCGGCCACCCGCTCACCCGCGAGAATGTCGACGGCTATGAGATGGCCTTCTTCCCCCGCGCCGATGGCCGCTTCGGCGCTTCGGGCGCGCTCGCTAAGGGGGATGTCTATCGCCCCTCGCATGACGGGCCGGTGATCTATTTCGACGTACCTGACATCGACGCCGTGCTTGCGCGGGCGACGGCGCGCGGGGCCAAGGTGCTCTATCCCAGGAAGGATATCGGCGCGGCCGGTTTCGTCGCCGAGTTCGAGGATAGCGAGGGCAACCGCATCGCGCTGAGCCAGCCCAAGGACTGAGCCCGCCTCACCCCGTCGGGGGTTCGTCCTTCAGGACCTCGTCCTTTTCCTCGAAGCTGAGGCCGTGCTTCAACAGCATCGGCAGCTGGCTGAAGGTGAAGAGGAAGGTGAGCGGCAGGAACACCCAGATCTTGGCCCACAGCCAGCCTTCGAAGTCCATCTGCGCGCGCAGGACTTCGTTGAGCACTGCAAGGCCGAGGAAGAACACCCCCCAGTTGCGCGACAGCTTGAGCCAGCCTTCGTCCGAAAGGCCCTCGAACGCGGCTTCGAGCAGCACCTTGAGCATCGCCTTGCCGAGCGCAAAGCCCGCGAGCAGTACCACCCCGAAGCTGGCGTAGATGATCGTCGGCTTCAGCTGCACGAAGGTCGGATCGCCGAAGAAGATCGTGAGGCTGCCGAAACCGACGATCAGCGCGGTCGAGAACCACAGCATCGGCGAGACCTTGCCCAGCCGCCATTTCGAGATGGCGAGCGCGGCGACCGCGGCGATCATGAAAGCGCCCGTGCCATAGATGATCGCGCCGATCTCGCCGGCGGGGCTGGGATCAGCCGGCGCGTTCATCCGGTAGACGCCGAGAAACACCAGCAGCGGGCCGTAATCGACCGCGACATTGAGCCAGCTGGAGGCGGCTTTCTTCCCTTCGCTCTGGCTCATCACGCAATCCCGGCAATCACCCGCGCCACCAGATCGGGGTCGAACGGACGCAGGTCTTCCATCTTCTCGCCCACGCCGATCGCGTGGATCGGCAGGCCATATTGCTCCGCCGCCGCCACCAGCACACCGCCACGCGCGGTGCCATCAAGCTTGGTCATGATCAGGCCGGTGACGCCCGCGACTTCCTTGAACACGTCGATCTGCGCGAGCGCGTTCTGGCCGTTGGTGGCATCGAGCACCAGCACCACGTCATGCGGGGCTTCGGGATTGAGCCGGCCGAGGACGCGGCGGATCTTGGCCAGTTCCTCCATCAGCTCCTTCTTGTTCTGGAGGCGGCCTGCGGTGTCCACGATCAGGGCGTCGATCCCGGTGTCGGTCGCCTGTTTGACCGCATCGAACATGATCGCCGCCGGATCGCCACCTTCCGGCCCGCGCACGATATCGACCCCGATGCGTCCCGCCCAGGTGGCGAGCTGGCCGATGGCGGCAGCGCGGAAGGTGTCGCCCGCCGCCAGCAGCACGCCGTAATCATCCTCCATGAAGAGGTGCGCGAGCTTGGCGATGGTGGTGGTCTTGCCGCTGCCGTTGACGCCGATCACCAGGATCACCTGCGGGCGCGGGAAGGCAGTGATCTCCAGCGGCTTTGCCACAGGGCGCAGGATCGCGGCGATTTCCTCGGCCACGGCCTCCTTCAACTCGCGCGCGGAAATTTCGAGCCCGAAGCGCTTCTCGGCCAGCTTGGCGCGGATACGTGCCGCGGCCGAGGGGCCAAGGTCCGACATGATCAGCGCATCTTCGACTTCGTCGAGCGTTGCATCGTCAAGCTTCGCCGTGCCGCTGCTCACGCCCGAAAGGTTCGCGGTGAGGCGCTCGGACGTCTTGGCAAAGCCGCCGAACAGGCGCTGCGTCCAGCTGGTTTCACTCATACGAGCAGGCCCTCCCTGACCTCGCGCACGGTCACATTGACGATGCTGCCCGCCGCCGTCCCATCGGGCAAAGCGACGCGGGCGTAATTGGGCGCATAGCCCGTGCCGTCGCGTTCCGCGAGGACGGGGAGCGTTTCGCCCACAAGCGATTGAAGCCACGCGGCGCGGGTATCGGCGGCGCGGGTGCGCAGGTCGGCAGCGCGGGCCTTGATCACCTCGCGCGCCAATTGCGGCATGCGCGCGGCCGGCGTGCCCGGGCGGGGCGAGAAGGGGAAGGCATGGGCATGGACGATGCCGAGTTCGTCGATGATCGAAAGGTTCTGCGCGTGGTGGCCCTCGTCCTCGGTCGGGAAGCCGGCGATAATGTCTGCCCCCACGGCGATGCCGGGCCGCCGCGCCTTGAGGCGGCTCACCAGATCGACCGCATCGGCGCGGGCATGGCGGCGCTTCATGCGCTTGAGGATCAGGTCCGCCCCGTGCTGGAGCGAGAGGTGGAGGTGCGGCATCACCCGCGTTTCGTGCGCCAGCAGATCGAACAGGGCAGGGTCGATCTCGATCCCGTCGAGAGAGGAGAGGCGCAGGCGCGCGAGGGCAGGAAAGGCGGCAAGGATCGCTTCGACCAGCACGCCCAGCCCGGGGGTGCCGGGCAAGTCATGGCCCCAACTGGTCAGGTCCACGCCGGTCAGCACGATTTCCTGCGCACCCACCGCCAGATGGGTCTCGATTTCGCGCAGCACGGCAGCGACGGGGAGCGAGCGGCTCTGCCCCCGGCCTTGCGGGATGACGCAGAAGGTGCAGGCGTGATCGCAGCCGTTCTGCACCGCCACGAAGGCACGGGTGCGCGCCGGAGCGAGCGGCGCGGCTTCGCCCGCCACATTCCAGCTGCGCGGATCGAGCTTGGCGGCATTGGCGATGAGGCCGTCGACCTCTTCCATCGCGCCGATCGTGTCGCGATCGATCTCGGCCGCACAGCCGGTCACCATCAGGCGGGCGGTGGGATGATCGCGGCGTGCGCGGCGGATCGCCTGGCGCGTCTGGCGCAGCGCTTCGCCGGTGACAGCGCAGGAATTGACGACGACGAGGTTCTCCTCGCCCGCCAGCATGGCGCGCATCCGTTCACTCTCGGCGATGTTCATGCGGCAGCCGAGCGACACGATGTGGGGGGCGTTCAACTTGCAGCCCCCGCTGCGTAATCATCCCAGTCGAAGGTGCCGGTAAAGCTGGTGGTGGCAGGCCCGGTCATCACGATGCTGCCGCCCGGTTCCCATGCGATGGTAAGATCGCCGCCGGGCAGGGTGACGCGCACCGGGCTCTTCACCAATCCGCGCCGGATCGCTGCGACCACGGTGGCGCAGGCGCCCGTGCCGCAGGCCCGTGTCAGGCCTGCGCCGCGCTCCCAGACGCGCAGCTTGAGATGGTCGGGGCCGGCGATGTGCGCGACATTGACGTTGACCCGCTCGGGGAACAGCGGATCATGCTCGATGATCGGGCCGAGCCGGTCGAGTTCCACCGCGTCGGCATCCTCGACGAAGAAGATCGCGTGCGGATTGCCGACATTGACCGCCATCGGCCCTTCCAGCGTCTCCCAACCCACCGGCATGGTGTGCGTGTCCATCGGATAGGCGAGCGGGATCACATCCCAGTCGAAGCGTGGGGCCCCCATGTCGACCCTTGCGCCGCCTGCCGTGGGTTCGAGCGCAATCGGCCCGCCGCCCGTATCCACCACCGCAGGCGCGCCATGGAGCAGCGCCACCGCGCGGCTGCCATTGCCGCATGCGCTGACCTCGCTGCCATCGGAGTTGAAGAACCGCACCCGGAAATCGTGGACCTCGCTCGGCTCCAGCAGGATCAGCTGATCGAACCCGATCCCCGTGCGCCTGTCACCCAGCGCGCGCGCGATATCCGCCGTCATGGGCGGCAGCGGGCAGGCGCGGGCATCGAGCACGACGAAGTCGTTGCCCAGCCCGTGCATCTTGGTGAAGGCGATGGTCTTTGTCACGGCCCGTGCATCTATGCACGCGGGGGCCTCGCGTCCAGTCCTGCCGCGGCAGGATCAGGAGTTGGCGGCGTGGGGCAAGCTGGTGCTGCCGGTCTGGCCGCCGCCAAGCGTGCGCACACCTTGCGCCTTGCCGAGTTTGCCCGCGCGGGCCAGCCGCTCGCGCACCTGATCGGCGGTTTCGGGCTTGCCATAGACATAGCCCTGCGCCTTCAGTTTGCCCATCGAGCGCAGTGCGTCGAGGATTTCCTCGTCCTCCACGCCCTCTGCCGTGAGCGGCAGATCGAGCCCGCGGCCCAGCGCGATGATCGCATCGACCAGCCGCGAACGGCTCGCCGGCTGGCGCAGTTCGCTGATGAAGCTGCGATCGATCTTGATCCGGTCAAACGGCAGGTTGCGCAGCTGTTCGAGGCTCGAATAGCCGGTGCCGAAATCATCAAGGCTGATGTGCACACCCTGGTTGCGCAGGGACGTGATCATCGAGCGCACCAGCGTGATGTTCTCGTGCAAGCAGCTTTCGGTGATCTCGATCTCCAGCCGCTGGGGCGGGAAATTGGCAGCGACGAGGCGCTTCAAAAGCCGCTGCGCAAACCACGGATCGCGCAGCTGTACGGGCGAGATGTTGATCGACAGCGTCAGGCTGTCGTCCCATTCGCGCGCATCGGCAAAGGCGCGGTCCATCAGCTGTTCGGACAGCTGGGTGATGAGGCCCATTTCCTCGGCGATGGGGATGAAGATTTCCGGGCTGACGACGCCCAGCTGTTCCGAATGCCAGCGCGCCAGCATCTCGAACCCGACCAGCTCGCCGCTGTCGATATCCACCTGCTGTTCGTAATAGGGCACGAATTCGTTCTGACCGATCCCGCGGCGGATGCCGGTTTCGAGCTGGTTGCGGAAGCGCAGCTCGTTTTCCATGCTGGTCTCGAACCAGAAATGGCGGTTCCGGCCCTGCTTCTTGGCGTGATAGAGCGCCATGTCCGCGCGGTGCATCAGGGTTTCGGCATCGACCACGGGGCCGGGCGAACCATCGGCTTCGTGATCGGTCGAAAGGCCGATCGAGACGCTGAGTTCAACCGTGACCTGGCGCACTTCGAGCGGTTCGGCGATGCTCGCGAACAGGCGGATCACCAGATCGTCGATGCGCTCCATGTGGCCCACCGGATAGGCCATGACAAAGCCGAATTCATCGCCGCCCAGACGCGCCAGACGGGCCTCGCGCGGGAGCAGCTGGCGGATCCGTTCGGCCAGCTTGACCAGCACCGCGTCGCCGCAGGAATGGCCATACATGTCGTTGATCTGATTGAAATTATCGAGATCGATCATGCAATAGACCACGGCCTCGCCGCGCATTGCAGCACGCTCGCGCAGTTCTTCGGTGGCCTCGATCATCGCGCGCCGGTTGAGGCAGTGGGTCAGCGGGTCGGTGGCTGCCAGCAGGCGGGCCTGATCCTCGGCGCGGCGCCGCTCGGCGATCTCGCGAGTCAGTTCGTTGTAACGCCGCCAGCCGAAGATGATCAGCGCGATGTTGAGCAGCAGTGCGCTCACCAGCAGGCGGTTGGGCTCCTGGCCTTTGCCGAGCAGCGAGAACACCGCATCGGGCACGACCGCGCCGCCGGTTGCCACCAGCAGCAGGATCGCGGCCGCAGCAATGCCCAGCGCCACGACATCGCGTTCGGCGCTCTTCAGCGGGTTGGGTGATTCATGTTCCGTCAAAACCGTCAGTCCTGCGCAATTGCCAAAGGCGGACCGGTTGTCCCGGAATACGCCCTTGTCCTCGCAGGATATCGCAGGGCTCGCTAAATATCGGGTTAATCGGCTGCGGGACTTGGCGAGGGGCGGCCGGGCGCGCTAACGGCGCGGGGATACACCGTGCCATTCCGAGGAGCCGCCTTGCCATGCCCAATTACTGGCTGATGAAGTCCGAGCCGTTCAAATATAGCTGGGATGATCTGGTGGCCGAGGGCGAGGGCACATGGGACGGGGTGCGCAACTATCTCGCCCGCAACAACCTGATGGCGATGCAGGTGGGTGACGAGGCCTTCTTCTACCACTCGCGCGAGGGGCTTGAGATCGTCGGAATTGCCGAAATCACCGTTACCGGAATCGGCGATCCCACCGACGAGACCGGCAAGTGGGCTGCGGTGAAGCTTCGCGCGATGGAGAAATTCGCGCACCCTGTCACGCTGGCGGCGATCAAGGCCGAGCCGCGGCTGGCGGAGATGCAGCTCGTGCGCCTGTCGCGCCTGTCGGTTTGCGGGGTGACCCCGGCGGAATGGCAGGTGATCTGCGAGATGGCAAAAGGCTGAATAACACCCCTGCCAGGGCCTCAATGTTTCTGCTTTGCAGAGCTTCGCTTCCACGTGAAACATCGCCCCTGGCACCCTTGAGCGCAGCCAACTGCGTGCCAACTGCCTGCTAACTCCCACCCAAACCGGGGCTGGATTCGCAGGGTTCAGCCTTTTGCGCGTGCCCGCAGGCCGGAAATCGTCGCGCCGCTTGCGGCAATCCGTTCGAGATCGGTGAGGGCGTGGATCAGGCGGATGCCGGTCCGGCCCCTCGCTTCTTCCAGCGCGGCGATGAATTCCTCGGTCGTCGTCACCTTCGCGCTCCACGCGCCATAGGCCGCGCCCAGCATCGCGAAATCGGGATTCGCGAGAACCGTCGCTGACACGCGGCCGGGATATTCGCGCTCCTGGTGCATGCGGATCGTGCCGTAGGCGCCGTTATCGACCACCACCACGATGAGGTTCGCGCCGTGTTGCGCGGCGGTGGCGAGTTCCTGACCGTTCATCAGGAAGTCGCCGTCCCCCGCCACGGCGACCACGGTGCGCTCCGGATAGCGCAAGGCGGCAGCGACAGCGGCAGGCACGCCGTAACCCATCGCTCCGCAGGTGGGCGCGAGTTGGCCGGGATAGGCCCGGTAGTGCCAGTGGCGGTGCCACCATCCGGCAAAGTTGCCCGCGCCGTTGCAGATCATCGTGTCGTCCGGCAGCACTTCGCGCATCGCCGCAACGCACAGCCCCAGATCCATCGTCGCGCCCGACGCTTGCGGTGTGCTCCATGCGAGCCATTCGGCATGGGCCTCAGCCCCCGCATCGAAGGGGATCACCGCGCTGTCTTCCCACAGGGCGGCACATTCGGCGAATTCGTCCACCCCACAGCACAGCGCCAGATCGGTGCGATAGACCCGGCCCAGTTCCTCGGGATCGGGGTGGATGTGGACCAGCGTCTGCCCGGGATGTTCGAGCGTGGGGATGGTGTAGCCATCGGTCGTCGCCTCGCCCAGCCGCGCGCCCACCGCGATAATGAGGTCGGCGTTGCGGATGCGCTCGACCAGTCCGGGGTTCGGGCCATAGCCCAAATTGCCGGCATAGACCGGGCTATCGGGCGCAATCGCGTCCTGACGGCGGAAAGCAGTGGCGACGGGCAATCCGATGCGCTCGGCAAAGGCCTGGAAGTTTTCGCGCGCCTTGGCGTTCCAGCCCGCCCCGCCGATGATCGCGACCGGGCTCGCCGCATCGGCAATCAGATCGAACAGCGCGGCCATGGCATCGGGGCACACAGCCTGCGCGGTGCGGGTGACGAAGGGGCGCGGCGCAAGGCTGACGGGCACCTCGTCGACCAGCATATCCTCGGGCAGGGCCAGCACCACCGGGCCGGGCCGCCCGTTCATCGCCACGGCATAGGCACGCGCGACATATTCTGGGATGCGCGCCGGATCATCGATCTTCGCTGCCCATTTGCAGAGGGGTGCGAAGAAGGCCGGAAAGTCGACCTCCTGAAACCCCTCGCGCCCCTGCATGCCGCGCGCCACATCGCCCACGAACAGGATCATCGGCTGCGAATCCTGATGTGCGACATGGACGCCGATCGAGGCATTGGTCGCCCCCGGGCCGCGGGTGACGAAGGCCACACCCGGCCGCCCCGATCCTGCGGCGTTCATCGCTCCGTCGGCGCAGGCCATAAAGGCCACTCCACCTTCCTGACGGCAGGTAACCACCTCGATTTCGGGATGATCGGGCAGGGCATCGAGCACGCTGAGGAAGCTTTCGCCCGGCACAGTGAAGATCCGGTCGCACCCCTGGGTTGCAAGGCAATCGACCAGCAGCGCGGCGGCGCTACGCATGGCTTGAGGCACGTGAACTCTCCCGTCGTCTGCGCCAGCCTCTACAGCCGCGCGCGCGCCCGCGCAAACCGGGCGCTGATGGTTAACACCGGCCTATCCTGTGCCACGCTGCGACACCGGCGTCTTCGCCCTGTCCTAAGGTTAAAAAAGTTTTAACGTGGGCCCATTGACGAGGGAGACGAGTCCGATGCGCCGCAGCCTGGTTCTCACTGACGAGAGTGCCCGCCACTGGTTCCGCCGGAGCCTGCCGCCGCACGTGAAGCGCGATCTCATTCCGATTCCGGCAGAGGATCTGTGGCGCCTGACGATGGCCGATATGCGCGGCTTTGCCTCGGTCTATCTGGCGGCGACGGCAGCGGTGCTGGCCTTCATCATCTGACAGCCAATTAACCGGCGGCATGTTCTTCCAGCGCGTGAAGCTTGGTCGCTAGCCGCGCTGACAGCACGCACAGGACGAGGCTGATCAGCAGCTGTTCTTCGAGCGGGATGCCGAAGAAACCCAGCGTTCCGGCGACGCCCGCGCCCACGACCATGTAGATCGACGAGATGAAGTTGTTCGCCGCGACCGAGCGCGAGGCTTCGGACTTGTCGACCTTGGTGGTGAGGAAGGCATAGAGCGGCACCACGAACATGCCCCCTGCCACGGCAATCAGCAGCAGGTTGGCCGTCAGCGCCAGCGCCAGCGGTTGGGCAAGGAATTCGCTCACCGTGAACAGCTCGCCCGCAGGCTTCAGGTCCCACATCCGGCACAGGGCGTAAAAGCCCACCAGCAGCACGCCCAGCACCATCACCGAACGGGCCGAATAGCGCGCCGAGATATCGCCCTTGAGCAGCGCGTTGATCGAGACCGATCCGATCGCGATGCCCGCCGAAAACGCCACCAGCAGGACGGCAGCGACCTGCTTGTCGGCCAGCAGCACATTCTTGGCGAGCGGGATGAACTGCACCGAGAGAATGGCGGCGATGGCCCAGAAATAGCTGATCGCCAGCACCGAATACCTGAGCTCGAGATTGCCCATCGAAAAGGCGATCAGGTCCCTCGAGGCGCGGATCGGGTTCCAGTCGACCTTGGTCTCCTCGGTCTGCGCCGGCGCTGGCGGCACCCAGCGGCACACCATGTAGCCGATCAGCGAAATCGCGACGACCGCCGTGATGCTCCACATGATCGGCATCGCCCCGCCCAGCATCATGCCCACGAGGATAGCGACGTAAGTGCCGGCCTCGACCAGACCCGTGCCGGCCAGCACTTCGTCGGGTTCCAGATGCTGGGGCAGGATCGCGTATTTGATCGGGCCGAAGAAGGTCGAATGGACGCCCATCGCGAACAGCGCGACGAACATCAGCGGGATCGCCAGTGTTTCCACCGAGATACCGCGTGCCGCGAGCACCAGTCCCGTCGCGCCGACGGACATGATGATGATCTCGGCAAACTTGATCCAGCGGATGATCTTGGTCTTGTCGCGCATGTCGGCGAGCTGGCCCGAGGTGGCCGAGAACAGCACGAAGGGCAGCACGAAAACGGCGGTGGCGACGCCGCTGATGAGCGTCTCCATCTCGGGCGAATCGTAGACCGAATAGACCACGAACAGCACCATCGCGTTCTTGTAGAGATTGTCGTTGAGCGCGTTCAGCAGCTGCGTCAGGAACAGCGGCAGAAACCGTCGCTGGCGCATGAGATTGGTCGATGTGGTCATGCAGGTGGTGTTCGCTGCCTTGCTGGGGGTTCAAGCGACATAGCGCGCAGGCAGGCTTTCACAAGTCCCGCATCTGCGGGCAAGCATCGTGGACGGGCGGAGCGGCAAGGCTTTCACGCCTGCGCATGGCGCGCTACAGCGGGTGTCAGAGATGCTGAACCTGCCCAACATCCTCACCATGTCGCGCATCTTCGCGGTGCCGCTCCTGGCCTTCTTCCTGTGGTGGCCGGAATGGCGGCTGGGCTATCTGATTGGCTTCGTGCTCTATTGCATCATCGCGATCACCGATTTCTTCGACGGCTATCTGGCGCGCGCGCAGGGGACAGTCTCGAAGCTCGGCATCTTCCTTGATCCGATTGCCGACAAGATCATGGTGGCCGCGGTCATTCTGGTGCTGACGGCGCAGGGCTATCTGCGCGGGCCCTATGCGGGCGATGTCCATGTGATTGCGGGCCTCGTCATCCTGATCCGCGAGATCGCGGTCTCGGGCCTGCGCGAATTTCTGGGCGGGATCCAGGTTTCGGTGCCGGTGTCCAAGCTCGCCAAGTGGAAGACGACCTTCCAGCTGGTGTCGCTGGGGGCGCTGATTCTGGGCGGGGCGGTTCACGGCCAGCCGTGTCCGGCCCTGGCAGGCGAGGGCTGCGGCACCATCGCGCAGAACTGGGTGCATCTGGTCGGGCTCGTCAGCCTGTGGACGGCGGCGGTGCTGACCTGCGTGACCGGCTGGGATTATCTGCGCGTCGGCCTCAAGCATATGGATTAAGGCTGGCCCAAGGCCTTCAAGATACGCTATAACTTCGATTATGGGACCGGATGCAGCGCCCCCGGCGGGGCTCTATGTCAGACAATTGATGGAACACGCGGGCCAGTTGCGGCGCGATGCGCGCGCGGCCTTTGACGCGGGTGATTACGAGCGCGCGGCGATGTTGCTCGACCGGGCGGAGATGCTTGCGGATGATGTTGGCGCGCTGGTCGATGCGATCGAGGAGCGCCAGACCACCGACGTCATGCGCAAGGTGGCGGAACACCACGCCGCCGCCAGCGCCGGTGCCTCGCGCCTGTGGCGCCGCGCCTTCCCCAACCGCGCCCGCAAGATCACCGCGATGCTGGGGGCAGGGCTGGCCATGAGCCTTGCGCTGACGGAGTGCTGAGGGGCTAGCGCTCGGCCCGCGCCTTGATGATCGCGAGCACATTGGCCTCCACATCGCCCAGCATCCGCTCGCCCCACAGCGCCAGATACCAGTCGAGGCGGCTGCGCATGCGGTAGGTGGTGGAGAGGGTCACCCGCACCCGACCCTCGCCGAGCGGCTCCAGCGTATAGCCGCCGTGCGCGATCTTGAGCATGGGGCCATCGGGCGAGATGTGGCGATCGGTATAGGTCTGCACGGAATTGTCGGGGAAGGCGAAGTCCCACGCGATGCGGTGGCCGGGTTCGAGCGCGGTGACGCGCTCTTCAAAGCGGATGGCATCGCCCCACCGCCCGACGCGCACCAATTGCTCGCCGCGCTGCACCAGCCGCGCTTCGGCAGGCGGGGGATCCCGGCAATGTCATGGGTGAATGTGACGATCCCTTCGTCCGAGGAGACGGCAGGGATCGAGAGCAGCAGCGGCCACACATCGCGCGCATCGGCGGCGATATCGACATGGCGCACGACCGCGTGCTCTTCCCAAGCGGGCGGGCTGGCTTCCTCGGCATAGAGCAGCGCGAAGGGCAGGGCGGCAAGGCCCAGGGCCTGAAACCGGGTCACGCCCTCTTCGCGCTCAAGGCGGCGTTGGCGACGGTGGATCACATAGGTCGCCAGCGCCCCGCCGATCCCGGCCGCCAGCCAGAAGGGCAGTACCATGATGATGCAGATCAGCCCCTCGGCAAGGCCATAATGGACCAGCGGGAACATGATCGCGAACAGCAGCACCGGGGCGATGATGCAGCCGTAATGAGAATAGACCTGCAAGCCCGCCCCCGTCACCAGCGCGCCGATGACGAAGGGCAGCAGGCCCATGAAGGCGATGCCCGAATAGGAGGCTTCGAGCACGCCGGTGTTGAGCAGCAGGATGGTCAGCAGCAGCAGGCCGAGCATCGTCAGCAGAAAACCGCTCCCCGCGCGCTGCCCGCGCATATTCGTGTGATAGGGCAGGGGCTCCTGATCGGGTTCGGTCACGCAAGGATCTTAGCCTGTGCCTGCGGCAAAACCAACAAGGCCCGCCGATTGCGTTCGGTTTTGGCGAGTCGCGCAAGGCACGTGGCGGCAAACGGGGGCAGCGGCCGACCCGAAACCGGACACGAGTCTGCTGCCGCGACGGCGATCTGTTGATGAATCAGGGCAGTACTGGTTTTGATCTTTCAAATAGAGCGCAAGCTCGTCTTGCCTTAATTTTGACATCTTTATGAACATATAATCGCTCCGCAGAAAGCTCCGCAGGCTTGCTGTTTGGATCGACCTTAATCTCCTCGCCACAATCGGGTCGCATGAATACTGCGGAGGTCTTTTTGGCCGATCATCCAGACGATAATCGAAAGGATGATGGCATGCTTACCACAAACGAATTCACGACAATTATTGCCGGGGCCGTAGGCGCTTGCATGATTTGCCTGCTGCCCGTGACGGCAGCGGCCGCGAAACAGGGCGATGATATCGTCGTCAGTTCCTCCAACGCCATGCGGCAATGGCAGAAGCAGACGACAGCCGAGCTCGATCGTGCGCTGATGATCGAGCCGATGGGGGCGACCACGGAAAACGCGATCGTCCAGATAAGCTTCACGCTGGACGAAGACGGCAAGGCGGAGAATCTGCAATTCTACAACCAGGATGGCACGAACCTCGAACGCGGCGTGGCCAAGCGCGCGATCGAAAGACTCGCTCATCTCGGGGATGTGCCGGTGGATCATCCGCGTGATGCCCGTTTCCTTGCCAGCATCATCTTTGCCAATGATGCGCTCAGCTACAGCAAGTTGCGGGGCCGGCTCGGCAAGATGGAAGAAGCGCGGCTGGCTTCGGCTGATGGCGGGCGCCAATACCTTGCGCTCGGCTATTGAGGATCATGCCTCTGGCCTGATCCGGCCGCCGGGCCAACCCGTTCCGCCAGCCTGAGGCTGCGGAAAGCTCCAGTGCCGTATCCTTCGCGCTGCGGAGGCGGATGTGATGCGACACTGGAGTCTTGGGGGCATTTGCGGGGCTTGGGTCGCGGGCGAAAGCGTCACCCCGCCCGCAGCTCCTCCGCGAGCAGCTGGAAGTCCGCCTCTCTCGGCGAATTCTTGCGCCATGCGATCACGATCTCGCGTTTGGCGGTGGGGCTGTCGACGGGCCGCGCGACCACATTCGTGCCATTGAGGATGCCCGCTTCCAGCGCCATTTCGGGCAGCATGGTGAGGCCGAGGTCGTTGTTGACCAGCTGCACCAGCGTGTGGAGCGAGGTGCCGATCATCGCCGCGCTGGCGCGAAGCTCGCTGCGCGAACAGGCCGCGAGCGCATGATCGCGCAGGCAATGGCCGTCCTCCAGCAGCAACAGCCGGCCCTGATCGATCATCTCGGGCTTCACGCTCGCAGGCGGATCGCGCGGGTCGTCCTTGGGGAAGGCGATGAACAGCCGGTCATCCGCGATATGGGCAAGCGCCGCGTCACCCGTGTCGAAGGGCAGGGCGAGCAGCACGCAATCGACCCGCCCGTGGCTGAGCGATTCCAGCGCGTCATGGCTCGTCTCTTCGCGCAGCAGCAGCTTCAATTCCGGCCGCTCGCGCTTCAGGCGGGGCAGGATGCGCGGCAGCAGGAAGGGGGCGATGGTGGGGATCACGCTCATCCGCAATTCGCCGACCAGCGGCTTGCCCGAGGCCTGCACCAGATCCGCCAGTTCCTCGGCCTCGCGCAGGAGCCGGTTGGCCTTGGCCACCACCTGCTCGCCGAGCGCTGTGAACCGCACCACCCGGCGCGAGCGTTCGACCAGTGTCACGCCCAGCAGCGATTCAAGCTCGCGGATGCCGGCCGAGAGGGTCGATTGCGACACGAAGCTCGCATCCGCCGCCCGGCCGAAATGGCCATGCTGGTGAAGCGCCACGAGATATTGCAGCTGCTTGATGGTGGGCAGGTAGGTCGACACCGGGCCGCTGCTACTCCGCCGCCAGCGCGTCGGATGCTTCCGGCGCTTCAGGCACCACCACATCGTCGATATGGGTCATCTTCAAACGCCCCTTCTCGACCGCGAAGGCAAGCTTGCCCTCGACCAGATCGAGCGCGTCCTTGCCGAACACCTCGAAGCGCCAGCCCTTCAGCACAGGCAGATCGCGAACACCGGCGGCGAGCGCTTCCATCTCCTCGGCGCGGGTCAGCAGGCGCGCGGCAACGTCGATCTCGCGGGCGCGGATCTTGAGCAGCAGCTTTAGCAGGTCGGCGACCAGCGCGCCTTCCTTGCCCAGCGGCGCACCGGGGCCGGACTTTTCGGGCATCTCGTCCTTGGGCAGCGGCTCGGCATCGGCCAGCACCTTCATCAGCCGCTTGCCGATGTCATTGTCCTTCCAGGCAGCGGAAAGCCCGCGCACCTTGGCGAGATCGGCCTGCACCTTCGGCGGGTGGCTGGCGATATCGGCGAGGGTTTCATCGCGCATGATGCGGCCGCGCGGGATGTTCTTGTGCTGGGCTTCGGCCTCGCGCCAGCCGGCCAGCGCCTTCATCCGGCCCAGAACCTGCGGATTGCGCCCCGGCTGGCGGATGCGCTTCCACGCCATGCCGGGATCGGTGATGTAGTTCGACGGATCGGCGAGCTTTTCCATCTCCGCATCCAGCCAGATGCCGCGTCCGGTCTTGATCAGCTTCTTGAGGATGCGCGGGAAGATCGTGGCGAGGTGGGTGACATCGCCAATCGCATATTCGATCTGGCGGTCGGTCAGCGGGCGGCGGCTCCAGTCGGTAAAGCGCGCGCCCTTGTCGATGGTGAGGCCCATCCACGTTTCGACGAGGTTGGCATAACCGATCTGTTCGGACTGGCTGATCGCCATCATCGCGATCTGCGTGTCGAAGATCGGGTGCGGGGTCTTGCCCGTCATGTTGACAATGATTTCAACGTCCTGCCCGCCGGCATGGAAGACCTTGAGCACGTCTTCATTGTTGCACATCAGGTCAAGCAGCGGGGAAAGGTCGATGCCGTCGGCCATCGGATCGATCGCGGCGGCTTCCTCGGTATTGGCGATCTGCACCAGGCAGAGTTCTGGCCAATAGGTGTTCTCGCGCATGAATTCGGTGTCGACCGCGACGAATTCGGATTTGGCGAGACGTTCGCAGAGCTCGGAGAGGGCCTCGCTCGTGGTAATCAAGGGATGGATTTTCATGTCATCTTTTCTTGTTTCGCAGGCGGAGTGCCGCCCTCGGGATTGAACCCAGAATGCGCCCGGACCGCTTGACAAAACGGCGGGCTTGCCCTGTTAGCGCGCCAACATCGGAGCAAAGCTCCATCTGCGCCCGCGCGCCCTAGCGTCATAGCCGCGAACAGGACAAGAGTTTAGATGCACCCCTACCGCACGCATACTTGCGCACAGCTTTCTTCCGCCAATGTCGGCGAGACCGTCCGCCTGTCAGGCTGGATCCATCGCAAGCGCGATCACGGCGGCGTGCTGTTCATCGACCTGCGCGATCACTACGGCATCACCCAGATCGTGGCCGACAGCGACAGCGCGGCCCTGCCGGTGCTCGAAGGCCTGCGCGTCGAAAGCGTCATCACCATCGAAGGCGAAGTGAAAGCGCGCGTGGCCGAGACGGTCAATGCCAACCTTGCCACTGGCAGCATCGAGGTGTTTGCGCGCAGCGTCACCGTGCAGAGCGCGGCCGAAGAGCTGCCCATGCCGGTCGCCGACGAGCAGCCCTATCCGGAGGATATCCGCCTCAAGTACCGCTTCCTCGATCTGCGGCGCGAGACGCTGCACAAGAACATCATGACCCGCGTGGCGGTGATTGCCGACATGCGCACGCGAATGGCAGCGGTGGGCTTCAACGAGTTCTCGACCCCGATCCTCACCGCCTCTTCGCCCGAGGGCGCGCGCGACTTCCTCGTGCCGAGCCGCATCCACGCCGGCAAGTTCTACGCGCTGCCGCAGGCGCCGCAGCAGTACAAGCAGCTGCTGATGGTTGCGGGCTTCGATCGCTATTTCCAGATCGCCCCCTGCTTCCGCGATGAAGACCCGCGCGCAGACCGCCTGCCGGGCGAGTTCTACCAGCTCGATCTGGAAATGAGCTTCGTCACCCAGGAAGAGGTGTGGGAGACGTTGGAGCCGGTGATCCAGGGCACCTTCGCTGCCTTCGCGGGCGAAAAGAGCGTGACCCCGGCGGGCGAATTCCCGCGCATTCCCTACGATGAGGCGATCCTCAAGTATGGCAGCGACAAGCCCGATCTGCGCAACCCGCTGATCATCTCGGACGTCTCGCACCACTTCACGCAAAGCGGCTTTGGCCTGTTCGAAAAGATCGTCGGCTCGGGCGGCGTGGTCCGCGCGATCCCCGCGCCTGCCACCCACGAGAAGAGCCGCAAGTTCTTCGACGACATGAACGACTGGGCGCGCAAGGAAGGCTATGCGGGCCTTGGCTATGTCACCCGCAAGGGCGGGGAATTCGGCGGGCCGATTGCCAAGAACCACGGCACCGAAGGCATGGCCGCGCTCTATGCCGAGCTTGGCCTTGGCGAGAATGACGGCCTGTTCTTCGCGGCTGGCAAGGCGGCGGACGCGGCCAAGCTGGCGGGCGCTGCCCGTATCCGCGTGGGCGAAGAGCTGGGCCTTATCGACGAGAGCACCTTTGCCCTTTGCTGGATCGTCGACTTCCCGTTCTACGAGTGGAGCGAAGAGGAAAAGAAGGTCGACTTCAGCCACAACCCCTTCTCGATGCCGCAGGGCGGGATCGACGCGCTGAACGGGCAGGATCCGCTGACGATCAAGGCCTACCAGTACGATCTGGTCTGCAACGGCTATGAAATCGCCAGCGGCTCGATCCGCAACCACAAGCCCGAAACCATGGTCAAGGCGTTCGAGATCACCGGCCTTACGCAGGCCGATGTGGAGGAGCGTTTCGGCGGCATGTACCGCGCGTTCCAGTACGGCGCGCCGCCGCACGGGGGCATGGCTGCGGGCGTGGACCGGATCGTGATGCTGCTGTGCGGGGCCAAGAACCTGCGCGAAATCACGCTGTTCCCGATGAACCAGCGCGCCGAGGATCTGCTGATGGGCGCCCCCAGCCTGCCCGAACCGCGCCAGATGCGCGAGCTCAGCTTGCGCGTGGTGGAACCGCCGGTGAAGCCGGTTGGCGGGGCTTAAGCCCTTTCAAGGCCAGCGATGAAGGCAGCAACGTTGCGGCCCAGCTCCGCGACGTTGTAGCCGCCCTCCATGACCGTCAGCGTCGGCAGGCCGAGGCTCGCGATCTTCGCGCCCATGGCATGCATGTCGTCTGTCGTCAGGGCGAATTGCGATATGGGGTCTTCGGCAAAGGTGTCCGCGCCGTAGCTCACGATCAGCGTCTTCGCGCCGAAAGCGGCGATGGCATCGAGCGCCCTGCCAAGCGCGCCTTCGTACGTCCGCCAGCCAGTGCCTCTCGGCAAGGGCTGGTTGAAGGTGGTGCCTTCGCCCGCACCTTCGCCGCGCTCCTCGGCATGGCCCCAGAAATAGGGGAAATCGGTGCGCGGATCGGCATGGATCGAGGCGAAGAAGACGCTCCCGTCCGCGTAGAAGATGTCCTGCGTGCCATTGCCGTGGTGGTAATCGACATCGAGCACCGCGACCGGCCCGAGGCCTTGCGCCGCCGCCGCGCGCGCCGCGATGGCGGCGTTGTTGAGGTAGCAATAGCCGCCGAAATAGTCGGCTCCGGCATGATGCCCCGGCGGGCGGCACAGGGCGAAGGCATGGCGTGCCTCTCCGCTCGCCATCGCCGCCAGCGCGCTCAAGGCCGATTGCGCCGCGCCATAGGCTGCCTCCCACGTGCCTGCCGCAATCGGGGTGACGGTGTCGAAGCCGAACAGGCCGAGCTTCCCGTCAATCCGCGTCAGATCGAGCGGTCGCCGTCCACGCACCGGAAAGGCATAGGGTATCGCATCGCCCGCGCGCCCGGCCGCCAGCCACTCGCCATGCGCGGCTTGCAGGAAGGCGACGTATTCGGGGCTGTGGACAGCCTGGATTGCCGCAAGTCCGTGGTCATCGGGCGCGCGCACCGTTCCCATCGCTCCCAGCATATTCCCAAGCCGCGCCGGGGTTTCGGCGTGGTCCTCGGCCTTGCCGTTGACGAGTTCGAGGGCCGGCGCATGGGCGGCTTGTGAAGGCGAACAGAATGTCAGCATGATGGCTGAGGCCGTGGCACGCCGGCCTATCCGCTGGCAAGAGCGCATGGAGGCAGCGCTTGCGCATGATTGCGGAGAGCTTCGGCACGGATTGTCATGCCCACTTGCGCTTGCCCGCGGCGTTCATTAGGGCGGGCACGAGATTTACCTAACCCCATTTCAACGAGGGAATATCATGAGCGATACTGCCGATCGGGTGGCGAAGATTGTCGTCGAGCATCTCGGCGTCGAGGCCGACAAGGTCACCCAGGATGCCAGCTTCATCGACGATCTGGGCGCTGACAGCCTCGACATCGTCGAACTGGTGATGGCTTTCGAAGAGGAATTCGGCGTCGAAATCCCCGACGATGCGGCCGAGAAGATCACCACCGTTGGTGACGCGACCAAGTACATCGAAGAGCACAAGGGCTGATAGCCCGACCCACCCGTTGGCTGCGGATCGCGGGGATGGTGGGAGGATTGCAGGTTCTGCTGTCCTCCTCAGTTCTTCCGGTGAAGCGCCATACGGGGTCTTGGCAGGCTCAGCCCGAACGGGGTTGAGCCTGTCTTGCGTTTTGGAGAACCTGAATGCGCCGTGTGGTTGTAACCGGCCTCGGTCTTGTCACCCCGCTCGGGGGCGATGTCGAGACGACGTGGGCAAACCTGATCGCGGGCGAGAGCGGAGCGGGGCAGATCACCCGCTTCGATACCTCGGACCAGAAGTGCACCATTGCCTGCGAAGTGAAGGGCAAGGATCACCCCTGGGGCTTCGACGCCGACAAGCGCGTCGATCACAAGGTCCAGCGGCAGGTCGATCCCTTCATCGTCTATGGCATTGATGCCGCAGGCCAGGCGCTCGAAGATGCCGGCCTCACCGACATGACCGATGCCGAAAAGGAGCGCACCGGCTGCTCGATCGGTTCAGGCATCGGCGGCCTTCCTGGGATCGAGCTCGAGAGCGTCAATCTCCACGAGCGCGGCCCTTCGCGCGTCTCCCCGCACTTCGTCCACGGGCGGTTGATCAACCTCATCACCGGTCAGGTGCAGATCAAGTACGGCTTCATGGGCCCGAACCACGCCGTCGTCACCGCCTGCTCCACCGGCGCGCACTCGATCGGCGATGCCGCGCGGATGATCGCGATGGACGATGCCGACATCATGCTGGCGGGCGGCGCGGAAAGCACCATCAACCCGCTCGGTATTGCCGGTTTCGCTCAGGCGCGCGCGCTCAACATGAGCATGAATGACCGCCCGACCGAAGCCAGCCGCCCCTATGACCGCAATCGTGACGGCTTCGTCATGGGCGAAGGCGCGGGCGTGGTGGTGCTCGAGGAATACGAGCGGGCCAAGGCGCGCGGCGCGAAGATCTATGCCGAAGTCACCGGCTATGGCCTGTCGGGCGATGCCTATCACGTCACCGCCCCGCATCCCGAGGGCCGCGGCGCGGAACTCGCCATGCGCATGGCGCTGAAGAAGGCCGGCCTCGGCCCGGGCGATATCGACTACATCAACGCCCACGGCACCTCGACCATGGCCGACACCATCGAACTCGCCGCGATCAAGCGCGTGCTGGGTGACGATCTGGGCGGCGCGTCGATGTCCTCGACCAAGTCTGCTATCGGCCACCTGCTGGGCGGCGCGGGCGCGGTGGAAGCGATCTTCTGCATCCTCGCGATGCGCGACGGGATCGTGCCGCCGACGCTGAACCTGCATGATCCGGACGAGGGCACCGAAGGCATCGACCTTGTGCCGCTGGTGGCGAAGAAGCGCGAAGTGCGCGCGGTGCTGAACAATTCCTTCGGCTTCGGCGGCACCAACGCCTCGATCATCATGCAGAAGGTCGACTGATCCGGTGAACCGTACACGGCTGGCAGTGCTGGGGCTGGTGGCGCTGGCGCTCGCCGGCCTTGCTTTCGCATGGGTGCTGACGGGCTCGTCGACCATCGCCAAGGAGACGAGCTTCACCATCCCCGCGGGCGCCTCGGTTTCCTCGGTGGCGGACAAGCTGGAGGCCGAGGGGCTGATTTCCTCGGCTGCGGGCTTCGTGCTGCAAGCGCGTATCTTCGGCTCGGACGCGCCGATCCAGGCGGGCGAGTTCCTGCTCACCCCCGGCATGAGCCAGGGCGAGATTCTCGCTGCCTTCCAGTCGGGCGATGTGATCCGCCGGTTCGTCACCATCCCTGAAGGCATGCCCTCGATCCTCGTGTGGGAACGCCTGATGGCCGAGCCGCTGCTGACCGGCGATGTGCCGGTGCCGCCCGAAGGCTCGATCCTGCCCGATACCTACGCCTTCGAGCGCGGGCAGTCGCGCGCGTCGCTGGTCCAGCAGATGCAGAGCGCGATGGACAATGCCCTGGCCGAGGAATGGGCCGAGCGCAGCCCCCGCATCGCGGTGGATACGATGCGCGATGCGCTGATCCTCGCAGCGATTGTCGAAAAGGAAACCGGCAAGCCCGAGGAGCGCCGCATGGTCGCGGGCCTCTATTCGAACCGCGTGCGCACCGGCATGAAGCTGCAAGCCGATCCGACGATCATCTACCCTGTGACCAAGGGCAAGCCTTTGGGCCGCCGCATCCGCCAGTCCGAGATTGCCGCGGTCAACGGCTACAACACCTACACCCGCGTCGGCCTGCCCGAAGGCCCGATCACCAATCCCGGGCGCGACAGCATCGCGGCGGTGATGAACCCCGAGAACACCGGTGCGCTGTTCATGGTGGCGGACGGGACGGGCGGGCATTGGTTTGCCAGCACCCTCGAAGAGCACAATGCCAACGTCGCCAAGTGGTATGCAATCCGCCGCGAGCGGGGGGAAATGTAGGAGGCGGAGCGCGGCCAGCAAAAGTGGGAACCGATTTTGCGGTTCGGCCGCGCGACCACAAGCAAATGCCTCAGCCCTTCATCCTCACCGCCGCTCTGCCGCCCGATCTGGCGGGCTTTGCCGAAGGGCTGCGGCGCGCGCATTATCCGCCCGAGCGCAATCACCTCCACGCCCATGTCACGCTGTTCCACGCCTTCGCGCCTTCACTGCTGGAAGAATTGAAGGACTTCATCCCGCGCATTGCCGCCGAATTCGCCGCGCCAGAGGGAGCCGTTTCGGGCGTGATGGACCTGGGGCGGGGCACCGCGATTGCGCTTGAAGCGCCCGGTCTGCTTACCCTGCGCGCTCTGATCGCCGAGCATTTCCACGGCAGCCTGACCGCGCAGGACCTCCACGAGCCGCGCCCCCACATCACGATCCAGAACAAGGTGACCAAGGACGAGGCGCGCAGCCTTCAGGCGCGGCTGGTGCCGGTGCTGGCGCCGTGGGCGGCGAAGGGCCGCTTTCCCTTTCCTGCGCTCGAGCTGTGGCACTATCGCGGCGGGCCGTGGGAGCGGGTCAAGACTTGCGCATTCCGCGGGCGCGAGAGGGCTTGACCCGGCCCCGCCTGCGCCCTAGATGCGCGCCTCGCTTGGGGCGACACCCGCAAGCGAATCCGGCCGCAAATCGCCGCCGGATGCCCCATGGGGCGGAGTAGCTCAGCCGGTTAGAGCAGCGGAATCATAATCCGCGTGTCGGGGGTTCGAGTCCCTCCTCCGCTACCAAAACCTCCCCCGACAGAGCGGGGAGGTGAGACAGGGTCCGCAAGCGGCATTTGATCTCCACATTGGCTGAAGCTCCATCATCTCCATCATTGGGGATCATGGTCACTGACTTGATCAGGTTTCTCAGATCATTCGCCACTGGATTATCAGCATGAATTTTGCCTGTTTTTGCCTGTTTCAGCAGTGTTTTGACCACATTGCGGTAATGAGCAAAGGCTCCATGACGTAGGATGAAATCATCCTCCAAATCGTCTAACGTCTGCAATTCGGTGTTGAGCAATTCCTCTTCAACCCGATTGCCATGACACCGTTGATCAATCTCGTATGGATCACCAATTCCCTTTGCTAGGCAGTCTGTAAGTCTATATATTTCAACGGGAATTTCCTCAAGGCGTGTGAGGATTTCCAGTTTGCGCTGATTGTTTTTTTCGATCTGGTTCAGGTGATCATCACGGTAGCTAGCGTATGCCGCATCTATGGTGGATCGATCTTTCAGTTCCTTGCATATGGCGCTGAGAACGGTGTTTTCGATCCATGGTAGATAGTAGGTTTTTGGATTTGCGCAGGTACCGCTTTCAGCATGGGTTGAGCACCGCACTCGAACCCTTCCTGACTTGTCTACGCCAGCAGTTGACAGACCACCACCACAGCAGCCGCATTTAAGCAGTTGAGAGAGAAGCCGCTTCTTTCGCACAGCAGTGACCGGCCCCCACTGAGTGGTCCGCTATGTTTGTTAGTGTAAAACCGGCTCTGGTGCCATGGCTGGCCGCAGGTGGAGCGAAGCGGAACCGGAGGGCAGCCATGGCGGCGTCGCCGCTTCCGGAGCTGGCGGCCGA
>CAIZNH010000024.1 GCA_903934325.1 uncultured Alphaproteobacteria bacterium | reverse complement strand
CCACCAATAGTACCACTATGTTATGGTGGCCGGGCGGGGAGGCGGGCGGGGGGTCTGCCACTAAGCAAAAGCAAGCGCGCCGACTTCCTCTTCCTTGAGCGCCGCGAGACCGGAGAGGAATTGCCGCGTCGCCGCTTCCCAACTGTAGCTGGCGGCATGAGCGGTGCAGGCGGCAGGGTCGCAATAGCGGGCGGCGTCGATGGCGCGGGCGAGGTCTTCGGCCATCGCGCCGACGCTGTCATTCAGAATGTCGAGCGGACCCGGCACAGGAAAGGCGGCGACCGGCGTGCCGCAGGCCAGCGCCTCGATCATCACCAGGCCGAAGGTGTCGGTGCGGCTCGGGAAGACAAACACGTCCGCCCCGGCATAGCAGCCCGCCAGCGCCGCCCCGGTCTGCTTGCCGAGGAACAGCGCGTCGGGAAACTGCGCTTCCAGCGCCGCGCGGGCCGGGCCGTCGCCCACCACCACCTTCGTGCCGGGATAGGGGCAGGCGAGAAAGGCCTCGATGTTCTTCTCCACCGCGACCCGCCCGACATAGAGCAGGATCGGCCCTTCCGCCTGCGCATATTCGGGCGGCGGGGCGGCTTGCGGGGTGAAGCAGGCGAGATCGACCCCGCGGCTCCAGTGGCTGAGATGGGTGAGGCCCTGTTCGCGCAAGCACGCGCGGATCGTCTCGGTCGCCACCATGATCGCCTGCGCGGGGCGGTGGAACCAGCGGATATAGGGCCAGAAGACGCTCGCCGGCAGCCCGGTGCGGCGCGCGAGGTAATCGGGGAACTGGGTGTGATAGGCGGTGGTGAAGGGCACCTTGCGCCTAAGGCAATAGGCACGCGCGGCAAGGCCCAGCGGGCCTTCGGTGGCGATGTGCACCGCATCGGGCGCGATTTTGGCCAGCCGCCGCCCGACCGCACCGGGCGCCGTCAGCGCAAGGCGGATCTCGGGATAGGTCGGCGCAGGGAGCGAGGGATAGGTCTCGGGCGAGATGACCGTGACCTGATGGCCCCATCGGCGCAGCATCTCTGCCGTGGTCGAGAGCGTGCGCACCACGCCATTGGTCTGCGGGTGCCAGGCATCGGTGACGATAGCGATGGAGGCGGGGAGCGGAGCCTCGGGTGCGAAATGGGCGAGCGCGTTCACGCCGCCTCGCGCGCGGTTTCGGCCGGTTCGGGGGCGATCTCCCCGGCGACGCGGCGCTTCATTTCCTCAGGCCAGTGGAGGATCTCCATCCGCCCGTCGTGATGTTCGACCAGAGCGTTGCAGCCTTCCACCCAGTCGCCATCGTTCCAGTATTCGATCGGGCGGCCGTGGTGTTCGAACTGGCGGAACTCGGCGGTGTGGATGTGGCCGCACACCACCCCGTCCACGCCGCGCTCGCCTGCCGCACGGGCGACGACTTCCTCGTACTTGCCGATGAACTCGACGGCGTTCTTGACCTTGTGCTTGGCCGCCTTGGACAGCGACCAATAGGGCTTGCCGAGCCAGCCGCGCACCCGGTTCACCACCAGATTGAGGCGCATCATCAGGTGGTAGGCATGGTCGCCCACGAAGGCGAGCCAGCGGTGCGAGAGCATCACCGCGTCGAATTCGTCGCCGTGCAGCACCATCAGGCGGCGGCCATCGGCGGTGTCGTGGAAGGCGGCGCGGCGGATCTCGATCCCGCCGAAATTGAGCCCGGTGAACTGGCGGAACATCTCGTCGTGATTGCCCGGGATATAGACCACCCGCGTACCGCGCCGGGCGCGCTTCATGATGCGCCAGACGATGTCGTTATGCGCGGCGGGCCAGTAGAACTTCTTCTTCAGGCGCCAGCCGTCGATGATGTCGCCGACGAGGTACATGGTCTCGCTGTCGACATGGTCGAGGAAGTCGATCAGCAGCTCGGCATTGCAGCCGCGCGTGCCGAGGTGGACGTCGCTGATCCAGATCGTGCGGTAGGAACGCCGGGCGTTGCCCTCGGGCTCGGGCACGCGAGGGGCAGTAAGCGGGAAGCTGGCGATGTTGTCGCCAAGGAGATCGGAGAGGTCAGCACTCGTCATGGCAGGCCCTTGCGTTCGTGTCGCGCTGGGCCTCCCATTGGCAGGCAAATGTTACACGCGACTCACAGAGCCGTGACGGTTTCAAGTCATTGCATAGGGACGAATCCGGGCGCCGCCTGCACCCGCGCGATCCACGCAAGGATGTGCGGATGATCCCCCAGCGCAAAGCCGCCTTCGTCCGCCACATGGGTATAGGCGAACAGTGCAATATCCGCGAGGCTGAGCCTATCGCCGCAGAAGAAGGCGCTCTGCGCAAGGTGGCGGTTCATCAGATCGAGCGCGGCGCAACCGGCCAGATGCTTGGCGGTGATCTGCCCGCGCTGCTGCTCGGACAGGTTCGCCTCGCCCACGAAGTGCCGCCAGAAGCGCAAGGTCGCGACATTGGGCTCGTGGTTGTACTGCTCGAAGAACATCCAGCGCAGCATGTCGGCCTGGGCAAAACGCTCCTGCGGCACCAGCGCGGAGCGATGGGCGAGATACCAGCAGGCGGCATTGCTTTCAGGCAGGAAGCGCGCACCCTCGCCCGCGCCGATCTGGAGCACGGGGATGCGGCCATTGGCATTCACTGTCGCGAGAAACTCGGGCGTGCGGGTTTCGCCCTGCATGATGTCATAGGCCCGTGTCGCCAGCGGCAGGCCGAGAAGCGCGGCGGTGAGCCTGATCTTGTAGCAATTGCCGCTGCGCGGATCCTCGTGGAGGGTCAGCGCCTCAGCCACCGGCGACTTCCAGCACGATCTTGCCGACATGTGCGCCCGCTTCCATCCGCGCATGGGCGGCGGCCGCTTCGGCGAGGGGGAAGGTCATGTCCATCACCGGCGAGAGTTCGCCATCGACGAACAACGGCCAGGCGTTGGCGGCGATTTCGTCCGCCAGCGCGGATTTGAACGCGTCCGAGCGCGGGCGCAGGGTCGATCCGGTGAGGGTCAGGCGGCGCATCATCACCACCGCCATATTGATGTCGGCCTTCGCGCCGCCGAGCACCGCAATGGTGACGTGGCGGCCATCCTCGGCCATGCAGCGCAAATTGCGCGCGACATAATCGCCCGAGACCATGTCGAGCACCACATCGACGCCCTTGCCGCCGGTCGCCGCCAGCACCGCCTCGACATAGTCGGCCTCGCGGTAATTGATCGCAAGGTCGGCGCCGATGCGGGTGGCGGCGTCGCACTTGGGTTTGTCGCCGCAAGTCACGATCACCTGCATCCCGAACGCCTTGCCGAGCATGATCGCCATCGTGCCGATGCCGCTGGTGCCGCCGTGGATCAGCACGCTCTCCCCGTCGCGCGCGAGGCCGCGCTCGAACAGGTTATGCCACACGGTGAACAGGGTCTCGGGCAGGGCGGCGGCTTCGGCCAGCAACATCCCTTCGGGCACGGGCAGGCAGTGCTGCCAATGCGCCGCGCAATATTCGGCATAGCCTCCGCCGGGCGTGAGGGCGGCCACATATTGCCCGATCATCTCGCGCGGGACTTCGTTGCCCACCGCCACGATCTCGCCCGAAACCTCCAGCCCCAACAGCGGCGAAGCGCCCGGCGGCGGGGGATAGGCGCCCGCGCGCTGCAAGCAATCGGGGCGGTTCACCCCGGCATAGGCGACGCGGATCAGCACATCATCGGGGCGCAGGCGCGGCAGCTCCACCACCTCGGTCCGCAGCACATCCGGCCCGCCGGGCGCGTCGAACCCGATCGCGGTCATGGTGCCCGGAAGCTCGTATCTTGCCGCGTCGCCCATTTGCGTTCCCCCGAAGCGCCCTATTAACCACTTGAGAGGGGCGAATAACCGCCTTGCCGATTGACAGCAAGCCGCTTGGCTTGCGATGCTGCGCAGGCATGGAAGAACCCGATCTCCCGAGACCCAGAGGGGACGCGGCGAGCCGCCTCGCAGCCGAGGATCTCGGCCCCTATTCGTTAGGGGAACTGGACGAGCGGATTGCCCTGCTCGAAGCGGAAATCGCCCGGGTTGCCGCGCACAAGAACAAAGCCGCCGCCCATCGCGCCGCTGCCGACGCCCTGTTCGGGAAAGGCAGCGGGTGAGGCGCGGAAATTTTCCTCGCGCACGCACGCAATCGGATTCGCAATTTCCGGGCAAGCGCCCATATAGTCTGACGCATCCTCTCGCCGCTCCCCTCTCCGGAGCACCCCTCTCCCCAATGTAGAGACCTCTCTCATGCCCAGCTTCGCACAGAACCTCGAACGGACCCTGCACAATGCGCTCGGCAACGCATCTGAGCGCAAGCATGAATATGCGACGCTCGAGCACCTGTTGCTGGCGCTGATAGACGATGAGGACGCGGCCCAGGTGATGGCCGCCTGCGGGGTCGACCTTGCCGAACTGGGCGAGGTGGTGAAGCAGTATCTCGATCAGGAATACCAGTCCTTGAAGACCGAGGACGGCGCAGATCCGCAGCCCACCGCAGGCTTCCAGCGGGTGATCCAGCGCGCGATCCTGCATGTGCAGTCTTCGGGCAAGGATACCGTCACCGGCGCCAACGTGCTGGTCGCGCTGTTTTCCGAGCGCGATTCCTACGCGGTCTATTTCCTCCAGCAGCAGGACATGAGCCGTCTGGATGCGGTGAGCTATATCAGCCACGGCATCGGCAAGGGCGGCCGCCAGATCGAGAGCAAGGGCACCCCGCAAGGCACCGACAAGGCCGAGGACACCGCGCAGACCAGCAAGGAAGCCGGCGGCAACAAGAAGGAAACCGCGCTCGACCAGTTCACGGTGAACCTCAATGCCAAGGCGGAAAACGGCAAGATCGATCCGCTGATCGGGCGCGGGCCGGAGGTGGACCGGACGATCCAGATCCTGTGCCGCCGTTCCAAGAACAACCCGCTCTATGTCGGCGACCCCGGCGTCGGGAAGACCGCGATTGCCGAAGGCCTCGCGCGCAAGATCGTCGAAGGCGATGTGCCCGAAGTGCTGCGCGAAGCGGTGATCTACTCGCTCGACATGGGCGCGCTGCTGGCTGGCACGCGCTATCGCGGCGATTTTGAAGAGCGGCTGAAGCAGGTGGTCTCCGAGCTTGAGCAGATGCCCCACGCGGTGCTGTTCATCGACGAGATCCACACCGTGATCGGCGCGGGCGCAACCAGCGGCGGGGCGATGGACGCCTCGAACCTGCTGAAGCCCGCGCTCTCCAGCGGGGCGATCCGCTGCATCGGCTCGACCACCTACAAGGAATTCCGCAACCACTTCGAAAAGGACCGCGCCCTGCTGCGCCGGTTCCAGAAGATCGACGTGAACGAGCCGACCATCGAGGACACCATCGCGATCCTCAAGGGGCTGCGGTCTGCCTTCGAGGAACACCACAAGGTCAAGTACACCTCGGACGCGATCAAGACCGCGGTCGAACTGTCGGCGCGCTACATCAATGATCGCAAGCTGCCCGACAAGGCGATCGACGTGATCGACGAGGTCGGCGCGATGCAGATGCTGGTGCCGCCCAGCCGCCGCAAGAAGACCATCACCGCACGCGAGATCGAACAGGTGATCGCGACGATGGCGCGCATCCCACCCAAGTCCGTGTCGAAGGACGACAAGAAGGCGCTCGAAAACCTCGAACGCGATCTGAAGCACGTGGTGTTCGGGCAGGACGAAGCGATCACCCGCCTCGCGACCGCCATGAAGCTCAGCCGTGCAGGCCTGCGCGATCCGGACAAGCCGATCGGCTCCTTCCTGTTCTCCGGCCCGACCGGCGTCGGCAAGACCGAAGTCGCCCGCCAGCTCGCCAGCATCATGGGCATCGAGCTGAAGCGCTTCGACATGTCGGAATATATGGAGCGGCACTCGGTCAGCCGCCTGATCGGCGCGCCTCCGGGCTATGTCGGCTATGATCAGGGCGGTCTGCTCACCGATGCGGTCGACCAGAACCCGCATTGCGTGCTGCTGCTCGACGAAATCGAGAAGGCGCATCCGGATCTGTTCAACATCCTGTTGCAGGTGATGGATAATGGCCGCCTGACCGATCACCACGGCAAGACGGTCGATTTCCGCAATGTCGTGCTGATCATGACGACCAATGCCGGCGCGTCCGACATGGCGCGCAGCGGGATCGGCTTTGGCGATGTGTCGAAGGCCGATGCCGGGACCGAGGCGGTGAACAAGATGTTCACACCGGAATTCCGCAACCGTCTCGATGCGATCGTGCCCTTCGCCTATCTCGGCAAGAGCATCGTCGCGCGCGTGGTCGACAAGTTCATCCTCCAGCTCGAATTGCAGCTGGCCGAGCAGAACGTCCATATCCAGTTCGACAGCGATGCCCGCACCTGGCTCGGCGACAAGGGCTATGACAAGCTCTACGGCGCGCGTCCGATGGCCCGCCTGATCCAGGACAAGATCAAGCAGCCGCTCGCCGAGGAACTGCTGTTCGGCAAGCTGTCGGACGGCGGCGAGGTCCATGTCAGCATCAAGGACGGCAAGCCCGCCTTCGAAATGACTCCGGCCCCGCCCAAGGTGAAGCCCGCGAAGAAGAAGGCCGCGAAAAAGCCCGCCGCCAAGAAGCCCGCGACGGAAACCGACGAGGGCTGATGCGCGCTGCTCTGACGACACTGGCGGCGGCGGGGGTGCTGATCGGCGCCCCCGCCGCTGCTGAATCCGAGCCGTGGAAGCAAACCGAGGATTCCATGCCTGCCCGGCTGATCGAAGTCGGGACATGGCAATTCTCGGCCACCCGGCGCGGGGCGGATGGCAAGCCGGAATGCCTGGAAAGCTGGACCTTCCATGCTGATGGCACCGGGTTGATTGTCAGCGGAGAGCAGCGCGTCACCACCCGGTGGGAAACGGAAACGCTCGAAACGCTCGGCCAATTGGTCTTCGTGAACAACGAGACAACCACCGATGGGCCGGACTGCATGGGCCGCCCCGTCGACAAGAGCGAATATCCTTACAAGGCCCCCCCATTCCAGCTGATCTTCTTCGGCGGGGGAGCGCAGGCCAGTGTTTGCGGGGTTGGAAAGCTTGTCCAGCTCCCCGACGGGACAAAAACGACGCTGCTTGATGCCGAGGACTGCTGGGGTCAGATCACCCCGATGCCCAAGGGCTGATCCCCTCGGAACACCTCGCCCGTCCTGCGGGTTATGATTGCATGACCGCGCCCTTCTCCTGGATCCGGCCTGAGCCCCACGGCATCTACATCGCACCCGCCGATGTGTGGATCGATCCCTCGCGCCCCGTGCCGCGCGCGCTCGTCACCCATGGTCACGCCGATCACGCACGCGGCGGGCACGGGCAGACCATCGCCACCCCGGCGACGCTGGCGATCATGGAGCTGCGCTACAACACCCGCGAGGGCGCGGTTCCGGCGGCCTATGGCGAGAGCATCACCCTCGGCGGCGGGGTGACCGCGACCTTCGTTCCCGCAGGTCACGTGCTTGGGAGCGCGCAAATCCTCCTCGAACACGCGGGCGAGCGGGTCATCATCACCGGCGATTACAAGCGCGCGCCCGATCCGACTTGCGAGGCCTTCGCCGTCACCCCCTGCGATATCTTCATCACCGAAGCGACCTTCGGCCTGCCGGTCTTCGCGCATCCGCCGATCTGTGATGAAATCGGTAAATTATTGAAATCATTGATAGATGAACCCGAAAGCTGCGTGCTGGTCGGCGCCTATGCGCTGGGCAAGGCGCAGCGGGTGATCGCTGAATTGCGTGCCGCGGGACATCATGACGTCATCTGGCTGCACGGCGCGATGGAGGCCATGTGCCGGCTTTACGAGGAGCACGGCGTGGCGCTGGGCGATCTGCGGCTTGTCAGCGATGCCCCGCCAAAGGAGGCGCTGCGCGGAGCCATCGTGATGGCGCCCCCGTCGGCGCTCAATGATCGCTGGAGCCGCCGCCTGCCCGATCCGGTCACCGCCATGGCGAGCGGCTGGATGCGGGTGCGCGGGCGGGCGCGGCAACGCGGGGTCGAGCTGCCGCTGGTGATTTCCGATCATGCTGACTGGAGCGAATTGACGCAGACCATCGCCGAGGTGAACCCGCAGGAAACCTGGATCACCCATGGCCGCGAGGAGGCCCTGCTACGCTGGTGCGCGCTGAACCAGCGCCGCGCCCGTGCGCTGGCACTGGTTGGTTACGAGGACGAGGATGACTGAACCCCTCGCCCTCGCAACAAAGGCAGACTTACTTGATCGCGGCCAGATCGGTGCCGATCTTGCCCAGCAGCTCGTCGCTGATCATGCCCTGCGAGAACGGGGCCAGCGCCTTGAGGCTGAGGCTCTTGAACTGCTCGTAGGCCGGGTGCTGGTCGATGCCGGCGAGATATTTGTCGAGCACGGCCTTGGCGCGCGCATCGGCGACGAGCGCTTCGATCGGAGTGTCGACGGTGAAAGCGGCAGCCGGAGCAGCCGGAGCATCGTTCTGGGCCAGCGCGGCAACGGGCGCGGTCACAGCAGCAGTGGCAAGGCACAGGGCGGCAAGCGGAGCGAACTTCATAGAGGCGATTCCTTGATGGCGACACGGAGCGGACGAATGTCCGCATCGCGCTCTAGCGGATTTGCATGGCTGCGCAATGAACCACAGGCGCAATCCTGATGGAGGCATTCGCCGCCCTGCTCGACGCGCTGGTCTACACGACCAGCCGCAATCGCAAGCTCGCGCTGATCGCGGCCTACCTGCGCACCGCGCCCGATCCCGATCGCGGCTGGGCGCTGGCGGGGCTGACCGGCGGGCTCGATTTTCCGGGCGTCAAATCCTCGACCATCCGCAATCTGATGATGGAACGGATCGATCCGGTGCTTTGGACGCTCAGCCGCGATTTCGTCGGCGATACGGCCGAAACCGCAAGCCTGTTGTGGCCCGCGCCCGATGGGGCCGCACCGCAAGGCGATCTTTCGCTCGCCGAAGTGGTGGAGCGGCTTTCCGGCCTCACCCGCACCACCGCCCCCAAGGAACTCCCCGCGCTGTTCGACCGGCTCGATGCGCGCGGGCTCTTTGCCCTGATCAAGCTCGCCACCGGGGGCATGCGCGTGGGCGTCTCGGCACGGCTCGCCAAGACGGGTTTCGCACAGGCCTTCGATGTCGCAGTCGAGGAGGTGGAGGAGTATTGGCACGCCCTCGGCGCGCCATACACCGAACTTTTCGATTGGGCGGCAAGCGGCGCGCCCCCGCCCGATCTCGCCAATGTGCCGCGCTTCCGGCCCTTCATGCTCGCCCATCCGCTGGAGGACGCTGAAGTCGATCTCGCCGACTATGCCGCCGAGTGGAAATGGGACGGGATCCGCGTGCAGCTGGTCAAAGCAGGCGGGGAAGCGCGCGTCTATTCGCGCTCGGGCGACGATATTTCCGCGACCTTTCCCGAATTGCTCGATGTGCTGCCCTTCGACGCGGTGCTCGACGGGGAATTGCTGGTGCGAGGGAGCACACAAGGCGGCGAGGCGGGCGGCGCGGCGAGTTTCAATGCGCTCCAGCAGCGCTTGGGGCGCAAGAGCGTCTCGACCAAGATGCTGCGCGAATATCCCGCCTTCGTGCGCCTCTATGACGTCATGCTCGCCGACGGCACGGATTGGCGCGAGCACCCGTGGAAGTTGCGCCGCGCAACTTTGGAAGGGCTGATGGCGCGGCTGCCGGAGAGCCACTTCGATCTGTCCGCACTGGTCGAGGCCGAGGACTTCGCCCACCTCGCCCGCATCCGCGATACCGCGCGCGACGAGGCGATCGAGGGGCTGATGCTCAAGCACCGCGAGAGCGCCTATGTCGCCGGACGCCGCGCCGGACAGTGGTTCAAATGGAAGCGCGATCCGCTGCTGATCGACTGCGTACTGATGTATGCCCAGCGCGGCAGCGGCAAGCGCAGCAGCTTCTATTCCGATTACACCTTCGGCTGCTGGGCGGGCGACCCTGATGCCGGAGCCGAGCTGCTCCCCGTGGGCAAGGCCTATTCGGGCTTCACCGATGCCGAGCTGAAGCAGCTCGACCGCTTCATCCGGCAGAACACCATCGCCAAGTTCGGTCCCGTGCGCGAGGTGACGCGGGCGCTGGTATTCGAGGTGGCGTTTGATTCGGTCCACACCAGCAAGCGCCACAAGAGCGGCCTCGCCATGCGCTTCCCCCGCATCCACCGCATCCGCTGGGACAAGCCCGCGCATGAGGCGGACCGGATCGAGGGGTTACGGGCGTTGATAAAGGACTGAGCGCGGCGTAACTCACCCGGAAACCAAGGGGAGAGAACCATGTCCTATGCCACCGCTGCGCTGGCCACCTATGCCAATATGCTCGGCACGCTCGACAACCTCGTCGTCAAGGCGAGCGCGCATGAAAAGGGCGCCGCGCTGCTGCAGGCGCGGCTGGCCGAGGACATGTTCCCGCTCCACACCCAGATCCGCTTCACCATCGCGCAGGTGCTGATCGCGCTCGACCGGTTGGGCAATCTCGGCCTCACTCTCGACGAGAGCGAGATCACCAGCTTCCCCGATGCCCGCGCGCGGATAGCCGCGGCGCGCGATCTGGTGATTGCGACCGATCCCGCCACCTGGCCCGCCGCGGGCGATACCGTGGAATTCGATCTGCCCAATGGCATGGCCTTCACGATGCAGGCCCACGAATATTGTCGCGACTGGGCGACCGCGCAGTTCTATTTCCACCTGATGAGCGTCTACGCGATCCTGCGCGCCGAGGGCGTGCCGATCGGCAAGGCCGACTACGTGCCCTACATGATGAAATATCTGAAGCAGCCCGCAGGAGCCTGAGGCCACCCCCCATGCACCGCTACGATCCCGCCCGCCAACGCCTCGCACTCGGCCTTGCCGGGCTGGCGGGGCTGGTGGATGCGACCGGGTTCGTGGTGGCGGGGGGCTATTTCACCTCCTTCATGTCGGGCAACACCACCCGCATGGGGGTGGAGCTGGTGGAGCGTCCCGCGCTGGCGCTGGCGCCGCTGGGGCTGATCGGGTGCTTTCTGGCAGGCGTGATTGGCGGTGCCATGGTCGGCAAGCGGGTTCGCGGGCGGCACAAGCGGGTGCTGCTCGGACTGGTAGCCATCATGCTGGGCGCAGGCGCGGGATTGCTGGCGGCGGGCCTGCCGCTGCCGTTCCTCGCGCTGTCGGCGATGGCAATGGGCTGCGCCAATAATGTCTTCGTGCGCGACGGGGAGGTGACTGTCGGCGTGACCTACATGACCGGCGCGCTGGTGCGCTTCGGACAGGGCATTGCCGCCAGACTGGCAGGCGAGCCGCTGACGTCAACGCGCGGTTATGGCCTGTTGTGGAGCGCACTGGCGACCGGCGCGGCGGCGGGCGGGGCCTTGTGTGTGGCCGCGCCGCTGCTCGCGGCAGGCCTCGCCGCCTGTGCTGCGCTGGTCTTGTGGGGGTTCGCCTTCAGGGTCGAGCGCTAGAGCGTTACGGCCAGCACCTTCTGGCGCGCGGTTGCGCCACGCTCCAGCACCACCCGCGAGGGCGCCAGCCCGAGCGCCCGCGCCACCAGTTCAAGCACCGCCTGATTGGCCGCACCCTTGTCGGCCGGGACGCGCACCTTCACCAGCACGGCCTCGGGGGTGAGGGTCACGCTCTCCTCGCGCGCGCCGGGGGTGACCCTGACGGCGAGACGGCCCCGCGCATCAATCCGCGCCCGCAGCGCATCTGCATCCGGCAAAAGCGCCGGGGGACGCGCCATTATTGCCCGAGCGCCGCCGCCACAGCCTCGGCATGGTGCCTGGCGTTCTCGGCATAATGCGCCACGCCGATGCGCATGCCGGCAATCGCAGGTTCGGGCAGATCGCGCATCTTCACCGCCGGACGCCCCGCCCACAGCTCGCGCTCGCCCATCACCTTGCGTTCGGTCAGCATCGCGCCCGCGCCAAGCATCGCGTCCGAGCCGATCACCGCCTTGTTCATCACGATGGCGCCGAGGCCCACGAAACCGCGATCATGGATCGTGCAGCCGTGCACCATCGCCATGTGGCCGATCAGCACATCGTCGCCAATCACCAGCGGACAGCCATCGGGATCGCCCGGACGCGGCGGATCGCAGTGGAGCACGCTCCCGTCCTGGACATTGGTGCGCTCCCCGATGCGGATCGAGAAGACGTCGGCACGCAGCACGCAATTGTACCAGATCGACGAACCCGCCCCGATCTCGACATCACCGATGATGGTGCAGCCGGGTGCGATGAAGGCGCTTTCGTGGATCCTTGGCGTCTTGCCGTGGATCGGGATGATGTTGACGCCGGGGCGCGTGGTCATGGCTGGTTCTCCCATTGCTCTCGGGTGATGGCGTATTGGATGAACGGTTCCGGATCGGCCGGATCGGTGAAGTCGAGGTCCGCGCGCCGCAGCATGCCAAGCTTCTCCATCAGCCGGCAGCTACCAACGTTGGCCTCACAGGTCAGGGCGACAATTCGCGGCGCGGCGTTAGCGGAAAAGCCCCTGTCCACCACCGCGCGCATCGCTTCATGGGCATAGCCCCGCCGCCAGCGATCCTCGCGCACCAGCCAGCCGATCTCGGCATCGCCGGGATTGGGCGCGAGCGGATGGTCGACCCGCTTCATCCCGCAATGGCCGACGAACTCGCCGGTCTCGCGCTCCCACATCATCATGAAGCCGAACCCGTCGGATTCCCACAGCGCCTGCGTGCGGGCGTGCTTTTCGGCGATCGCCTCGCGGGTCTTCACCCCGCCGAGGTGCCGCATCACCGCGGGCGTGTTGAGATGGCGCAGCTGCAGGTCGATATCGCCGGGCGCGATCTGCCGCAGTTCAAGCCGCTCGGTTACGAGAACCGCGTCACCCATTCAGCAGGCGGGCGACGTGCGCTGCGTGATAGGTGAGCACCCCGCTGCATCCCGCGCGCTTGAAGGCGATGAGCTTTTCCAGCACCAGCGCATCGCGGTCTCCGATCCCGGCAGCCTGCGCGGCTTCGATCATCGCGTATTCGCCGGAGACCTGATAGGCGAAGACCGGCACGTCGAAGCGCTGCTTCACGCGGTAGATGATGTCGAGATAGGCAAGGCCCGGCTTCACCATCACCGAATCCGCGCCCTCCGCGATATCGAGCGCAACTTCGCGCATCGCCTCGTCGGCATTGGCGGGGTCCATCTGGTAGGCCTTCTTGTCGCCCTTCAGCAGCCCGCCGCTGCCCACCGCATCGCGGAACGGGCCGTAGAAGGCGCTCGCATATTTGGCGGCGTAGCTCATGATCTGGACATTGGGGTGCCCGTTCATCTCCAGCGCCATGCGGATCGCGTGGATGCGGCCGTCCATCATGTCCGACGGGGCGATGATATCCGCACCCGCATTGGCCTGATTGACCGCCTGATCGACCAGCACGGCAACCGTCTCGTCATTGATGACATAGCCTGCATCATTGACCAGCCCGTCCTGCCCGTGGCTGGTATAGGGATCGAGCGCGACGTCGGTCAGCACGCCGATGGCATCGCCGCAGGCGTCCTTGATCGCGCGGATCGCCTGGCACATCAGGTTGTCGGGATTATGCGCCTCGGCCCCGTCATCGGAGCGCAGTTCGCGCGGGGTGTTGGGGAACAGCGCGACCACGGGGATGCCGAGATCGACCGCCTCTTTCGCGCGCGCGACAATCCCGTCGACCGACCAGCGCGATACGCCCGGCAGGGTCGCGATCGGCTCCTCGACGCCCTTTCCGGACGTCACGAACAGCGGCCAGATCAGATCGCCGGGGATCAGCACGGTTTCGCGGTGCAGCGCGCGGCTCCACCCATGGGCACGGGTGCGACGCAGGCGGGTGTTGGGATAGCTTCCAGTCATGGGCGCAAGACTTACGCCGATAATCGGCTGGACGACAAGCTCTCGTTACAGTGCGCGGCCTAGAGCTTGCCCTTGCGGGCCACGTCGACCTTTTCGATCTCGCGATCGGGTTCCTGCGCCTCGCCCGCCTGCGGGGCGAGCTCCTCGAGAGCCTTGCCCACCTCGATCTCCTTCAGCAGCATCAGCTGGCGGCGGAAATCGATCAGTTCGGTGCCGGACAGCTCGGCGCGGGTGACGAAGGCGACGCTCGAGGGATTGATCACGCGCCCGCCGCGATACATCTCGTAATGGAGGTGCGGGCCGGTCGAGAGGCCGGAGGAGCCGACATAGCCGATCACCTGGCCGCGACGCACCTGCATCCCGGCACGCACTGCCATCGCGCTCATGTGGCAATAGCGTGTCGACAGACCGCCGCCATGCTCCAGCCGCACCACGATGCCGCAGCCGCCCGAACGCCCGGCCGAGGTCACCCGCCCGTCCGAAGCCGCGACAATCGGCGTGCCCCAGCGCGCCTTGAAATCGATCCCGGCGTGCATCCGGGTGTAGCCGAGGATCGGGTGACGGCGCATCCCGAAGCCCGAAGTGATCGGCCCCGGCACCGGCGCCAGCAGTCCGCGGCGCTGTTCGCCAACGCCCGAGGCCTCGTAGAAGCGCCCGTCGCTACCCCAGCGCATCAGCTGGGTGCGCGGCTTGCCGCCGCGATCGACCCCGGCATAGAGCAGCTTGCCCGCCTGCCGCTCGCCTGTCGCAGCGCGGCGATATTCGACGATCACGTCGAATTCGTCGCTCGGGCGCAGCTCGCGGTCCATGTCCATCTGCGCGTCGAGCGTCTTGAGATATTCCTGCACCGCGCTCGCCGGAACGCCTGCCTGGCGCATCGAGCGATAGAGGCTGCTGCCGATCGAGCCGCGCACCCGCAGCGGGGTGGCATCGACGCGGATGACATTGCGCTTCAGCGCCAGCGGGCCATTGGGCATCACCGGCGTGCCGTCGGGCAGGGTCTCACCCACGCCCGGACGGGTCAGTTCCAACTCGAGATCGAAGCGCGCCCGGAAGGCGAGGCTATCGAGCGGGCGCGGCTCGCCGGGGGCAGGGCGGCGGCCGAGCAGCACGTCCATTTGCGTGCCGGGGGTAATCTCGCCCAGCGGCACGGCTCCGCCCACCAGAGCGGCGGCGCGGTCCACATCGCCCGAGGATACGCCCGCACGGCGCAGCATCGAGGCAAAGCTGTCGCCCGGCGCGAGCGTCACTACCAGCTGGATCTGCGGCCGCTCCGGCGCGCTCTTCAGCGGCACGACCTGCGCGGTCGGCCCCATGCGGCGGCCCGAATCCGCGCCCAGCGCCAGCGGCAGGATCATCTGGCTGCGCAGCTCGCTGTGCACTTCCTCGTCCTGCGGCATGGAGGGGCGCGCTTCGAGCGGGGTGAGATCGGGCCAGAAAGCGAGCGCGAGCGCACCAAGGCCGACCATCGTGCCGAGCCCGCGAAACCAGCGGCGGCTGCCGACATTCTCGGCCAGATCAGGCGCGAGATCGAGCCTGTCGAACCACGCCGAGGCCGCCTCGCGCCACGCCTCGTAGCCCTCGCCCAGACCGCCCAGCTGCGCGCGCAGGCGGGTCTTGGCCTTCTGGGCCGCGCTCGGCGGGGCGAGCTTGCGGGAATTGCGCAGATAGGGCAGCATTTCGCGCGCGGTTTCGGGATCGATCGCGGGGCCAGCCGGCAGGGGGACAGGCAGCATCGGGGGCACGGCGCCGCGCGGGCCAGCACCCTCGCCGGGGCCGTCCTCGCCCTCGGGCAGATCCTCGAGATTGCGCGCGTGATCCAACAGTCCTGCCCCGGGCACCGCGCATCCCGTGCGGACGCGCGCGGCTGTGCCTTGTCCCATTTCTCTGCCCGATCAAAGTAAATCCGGCGTTAACCAGCGATCAAATGTGTCCCGGGTGCGATAAGGCGTTGTCCCTAGGTGGCTGCCCCGTCCACCTTGCCCCGCTGCACCAAGCCTGCAAGAACCGCGCGGTCGTGACATTGCCCAACCCTCCCCGCCCGGCCGAAGACGCCCGCGTGCGTGCCGTGCTGGGGCCGACCAACACCGGCAAGACGCACCTCGCGATCGAGCGGATGTGCGGCCACTCCTCCGGGATGATGGGCTTTCCGCTGCGGCTGCTGGCGCGCGAGGTCTATGACCGGGTGCGCGCGATCAAGGGCGACAATCAGGTCGCACTGATCACTGGCGAAGAGCGGATCGAGCCGCCGCAGGCGCGCTATTTCCTCTGCACCGCCGAAGCCATGCCCCGCACCCGCGGCGAGCATGCCTTTGTGGCGCTGGACGAGGCGCAACTGGGCGCGGACCCGGAACGCGGGCACATCTTCACCGATCGTCTGCTCCACGCCCGTGGACGCGAGGAGACGATGATCCTCGGCAGCGCCACATTGGAACCGATGGTGAAGGCGCTGATCCCCAAGGCGGAGATCACCAGCCGCCCGCGCTTTTCGACCCTGAGCCATGCCGGCGTGTGCAAACTCTCGCGCCTGCCCAAACGCAGCGCGGTGGTCGCCTTCTCGATTGAGCAGGTCTACGCCATGGCCGAAGCCTTGCGGCGTTTCCGCGGCGGGGCAGCGGTGGTGATGGGCGCGCTTTCGCCCGAAACCCGCAACAAGCAGGTCGCGATGTTCCAGGCGGGCGAGGTCGATTACATCGTCGCCACCGACGCCATCGGCATGGGGCTGAACCTCGATCTCGATCATGTCGCCTTCGCCTCGCTCAGCAAGTTCGACGGGCGGCGCAAGCGTCGCCTCACGCCTTCGGAAATGGCGCAGATCGCGGGACGCGCCGGGCGGCACCAGCGCGATGGCACCTTCGGCACGCTGGCAGGGACGGGCAAGGGCGATGGCGAGCCGCTCGCCTTCACCGACGAGGAAGTCTACGCGATCGAGGAGCACCGCTTCGCGCCGCTCACCCACCTGTTCTGGCGCGATGCCGATCCCCGCTTCGACAGCCTGCCCGCGCTGATCGCCGATCTCGAGGCGCGGCCCGAACAGGGCGTGCTGAAAGCCGCGCCCGAAGCGATCGACCTCGCCGTGCTGCGCCGTCTGGCGGGCGAACCACCGGCGGCTTCGGTTCGCGGGGCAGGCGCGGTGCGGCGGTTCTGGGAGGCCTGCTCGCTCCCCGATTTCCGCAGCCTCGGCATCGAACAGCACGCGCGCTTCGTTGCGCGCTTGTGGGATGACCTTTCAGGCGGCTATCTCGGCGCCGATTTCGTCGCCGCGCGCATCGCCGAGCTTGACCGGATGCAGGGCGACATCGACACGCTGCAAGGGCGGATCGCCGCGATTCGCAGCTGGGCTTACATCTGCCAGCGGCCCGATTGGGTGCTGGCACGCGACGAAATGGCCGCACGCGCACGCGCGGTCGAGGCGAAGCTTTCGGATGCGCTGCACGCGCGGCTGACCGAGCGCTTCGTCAACCGGAGGACGACACTCTTGATGAAATCGCTGGGGCAGGACGCGGGCGCTCTGCCCGTCACGCTCGAACCCGATGGCCACCTCACTGTCGAGGGCGAGAGCATCGGACGGCTCGAAGGCTTCCGTTTCCATGTCGACCCGAACGCGGGCGTGGCCGACCGGCGGATGCTGCTCGCCGCGGGCGAGAAGGCGCTGCCTGCGCTGCTGGCGGAACGTGCCGAGTGGCTGCTGACGCAGGGCCTTGGCGAGCTGGCCATTTCCGGCGGCACCATCCGATGGCAGGACCGCGCCTTGGCCGAGATCACCTTCCCCGGCCAGCCGGGCGCAGGCCATTTCGGCACGCCGCGCCTTGTGCTGACGCGCGATGTCGCGCTGCTTCCCGATGCTGCCAAGGCCAAGCTCGATGCAGGCCTTGCCGCGTGGCTCGACAAGGAGCTCGAACCGCTCGCCCCCTTGCGCAAACTGGCTGATGCCGCGCGCGACCCCGAGGCCGGCTCGCAAGCGCGAGCGCTCGTCATCACCCTCATCGAAGCGCGCGGGGTGATCAGCCGCGAGGATGCGGGGCTTGAGAACCTGCCCAAGGAAATGCGTCCCTATCTTCGCAAGCTCGGCGTCACCTTCGGCGCGCTCGACATCTTCGATGCGCCGCTCTTGAAGCCCGCCCCGCGCCGCCTGCTCCATGCGCTGGGGCTGGACAAGCGCGCGGTGCAGGAATCGATGCTGCCAGTGCTGGCCGAGGGAAGCTGGGCCAAGGGCCGCCTGCCCGCCGGATACCGCTATGCCGGAAGCCAAGCGATCCGCGTCGATCTGGCCGAGAAGATCCTGCACGCCGCCTTTGATGCCCGCGCCGTGGTGACCACCGCCCACCCCAAGGAGCGCAACCTGCCGTTCCGGCTCGACCTGTCGCTCGCCGTGTCGATCGGACTGGAGCCGGAGAATGCCCGCCGCCTGCTCGGCAGCGCGGGCTTCCGCTGTGAACGTGCGCGCGCGCTGCCCGAAGGGGCCCACGGCGCGCCCGCGCCTGATCGCTGGTACTGGCGTCCGCGCCGTCCGGGCGAGACTCAGGACCGGCGCGGCGAGCGTCGGCATGGCGAGCGCTCGAAGTCGCGGCCCGACGGTGAGCGCAAGCCTCGGCCCGAGGGCAAGCAGCCCGACAAGCGCCAGGACCGCCGTCCGCAGCAGGGCAAGCCCGGCGGGGGCCAGCGCCGCGATCAGCGCCCTGCGCCCAAGGTGGATACCGGCCCGGCCCGCGCCGGCGGAGCCTTCGACAAGCTCGCGGACCTGCTCAAGGGATGAGCGCAGCAGCGTCGATCAGGATCGACCGGCTGCTCGTCTACCTGCGCTTTGCCCGCACGCGCTCCGCCGCTGCCGCGATGATCGACGCCCATGCGGTGCGCCGCAACCGCGCCCACGTGCTGCGCGGTGCCGAACCCGTACGCGTCGGCGATGTGCTGACGCTGGCGATCAGCGGCGGGGTGCGGGTCATCACCATCACCTCCCTGCCCGACCGGCGCGAATCTCCTGCGCTGGCCTGTTCCCATTATCGCGAGGTTGACGCTGACGGGCTTGACCCTAAAGGGCAAATGACCATAGCAGCATCGCCTCTTGCGGTTGATGTGCCAGCCGCTGATTCCGAAGTTGATCATCTGAAAGAGCCGCAATGACTTACGTCGTCACCGAAGACTGCATCAAGTGCAAGTACACCGACTGTGTGGAAGTGTGCCCGGTCGATTGCTTCTATGAAGGCGAGAACATGCTGGTGATCAACCCCAGCGAATGCATCGATTGCGGCGTGTGCGAGCCGGAATGCCCGGCCGAGGCGATTCTGCCCGATACCGAGGACGGGCTGGAGAAGTGGCTCGAACTCAACACCAAGTATTCGGCGGTGTGGCCCAACATCACCAGCCAAAAGTCCCCGCCCGAAGATGCCGATGCGCACAAGGGCGAGAAGGACAAATTCGAGAAGTTTTTCAGCGAAGCGCCGGGCGAAGGCGACTGATATTGCTAGGCTGTCTGCCAATCTGCGAAGATTGGCGGATGCGTGCAATCGCCGACTCGCAATTTTGTTGCGGGTGTGCTATATAATCCGCGACCGTGTCGGCCCGGGCTCTTGCCGGGGCGCGGCGCAGGCGTTGAAACCAGGAAGGCCGCCCACCAGCAACCCCCCTCAGGATGATCGAACCCGGTGCTTTTGCCTCACCCCCGAGGCAGGGTCGCGCCGCCGGGAAGATTGTCCCTCTCCCCTTGCTGGATGGCCCACAGAAAGGAACTTGCATGGCAAGCACCGCAAACGCATTCACCGTCGGCGATTATGTTGTTTACCCGAAGCACGGCGTGGGCCGGGTGATCGAGCTCCAGAGCGAGGAAATCGCCGGGATGCAGCTCGAACTCTATGTGCTGCGCTTTGAAAAGGAGCGCATGACGCTCCGCGTGCCGGTCAACAAGGTCGAATCGATCGGGATGCGCAAGCTTTCGTCGGACAAGACGCTCAAGCAGGCGATGGAAACCCTCAAGGGCAAGCCCAAGGTGAAGCGCACCATGTGGTCGCGCCGTGCGCAGGAATACGAAGCGAAGATCAACTCGGGCGACCTCGTGTCGATCGCCGAAGTGACCCGCGATCTGTTCCGTCCGGAAGACCAGCCCGAGCAGTCCTATTCGGAACGCCAGATCTTCGAAGCGGCCTCCAGCCGTCTCGCCCGCGAACTCGCCGCCATGGAAGAGACCGACGAGCCGACCGCACTCGGCAAGATCCTCGACGTGCTGCGCGAACACGCGCCGCAATATTACGATACCGCCGAAGAAGCGTAAGACGCCTTCGTCCGGACACGACATCAAGGGCTGCCCCATGGGGCGGCCCTTTTTGTTTGCGCTGGATAATCGCTAGGTGTATTAGGTGAGCAATACGCTGTACCCACCAAGGGGAGAGACTCGCATGTCCGCACTGTTGCCCAAGAAAATCGTCGCCCTGTTCGCCGCCGCATCCGCCATCGCGCTGGCGGGGTGTGACGGCGCGGATGTCGAAATCAACGGCCAAAAGGGCGTGCCGCTCTCGGAAATCGAAATCGCCGGTGCTCCGCCGGAAAAGGTGTTCCTGGCTTCGGGCGACAATGTCATCGTCACCGAGGGCGAGACCTTCGCGATCAAGGTCGAGGGCAGCGACACCGCGTCCTTGCGCTTCGTGCGCGATGCGGAGCTGATCGGCATCACCCGCGAGGACGGGTGGAACGGTGACAACAAGGCCACCATCCGCATCACCATGCCCGCGCCCAAGGAAGTGATCATCGGCGGCAGCGGCACGGTCACCACCCCGTCGCTCGCCAGCGAGGCGCAGATCAATATCGGCGGCAGCGGCACGGTGGAATTCGCCAAGTTCTCCGGCACCACCCTGGCGATCAACATCAGCGGCAGCGGCACAGTGAAGGGAGCCGGCACCACTGAGGAGCTAGATATCCTGATCGGCGGTAGCGGTGACATCATCATGCCGGGCCTCAAGGCCGATCAGGCCGATATCACCATCGGCGGGCGCGGCGATGTGACCTTCGCGTCGGACGGCACGGTCGAGGCCAATATCGGCGGGGCAGGCGATGTGAAGGTCTCGGGGACTGCCAAGTGCACCGTCAACGCGATGGGCTCGGGCACACTCACCTGCACGCCGACCGGCAGCGGGGCGAGCGCGGCGATCCCTGCGGCGCCCGCTGCGCCTGCGGCACCCGCGGCACCGGCCGCTCCGGCAAAACCCGCCGAATAGGATTTGCATTCCGGCAAGGCGCGGGCGAGATAATGCGCCCATGATCATGCGCCCCGCCACGCTTCGCCTTATCGTCCTCACCCTCGCCGCAATGGCGCTGCAAGGCTGTGTCGCCAAGGCGGTGGTTGGCGTGGTGACGCTGCCTGTCAGGGCCGTCAGCGCCGGGGTGGATGCGGCCACCACCAGCCAGTCCGAAGCGGACGAAAAGCGCGGCCGCGCCATCCGCAAGCGCGAGGAACGCATCGGCGAGATCGAGCGCGACTATGCGCGGGCGATGGAGCGCTGCGGCGACGGCGACGACGAAGCCTGCGACCGCGCCCAAAGCCTCAAGGCCGAACAGAAGGCGTTGCTGGAGGCTGGGCCTGAGGAGAGGGACGACCGTTAAGCCGCCGAGCGCCGTAGCCTATCATTGATCGCCCGCCCCACGCCGTCCTCCGGCACAGGCGCCACCGCGATGCGCGATTGCGGAGCGCGCGCCGCCTCGTGCAGGCAGGCATAGAGCCGCGCTGCTGCCTCATTGACGTCACCACCCGCCGACAGCGTGCAGTCACCCGCGACCGCGCCGAAACCGATCAGAAATTCATCCGGCGCGGCCTCGGTTGCGTTCAATCGCACCGGCTTTCCGGGCGCATAATGGCTCGCAAGCTGACCCGGCGCTTCGATACCTCCACCCGCGCCGCGCGTGCCCAGTTGCAGCGGGCCGGGGCGCAATTCCTCCACGCTCCCGTCGGCGCGCACCGCGACGATGGTCGATTCCACCCCCGCCGTGGTCGCCCCGCCATCGAGCACCATGTCGATCCGCCCGTCGAGCGAGGCGAGGACATGATCGGCGCAGGTCGGGCTGATGAAGCCGCTGCGGTTGGCAGAGGGCGCGGCGAGCGGAAAGTCGAGCCGCTCCAGCAGCGCCCGCATCGCCGGATGGGCAGGAGCGCGGAGCGCCACCGTCGGCAGACCCGCCGTCACCGCGGCCGCCAGCCCGGCATCGGCCCGGCGCGGCAGAACCAGCGTCAGCGGTCCGGGCCAATGGGCCTCGGCCAGCGCCAGCGCCGTATCGGAGAAGTCGGCAAAGCGCTGCGCCTGTTCCGCCCCCGCCACATGGACGATCAGCGGATTGAAGTCCGGACGGCCCTTGGCGGCGTAGATCCTTGCGACCGCTTCAGGGCAATCGGCGCGGGCCGCGAGGCCGTAGACCGTCTCGGTCGGCACCGCGACCAGCCCGCCTGATTCGAGGATCTGCACCGCTTTCGCGATCCCCTCGGCATCTGCCAGCCGCACTTCCGTAACGTTCTTGCCGCTCATGCTGCGGCGCTATATTCGTTTGCCCGCCCTGCCAAGTGCGCGGGGCCTTTCCAACTCCGAAGGACGCCCCCGAAGTGACCCCCTTTACCCCGCCGACCGCCGACCAGTTGCTCGCCATCCGCGTCAATGCCGGGATCGACGAGCTCGCCCAGACTGAACGTTTCGCCCATGCCGAATCCGATCTGGTCGAAGCGATTGTCGCCGGTGTCGGCCAGTTCGCCGCCGGAGAATTCGCACCGCTCAATCGCAAGGGCGATCTGGAGGGCGCGAAGCTCGAAAACGGCGTCGTGCGCCTGCCCGAAGGGTTCGAGGCCGCCTATCACGCCTATGTCGAGCAGGGCTGGAACGCGATTGCATCGCCGGCCGCGCATGGCGGGCAAGGCCTGCCCTTCACGCTCGCCTGCAATGTGCTGGAGAACCTCGGCGCCGCCAACATGGCCTTCACCTTGCTCCCCATGCTCAGCGTCGGCGCGATCGAGGCGCTGGAGCACCACGGCTCGCCCGCCCAGCAGGCGATGTATCTGCCCAAGCTGGTGAGCGGCGAATGGTCGGGCACGATGAACCTGACCGAGCCTGCCGCAGGGAGCGATGTCGGCGCGCTGCGCAGCACCGCCGAGCCGATCGAGACCGGTCCGCACGCGGGCAAGTACCGGATCACCGGACAGAAGATCTACATCACCTGGGGCGAGCATGACCTCGCCAAGAACATCATCCATCTGGTGCTGGCCCGCCTGCCGGGTGCGCCGGAGGGCTCGCGCGGCATCTCACTGTTCGTGGTGCCCAAGTATCCTGTGAACGCCGACGGCTCGCTCGGCCCCAAGAACGATCTTCGCTGCGTCAGCCTTGAACACAAGCTCGGCATCAACGCCTCGCCCACCTGCGTGATGAGCTATGGCGACAATGGCGAATGCATCGGTGAACTGGTCGGCGCGCCCAACAAGGGCCTCGCGGCGATGTTCACGATGATGAACAATGCGCGCATCAATGTCGGCAATCAGGGCGCGCAGATTGCCGAGCGGGCGACCCAGCAGGCGCTCGCCTATGCGCGGGACCGGGTGCAGTCCGCCCGCGCCGGTTCGCCCGACAAGAACCCGGTGGCGATTATCGAACACCCCGACGTGCGCCGCATGATCCTGCGCATGAAGGCCCTGACCGAAGGCGTGCGCGCGCTGCTCTATTACTGCGCCGGGCAGGTCGATCGCGGCAATCTGGGTGACGAAGCCGCCAAGGCGCGCGCCGAGATCGTCGTCCCGCTGATCAAGGCGTGGGGCACGGATGTCGGCGTCGAGGTTTCGGGCCTCGGCATCCAGATCCACGGCGGCATGGGCTTTGTCGAGGAAACCGGCGCTGCCCAGCACTGGCGCGATTCGCGCATCGCCCCGATCTATGAAGGCACCAACGGCATTCAGGCCGCCGATCTCGTGACCCGCAAGCTCGGGCTCGATGGCGGGGAGGCGATCCTGGGCCTGTTCGACACCATCGCGCGCGAAACCAGCGAGGAGCCGGCCCTGTGCGCCTTGGCCCGCGACTGCGCCCGCGTGGCGCTGTGGATGCAGGACGAGGCCAGCCTTGATGACCGGCTGGCCGGAAGCGTTCCGTTCTGCACCATGGCCGCCGTCGCGGTGGCGGGCTGGCAGCTGATGAAGCAGGTCGAAGCCGTGGCAGCGGGGGCAGCACCCGAACTGGCCGCGATCAAGCCGGTGACCGCGCGCTTCTTCTTTGATCGCATCGTCCCCGAAGCGGCCGGGCTCGAAGCCTCCGCCACGGCCGGGGCCGATCTGCTCTACGCCCTGCCCGCCGAAGCGCTGGTCGGCTGAGATGGACGCGGCGGGAGAGCTGGCCCGGATCGCCGCCGCGCTGGAGCGGCTCGCGCCCCCTGCCCAGCCGCCGACTGACTGGCTCGCCCATCCCGCCTATCTCTGGGCGAACGGCAATGCGCAGGCCGTTCCCGCGCTTGATGCCCTGCCGCTGGATGCGCTCCACGGGATCGACGCGCAGAAAGCCGCGGTGCACGCCAATTGCGCGCGTCTGGCGACCGGCGCGGCGGCGCATGACACCTTGCTGTGGGGCGCGCGCGGGATGGGCAAATCGGCGCTGGTGCGCGCGGCTGTGGCCGATGTGCAGTGCGAAAGCGACGGCGCGCTGGCGCTGGTGCAGATCGCGCCCGGAAGCCTCGCCAGCTTCCCCGCGCTGATCGCCGAGCTCGCGGGCCAACCCCGCGCCTTCCTGCTCTTCATCGACGATCTCGGCTTTGGCGAGGACGGCCGGGCGGAGATGCTCGCCCTCAGAAGCCTGCTCGACGGCGGCATCGCCCCGCGTCCCGCCCACATCCGCATCGTGGTGACTGCCAATCGCCGCGCGATTGTCGAGCGCGAGGATACCAGCGCCGCCATCCACGAACGCGACGAGCGCGACGATGCGCTGGCGCTGGCGGACCGCTTCGGGCTGACGCTGGGCTTCCACCCGGCGGACAAGGACACCTATCTCGCGATCCTGGCGGGCTATCTCGCACCGCTTGGCCTCGGCTTCGATGCGGAGGAGGCAATGGCCTTCGCGATCCAGCGCGGCAACCGCTCAGGCCGCACCGCGCTGCAATTCGCGACAGAGATCGCCGGGCGCGCCGGAAAGAGGCTTTAGGGTTTCAGACCGCCCACCCCGCCTCCCCGCCCGGCCACCACAACATAGTGGCACTATTGGTGGCCGGGCGGGGCGGCCAGAGGGAAGGAGCGTCTGCGCCACCAAAGGTGGCCGCAAACAAAAAGCCTTCAATTCACCTTCTGACCCGCCTGCTGGCGCAGGTAATCTTCCTCGAAGGCCGCGCGCCGGTCCTTCAGCCCCTTCAGCGCGGGGAGCTTCTCGCTCTTCAGACGCGCAATCGCCGCGGCGGGCGTGGCCGAGGGCGAACGCACGCGCCAGATGATCCCCGCTGTATCGTCCGACACCAGCAGCGCGCCGTCGCTCGCCCATTCCACCCAGGTCGGACGGCCGCGGGTGGTGCCATCGTCCTTGAGGAAGCCGGTCAGCACCGGCACCGGCTTGCCCGTCGGATTGCCGAACTTGTCGAAGGCGACATAGACCACGTCATAGCCCGAGGGCGGCTTGCGGTTCCACGAACCATGCCGCGCGATGAAGGCCCCGCTGGCGAAACCATCGCCCATCACATGGCCTTCCTTCACGAACACCAGCCCCAGCGCGGCCACATGGGGCCCCAGCGCATATTGCGGATTGCGGGTATATTCCTGCAGGAACTTGGGCATCGGCGCTTCGACCCGGCGATCGAAGTTGTTCTTGTAGTAGATCCACGGCCAGCCGTACTGCGCACCCACCGGCACGTTGGTGAGATAATCGGGCACCAGATCCGAGCCGAGCATGTCGCGCTCGTTCACGGTGGTCCACAGCTCGCCAGTCCAGGGATTGAAGTCCATCCCGTTGGGATTGCGCAGGCCGACGGCATATTTGCGCTGGCGCTTGGTCTCGAGATTATACTCCCAGATCATGGCGCGGCCTTCTTCGACCTCCATGCCGGCCTCGCCGATATTGCTGACCGATCCGACCGCGACGAACAGGACCTTGCCATCGGGCGAAATCTCGACATTGCGCATCCAGTGGCCGCCGCCGCCGGGCAGGTCCATCAGCTTGGCGAGGGTGCCGGTGATCTTGGTGTCGCCAAGCGTATAGGGCACCGCCAGCAGGGCATTGTGATTGGCGACATAGAGCGTGCCGTCCTTCCAGCTCATGCCGGAGGGCGAATCGAGCCCCTCTTCCAGGAGCACCGCCTTGACCTCGGCCGAGCCATTGCCGTCGGCATCGCGCAGCAGCACGATCTGGTTGGGGCTGTCTCCGGTCGCACCAGCCTCGCTCAGCAGCTTGTCGGCAATCCAGGCCTTGATCGCGTCCAGAAAACCGCCGCCGCCGCCAGCCTTGGGCGCGCGGGTGAGCGTGGCCAGCACATCGCCATTGGGCAGGGCATAAAGGATGCGCGGATGCTCCAGCCCATCGGCAAAGCGCACGACTTCGAGGCCCTTGGCCGCCACCGGCGCCTCACCCGCAGCCCAGCCCACAGGCTTGGCAATCTGCACCGTCGGGAAGTTTTGCGGATCGCCTTCCTGCAACACCGGTTCCGTCCCGGCGACAGCGTCGACCGAGAGGTCTGCGGTGTCTCCGCGGCTGAGGAACCAGAAAGCTCCACCGGCGAGAAGACAAATGATGCCAAGGGCGATTGCGATTTTGCGGAAGATTGCCATGTGGGGGGAGATAGAGCCGCCCTGCGCGCGCGGCAACACACAAGCTGTGAAGGCACCTCTTCCGATGTATGATTTCAAGCCCGCCGCCGATGCCGATCTTGGCGAAGTCTACCGCGATCTGTGCGCGGCCGCCGATGCGCTGACGGCGGGCGAGCCCGATGCGGTCGCCAACATGGCCAATGTCGCGGCGCTGCTGTGGGAGTTTCTGCCCGATCTGAACTGGGCGGGGTTCTACCGCGTGGGCCCGGCCAAGGACGGCGGCGCGGACGAGCTGGTGCTCGGTCCGTTTGTGGGCCGCCCAGCCTGCATCCGCATTCCCTTCGGCAAGGGCGTGTGCGGGACGGCCGCGGAAAGTCGCGCCGCGCAACTTGTGGAGGATGTCCACGTCTTCCCCGGGCACATCGCCTGCGATTCGGCGAGCGCGAGCGAGTTGGTGGTGCCGGTGCTGAAGGATGGCGCGGTAATCGCGGTGATCGATCTCGACAGCCCCACCCCGGCGCGCTTCACCGAAGCCGACGCCGAGGGGGTGACCGCGCTGGCGGCATTGCTCTCCGAACGCATCTGAGCGGCCCGAAACGGGACACATCGCACAAGGCCTTTGGGGGCACGCCCGAGTCGATGGTAAGCTTTTGCTAACCATCAGCCGCGTCCGGCTGACTCAGGGGGAATTGCCCATGCCCAAGCTGATCTCGACTCTTCCGCTCGCCGCTATCGCGCTGGCCCTTCCGGCCGCGGTGCAGGCGCAGGATTACACCGGATTGCCGCCGCTCGCCCCGATGGCCGAGGTCGAAGTGCGCCAGCTTCCGCCCGAATACCGCACCGCGCCCGCCCCTGCTCCGCTCAAGGTGACCGAGACGACCACGATCGTCGACGGGGTCGAGACCATCACCCGCACCCGCTACATCCCGGCCACCACCATGCCGCAGGGCCACGCCATGCCCGCGCCCGCCTATGCCCCCGTGGTGTTCGAGCGCCAGCAGTGGCTCGACGAATGCCGCCGCCGGACCAAGGGGCAGGACAAGGACGATACCGGCGCGATCATCGGCGGATTGCTTGGCGCAATTGCCGGGGGCTTTGCCGGATATGAAATCGCCGGCGTGGGTGACCGCGTGCTCGGCACCGTGCTCGGCGTCGGTGGCGGCGGGCTGATCGGCGGGTTGCTCGGCAGCCTGTTCGACGGCGATGATGACGAGGACCGCTACGACTGCGAGGCCGCGCTCGATACCTATCTGTCGGCCTACGGCACCCCGGGCACCCACATCGCTTCGCGCGAGATCCCCTATGCGCCCTATCCGATGAGCTACGGCTACCCGATGGCTTACGGCTATTACGCCCCGCCGCCGCAGATGGTGATGGTGCAGGTGCGCCGCGATACGCCGCAGCAGGTGGTGGTGCGCGAGACTGTGCGCGAGGAGCGCTACACCGTCCCCGGCGCCACCCGCATCATTCCCGCGCCGCGCCCCAAGGGCAAGCTCCTGCGCAGCGACGACTGAGCGCCTCGCTCAAGCAAAAAGCCCCGCAAAGTCGCGCGATACGACTTTGCGGGGCTTTTTTGTGCCTGTCAGCCAGTTGGAGTGATCAGAACTCGCCGCCGGTGAGGCGCTGACACACCAGATCGAGCTGATCGAGCGTGGTGTAGCGGATCGTGATCGTTCCCTTGCGCGGGTCCACCTCGGGCTTGATCTTTACGCCAAGGCCCAGAAATTCCTCAAGATGTTGCTGCACCGCGAGAATATCGGCGTTCTCGTTCAGCGGCAGGGTGGGCTGGGCCTTGTGCTTGGCCGCCTCGCGGTTCGCCTTGCGGGTCAGACCCTCCATGTCGCGCACCGAGAGGCCTTCGGTCACCGCGATCTCGGCCAGATGCAGCGCATCCGGACGGCCGATCAGCGCGCGCACATGGCCGGTGGTGAGCCTGCCCTCCTCCACCCAGTCGAGCACGCGATCCGGCAGGGTCATCAGCCGCATCATGTTGGCGACGTGGCTGCGCGACTTTTCGACCATCTTGGCGATGTCGACCTGGATCATCCCCTCCTCCTCGGAGAGGCGGTGATAGGCGCGCGCTTCCTCGACCGGGTTGAGATCCTCGCGCTGGAGGTTCTCGATCAGCGCCAGCGCCATCACCTCGCGCTCGGTCAGCAGGCGGACGAGCGCCGGAATCTCGTGCAGCCGCGCCTTCTGCGCCGCGCGCCAGCGACGTTCACCGGCGACCAGCTGGTAACCCGTGCCTTCGGGGTGCGGGCGGACGATGATCGGCTGGATCACCCCGCGCGTGGCGATCGAGGCGGCAAGCTCGTTCAGGGCATTCTCGTCGAAATGCTTGCGCGGGTTGCCGGGCAGCGGCTTGATATTCGCCAGCGCAATCATCCGCAGCGATGCGCCCGAGGCGGTCGCCACCGGCTCGGCCGGCTCCTCGCGCCGCACCAGCGGTTCTTCGCGCCGGGTCTCGCCGAGAAGCGCCCCCAGCCCCTTGCCAAGCCGCCGCGGCTTCTCCGCCGAAAGACGGGAATTGACAGACAAATCAACGGGTTGTGTGGTATCGTCGCTCATGCGGCCTGTCTTTCTGCGGGGAACCGACCAATCAGCTCGCGGGCCAGCGACATATAGGCGCGGCTACCGGTGCAATGCTGGTCATAGATGAGTGCGGGGAGCCCGTGGCTCGGCGCTTCGGAGAGGCGCACGTTGCGCGGGATCACCGTATCGAACACCAGCCCGCCGAGGCAATCGCGCACATCGTCGGACACCTGATCGGTCAGGCGGTTGCGGCGATCGAACATGGTCAGCGCCACGCCGATGATGCCGAGGCGCGGATTGAAGCGCTGCTGCACCTGATCGACGGTCTGGAGCAGCTGGCTGAGGCCCTCGAGCGCGAAGAATTCGCACTGCAGCGGCACCAGCAGCGTATCGGCGGCGCACAGGGCGTTGAGCGTCAGCAGGCCCAGCGAGGGCGGGCAGTCGATGAAACAGATCTCGTGACCCTTATGGCTCTCCAGCGCCTGGCGCAGCCGCGAGGTGCGATCCTCCACCGACACCAGCTCGACCTCCGCGCCCGAGAGATCAACCGTCGCCGGCACGATATCGAGCCGCGGGATCGTGGTCGGGACAATGGCGCTGTCGAGCGCGACTTCATCGACCAGCAGATCATAGCTGGAGATTTCACGTGAAGCAGAATGGACGCCGAGGCCGGTCGAGGCATTGCCCTGCGGATCGAGATCGATCAGCAGCGTGCGCCAGCCCGTCGCCGCCATCGCCGTGGCGATATTGATGGCGGTGGTGGTCTTGCCCACCCCGCCCTTCTGGTTGGCGATCGCGATGGTCAACATGCTATCCGTCCTCCCGCGCGCGGGATTCCGGTTGAATCCGCAGCGCAATGCGCGTGTCAGGCCTTCACGATGATCCCGGCGTCGGAATCGGTCAAGGAATGTTTCACGTGAAACATTGCCCGAATCGAAGGCTTCAGTGCCTCCAATTCCTGCGCCGCCGATCGTCCCTTGGGCAAGACATAGGCGGTGTGCCTTGTGGAGAAGGGTGCGGATAGCTCGAGAAGTTTGGGCAAAGGAGCAAAGGCGCGTGCCGAAATGGCGCGGGCGGCAAAGGGCGTAACCCGTTCGAGCCGCTGTCCCTCGACCCTGCACTTGTGCAAACCCAACGCGGCGATGGCCGATTCGAGGAATTCCACCCGCCGCGCGCGCGATTCGACCAGCACCACGGGCATGTTCGGGCACAGGGCGGAGATCACGAGGCCGGGAAAGCCGGGGCCACTGCCGAGATCGAGCCACGGCCCACCCGCATTTGCGCCCAATGTTTCACGTGAAACATTTTCGAGCAATTGCGCCGAATCCGCGATGTGCCTTTGCCAGATATGCGGCTCGGTAGCCTTTGCGATGAGGTTCTGGCGCTGGTTCTCCTCCAGCACCAGCGCGGCAAAGCGATCGAGCCGCGCCACGCCGGCAGCGTCGGTCAACCCGGCAACATAGGCGCGGGCTTCGTCTTCGGTGACAATCACGCCGCGCGCCTGCGGGCATGGACCAGCAGGGCCGAAAGCGCGGCGGGGGTCACGCCGGGCACCCGCCCCGCCGCCGCGAGCGTACCGGGCGCGGCCTTGGTGAGGCGCTCGACCATCTCGTTGGAGAGACCCGGCACGTCGCCATAGGGGAAGTCTGCGGCCAGCGGCAGCGCCTCGCTCGCCCGCAGATCACGCAGCTCCGCATCCTGCCGCGCCAGATAGGGCGCATAGGCGGCATCCTCGGCCATTTCCTCGGCAAGCAGGGGATCGAGCGCGGTGACCTCCGCCAGCCACGGAGACAGGGCCTCGGGGTTCACCCCGTCATGCCGCAGCCATTCCGAGATAGGCTTCTCCCCATGATCGCGCCGCACGGGCAGACCGAGATCGGCGAGCTCGCGGGCGTGGATCCGCTCAGAATGTTTCACGTGAAACATTGCGCGCAAGTCTTCGCGCCGTTCCCACCATGCGCGGCGCTCTTCGCCAATGCAGCCCGCTTCAATGCCCAGCCCCGTCAGGCGGGTAGCGGCATTATTGGCGCGCAGGCGCAGGCGGTACTCGGCGCGGGCGGTGAGCATCCGGTAAGGCTCGGAGACGCCCTGAAGGGTGAGATCATCGACCATCACCGCGATATAGGCATTGGCGCGGTCGAGCGCGAGCGCTGCCTTGCCGAGCGCAGCCGCAGCCGCTTCCAGTCCCGCAACAAGGCCCTGCGCGGCGGCTTCCTCGTATCCCGTGGTGCCGTTGATCTGCCCCGCGCAATAGAGCCCGGGGATGGCGCGGACCTGCAAGTCGGGTGTCAGCGCCCGCGGGTCGATATGGTCATACTCCACCGCATAGCCGGGCTGCACGATCACCGCCTGTTCGCACCCGGGCATGGCGCGCACCACCACCTCCTGCACGTCGGTCGGCAGCGATGTGCTGATGCCGTTCGGATAGACCAGGTGCGTGTCCAGCCCCTCAGGCTCAAGGAAGACCTGATGGCCCTCGCGATCGCCGAAGCGGTGGATCTTGTCCTCGATCGAGGGACAATAGCGCGGCCCTGCCGCCGCAATCGCGCCCGAGAACAGCGGGGAGCGGTGGAGATTGGCGCGGATTGCCTCGTGCCCCGCCTGGGTGGTGCGGGTGATTGCACAGAAGACCTGTGGGTTGACGCGGGCGGGGGTGAGGTCGGACATGGTCCAACGCTCGCCGTCAGAGGGCTGTTCTTCGAGCACCGCCCAGTTGATCGTCCGCCCGTCTAGGCGCGGGGGTGTACCGGTCTTGAGGCGCGCCATGGGCAGATCGGCCCCGCGCAGCTGCTGGGCGAGCCGCTTGGCAGCATTCTCGCCGATGCGCCCGCCCTCGAAGCGCTCTTCGCCACGGAACAGCACGCCGCCGAGGAAGGTGCCGGTGCACAGCACCACGCGCGGGGCGTCGAGGATGGTGCCATCCGCCAGTTCCAGCCCCGCGACTGTGCCGCCTGCGAGCTTGAGTGCAGCCGCCTCGCCCTGAACGAGCGTCAGATTGGCTTGCGCACGGACAATCGCCTGCACCGCCGCCTTGAACCGCACCCGGTCTGCCTGCACGCGCGGACCCCACACGGCGCTACCCTTGGAACGGTTTAGCATCCGATAGTGGATCGCACCTGCATCGGCTGCGCGGCCGAGCACGCCGTCGAGCGCATCGACTTCCCGCACCAGATGCCCCTTGCCGAGGCCCCCGATCGCAGGATTGCAGCTCATCGCGCCGATGGCGTCGAGATCGAAGGAGACCAGCGCCGTGCGCGCACCCATCCGCGCCGAAGCGCAAGCGGCTTCGACCCCGGCGTGCCCGCCGCCGATGACGATGACATCGTACTGGTGCATGGGCGCGCAGATAGGCCCCGTGGGGCGGACAGTCAAAGCGGATTCCTTGGGGGTTATCCTGCGCGGCTCATTCGAAATGTTTGTGCTGTGCCCAGCTGCGCTTCCACGTGGAACATTTGAGACCAAATTTGCGGGCAATGTTTCACGTGAAACATTCGCGGACATTTTTGCAGGCAATGTTTCACGTGAAACATTGCTCGCAAAATGCGGCTCACTTGCCGATGCAGAAGCGTCCAAACAGGGTGTCGAGCATGTCTTCAGTTGTGGCGCGGCCGATCAAACGGTCGAAAGCAAGGCGCACGCGGCGCAGTTCCTCGGCCACCAGCAGTGGATCAGACAGGCCGCGCGCTGCGCCCAGTGCTTCTGCGGCCTCACCAAGCCGCGCGTGCTGGCGCGCGTTGAGCGCCGCTTGACCCGGCTTTGGCAGCGCCATGCGGGCGTCATCCACCAGCGCGGTCTTGAGCGCAACAAGCCCCTCACCCGTCGCCGCCGACACTGTAAATCGCGCCGCAGCCTTGGGCGCAAAGCCCTCGCGATCCGCCTGGGCCGCAATCTCCCAGGCACCCTGCGGCCCCTCTCCTTCCGGTCCGAGCCACAGCACCAGATCGGCGCGGTCAAGTTCGCCCAGAGCACGGTCTATACCGATGGCTTCGATTTCATCCGCCAGTGCCCCGTCACGCAGGCCCGCCGTATCGACGAAAGTGAAGGGCACCCCGCCAATCGCAACCGAGCGCTCGATCACATCACGCGTCGTCCCCGCAATCGGGGAGGTGATCGCCGCCTCGCTTTCGATGAGGGCGTTGAACAAGGTCGACTTGCCCGCATTGGGCGGCCCGGCAAGGACCACGCGATAGCCCTCGCCCAGCCGTTCCGAACGCGGGCGGGAAAGCCAGTCAGCAATCTCCTGCCCCAATGCGCCAATGTTCCACGTGAAACATTCCGGAAGATCGGCGGAGTCTTCCTCGTCCGAGAAATCGAGCACGCCTTCGACCTCCGCCGAAAGCCCCAGCACGGTCTCGCGCCACGCCTCTACCTGCCGCGACAGCGCCCCGCCCGCGTTGGCCAGCGCCGCCGCCCGTTGCAGCTCGGTCTCAGCGGAGAGGAGATCGGCCAGCCCTTCGGCCTCGGCCAGATCGATCCGGCCATTGGCAAAGGCGCGGCGGGTGAATTCACCCGGCTCGGCCTTGCGCAGGCTCGGCAGCGCTGCGAGCGCGCCCTCGATGGCCGCAATCACCGCCCTTCCCCCGTGGCAATGGAGCTCGGCCAGATCCTCGCCCGTCGCGGTGTTGGGCCCGGGAAACCACAGTGCCAGCGCCTCGTCGAGTAGCTCGCCCGAAGCATCGCGCAAACGTGCCAGCGAGGCCCTGCGCGGCTTCGGAAGCCGACCAGCCAGCGCCGCGAGTGCCGCGCTGGCTTGCGGGCCAGAGATACGGATCACCCCGATGCCAGCCGGCGGCGCGCCGCTCGACAGCGCGAAGATCGTCGGGGTCTCGCTCATTCGTGGTCAGTCGGCGCTTTTCTTGCCCGTCGCCGCCTTCATCCCGCTTTCGACAAAGCTCTGGAACATCTTCAGCACCACCTGCCCCATCGGCGCCAGCGCCGAGGCATATTCCTGCAACTGCGCCGGATTGGAGACCCCGCGCATCGCCTTGGTGATGTTCTCGACATAGAGATCATTGGCCGCGCTGACATCGGGCAGCCCGAGAAAGCTGCGGGCCTCTTCGGGCGTGCAATCCACTTCGATGGTGATCTTCATGAGCGCCGGTCTCCTCTCCCTGTCACCCCTCTCATTTGCGCTTGGCAGGGCCGCAAGGCAAGGGATAGACCAAGCATCAACCTCTTCAGGAGAGAACCATGAGCCTCAATGCCACGATCCCCACGCTGGACGGTGATGCCAGCTTCTGCGCCTATGTCGCCCAGCCCGCCGAACCTGCACGCGGTGCGATCATCGTTATCCAGGAGATCTTCGGCGTGAACCCCGGGATCCGCCAGAAGTGCGACAAGCTCGCGGCCGAGGGCTGGCTTGCGGTCGCGCCCGATCTGTTCTGGCGCTTGCAGCCGGGCATCGAGCTGGATCCCGATGTCCAGGCTGAATTCTCTCAAGCGCTTGATTGGATGGGACAATTTCATCAGGACACGGGCATCCGCGATATTGAGGCGACGATCCACCACATCCGCCGCACGTTCGGCGTCGCCAAGGTCGGCTGCGTCGGCTACTGCCTCGGCGGGCGGCTCGCCTTCATGACCGCCGCGCGCACCGATATCGACGCCTCTGTCGGCTATTACGGGGTCGGAATCGATGGCCTGCTGGGCGAGAAGCACGCGATCGCCCATCCGCTGATGCTGCACATTCCCACCGCCGACGGCTTTGTCCCGCCAGAGACCCAGGCCGCGATGCATACCGCGCTCGACGATCACCCCAAGGTGACCTTGCATGATTACGAGGGGTTCGATCACGGCTTTGCCACGGAAACCGGACTGCGCCGTCACGAGGAAGCCGCCACCCTCGCCGACAGCCGCACCGCAGCCTTCTTTGCGGACGCCCTTGCATGAGCGCCGGGCACCCCGGACTCGCGCGCTGGCACGCCTATATGGAGAGCGAGGGCGATCCGGCCCTCCTCTCCGCGCTGATTGCCGATGATTGCGTGTTCCACTCGCCCGTGGTCCACACGCCGCAATCGGGCAAGCCGATCGTGATGGCATACCTCCTCGCCGCAGCCGAGGTGCTGGGCAATGACAGCTTCCACTATGTCCGCGAGCTGGTGGACGGGGACGAGATGATGCTCGAATTCGTCACCGAACTGAACGGGATCAGCGTCAACGGGATCGACATCATCCGCTTCGACGACGACGGGAAGATACATGATTTCAAGGTGATGGTGCGCCCCTTGAAGGCGATCAACACAGTGTGGGAGATGATGGGCGCGCAGTTGGCGAAGGCGAAGGGGTGACGCTCGTGTGGGCCGCAAAGGCCTGCACGAAGAAGTCGCGCACAGCCTGATCGATCGCCGCAGGCACATCGCCGCCCAACTCCGCGCTCATGGTGCGCAGCGCCTTGCCGACATCGCGATCGTCGAAATAGCGCATCGGCCAGGCCGGGAAGGTCTGCTCGGCAATTGCCCGCTCCTCGATCACCGTTACCCCGGTGTGGCGAACATCGCGGCGGATCGCATCGAAGGCCGCACACAGCTTCCAGGTCGGCCCCTCCAGCACCTGAAGCAAGTGATCCTCGGCGCGCAGCAGGATGCCGCTAAGACCCCGCGCTTCATTGGCCACACGCGCCTGATAGAGCAGATGAAACATCTCCGCCCGATCAAGCCCGGGCGCGGCCATGCTGTAATAGATGATGCGGCGCATCGCGTGTCCCCGTTATTCGCGGGGCAGGACATGGGGTCAGCGGCGCTGAAACAGGGTTTCGCGCGCACTAGGGATTTCCCTTAAATGCCTAGTTCAGCACCGCGAAATTGACGATCATCTTGCGCACTTCAGGGTCGAGCCCCTGCGGCAGATCACGCTCCAGCATCTCGCGGCGGCTGGCGATACTCTCGGCGATGAGGACCCGCTTCATTGCCCAGTCGGGGCAGGCGCGCATCGCAATCGCCCGCTTGTCGAGAACCGAGACGCCGGCGTGACGCGGATCGGCCGTGATCTTGTCCATCAGGTCCGCGACCTCCGCCTCATCACCTTCGAGCAACTGGAGGAAGTTGCGCCCGTTGAAAAGCAGCAGCCCGGTGATCCCGCGGGCCGGATTGTTGCGCGCGCTGGTGGCCAGAATCGCGTCGACTTCCTCGCGCGGCAAGGTCGGTGCGGTGCTGATGTAGAGATACTGGCTAAGCACGTTCCCGTCCCTTGCGTCTGTCTTTTCCGGGCCGACCCCATGGCCCGGAGGATCAACCAAGCTATTGATTCATCGTGTTGAAGAAGTCTTCGTTGGTCTTGGAATCCTTCATCTTGTCGAGCAGGAACTCCATCGCATCTACGGTGCCCATCTGCATCAGGATGCGGCGCAGGACCCACATCTTGGAGAGGTTGTCCTTGGCCACCAGCAGCTCTTCCTTGCGGGTGCCGGACTTGCCGACATCCAGCGCGGGGAAGATGCGCTTGTCGGCGACCTTGCGATCGAGCACGATTTCGCTGTTACCCGTGCCCTTGAATTCTTCGAAGATCACTTCGTCCATACGGCTGCCGGTATCGATCAGCGCGGTAGCGATGATCGAGAGGCTGCCGCCTTCCTCGATGTTACGCGCCGCGCCGAAGAAGCGCTTGGGGCGTTGCAATGCGTTCGCATCCACACCGCCAGTCAGCACCTTGCCCGAGGACGGAACCACGGTGTTGTAGGCACGGCCGAGACGCGTGATCGAATCGAGCAGGATCACCACATCATGCTTGTGCTCGACGAGGCGCTTGGCCTTCTCGATCACCATTTCGGCAACCTGCACGTGGCGCTGGGCCGGCTCGTCGAAGGTCGAGGAGACAACCTCGCCCTTCACGCTGCGCTGCATGTCGGTGACTTCTTCGGGCCGCTCGTCGACGAGCAGCACGATCAGGAACACCTCGGGGTGATTGTCGGTGATCGCCTTGGCGATGTTCTGGAGCAGCACCGTCTTACCGGTGCGCGGCGGCGCCACGATAAGGGCGCGCTGGCCCTTGCCCTGCGGCGCGATGATGTCGATTACCCGCGCGCTCTTGTCCTTCACGGTCGGATCAAGGCTGTCGAGCGTGAGCTTAGAATCCGGATAGAGCGGTGTGAGGTTATCGAAATTGGTGCGCAGGCGGACCGCGTCGGGATCGTCGAAATTGACCTTGGAGAGCGTCGTCAGCGCAAAATAGCGCTCGCCATCGCGCGGGGCGCGGATTTCGCCTTCCACGGTGTCACCCGTGCGCAGGCCCCAGCGGCGCACCTGGTTGGGCGAGACATAGATATCGTCCGGCCCGGCGAGATAGTTCGCTTCGGGCGAGCGCAGGAAGCCGAAGCCATCCTGCAGCACCTCGATGGTGCCGATACCCATGATCTTTTCTTCGTATTCCTCGTCCTCGGCGAGTTCGCGCAGAATGCTGAACAACAGATCCTGCCGCCGCATGGTCGAGGCGCCTTCGACGCCCAGCTCTTCCGCCATCGCCACCAGCTCGGCCGGGGTCTGTCGCTTCAAGTCTTTGAGGTGCATTTCGTGTATTCCAGAACAGCAGGAGTGGCCGGATGGTCAGTACCGCCTTGCGAAAAGGCAGCGCCCCGAAAGAACGGGGCAGGGCTTGGAGAAAGCAGACCTGCGAGGAGCCATTCGCGCTCCCGGCACCGGATAGGTGATTGCAGCGATAGAAGCGCGCGCCCTTGCGGTCAACGCGAAAACCCGCCGCGGGTGAACCTCAGAAGGGCTTCAAATAGACCAGCGTAACGATCAGCACGAGCAGCAGACCCGGCAATTCGCCGATCATGCGCAGCTGCTTTTCAGTGAGTGGCCGTTCGCCCCGCGCCATCTTCTTCGTCTGCGCGACCAGCCAGCCATGGAAGCCCGTCATCGCCAGCACGAAGGTGAGCTTGGCGTGGAACCAGCCCTCGGTGAAAAAGCCCATCGCATAGGCCATGCTCAGCCCCAGCAACCAGACAATGATCAGGCTGGGGGTAAGGATGATTTTGCGCAGCTTGCCCATGCGGGTGGCCCACTTGGCCTCGCCCTCCGATCCCGGTGCATGATCCAGCATGTAGATGCACTGGCGCGGCAGCATGAACAGCCCCGCCATCCAGAACACCATGAAGATCACGTGCCCCGATTTGAGGAAAAGATAAATCGACACCAGCATCTCCTGCATGACTTCAGCCTCTCAGCGCCGCCAGCAGATCCTCGACATGGGAAATCGGGGTGTGCTGGCCGATCCCGTGGCCGAGATTGAAGACATGCGGGCGATCCTCGAAGGCGGCGATAATGGTTTTCGCCCGCGCCGCGACCGCCGGCCCGCCTGCTTCGAGCAGCAGGGGATCAAAATTGCCCTGCACCGGCATGCCCTGCGGCAGGCTGGCATGGGCCCAGGCGGGATCGAGCGTTTCGTCGAGGCCGACAGCGTCCACACCAGTCTCGCGCGCGTAGGCCGGCAGCTTTGCGCCGGCGCCCTTGGGAAAGCCGATGATCGGCGTATCGGGATGCGTTTCCTTGAGCTTCGCGGTGATCGCGGCATTGGGCGCCACCACCCACTTTTCGAACTGATCGGGCGCAAGGCTCCCTGCCCAGCTGTCGAACAGCTGGACCGCTTCCGCGCCGGCATCGATCTGGCCGCGCAGATAGGTCACCGAGACATCGACAATCGCGTCGATGATCGCCTGAAGATGGGCCGGATCGCGATAGGCCAGCAGACGCGCCGGGCCCTGATCCTTGGAACCCTCGCCCGCGATCATGTAGGTCGCGACCGTCCAGGGGCTCCCCGCAAAGCCGAGCATCGTCACTTCCGGCCCGATCATCGCGCGGGTGCGGCGCACGGTCTCGTAAACCGGCTCGAACCGCTCGAAGGCGGGGGTGAAGCTGTCGAGTCCCACTTCCAGCAGCGTGGGCGAGAGGTGCGGGCCTTCTCCGGCGAGGAACTGCAAGCCCTGCCCCATCGCGTGGGGGACGATCAGGATGTCGGAAAACAGGATCGCGCCGTCGAACCCGAAGCGCCGCAGCGGCTGTACGGTGATCTCGGCCGCGGCCTCGCTGTCATAGACCAGCTCGAGGAATCCGCCCTTCTCGGCCCGCAATTCGCGATATTCCGGCAGATAGCGCCCGGCCTGACGCATGAGCCAGACCGGAGGAACAGGTTGGCGGACACCTTTGAGCGTATCGAGAAGCGGACCGGGCATAGGGTTCCTTAGACAAAACAATTCAAATTATAAAAGGATTGATGGAGTCTGTTGGCCCTGTGGAAAGCGGGAATTACCGGACTCTGCCGGATCATCCCCAAGCTGCCACCGGCCAATCACCCCCCAGCGAATCCGCACGGATTGGACGTCAAGCCAGCTTTATCCCCACTATTCCCAGCCTGTCGACAAAACTTGTCCCGTGTGGGCAAATCCCCCGAGGAAAAGCCCGGTAGCGGGCATGAAAATTGCTCCCCAGCTTGTCCGCAACTGCCTCCCGTGGTTTATGCGGCGATCTGTCCACAGCCCCCGGGCGGCCGAACGAGCGAAGCAGCACGATGAGTCGACTGAACCTGCATCTTGTATCGGATTCGACCGGCGAGACGCTGGAAATGATCGCCAAGGCGGCGCTCGCGCAGTTCGACAATCCCGATGTCAGCCGCCATTTCTGGCCGATGGTGCGCTCGCTTCAGCATCTCGACCGGATCGTGCCCGATCTCGCCGCGCATCCGGGCCTTGTGCTCTACACTCTCGTCAATCCCGACACCCGCAAGCGGCTTGAGGAGCATTGCCGCCACTTGGGCCTGCCCGCCGTCGCGGTGCTCGATCAGGTAACGGCCTCCCTGGAAGCCCAGTTGGGGCAGGAAGCCCATGGCCGTCCGGGCCGCCAGCACACGATGGACGAGGACTATTTCAAGCGGGTCGAAGCGATCCAGTACACCATCGCCCATGATGACGGCATTGCTTACGAGGATTGGGAGGAAGCCGACATCGTGCTGGTCGGCGTGTCGCGCTCGTCCAAGACACCCACCAGCATCTATCTCGCCAACCGCGGGTTCAAGACCGCGAATATCCCGCTGGTGGTGGAAAGCCCCCCGCCGCCTGCGCTGTTCGGGCTGCGCCATCCGCTGATTGTCGGCCTCACCACTTCGCCCGAACGGCTGGTGCAGATCCGCCGCAACCGGCTCCTCAGCCTGAACGAGGCGACCGAAACCGCCTATGTCGACAATGACCGCGTGAAGGCCGAGCTGCAATTCGCGCGCAGGATGTTCGGCGACAATGGCTGGCCGGTGATCGACGTCACCCGCCGCTCGATCGAGGAGACCGCCGCCGCGATCATCCGCCTCGCGCAGGAACGCGGGCGCAAGCCGGCGGGCGAAGGCGGCGTGGGCCAGCCGAGATGACATTCATCCTCGCCAGCAAAAGCGCCTCGCGCCGGGCGATGCTCGATGCGGCGTGCGTGGCTTACACAAGCATCCCCGCCGATATCGACGAGCGCGCGGTGGAAGCCGGGCTGGCCGGTGCCGTCCCGCCTGACATCGCCGAGGCACTGGCGGTGGCGAAGGCTGCCGCTGTCGCCGCGCTCTACCCGGGGGCGTTGGTGCTGGGTTCGGATTCGCTGGTGGTGTGCGCCGGCCGCCGCTTCGACAAGCCGCGCTCGGCAGAGGAAGCGGCCGAGCATCTGCGATTTTTCTCCGGCAAGGTGATGGAATTGCACTCCGCTGCCGCGCTGGTGCGCGATAGCGGGTGCGAATGGAGCCACGCCAGCATCGCGCGCCTCCATGTGCGAGAGCTCTCCGAGGATTTCATCGCCCATTATCTCGCGCTCGAATGGCCCGCGATCAGCCACACGGTCGGCGCTTTCCGCATTGAAGGGCCGGGGGTGCAGCTGTTCTCGGAGATAGAGGGCGACCAGTTCACCGTGCTCGGCATGCCGCTTCTGCCCTTGCTCGGCGCGCTGCGCGAGGAAGGGGTGTTGCTGGCATGACGCGTCGCTATGCCGAGGTGATCGGCGATCCGATCGCGCAGTCCAAGTCACCCGCGATTCACAATTTCTGGTTCGGAAAGCTGGGGATCGATGCCGAATATCGCGCTTGCCATGTCCGCCCTGACGAACTGGCTGACTACCTCGCCGCTCGCCGCGAAGACCTAGACTGGTGCGGGTGCAATGTCACCATGCCGCACAAGCAGGCGGTGATGCCGCTGCTAGACCGGATCGACCCGCCCGCGGATGCCATCGGTGCGGTCAACACAATCCTGCCGCTGGGGGACGGGCGGCTGGCCGGCACCAACACCGATGCCGCCGGCTTCCTCGAACCGCTGGCGAAAGACCTCGCCCGCACCCATTATTTCCGCATGGCCCGCATCCTCGGCACCGGCGGCGCGGCGCGGGCGATCATTGCTGCGCTTGCGGGCCAAGGCTTCACGCTGGTGGTCGCCGGACGCGATCCGGCCAAGGCCCGGGCGTTGCTCGATGAACTCGCACCCAAGGGTGAACATCACGCGATTGACCTTGCGCATTTTGCCGATGCGACCGACTTTCCCTTCGACGACCGCGAAGGCTGCTGCGATCTCGTCATCAACGCCTCGAGCCTCGGCATGACCGGCCAGTCGCCGCTCACCTTCGACTGGAGCCACGCGCCGCCGGGCGCCGTCGCCTATGACATTGTCACCGCGCCGCTGGACACCACCTTCCTTCAAGAAGCGCGTGCCAAGGGGCATCGCACCATCGACGGGCTTTCCATGCTGATCGGGCAGGCGGCAGTCGCCTTCGCAAAATTCTTCGGCCAGCCCGCCCCGCGCCAGCATGACGCCGAATTGCGCGAGATTCTGACCCAATGACCCGTCCCAAAATCATCGGCCTCACCGGCTCCATCGGCATGGGCAAGTCGACTGTCGCAGGCATGTTTGCCGATGCCGGAATCCCGGTGTTCTGCGCCGACACCGAAGTGCGCGCGATGCAGGGCCCCGGCGGCGCGCTTGTCCCCGCCATCGAAGCTGCCTTCCCCGGATCGACCGGCCCCGAGGGCGTCGACCGCGACCGGCTGGGCCATCAGGTCTTCGCCGACAAATCCGCGCTGACGCGACTCGAGGCCATCGTCCACCCCGCCGTCGCCGCCAAGCGCGCCGCTTTCCTTGAAGCCAATGCCGCCAAGCCCGCCGTGGTGTTCGACATTCCGCTCTTGTTCGAACGCGGCGGGCACGAGGCCGTCGACATGATCGTGGTCGTCTCCGCGCCCGAGGCGGTGCAGCGCGCCCGCGTGCTCGCCCGCAGTGGCATGACGGTGGAGAAGTTCGAGCACATCTACGGGCTGCAACTGCACGATTCGGAAAAACGCGCCCGCGCCCATCACGTGATCGACACCGGAACCAGCCTTGAAGAAACCCGCGCACAGGTGGCAGCGCTGATTGCTTCATTTTGATTGCAAGGACCGCTTGCAAGACTCACCGCATGGGCAGATAGTCCTGCAAATGCGTGAGGTCATTTTCGACACCGAAACCACCGGGCTCGATCCCAAGACCGGGGACCGCATGGTGGAAATCGGCTGCGTCGAAATGATCGGCCGGGTTGAAACCGGCCGCACCTTCCACGCCTATTTCAATCCCGATCGTGACATGCCGATCGAGGCGGAGCGGGTCCATGGCCTCAGCGCCGCCTTCCTCGCCACCAAGCCGCGCTTTGCCGATACGGCGGACGAGCTGCTCGAATTTCTCGGCGATGCTCCGCTGGTGGCGCATAATGCCGGGTTCGACTTCGGCTTCCTCAACAACGAGCTCGAGAAGATCGGCCGGGCGCCGATCAGCATGGACCGGATGGTCGATACGGTGCAGCTCGCGCGCAAGAAGCACCCCGGCTCCAAGCTCAGCCTCGATGCGCTTTGCACTCGCTACGGGATCGACCGGAGCCACCGCGTGAAGCACGGCGCGCTGCTCGATGCCGAATTGCTCGCGCAGGTCTATGTCGAGCTGACCGGTGGCCGCCAGATCGGGCTGGGCCTGGTGGCCGAAGAAGTGACTGTCGAGGTCCAGACCAATATCACCACCATCGGGGCAGCGCGGGCCGATCGCCCCGCCCGCGCAGCCCGGCCGCACGCGGCCAGCGAAGAGGAGCTTGAACGCCACGCTGCGTTCATCGCCGGAATCGAAAACGCCATCTGGGCACGCTGAGGAGGACGCGCGCAAGGCACAACGCCACACGGACTACCAACCGGGATCGGCATCTTTGACGGGAGGGCTGACAACTTATGGATATTCGCATTTCGGGCCATCAGATGGCCACTGGCGCGGCTTTGCAGGAACATGCCGCTGACCGCCTCGGCGCAATCGTCGACAAGTATTTCGACCGGGCGCTGTCCTCTCATGTAACCTTCGGCAAGGCTCCCGCAGGAGCATTCACCTGCGACATCGTCACCCATGTCATGCAAGGCCTGATCCTCAAGGCGCAAGGCAGCGCCCATGACGTTCACCTCGCCTTCGACAATGCGGTCGAGAAGATCGACAAGCAGCTGCGCCGCTACAAGCGCCGCCTGACCGATCGCCACGAACAGGCCGATCACGCGCGCGGCGAGGAAGAGGCGGCCTACACCATCTTCGCAGTCGAGGACGAGGAAGAGGAAGTGGTCACCGCCGATGCTCCGTTGGTGATCGCCGAGACCCGTGTGGACATTCCGACAGCGACCGTCGCGGACGCGGTGATGATGCTCGATCTCAGGAACACCACGGCGCTGTTTTTCAAAAATGCTGGCACCGGAAGCCATAATATGGTCTACAGGCGCGCCGATGGTTCGATTGGATGGGTCGAACCGCGATAGAGCCCGCGCCTGCCTTATCGGGTGGGATTTCATGCAGGCAACGGGCTCACGCGGCAGCAGCAGGAGGGGCGCAACGCCCCGGTTGGCAGGGGCTTTCACCGGACCCTGACTTTCCGGATCTGCTCTGTACGCGGGCTTTTATTTCGGGATTTTCGCAAGATGGACGTCAACCTCGCACTCTCCCCGCAGGCGATTCTGTTCGATCGTATCGACAGCAAGCCGAAGGTGCTGGCCGCACTCGCCGATCTGCTGGCCGGTGCCTACGGGCTCGACCGGATCGAGGTGCTCGAAAACCTCGAAGCGCGGGAAGCGCTGGGCAGCACCGGGTTCGGGCGCGGGGTGGCGATCCCGCATTGCCGCAGCAAGGATGTGCGCCGCCCCAGCCTCGCGCTGATCCGGCTTGAACAGCCGATCGATTTCGTCGCCGCAGACTCGCGCCCTGTTGCGCTGGTGTGCGGGCTGGTTTCGCCCGAGAACGCCGGGGCGACCCACCTCCACGCACTCGCCGCGATCTCGCGGCTGACGCGGGACGAGGCGAAGCTCCAGATGCTCGCCGATGCACCGACGACCGAGGCGGCCTATGCGCTGCTGACCCACCAGTTCGAGCGGGACGCCGCCTGACGGCCCTGCTACGCACCCGGCCATGAGTCTTTCCGATCATGCCGTCCCGATCACCGGGGCCGAGGGACATTACCGCGCGCTGGAGCGGCTCTATGCCTCCGCGCCGATCAACCGCAAGTTCGCCTCCTCGCTGCACATCCCGCGCGAAGGCGTCTCGCGGCTGACCTTCACTGTCACGCGCGAGGATTATCACGCGGCGGGCGCGGCGCATGGGACGATCTATTTCAAGATGCTCGACGATGCCGCCTTCTACGCGGCCAACACCCTGGCGACCGACCGCTTCCTTCTGACCACCAGCTTCAACCTCCACTTCACCAAGCCGGTGCGCGCCGGCACCGTCACCGCCGAAGGCCGCTGGGTCAGCGGGCGGCGACGCGTGTTCGTGGCCGAGGCGCGGCTGGTGGACGAGGAGGGCGAGGAAATCGGCCGCGGCACCGGCACCTTCATGCGCTCGCGCATCGCGCTCTCCAGCCTGCCCGGCTACGCGGCAGCGGCGGGCTGAATTGCGCGACCGGCTGCCTGCGCATCTCGAGGTGAGCGCGATCCTGCGCCTCGCCGAATCGCAGGGCGGCTTTGCGACGGTGCTGGCCAAGGGCGAGCGGGACGCTGGCACAATCCTGCTGGTAACCGTCTATCGTGACGAGCCTTCGCGGCTTTACGAAAGGATGCCTGCGCTCGACGGATCGCGTTCTTTTGTTACGACAAAGGCGGAAAATCCTGAAAATCGGGCAGATTTTTCCGAATATCTGGCGCGCCGCCGCCGTCAGGACGCCGATATCTGGCTGATCGAGGTGGATATCGCCAATTCCGAACGCTTCGTCGCGCAAATCGACGCGTTAACTTGACCTTCGGCCCCTGCCGCGTAGTGGCGCCCCACTTCCCAGCGCAGGCTGACAGGCGGCAATCCGGCCCCTTGATCAGCACGCAGACGGGGGGCGGCCGGCAGGTCCTCTCTTGAATGCCCCACGTATCCGGCAACGGATATAGGCGTTCCACCTGCGCCAGAGCCCGCTCACCGCCCGTTTTGTAGAGTGAATGAGTCGCAAGACTTTCTCCCTTGTCGCGATTGCCGCGATGACGATGGCAAGCGTGACAGTCCCCGGCGTCGATGGCGCCGCGGCTCTGGCCCAGGTTGCCAATGACCAGCTGATCGAGACCGATGTGGCCGAGCTGGTTCCCCAGACCCCCGAATTCATTTCGAACCCCGTGGTGCAGCCGCTGCCGGCTGACGACGGCGCGCCGGTGCTGACCGAAGCAGGCTCGCTTGCCGAGCTGGTGGGCATGGTCGATACCGACACCCCGCTCGATGCAGAGCTGCACTGCCTTGCCGGTGCGGTCTATTTCGAAGCGCGCGGCGAGGCACTCGATGGCCAGCTGGCGGTCGCACAGGTCATTATCAACCGCACCGAGGACGGCCGTTTCCCCAAGTCCTATTGCGGCGTGGTGCGTCAGAAGGGCCAGTTTTCCTTCATGCGCGGCAACGCCATGCCGAAGGCTCCCGCCGGCTCGGCCGCATGGGACCGCGCGGTGGCGATTGCCCAGATCGCCCATCAGGGCCTGTGGGAGAGCGAAGCCGGCGATGCGACCTTCTTCCACGCCCGCCACGTCAGCCCGGGCTGGAGCCATCGCAAGACGCGCCTCGCCCAGATCGACACGCATATTTTCTATAGATAATCCTCGCGGGTGATGTGGGGGCAAGCCCCCACGTCGCTGCGGGCGGCGCTTTTTGGTCCTATCGCTTCGCTACTTGAGGACTGTCGCCCTTGCGGCCCTGCGGGCCGGATCACCGCCCTCATGTAGCGAAGCGGTAGGGCGCCAAGGACTCGAGGATCAGGCTGAAAGCCTGACCCAAACAGGCGTGTGGTCGCTGGCCTTCTCGCGGCCGCGATAGGTCTTGTCGACACCCACGGCTTCGAGCCGGTCGGCACATTCGGGCGAGAGCAGGATGTGATCGATGCGGAAGCCGTGATCACGCTGCCAGGCACCGGCCTGATAGTCCCAATAGGTCCACACCCCGCCGCGCGGATTGTGGGTGCGCACCGCGTCCACCCAGCCATCGGCCAGCAGGCGGGAATAGGCCGCGCGGCTTTCCGGCTGCATCAGTGCATCGTCGGCCATGGCCTTCACCGACCAGACGTCATCATCTTCAGGGATGACGTTGAAATCGCCGAGCACCACGGCGGGCACTTCCTCGGCCCAGATTTCCGCCATGCGCGCGCGCAGTTTTTCCATCCACGCCAGCTTGTAGGTGAATTTCGGCCCCGGATGGGGATTGCCGTTGGGCAGGTAGAGGCAGGCGATCCGCACGCCCGAGACATCGGCTTCGAGATAGCGCGCCTGTTCCTCGTCACCCTCATTCGGGCCGGGAATGCCGAGCCCGCGCCGCACTTCGGTGAGGGTGTAGCCAGCCTGTGTGTCGACGAGGATCGCCACTCCGTTGAAGCTCTTCTGCCCGTGCCAGATCGCGCTGTATCCCAGCGCTTCGAAATCGGCGGCGGGAAAGCCATCGTCCTGCGTCTTGATTTCCTGCAGGCAGGCGACCGCAGGCCGCGTTTCGGCGAGCCATTCCAGCAGACGCGGGCCGCGCGCCTTGATGCCGTTGATGTTGAAGGTGGCGATTTTCATGCGCGCCCTGATGCCCGAAAGCCGCGCGCGGGTCTAACCTAAATCCCGAAGCTCGCCCCGCAGCCACAGCCGGCCGCGGCCTGCGGATTTTCGACCTTGAAGGCCGCCCCGCCGAGCGATTCGACGAAATCGACCGTGCTGCCCGCGATCAGATCGAGGCTCATGGGATCGACCACCAGCTTGACCCCGTCGGTCTCGCTGATGCTGTCGTCGCTATCCGGCGCATCGGCCAGATCGAACTTGTACTGAAAGCCCGAGCACCCCCCGCCCTCGACTGCGAGACGCAGGATCGCCGGACGCGCCTGCTTGCTGGCGATGAAGGCCACCCGCTTGGCGGCGGCAGGGGTGAGGATCAGGGGCTCTGCGCTCATAACCCCAATCTAGGGCGCGTGGACGCGATCCTCAAGCCTTCAACCGGCCTGGATATAGCTGCGCAGCGCTTCGGCCTCGTGCTGGACCTCATCCATCTTGTATTTCACGAGGTCGCCGATCGAGATGAAGCCGATCAGCTCGCCATTCTCAACCACCGGAAAATGGCGAAACCGGCGGCGGGTCATCATCGCCAGCGCATCATCGATCAGGGTGCCGGGTTCGACTGTGATCGCGGGCGAGGTCATGATTTGTTCGACCGGCAGATCAAGGCACGCGCCGCCGTGATCGGCAAGGCGGTAGATCACGTCACGCTCGGACACGATGCCGGCCACCTTGCCGCCACGCAGTACCGGCAGGGCGCCGATGCGCTTGGTCGCAAGGATGCTGACGGCTTCGGAGACCTTCGTGGCGACATCACAGGCGATGATGTCCGATGGGCCGCGTTGGGCGATGATTCTGGCTATGGTCATGGCAGACTCCCTCTCTCCACCTGCGAAAAATGCCATCTTTCGCGGGAAAAGGCGAATCCGGCCTGCAAGGGCGAGCTTGCACCGGACGAACCGTCGCTTGCATCTTTCTCGCGTTGCCAAGCGCGCGGGTGCACGCCATGGCAGGCCCATGACGCGCAAGTCCCCGCTCGATGATCCCGTGAACGCTGCTTACGCCTGGGCGCGCTATCGCCAGATCATGAAGCTGCTGCTGGCTGCCACGGTGCTGGTCGTGGCGGTGGCGATGGGGCTGCTGTTTGCCTATAATGGCATGATTTCCGTGCATTTCTACATCGCGGTGGCGCTGGGGATCAGCTTGACAATGCTGCTCGGCGGCGGCTTGATGGGTCTCGTCTTCCTCTCCAACGGCACGGGCCACGACGAATCGGTCGACAACCAGATGCCGAGCCGCGACGAGTTCTGGAGCCCGCCGGAGGATTAAGGGGGGGTAAGGCGGTATTCCTCCACCGGCGCCCCGCCCACCAGATGCTCCTGGATGATCCGTTCGAGCACCTGCGGGCTGCACGAATGATACCAAACCCCGTCCGGCCACACGACCGCGACCGGCCCTGCGGCGCAGACCTGGAAGCAGTCCGCCTTGGTGCGTTGCACCCCGCCGCCGGCTCCGCGCGGGCTGTCCGCGTCGCGCTGCGGGCCGACCAGGCCGAGCTCCTTCAGCCGTTCCTTGAGGAACTGCCAACTCTCCATCCCCGCCTCGCGCGAGCAGCACTTCTGTTTCTCCGACACCGCGCACAGCATGATGTGCCGGGCAATCGCGCTGCCCTTGCCCGCATCGCCGTAATGCTTGGCGAGCGCGGTCTGCGCCGAGAGCAGCTCCTGCCGGCTCACTTCGGTTTGTCCTGCTTCAGCCAGCGATCGAGCCACGCGAACACGGTGTTGTGCCATTGCAGCGAGTTCTTCGCGCCCAGCACCCAGTGGTTCTCGTCCGGGAAGACCAGCAATTGCGAAGGAATGCCGCGTTCCTGCAGGGCGGTGAAGCTCATTAGGCCCTGGCTATAGGGCACGCGGTAATCGAGCTGGCCGGTCACGACCAGCATCGGCGTCTGCCACTTGCTCACGTGGTTTGCCGGGTTCCACTTCTCGTAGACGTCCTTCGCCTGCTCGTACGAACCGCCGAAGTCCCAGCGCGGGAACCACAGTTCCTCGGTCGAATAATACATCGAGCGCATGTCGAAGATGCCGTCGTGCTGGACGATGCACTTGAACCGCTCAGGCCAGTTGCCCGCGATCCAGTTGACCATGTAGCCGCCGTAGCTCGCCCCCATCGCGCAAGCGCGGCTGCCGTCGATCTGGGGGTCGAGCCCCAATGCGGCCTCAAGGCCCTTTTGCAGATCTTCAAGCGGCCACCCGCCCCAGTTCCGGTTGATCGCATCGGTGAAGGCCTGTCCGTATCCGGTGCTCCCGTGGAAATCGACCGAGATCACCGCATAGCCCTGCGAGGCAGTGACGCGCGGGTTCCAGCGGTTTGACCAGCTGTCGTTGAAGGACCCTTGCGGCCCGCCGTGGATATAGAGCAGCGCCGGGATCGGCCCGGTCTGATCGGCAAGGCGGGTGATCTGGCCCCACACGGTCTCGCCATTGGCTCCGGCAAAGCTGAAGCGGCGGGTGACGATGCTGGCGAGGGTGCCCATGCGGGTGGTGGCCACATCGGTCAGCGGACGGGCCTGCCCCATCGCATCGGACAGATAGAGTTCGGACGGATTGCCAAGCGAATCGCGGGTGAACAGCAGGCGGCCGCCCGGCATGGGTGTGACATTGGCGATATGCGCCTCGTTCCCGGCCATCAGATCGAGCCGTTCGACCTTCCCGCTGGCGACATCGATGCGGAAGGAGGGGGTATCCAGCACCTGTTCGGCCGTGGCGATCAGGCTCTTGCCGTCGGCGTCCCATGCGATGCTGCCGAAGCTGAGGTCGATCGTCTCGGTGAGATTGCGCACCTGACCGGTCTTCAAATCCATCAGCCGCACCGAGAGGCGATCAGCCTCGTAGGTCGGCCGGTCCATCGCCAGCCACGCAAGATATTTGCCATCGGGCGAAGGGGTGGGGGCGGTGTCGGTGGCAGCGTTGCTGCTGGTCAGCAGGTTCGGCGCGGCGCCTGACAGGTCGGAGGCGTAGATATCGAGATTGGTCGAGCCCGGCTCGTTCCCGTCCGACAGGCGCGCGACGAAGTAGGCGCGGCTGCCATCGGGCGAAAAGGCGATGTCCTCGCCGCCGCCGAAGGGCATGGTCGGCGTATCGGCAGTGATGCCGGTGGCGGGATCGCGACCGTCAACCGGAACGCCATCGCCCTGCGCTTGCCCGCCTGCGAGCGGGAAGACGAAGACGCGGTTGGGGCGGCCCGGGGTCGCCCAGCGGTCCCAGTGGCGGTATAACCCGTCCGCGCCGTCATAGAGCTTGCCGGTGCCGGGGCCAGGCAGGTGCTGCGGCTGGGCCGCGCCGCAGCCGAGCTTCTGGCAATCACGCGGCACTTCGGCCCACAGGGCGATGGCCTTGTCACCCGGAGCAAGCTTGAAGCCTGCGAGATCGGCATCGGGATAGCCTGCGACGAGCTGCGGCATGCTTGTGGTGCCGTCCTTCGCCAGCGTCACGCGCCACACCCGCCCGCGCGGCTCCACCCCGTCACCCTGCGGATGTTCGCTGGAGAGGAAATAAAGCTGCCCGTCCGCGCCGAAAGCGGGGGAAGAAGCGCGGATCGGGAAGGTGACCGCCACCGGCTTCGCGCCCGGGGTGGTCAGATCGAGCATGTAATGCGTCGGCGTGCGCTTGAGGGTTTCGGGATCGGTGGTGGTGACGGGATAGACCGCCAGCGTGCCTTCCCTGTTCACCACCGGCGCACCGAGGCGCGGCAGGGTGACAAGATCCTTCGCGCTCATCGGCGGGGCGGTGAGGCCGGGGATGGAGGCGGGATTCTCGGCGGCCAGCGGCGCGGCGAGGAGGGTGACGGCGGCGACGAGAGCGCCCGAAGCGATGGTGCGATACATGGGCGGCAGGATTAGCCTGCCGCGCGCCCTCGCGCCAGATGCGAGGGCAATCTCAGGGGCGCTTGCCGACGATCCGGGCGATTTCGGCCTGCACCATCTGTTCGACCATCGCAGGCAGGTTCGCTTCGAGCCATTCGGCCAGCATCGGGCGAAGCAGTTCGCGGGTCAGACCTTCGAGCGAGGTTTCGCCCGAACGCACGATCTGCGGACGCGCGGGCGGCTCCGCCAGCATGGCAAGCGCGGCGAGGTTTTCCTGCATCGCGCCCAGCACCTGATCGGCGATCAGCGGCGATTCTTCCTGCGAAGCGGCCAGCGGCAGGGCGCTGGTTTCGCCCTCGGGCGCGAATTCCATGTCCGCCAGATCGAGGATCCCTTCCTCGTCGCGCACCTGATGTGCGCGCGGGTGATCGGGCATCGGCAGCGGGGTGATCTCGACCGGCGGCAAGGGCGCATCCTCGCGGCGACGACGTGCTTCAAGCGCGACGGCGCGGTTGTCGCGCGCAATCACCTTCTTGATCGATTCGAGGATTTCCTCGACCGAAGCTTCGCCCTCGTGTCCCATTTTCCGCCCTTTCCGGGCTGCCGGACGATCCGCGCTTTTTCCTGTCCCGAATCGGGACGTCACTTTTCGCCAGGCAGCAGTTGCGGGCCGATTGTTGCGTCAGGGGCCGGAATGTCAACGGTTCTGGTGGATTTGGCTTCGGCCTTGGGATCGCGGTCCCAGTCAAAAATGCGATCATGCACGCGCTCGAAATTGACCGCCGGATCATAGATCACGACGCCATCATCGAGGTTGAGATCGCGCGCTTCGGCCCGGCCCATGAGCGCCAGCAGCGAAAATCCGGCGACATAGGCATTGCGCCGCGCGGTCACGAGCTGGGCGCGGGCCTGCAGCAGTTCCTGCTCGGCATTGAGCACGTCGAGGATCTGGCGGTTGCCGATCGAGTTCTCCGCACGCACGCCTTCAAGGCTGAGTTCCGCGGCTTCGACGGCTGCCTGCGCGCTCTTGATCACGGCATTGGCGGCCTGCCAGTTGGTGTAGGTCGAGCGGGTTTCGGCAATCACGCTGCGTTCCGAGGCGATCACATCTTCCAGCGCAGCGCTTTCGCGCGCGCCTGCCTGCCGCTGGCGAGCTGCCGGATCGCCGCCCTGGAACAGCGGGATGGTGACTCGCACGCCGGCATTGGCAGTGGTTTCCGCCTGCACGAAATTGGCTGCAATCGGCCCGCCCAGCGTGCCGAAGAAGTCGCTGTACTGGCCGTTGACGAACAGGCCGACGGTCGGAAGGCGGCCTGCGCCGGCCACCTTGGTGTCGAAGCCCGCAGCCTGCGCACGCTCCTTGGCGGCAACGAGGTTCGGATTGTTTTCGAGCGCCGCGACAATCGCCTCGCCCACGTTTTCGGGCAGGCCCGGCAGCGGCGGCGGGGCTTCGAGCTGGCCCGGCGCCTGTCCGACAAGGCGGATATAGGTCTCGCGCGCGGCGATCAGGCTTGCTTGTGCCTGTTGCAGATCGCCTTCCGCCACCGCGAGGCGCGAGCGCGACTGGGCAACATCGGTGATGGTGAGATCGCCGATCTGGAACCGATCGCTGGTGGCTTCGAGGTTGGTCTTGAGCACCGCGACATTGTTGGCCGCCAGCGTTGCCAGCGCCTCGGTGCGCAGGACGTCCATATAGGCGGCGACGACCTGGCTGAAGACCGCGCTTTCGGCGTTGCGCAGATCGGCCTGACCCGCCTCCACCCGCCCGCGCGCGGCGGCGACACCATTGCGCACCGCCCCGCCCGAATAGACCGGCACCAGAAACTGCGCGACCACCCCCAGGTTGCGCTGGGGCGCGGTAAAGGCGTTCGCGGACTGGCGGATGAATTCGGTGTGGGTTGCCGTGACGTTGAGATCGGGCAGGCCCGCTGCCCGCTGGATCGCCACGCCTTCATCGGTCGCGCGCTGGTTTGCACGGGCGGACTGGAGCGTCGGGTTGGTGTTATAGGCCTCTGCCAGCGCCTCGCGCAGATTGTCGGCCGCCGCCGGCACGGCGAGCGCCAGCAGGCTTGCCGAAGCGGCAAGACGAAAGGCAGGACGGGAAATGCTCACGCGAAGGTCCAGCGCTTGGGCGCGTCGAAGGCGTGGAGCACCGGGATACCGATATCCTCGACCGGCTGGAGCGCCACCTGGCCGAGCACCTTGCGGCCCGCGGCAAGCCGCGTCACCTGCCGCAGCACCAGCCCCGATACGATCCGCCCGTTCTCGGCCAGCTGTGCGGCAAGGCCTTCGGGCAGTTGCTCGATTGCACCGTCGATCACGATCAGCGTGTAATTGCCCTCGCCCGTCATACCCGCAGCCTCGGCGGCGCTGACGGTGGTAAGCTCTGCCACCAGCGGACGCAGCAGTTCGGCGAGGTAGCCTGTGCCGCCTTCGACCACGAGCACGCGGTCATCCTTGGCGGGCTGGGCTTCGAGCAGCAGCTTGCCGTAGAACAGCGGGCTGGCGAGATGGCCGGCATCGCCGAGCGCGACGGCGCGGTCGATATAGGCGAGCGGGGCCTTATCTTGCGGAAGGAAATCCTCGCGCGGCACGGCCAGCATGCGGGCGAGGACATATTCCTCGTTCACACCGCTGGTGCGCAGCTGGCTGTCGATCATCGCGCGGCGGGCGATGCTGGTGTCATTCGGGCGTTCACGGGTCATGGTCAGGTCGGTCATGCTTGCTCCAAGGGCTGTATTAAGTGCATAATACAGCCCGTCAACTCTTCCTTAGACGAAGGCGGGCCTGTGTTCCAAGGTCTTTGCGCCATTGGACCGCCCCGCCACCGGCTCGCAATTTCGGGCTTTGACCTCGCCCGCAGCCGGTGCTTAGGGAAGGCATCGCCCGCAAGGGCTTCTTTTCGATACAAGCAGGGATGGGTTCGATGAGTGACATGACGAAGGCCGACGGCGAGGTGCGGATCGAGACCGATTCGCTGGGCGAAGTGGCGGTTCCGGCCAACATGCACTGGGGCGCGCAGACGCAGCGCAGCATCGTGAACTTCCCGATCGGCGGCGAAAAGATGCCGCCCGCGCTGGTGAGTGCTCTCGGCATCCAGAAGCTTTCGGCGGCCAAGGCCAACATGAAGCTCGGCGTGCTCGATGCCGGAATCGGCGAGGCGATCGTCCAGGCCGCGCGCGAAGTGATCGACGGCACGCTGGCCGACCAGTTCCCGCTGGTGGTGTGGCAGACCGGCTCGGGCACCCAGTCCAACATGAACGCCAACGAGGTGATCGCGAGCCGCGCCAACGAGATCCTCACCGGCAACAAGGGCGGCAAGTCGCCCGTTCACCCCAATGATCACTGCAACATGGGCCAGTCGTCGAACGACACCTTCCCCACCGCGATGCACATTGCTGTGGCCGTGGAAGCGAGCGATCACCTGATCCCGGCGCTCAAGAAGCTGCACGGCGCACTGGACGCCAAGGCGCAGGAATTCGCCCACCTCGTCAAGATCGGCCGCACCCATCTGCAGGATGCGACCCCGATGACGCTCGGGCAGGAATTCTCGGGCTACGCCAAGCAGATCGAATACGGCATCGCCCGCGTCGAAGCCGCGCTGCCGCGGGTGCTGGAGCTGGCGCAGGGCGGCACCGCCGTCGGCACCGGGATCAACGCCAAGGTCGGTTTCGACACCGCCTTCGCCGCCGAAGTCGCCGCCGAAACCGGCCACGCCTTCGTCACTGCGCCCAACAAGTTCGAGGCGCTCGCCGCGCATGATGCGATGGTTGAGATTTCGGGCGCGCTCAATGTGCTCGCCGTCAGCCTGATGAAGATCGCCAACGACATCCGCCTGCTTGGCTCCGGCCCGCGCTCGGGTCTCGGCGAACTCAGCCTGCCCGCCAACGAACCGGGCTCCTCGATCATGCCGGGCAAGGTCAACCCGACCCAGTGCGAGGCGATGACGATGGTCTGCGCGCAGGTGATGGGCAACAACATGGCGGTGAGTGTGGCGGGATCGCACGGCCACCTCGAACTCAACGTGTTCAAGCCGGTGATCATCTACAACGTGCTCCAGTCGATCAAGCTGATCGGCGATGCGAGCCACGCCTTCACCGACAATTGCGTGGTGGGGATCGAGGCCAACACCACCCGCATCACCCAGCTGCTCAACGAAAGCCTGATGCTGGTGACTGCGCTGAACCCCCACATCGGCTACGACAACGCGGCCAAGATCGCCAAGAAGGCCCATGCCGAAGGCACGACGCTGAAGGAATCGGCGCTGGCGCTCGGCCTGCTCACCGAAGAGCAATTCGCCCAGTGGGTTGTGCCGGCGGACATGATCAAGCCGAGAGATTAAGTGTTGTTGGTCGATGCTGAACGGCCGTTCATCATTCGACCAAGGCGAGTCACTGCCCGACGACACGCGCCCGCCGGTGGTCATCCACCGGCGGGCGCGGTATCGCTGATCGGCATAATGGCGACACTTTCAAACTCTGAACCGACCGCGACCGCGTCCGATGTGACCGTGCCGTTCCGCACGGTGCTGTTTTCGATGATCGTCCTGTGGGCGACCTATTTCGCGCTCATCACGATGCGCTCGATGGTGATGGATTTCGGGCTCCAGTTCGAGCTCGGCTGGCGGCGACTGCTGGTGACGGCGGCGGGTGTCGCGCTCACGCTCGTGATGTGGCTGCTGCTGCGGCTGTTCGACAACCGCCCGCTATGGCTCAAGATCTCCGCCGCGATCGCGCTGGCGATGCCGGCCGCGCTGGCAATCGGGCAGGTCAATTATCTCGTCTTCAAGGACATGGCCCCCGTGATGGAGCAGGCCTATGCCGAAAAGAACAACCTCAATCTGCGTCGCGACGAAAGCGGCAACCTGCTGATCGATGTGCCGATCGCGCAGAAGGATGCCGCAGGGCAGGGTGCACCGGGGGCGACCCAGTCGGTGATTATCGAGCCGGCCGAAACCCAGGCCGATTTCTGGCGCCGCCTGCTCGACGTCGCACTTGGGCGCTACTTCCTGCTCCTGGCCTGGGCTTCGACCTATTTCGCGCTGCTCGCGGGCGTGCAGGCGCGCAGTGCCGAGCGGCGCGAGCAGCAATTCCGCTCCGCCGCCAAGGCCGCCGAGCTGCGCTCCCTGCGCTATCAGGTGAATCCGCATTTCCTGTTCAACACCCTCAATTCGCTTTCCGCGCTGGTGATGATCGGCAAGGCCGACAGGGCCGAGAAGATGATCCAGACGATCAGCCGTTTCTACCGCCATTCACTCGCCAACGAGCCGACGGCGGATGTTTCGCTGAGCGACGAATTCGATCTCCAGCGGCTCTATCTCGATATCGAGGCCGTGCGCTTCCCCGAGCGACTGGTGTGCGTGTTCGATCTGCCCGCCGGGCTGGAAGACGCGCGCGTGCCCGGCATGATCCTGCAACCGCTGGTCGAGAATTCGGTCAAATACGCGATCTCGGCGGTGGCCCGTCCGGTCACCATCACGATTGCCGCACGCGAGGAGTTTGACCGGCTGGTGATAACCGTCAGCGATGATGGGCCTGGCGTGCCGCAGGGCGCGCACCACGGCTTCGGTATCGGGCTTGCCAATGTGCGCGACCGGCTGGAGGCGCGTTTCGGCCCCGATATCGGCTTCACCTCGGCCCCCGTTCCGGACGGCTACCGCACCGAAATCCGCATTCCCCTCACCAGATCGACGAGCCGCCATGATGGATAGCGAGATCGAAACCACCGCCCTTCGCACCCTGATCGTCGATGACGAACCGCTCGCGGTCGAGCGGGTGCAGGTCATTTGCGCCGAAATCCCGAGCGTGCAGGTGGTCGGCACCGCCAGCGACGGCGCGGCAGCCCTGCGGCTGGCGGAAAAGCTCGAACCCGATCTGGTGCTGCTCGACATGACCATGCCCGAGCTCGACGGGCTGGGTGTGGCGCGGCATCTCGCCGGGCAGGAACAGGCGCCGGTGGTGATCTTCGTCACCGCGCATGATCACTTCGCGGTCGAGGCCTTCGATTGTGACGCGGTCGACTATGTCCTGAAGCCCGTCGCCGCCGACCGGCTCGAACGCGCGATCGAGCGTGCGCTCGCCCGCCGCGGCACGCGCCGCCAGAAGACCAGCCGCTTCCTCGACGAATTGTGGGTGCCGCACCGCTCCGAACTGCTGCGCATCGCGGTGAGCGAGGTCCACCAGATCGACGCCGAGCGCGATTATGTGCGGCTGCACGTGGGCGGCGAGGATGCGCCGCGCTCCTACCTGCTGCTCCAGACCATCGCGGGCCTCGAATCCCGGCTCGACCCCGAACAGTTCATCCGCATCCACCGCTCCACCATCCTGCGCCGCGACAATATCCGCGGGCTCAGGCACGACGGGCTGGGTGTATGGTCCGTGGAGCTGCAGAACGGCGAGGCGCTGCGCATCGGCCGCACCTATCTCGCCCGCGTCAAGGCGATGGCCGGACGTTGATTTGCGGCCACCTATCGGTGGCGCAGACCCCCCGCCCCGCCTCCCCGCCCGGCCACCAATAGT
>CAIZNH010000023.1 GCA_903934325.1 uncultured Alphaproteobacteria bacterium | reverse complement strand
TGGCGCCGGCATTACAACACCGTCAGGCCACACAGCTCCCTGGGCTATCGGCCGCCAGCTCCGGAAGCGGCGACGCCGCCATGGCTGCCCTCCGGTTCCGCGTCGCTCCACCTGCGGCCAGCCATGGCACCAGAGCCGGTTTTACACTAACAAACATAGCGGACCACTCAGTGGGGGCCGGTCATAACGGCTTCGGGGCGCTGGGTGGTTGCTTTATCGCCACGGAAAACGGCATCGAGGTGCTCGACGAGGACGGGTTGATCTCGGGCAACTTCAACGCCTTCAATGGCGAAGGCAACATCTTCGACAATAACGGCTTCCTGATCCCGCAGACCGAGCGCTACGGCATCAACGTGCTGGCCGATTACGATGTGAACGACAGCGTCAACGCCTATTTCGAAGGCAAGTTCTTCCGTCAGGAAACAACCTTCGGCACCAACCAGAACTCGTTCTACGATCTGCTGACCGTGGCGCCGGACAACCCCTTCATCCCGGCGGTGCTGCGCCCGATCTCGGATGCGGCGGGCGGGCTGTTCATCACCCGCGACCCGACCGATCTCGGCGCCAATATCGACACCAACATCTCCGAAACCTGGCGCTTTGTCGGCGGGCTCAAGGGCGATCTTTCCGACACGATCAGCTGGGACGTTTCGGCCAACTGGGGCCGCTATGGTCTGAAGGCGATCAACCGCAACAACGTGCTGTACGATCGCTTCCTTGCCGCCATCGACGTGACCACCGATGCCCGCGGCAATCCGGTGTGCCGCAGCGAATTGAACCCCGCAGTGCGCTCGCCATCGACTGTCTTCAGCATCCCGACCGGCGAATTCGGCTACCTCACCTTCGTGCCGGGCCAGGGCGATTGCCGTCCGGCCAACCTGTTCGGGGTCGGCTCGATCAGCCAGGAAGCGGTCGACTTCATCACCACCACCACCGTCAACGAGTTCCGCACCGAGCTGTTCGAAGCCCAGGCGCTGATCAACGGCGACACCTCGGACTTCTTCAGCCTGCCCTACGATTCGATCCAGTTCGCGCTGGGTGCGTCGTATCGCGAGGAGAAGAGCCGCTCGATCTTTGATCCGCTGGTGCGCGGCATCCTGCCGGTGACCACGGTGGACGGCACCGCCGGGCAGTTCGTGGGCGACGCCCCGGGCTTCAACGGCCAGGGCTTCTCGCAGACCTCGCTCGGCACTCCGCCCGACGGCTTTTTCCAGAATTCGGGCGGCAAGTATGACGTGATCGAGCTCTTCGGCGAGCTTGGCACCACCCTGATCGAGGACGTGTTCCTGATCGACGAGCTGCGGCTCGAACTGGCGGGCCGCTATTCGGACTACAGCACTGTGGGCGGGGTCTATACCTACGCGATCAACGGCTTCTGGGCCCCGATCGAGGACATCCGCTTCCGCGGCACCTACTCACGCGCGGTGCGTGCGCCGAACATCTCGGAGCTGTTCGCACCTCCGCAGGCGGCCTTTTTCCGGCCGTTCGACCCCTGCGACCAGACCGAAATCGACCGGCTGACCGCAGCGGGCGATCCCAACGTCCAGAACCGCATCGCCAACTGCCGTGCAGACGGCATTCCGGCAGGCTTCGCCGATCCGCTGAGCGCGCGCTTTGCCGGGACGATCGCGGGCAATCCCAACCTGCGCGAGGAAGCCGCCGATACCTACACCGTGGGCGTGGTGCTCCAACCGCGTTTCATCCCCGGCCTCGCCTTCACCGCGGACTATTACAACATCCGCATCGATGACGCGATCAGCACGGTGGCAGCGCAGGACGTAGTCGACAACTGCTATGACAGCTCGACCTTCCCGAACGATTTCTGCAGCAGCTTCACCCGCAACCGCACCCCGACTTCGGCGCAGTTCCTCGGCTTTACCTCGCTCAATCTGACGACGATCAACTTCGTCCGGGTCGAGACCGCCGGGATTGATGCCTCGCTGTCCTACACCACCAGCATCGGCGATCATCAGCTGGGCCTGGCGGCGACGGCATCGTGGACCGACAAGATCGACTTCTTCTTCGATCCGACCGATCTCACCCGCATTGATCCGGAACTGCGCGAATTGCAGCGTCCGGAATGGGCGGGCCGGGCGACGGTGAGCTATGGCTACAAGGACTTCGGCTTCGACTACACCGTCAACTATCTCGGTAGCATGGCGCTGCGCAGCGTCGAGATCGAGACGATTGACACCCAGTTCGGCCCGGTCGGGATGGCGGGGGAAACGTGGATGCACAACATCAGCGCCTCCTACGAATTCCCCGACATGGGCCTGCAGGTGTTCGGCGGGATCAATAACCTCTCGGATGTGAAGCCCTTCGTCACCGAGCGCGCCTATCCGGCAAGCCCGGTCGGCCGGTCGTTCTTCATCGGCGCACGCTGGACGATGTAATCCTGCCCTGAGACGGGTCGCACGAGCCGGGAAGTGCCTAGCGCGCTTCCCGGCTTTTTGCTGCCACGCGCCGGAGCGCGTTGACATAGACCTCGGGAGACTGTGCGCCGGGGATCAGGAAGCGGACATCCACGATCATCGCCGGAACCCCGGTGATGTTGTAATCCCAGGCCTGCTGCTCCTCGGCGATCACCCGTGCTTCGAGTTCGGGATCATCAAGCGCCGCCTTGGCTGCCTCGCGGTGGAGGCCGTTCGCCGCGGCAATATCGAGCAGCACCGCCCGGTCACCGAGATTTCGGCGCTCGTTGAAATGGGCGCGGAACAGGGCGAGCTTCAGCGCGGTCTGCGCCTCGGGTCCGGCTTCCTCCAGCGCGAAGGTCAGCAGCTTGTGGCAATCGCGCGTGTTCCACATCATCGCGGGGGGCGCTTCGCCCTCGCCCTCATAGGACAGCGAAACGCCTGCACTCTCGGCAATCGCCTTCATCTGCCCGCGAATGCGTGCGCCCTCTTCCGCAGGGCGGCCATATTTGCGGCGGAGGTGCGCTTCCTGCTCCTCGCCCGCCTGCGGCATGTCGGGATTGAGCTCGAACGGCCGCCACCGGACCTCAGCCGCGATCTCGCCTTCCAGCTCGCCGAGCGCCTTGGTCAGCTGGCCCCAGCCGATCAGGCACCAGGGGCACATGACATCGGAATAGATGTCGATCGTCAGCGGCTGGCTCACTTGTCGAGCCACCAGGTGATAAGGTGATGGGCAATGGCGAAGGGCCGCGGGAAATAGAGCAGGTCCGTCCCCGCCTCGCCCGCCGCGCGTGCCTCTTCGAGCTCGGCGCGGGTGAACCAGCGCGCGTCCTCAAGCTCGGTGGTGTCGATATCGAGCGTGGGATCATCCGCGACCGAAGTGCAGCCGATCATCAGCTGGCTCGGGAAGGGCCATGGCTGGCTGGCGATATAGCGCACATCGCGCACGCGTACGCCCGCTTCCTCGTGGATCTCGCGCGCGACCGCCTCTTCGATGGTCTCGCCCGGTTCGACAAAGCCCGCGAGCGCGGAATACATCTTGGGCGGAAAGCGCGGCTGGCGGCCGAGCAGCAGGCGATCCTCGTGCTCGACCAGCATTATCGTCACCGGATCGGTGCGCGGAAAGTGGTCCGCCCCGCACCCGTCGCAATGCCGCTGCCAGCCGCCCTTGACCAGCTTGGTCGGCGCACCGCAGCGTGCGCAGAAGCGGTGACGCGCGTGCCAGTCGACAAGGCTGCGCGCCCCGCCATAGATCGCAAGGTCCGCCGGAGCGAGTTGCTGCATGATTTGCCACGCTCTGGGCATGGCATAGGCCGGGCCTTCCGCGCCCTCGCCCGGCACCGGAGCAAAGCAGGCCTTGCCCTCCATCAGCCCGAGGAACACCAGTTCGGCCTCCGGAGAGACATCGGCAAGGCTGCCCCACACGAGGCCGCCCATGTCATCAACGCCGGGCAGCAGCCCGTCCAGCAGCAGCACCTTGGCGCGCCAGTCCATGAGGCCTGCGAGCACGGCATCATCGACACGGATGTGATCGGCGCGGTCCATCGGCGAGCCGGCGAAGGCCATCACCGGCGCGGTTCCGGCAGGAGCGTGCATCATGCGGCCTTGTCCGCGTGTTCGCGCATCGCGGCGAGGTCTTTCTCCATCGCCGCCATGAATTCGTCGCGGATCGGATAGGCCTCCGACGGCATGTACTGGGTGAACAGGGTCGAGCGCAGCTTCAGCCCGAAATCGACCGCCGCCAGCGTACCCGCCGCGCCGCCCCAGCCGAAGCTCTGCCCGACCGAGCGTCCGCCCGCGCCGTGGCCCTGCCCTTCCAGCCAGCTGCCCTTGGTATCCACCGTGGCGGGCATGAGGTTCGATGTGCCCACGCGCACCGCCTCCTCGCTCATCACCCGCACACCGTCGATCATGCCGTAGTTGAGGAGCATGCGCAGGAAGCGGTCATAATCCTTCGGGCTGGACACGAGCCCGCCGCCGCCAGCCGGGACTTCGGGCTTGTCGAGATAGACCGAGGCCGGGCCGGGATCGATCGGGAAGGCATTGCCGCCCAGGATTCCGTAATTGTCGGTCAGGCGGTGGGCCTCGCTCGCCGGAACCTGCATCCACGTGCTGTCCATGCCGCAGGGATCGAAGATGCGGGCCTTGAGGAAGGCCTCGAATTCCATCCCGCTCGCCACCTCGATAACCCGGCCGAGCAGGTCGATCGAGCAGGAATAGCTCCACTTGGTCGCCGGCTGATACATCAGCGGCAGCGTCGCGAGGCGATCGGCCCAGGCTTCGAGGCCCGGTGCGGGCGTGACCGGCGGGAAGCCCGGGATCGGCGCCCGGCTCACCCGCCCGCCGACCAGACCATTGGCGTTGTAGGCGGCGAGCAGCGGCCCCTTGCTGATGATCTGGTAGCCGAGGCCAGCGGTATGGGTCAGCAGCTGGCGGATGGTAATCGGACGTTCGGCAGGGACGGTGTTTTCCAGCGGGCCTTCGGGATCAACCAGCACGCGCATATCGCGGAAGGCGGGCAGGATCTCGTGCACCGGCTGATCGAACCCGAGCTTGCCCTCGTCGATCAGGATCATGGTCGCCATGCCGGTGATCGGCTTCGACATCGAATAGATGCGGTAGAGCGAATTGTCGTCGACCGGCGCAGGCTTGGCGAGCGACAGCGTGCCGCCGCCGACGGTGTGGGCGTGCGGCTGGCGGCCCCAGCCGAAGGTCAGGAACATGTTCGCGACTTTGCGCTGCGAGACATACTTGTCCGCCAGCGCCGCCACATTGGGCCAGCTTTCGGCCACATCATGCGCCCACACAGACCGCCCGAACGGCAGACCGGACAGCGCCATCCCCCCGGCCAAAAGGGCCGATTGGCGAAACAGCGTGCGGCGGGACAGCGAGGGCAGTGCAGGGTGTTCAGGGGCACGGATGGTCATGGCGGCAGAATCTCCGAAAGCTTTGGCGGCAGTGTCTGCGGCAGGGCGGCGGCGTGGTCAATCGGGGGCGGAGGCGACGGCCTTGCATTTTTCGGGTGTCCTATGCATATAAGACACATGCTCAACGTGCTCGCCTATCTCGTCGGCCTTGTCAGCCTTGTCATTGTCATTCCGGCGCAGATTCCCCTGCTGGGATGGGCCAACTGCCTCGCCCTGCCGCTGATCGTCATCGGCATCATCCTCGGCGCGCTGTCGTCAAAGGATGGTGGGCGCAATTTCTGCCTGATCGTGCTGCTGATCGCAGCGGTGCGGCTGAGCCTTGGCGGCGGGCTGATCTAGGCCAGCGCGAGGCTCGCGGCCTTGGCGAAGAGGGTCGCAAGGCCCGCCTCGCCGATCCTCTCGACCGGCCACCACTGCCCTTCCCCCGGCGGCGTATCGGCAACCTCGAGTGCGCGCACTTCGAGCGTCAGGCTCGCATGGGTAAATCCGTGGCGCACCGCGCCCAGCACCCGCCACGCTCCCTCCATCGGCACCTCGCCCGATCCATCGGCCCGCGCGCTCCAGCCGTCGTCCGGCAGCGCGCGCATCCCGCCGAGCATGCCTGTTGCGGGACGGGTGACGAGCCACACCTCGCGCCCCTCACCCCGCGTGATCCAGAAGGCGGTGCCGCGCCGTTCGGGCACGGCTTTCTTGGGCGGCTTGACCGGCAGGCCTTCCGGCTCGCCCAGCGCCTGTGCGCGGCAAGCCCCGCGCAAGGGGCAAATCAGGCAGCGCGGGCCTTTGGGGGTGCAGATCTGCGCGCCGAGGTCCATCATGGCTTGCGCGAAATCGCCCGCGCGGCGCTCCGGCGTAATGGCATCGGCCGCAGCGCGGATCGGCTTTTTCGCGCCCGGCAACGGTTCGGCAATCGCAAAGAGCCGCGCTGTCACCCGCTCGATATTGGCATCCACCACCACGGCCCGCTGCCCGAAGGCAATCGCGGCAATGGCGGCGGCGGTGTAATCGCCCAGCCCGGCCAGCGCGCGCAGCTCGACCTCGGTGGCAGGAAAGCCGCCCCGCGCGGCCACGGCGCGCGCGCATTTCACCAGATTGCGGGCACGCGAATAATAGCCGAGCCCGGCCCATGCAGCCATCACCTCGTCCTCAGGGGCCGCTGCCAGCGCTGCGACACTGGGCCAGGTCTGCGTGAACTTGGCAAAGTAGGGCTTCACGGCTGCCACGGTGGTCTGCTGGAGCATCACTTCGGACAGCCACACGCGATAGGGCCATGCGGGATCATCCGGCAGCGCATGTCCGGGCGGCAAGCGCCACGGCAGATCGCGCGCATGGGCATCATACCATTGGAGCAGCGTGTCGGAGATACTGGCGGTCACGCGCTGCCTATGGCATGGCGGGCGCAAGCATGGGAAGCGACAAGAAAACCTCCGACACGAAGGGCAAGATCAAGCCCTACACCCGTCCGCGCGGACAGGGTGTGCGTCCGATCGGCGATCTGATGCCGGAAATCGGCCGCACCGCCTTTCGCCGCTTCGGCTTCGTGCAAAGCTCGGTCGTCACCCGCTGGCCCGAAATCGCCGGCCCCAAGCATGCCCGCGTGTGCAGTCCCGAGGCGATCCGCTTTCCTCCCGGGGAAAAGGCCGAGGGCATCCTGCAACTGGTGGTGGTGCCCGCCCATGCCCCGCTGATCCAGCAGGTCATCCCGGAAATCATCGAACGGGTGAACCGCTTCTTCGGTTACAAGGCCGTCGCCCGCGTCAAGCTGCGGCAGGGCGCGGTCACGCCGGCGCAGGCGGACAAGCCCGCCAAGGCCCCGCCCTCCCTCAAACCGATCCCGCTTGAACTCGGCGACAGCTTGCGCGACATCGGCGATCCCGAACTTCGCACCGTGCTTGAATCGCTCGCCCGCTCGCTCGGCGAACAGCCTTCCCCCAACTCCGAACAGGACCCTTCATGACCCTGCGCAACTCCGCCCGCACTGCCGCCCTTTTCGGCGCGGCCCTCATCGCCTTTGCTGCGCCCGGCGCTGCCCAGCAGAGCCTTGCCGATCCGCAGAGCAAGTTTGCCGGCAACAATCCCCAGGGCAACTGGAGCGCGACCGTCACCCGCACCGAACGCGGCCATCTGATCGGCAATCCCAAGGCCGAGGCCAAGCTGATCGAATTCATCAGCTACACCTGCCCGCACTGCGCCACCTTTGCGATGGAGGGTGATCCGGCAATCGATCTCACGCTGCTCGGGCCGGGCAAGATGTCGGTCGAAGTGCGACCGGTGATCCGCAACGTGCTCGATCTCACCGTCACCATGCTGGTGCAATGCGGCGATCCGGCCGGCTTCAAGGATCGCCACCGCGCCTTCATGTACAGCCAGTCCCAGTGGCTGGCAAAGTTCATGAGCGCTCCGAGGAGCCAGCAGGAGATCTGGGCGCGCGGCAACAAGGCCGACCGCATGAACGCCGCCAGCGCGCTGGGTCTGGCCGACATGCTGGTACAGCGCGGCCAGTCGCTGGCCGAGGTCAATGCCTGCGTGATGAACGATGCCGCGGTGAACAAGATCATGACCGCCGGCGCAGAAGACCGCGGCGAGTTCGCCATCCCCGGCACCCCCAGCTTTGCGCTCGACGGCAAGCTCCTGAACGAGGTGCACGACTGGCGCGCACTCTATCCGGTACTGTCGGCGCGCTTTGCCGCAAACGGGAGCGGCGCGGCGCCCACGCCCTGAGGCGAGTTGTTCACAATCCCCTCGCGCTCCTCTTGCTGCACGGGCCGCGGGGACGCTATTCTCCTCCCTTCAATTGTCCAAGGACCTGCCTGCCATGAAATTCTCGCGTCTGTTCGCGCTCAGCCTTCTCGCCGCTGCCCCGCTGGCGCTGGCCGGTTGCGGTGAAAGCGCCGCCCCGGGTGAGGCGGCATCGGGAGAGGCCCTGCCGATGGTGGCCCCGCCGGCCGGCACGACATGGTCGCAGAAGGTCGTCACCACCGAGGAAGGCGGCTATCTGGTCGGCAATCCCGATGCACCGCTCAAGCTCGTCGAATATGGCTCGCTCACCTGTCCGGCCTGCGCCAACTTTGCCGCCGACGGCATCGAGCCGCTGATGAGCAAATATGTCAATTCGGGCCGCGTCAGCTTCGAATTCCGCAGCTTCCTGATCCATGGCCCACTCGATCTGGCGCTGACGCGACTGATCGGCTGCTCGACGCCCGAAGCCGCCCTGCCGCTGGCCGATCAGGTCTGGGCCAATCTCGGCCCGATCCAGGACCGCGCCTATGCCAATCAGGAGGCGCTCGCCACCACCAACGGCCTGCCGGAAAACCAGCGTTTCGTGAAGTTCGGCGAATTGACCGGCCTCTATGAATTCTTCGCCGCACGCGGCATCAGCGAAGATCAGGCGCGCACCTGCATGGCTGACTTCGCCACGCTGGAAAAGCTCGCCAAGCTGTCGGAAGGCTATGCCAACGACGACAAGATCAACTCGACGCCGACCTTCCTGCTCAACGGCCAGAAGCTCGACGCCGGCATGTGGTCGCAGCTCGAACCCCAGCTTCAGCGCGCCGGCGCGCGCTGATCCTGCCCGATGCAGATCCACCGGCTCAAGCTCAGCGGATTCAAGAGCTTCGTCGAGCCGGCGGAACTGCGCATCGAACCCGGGCTGACCGGGGTCGTCGGCCCCAACGGCTGCGGCAAGTCCAACCTGCTCGAAGCAATCCGCTGGGTCATGGGCGAAACCTCGGCCAAGTCGCTGCGCTCGGGCGGGATGGAGGATGTGATCTTCGCGGGCACCTCCACCCGGCCCCCGCGTGACTTTGCAGAAGTGGTGCTCCACGCCGCAGATGACGGCGGCGAGGAGCTGGTCGTCACCCGCCGGATCGAACGCGGGGCCGGCAGCGCCTACCGCGTCAACGGCCGCGATGTGCGGGCCAAGGACGTTGCCCTCACCTTCGCCGATGCCGCCACCGGCGCGCACAGCCCCGCACTCGTCAGCCAGGGCAAGATCGCCGCGGTAATCGCCGCCCGCCCGGCCGAGCGCCGCGCGATGCTGGAAGAGGCGGCAGGGATCGCGGGGCTGCACGTCCGGCGCAAGGATGCCGAGAGCAAACTGCGCGGGGCCGAGGCCAATCTGGCGCGGATCGAAGACCTGATGGCGGGGCTCGACGCGCAGATTTCCTCGCTGAAACGGCAGGCCAAGCAGGCCGAGCGCTACACCGAGCTGACCCACAAGATCCAGAGCGCCGAGGCCCGCCTGCTGTTCGCCCGCTGGCGCGAGGCCGCTTTCGCGGCGAAGGAAGCCCGCGCCGCCGCCGAAAGCGCCAATGCCGCCGTCGCCGAAGCGCAGGCCCGCGTCGCCACGGCACAGGCCGAACAGGCCGAAGCCGCCAAACTGCTCGCCGATGCGCGCGAAGAACTCGCAGACCGGCGCGATGATGCCAGTGCCCACGGCCACCGCATGGCCGCGCTCGCCGAAAAGCTCGAAGCCGCCGAAACCCGCCTCGCCGATCTCACCCGCCAGCAGACGCGTCTCGAGGAAGACCGCGCGGATGCCGACCGGCTGACCAGCAGCGCGGTCGAGGCGCTGGCGCGGCTCGAAACCGAAATTGCCACCAGCCGCACCGCGCTCGCCGCTGCCGAGACCGCCCGCCCCGCGCTTGCCAACCGCGCCGAGGATAGCGAACGCGCCAGCCGCGCGGCGGAACTCGCGCTCGCCAAGGCGACGGCGGATCACGCCGGGGTCGAGGCTGAATGGCGCGTCGCCGAAGCGGCGGTGGAACAGGCGCAGGGACGACTGGCGCGGATCGAGGCGGATCTGGCGCGGCTCGAACGCACCCGCGCAGAGTTGGCCCAGAGCGGCGATGCGGAAGCCGAGGTGGTCGCGGCGCGCAAGTCTTCCGAAGATGCCGCCCAAGCACTCACCGCCTTGCGCGAAAAGCTCGCTGCCGATCAGGCGCGCAAAGGCGACTTGCAGAGCGCGCGCGACGAAGCCTCGGCTCGGCTCGCCACTGCCCGCGCCGAACTTGCCGGGGTGGAGCGCGAATACACTGCCCTCGCCCGCGACCGCGAGGCCCGCGCCAAGCGCGAGGCCGGACGGCAGGGCCTTGCCGCCGCGCTCGACAAGGTACGCGTTGCCCCCGGATATGAACGCGCGCTCGCCGCGGTGCTGGGGCGTGACGGCAAGTCGCCACTGGGCGCGCCCGCCAGCCCGCAGGACGGACGCTTCTGGACCGGCGCTGCTGCGCCCAAACGGGTGGCCGACAGCCTGCTCGCGCACCTCAAGGACTGCCCGCCCGAACTCGAAGCCCGCCTTGCGCTGGTGCATTGCGTCGATGCCGATGACGGGCGCGCGCTCGCCCCGGGCGAATGGCTGGTGACCCGCGCCGGGCACCTGCGCCGCTGGGACGGCTTCGTGGCGCGCGGCGAAGGGGCCGCCGAAGCCGCGCAATTGGAAGCCGCCAACCGCTTCGCCGAGCTCGAAGCCGCGCTGCCGCCCTTGCGCCAAGCCCTTGCTGCCGCCGAGGCCGAGGATGCCGCTGTGCGCGAGGAACTCGGCCAGCTCCAGACCGCGCTGGTCGCACAGGAGCGCAGCATTGCCGGCGCGATCGAGGCCGAGCGCCAGGCGCTGCGGCGGCTCGATCAGGCCGAGGCCGCCAAGGAGCGCATCGCCGCCCGCCTCGCCGAACTCGCGACCAGCCAGAGCGAGACCGAGGCCCAGATCGCGGCCGCCAAGGAGGAATGCGCCGCCGTCCTCGCCGCACGCGAACGGCTGCCCGCGCGCGATCTCGGGCGCGCCGCGCTTGAGGCAGCGCAGGCGAAGAACGAGGCCGCGCGCTCCGCCGTGCAGGCTGCGCTGGCAGAGCTCGCCGCGCAGGATCAGGCGCTGGCCGTCGCGCGCGAGCGGCTCGCCGCGCAGACCGCCGAGCAATCGGGCTGGAAGGCACGCTCCAGCGATGCCGAACGCCGCATGGCCGAAGCCGCCCGCCGCCTCGACGAAATCGCCGAGGAGCGCGCAGTCCACGCTGCCAAGCCCGCCGCGCTCACCGCCGAAATCGAAGCGGGCGAGGCCACCCGCAACCGCCTCGCGGCAGAACTTGCCGCTGCCGAGGCCGCGATGCGCGAGGCCGAAACCCGTGCCCGCGCCGCCGATGCTGACCTTGCCGCGCGCACCGAAGCCTTGGCCCAGGCCCGCGAAGGCCGCGCCAGCCTTGCCGCCCGCGCAGAAAACGAGGAATCGCGCCGCACCGAACTCGCCCGCATTTCCGGCGAGCGCTTCCAGTGCCCGCCCCCGCTGCTGGGCGAACGCTTCGGCTTCGGCGAGGACGACATCGCGCCCGCCAGCAGCGAATCCGAGGAACTCGAACGCCTCACTGCCGCGCGCGAGCGGATCGGCCCGGTCAACCTTGTCGCCGCCGACGAGTTGGCGCGGATCGAGGCCGAGCATGGCAGCAATGCCGGCGAGCAGGCAGAACTGGCCGAAGCCATCGCCCGGTTGCGCGGTTCGATCGGCAGCCTCAACCGCGAGGGCCGCGAGCGGCTGCGCGCCGCTTTCGAGGAAGTGGATGCCCATTTCCGCGTGCTCTTCACCCGGCTGTTCGAGGGCGGACAGGCGCACCTTGCGCTGGTGGACAGCGACGATCCGCTGGAGGCGGGCCTCGAAATCTACGCCCAGCCGCCGGGCAAGCGGTTGCAGTCGCTCTCGCTGCTGTCGGGCGGCGAACAGGCGCTGACGGCGACCGCGCTGATCTTTGCGCTGTTCCTCACCAACCCCGCACCGATCTGTGTGCTCGACGAAGTCGACGCGCCGCTTGATGACGCGAACGTCGAGCGCTTCTGCGACCTCTTGGAATCGATGGTCGCCACCACCACCACGCGCTACCTGATCGTCACCCACAATGCGGTGACGATGAGCCGGATGCACCGCTTGTTCGGGGTGACAATGGCGGAAAAAGGCGTCTCGCGCCTCGTCAGCGTCGATCTGGGAGAAGCGGCGCTGATGGCCGCCGAGTAGGCTTTGAGCACTTTCCGGCCATTCCGATCCACCCTGATCGCGTCAGGAAGCCCGCTGGACAGGAGTGGCGCGCAGCGCGGGCCTCTCGGCCCCCGGGCAAGCGTCACGACGAAGCCAGCGGGCTTCCTGACGCGACCCCGCAAGGGGCGGGTCGGAATGGCCGGAAAGTGCTCTAGGCCTCCAGCGCCGCCGCCAGCCTTGCGCGGACGGCCTTAAGCCCGGCGATCACTTCGGCCATGTCCGGCCCTTCGCTCACCAGCAGGCGCACGCCGGGGGTATCGGCAGGTTCGGCTGCGGCGCGGCGGTCTGCACCGGCACGGCGATCCTCGCTGCGACGATCAAGCCCCGACTTGGCCGAGGCGCGCAGCACGGCTTCGGCACCTTTCAGGGTATAGCCCTCGCGGTTGACCAGCCGGTCGATCGTTTCGACCAGCGCCACATCGCTGGCGCGGTAATAGCGGCGACCGCCGCTGCGCTTCAGCGGTTTCAAAAGCGGGAATTGCGCTTCCCAATAACGCAGCACGTGGGGCTTGATGCCGAGCGCCTCGCTGACTTCGCCGATGGTGCGCAGCGCGCCGTCGTCTTTTCCGTCATCGAACCCGGCCATCAGCCCTCACCTTGTGCTTCGCTTGCAGGCCGGTCAGCCCTTGGCGATCCGTTCCTTGAGCAGCTGGCTCGCCCGGAAGGTCATCACCCGGCGCGGGGTGATCGGAACTTCCACCCCGGTCTTGGGGTTGCGGCCAATCCGCTCGTTCTTGTCGCGCAGCACGAAGCTGCCGAAACCGGAAATCTTGACGTTCTCGCCCTTGGCGAGTGCGTCGCTCATCTTGCCGAGGATCGCTTCGACCATGTCGAGCGATTCCGCGCGGCTGAAGCCCATCTTGCGATTGATCGTTTCCGCGAGATCTGCGCGGGTCAGGGTGCCTACCGAACGCATCATGCGTTTTCTCCCTCGTTGGCGCGACCCATCCGAGAGACTCGAGGTTTACAATTTTTCACCGATTTTGCAACGCGATGCCGCGTGGTTGCCCACGTTTTCAGCATTTGTGTTAGGCACGCGGGGCCAAGGCCCCTGCGCGCGCTACATCCGGATCAGGCTCGCGCCCCAGGTAAAGCCGCCGCCCATCGCTTCCAGCATCACCAGATCGCCCGCTTTGATCCGCCCGTCCTTGCGCGCCACATCGAGCGCCAGCGGCACGGATGCAGCCGAGGTGTTGGCGTGCTGGTTGACGGTAACCACCACCTTGTCAGGCGAAATGCCAAGCTTGCGGGCGGTGGCATCGAGGATCCGCTTGTTCGCCTGATGCGGCACGACCCAGTCGATCTGGTCAACCGAAACATCCGTACCTTCAAGCACTTCCTTCAAAACATCGGCAAGGTTCACCACCGCGTGGCGGAACACTTCCTGCCCTCGCATGCGGACATGACCGACTGTTTGCGTGGTAGAGGGGCCGCCGTCGACATAGAGCAGATCGTGCTGCGCCCCGTCGGCATGGAGCCGCGTGGCGAGAATGCCGGGCGCGTCCTTGCTGGCGCTCGCTTCGGCGGTCGGCGCTTCGAGCACCACCGCCCCCGCGCCATCGCCGAACAGCACACAGGTAGTGCGGTCTTCCCAATCGAGAATGCGGCTGAAGGTTTCCGCGCCGATCACCAGCGCGCGTTTTGCCATGCCGGTGCGCAGCATCGAATCGGCGATGCTCAGCGCATAGAGAAAGCCCGAGCACACGGCCGCGACATCGAACGCGATCCCGCCATTGCAGCCCAGCGCGTCCTGCACCTTCGTGGCGGAGGCGGGGAAGGTGTTGTCGGGGGTGGCGGTGGCCAGCACGATCAGCCCGATGCTCGACGCATCCACCCCGGCATCGGCGAGCGCTGCGCGCGCGGCAGCGGTGGCGAGGGTCGCGGTGGTCTCGCCCTCGCCGGCGACGTGGCGCTGGCGGATGCCAGTGCGCTCGACGATCCACTCGTCCGAGGTTTCGACCGTCTCGGCCAGCTCGGCATTGGTCACAATCCGGGCTGGCAGAGCCGATCCGGTGCCGAGGATGCGCGAGCCGCTCATGCGGGGTTCCCGTCGTTGTTGTTCTTGGCCGAAGTGCCACGTGCGCTCTTGCGCAGCGCGTCCTCGCCGAGTTGCGAGAGGTCCTGCGCGATCCGCTCGGTCAGCTTGTTTTCGAGCAGGCGCGCGGCCACCGCGACGGCATTGGCGACACCCTTGGCATTGGCGCTGCCGTGGCTCTTCACCACCACACCATTGAGGCCGAGGAACACCGCGCCGTTGTGATTATTGGGATCGAGATGGTGCTTCAGCAGCTCGGTCGCGGGGCGCGAGACCAGGAAGCCGATCTTGGAGCGCAGCGAGGAAGTGAAGGCCTGCCGCAGCAGATCGGTGACGAAGCGGGCCGAGCCCTCGATCGCCTTCAGCGCGATATTGCCCGAGAAGCCATCGGTGACGACGACATGGGTCTCACCGCGATTGATCTTGTCGCTCTCGACGAAGCCGTCGAACACCAGCGCCAGCTTGCCATCCTCGCGCGCGGCGGCGGTGAGCATGGCGGCGGCATCGCGCAGTGCCTCGGTGCCCTTGATCTCTTCGGTGCCGATGTTGAGCAGGCGCACCACCGGCTTGTCGAAGCCGTTGACGATGCGCGAGTAGGCCGCGCCCATCACCGCATATTGCACGAGGTTGCGCGCGTCCGCTTCGGTGTTGGCGCCGAGGTCAAGCATCACCACGTCATGGGCCTGCAAGGTCGGCATGATCGCGGCGAGGGCCGGACGATCGATCCCCGGCATGGTGCGCAAGGCAAGCTTGCTCATTGCCATCAGCGCGCCGGTGTTACCCGCGCTGACAGCAGCGCCCGCCTCGCCGGTCTTCACCGCATTGACGGCAAGGCCCATGCTGGTGGTCTTGGCGCGGCGGATCGCCTTGCTCGGCAGTTCGTCTCCGCCGACCACGTCATCGCAATGCAGGATTTCCGAGGCCGCGCGCAGATTGGGGTGGTTTTCGAGCGCAGCTTCAATACGCGGGCCGTCTCCGACCAGCAGGAACTTGAAGTCCTCGTGACGGCGGCGGGCCAGCGCCGCGCCTTCGACCATCACGCGCACGCCTTCGTCCCCGCCCATCGCATCGACAGCGATACGCGGCAGGCTCATCGTGCTTCTCTCCGGTCTAATGTCAATGCCAGCGGCGATCAGCCGACGGCAACAACCTGACGCCCGTTGTAGTGGCCGCAGTGGCCGCAGATGTTGTGCGGACGCTTCAGCTCACCGCAGTTCGAGCATTCGTGGAATGCCTCGACCTTCAGGGCATCGTGCGAACGACGCATGCCGCGACGGGAAGGCGATACTTTTCTCTTGGGGACAGCCATGGTGGCACCATTTCCTCAAATAACTGACGTGGCACCACCACCCTAGGACTTTGGCGCCTGTGATTCTCGAAGGCCGCCCTTACGGCAAGGTTGGCGCACGCACAAGCACAAGCCGAGCGCGCTTTCCTTGGCCAGCAATGGCGGGAAGGCGCGCGCTATAGCGTAAAATTCGCGCGTTGCAACCCGCTCGGGCTCACCCTAGCAAGGGCGTCACACAAACGAGGGGATCTCCATCATGACCGTGCTTCCTGTAACGCTCGCCGCCGCGGCGGCTGCCGCCGTGCTCAACATCTGGCTGGGGATCCGCATCGGCGCCCTGCGCACCGCGCTGCAGGTGAGCATCGGCGATGGCGGACACGAAAGCCTGCAGCGCCGGATGCGCGCGCAGTTGAACTATGTCGAGAACACCGCCTTCGTACTGGTGCTGATTGCGGCCATCGAACTCGCCGGCGTCGGCAGCTGGTGGCTGGCTTACGTGGCAGCGGCCTATTTCATCGGTCGTGTGCTGCACGGCTTCGGCATGGACGGCGGCAAGCTGAAGGTCGGCCGGATGATCGGCACGCTGGCGACGATGCTGATTCAGCTCGGCCTCGCGGTGGTGGCGACGCTGACGGCCGCGGGGGTGATGTAAGCTCACCCTCGTCATTGCGAGGAGCCGGAGGCGACGCGGCAATCCATAACCGGACCTTGGCACCCAATAGCCATGCTGGTTGATGGATTGCTTCGCCTGCGGCTCGCAATGACGATTATTCAGGACAAGGCATAATCCGAGACGAAAGCGTTCGTCTTGCGCTCGCGGCCGAAGGTGCTGGTGGGGCCGTGGCCGGGGATGAACATCACGTCCTCGCCAAGCGGCCAGAGGCGCTGGGTGATCGAATCGATCAGGTCCTGATGATTGCCGCGCGGAAAGTCGGTGCGGCCGATCGAGCCCTGGAACAGCACGTCGCCGACAATCGCGAAGCGGCTGGGCGCGTGGTAGAACACCACGTGGCCGGGGGTGTGGCCGGGGCAGTGGATCACATCCAAGGTGAGTTCGCCCACCGTCACCGTGTCGCCGTGCTTGAGCCAACGGGTCGGCGTGAAGCTCTTGGCGACCATCCCCCAGCGCGGGCCGTCATCGTCCAATTGGTCGATCCAGAAGCGGTCATCCTCGTGCGGGCCTTCGATGGGGAGGCCGAGTTCGTCGGCCAGCATCCCGGTCTGCCCGCAATGGTCGAGATGCCCGTGGGTGACGAGCAGCTTCTCGAGCGTCACGCCCGCCTTGGCGACAGCCTCTTTCAGCTTGTCGAGATCCCCGCCGGGATCGACCAGCGCGCCGCGCATGGTCTTGGTGCACCAGATCAGCGAGCAGTTCTGCTGCAGCGGTGTCACCGGAATGATCGCGGCGCGCATGGGGAGTGTCGTTTGGTCCGTCATGAGAGCGGGCTTAAATCCTCCCCCCCTTCCACACAACCCGCCCGATGATCGCCACCTCGTCTGCCGAGACCTCGACCGGCGGGTAGGCGAGGTTCTGCGAGAGCAGCGCGATCCGCCCTGCCCCCGCGCTGGCGACGCGCTTGACCATCAACGTGTCGCCGAGGCGCACCACGTGGGTGCCGTCGCGGAAGGCCCGCGGGGATCGGTCAACGAGGATTTCGTCGCCGTCGTTGAGGAGCGGCTCCATCGAATCTCCTTCCACGCGGATCGCGGAAAGCTGCGCGCTTTCGAGCCCCTGTTCGGCGAGCCAGCGGCGCGAGAAGCGGAAGGTGTCGAAGGCGCCCTCGCCCCCTGGCACTGCTCCCGGTCCGGCTGACGCGCCAAGATCGAGCCGCGGCACATCGACCCATACCCCGGTTTCGCGCCTAGGGGCCTTTACATAGGAATTATCCTGCGCCTCGCGCAGCTCTGCCTCCGTCACCCCAAGGAAGCGGGCGAGCGTCGCGCGGTCCTGCTCCTCCAGCTTGCGCGGCGAGCCTTTGCGAATGAATTGCTGGAGATAGGTCGGATTGCGCCCCAGCAACTCGGACAGGGAGGCGAGACTCACCCCCCGCTCCTGCGACAGGGCAAGCAGTCTGGCGCGCGGTCCGGCGAGGCTCTGGACGGGGTTTTGCGGGTCATTAAGCATGAAAACATCCTACACGTAGGATTTTTCCTAGACAAGTAGGAAATGTAGTGAAACATTTCAGGAACATCGGGCGATTCGTTCGGTGTCGGCCCCGCCGTCAGCACGCAAGAGGGAGGTCAAACCATGCTGCTTCGGACCATCGAGTCGTTCCTGCGGACACACGACATGCCCGCCACCAAATTCGGGCGGCTCGCTGCCCATGATCCGCGCTTCGTGCTCGATCTGCGCATGGGCCGCTCGCCCCGCCGCGACACCGAGCTGCGCACCCGCGCATGGATGCAGGGCTATTCCGACCGCGCCAATGCCCAGATGAAGGAGATGGTATGATGCTGACCGAGAGCCACCGCGATCCCTTCGCCCACGCCTTTGCCGATCTCGATGATTTCGAGGTCAAATCGCTCGCCGCCGCCTTCCGCCCGCGCCGCACCACGGCAGACCGGGTGCGCGCCGCGCTCGCCGGCCTCGCCGGGGGCAAGGGCACCCTGCTCAGCCATGACGAGACCGCATGGGCCTCGATCACCTTTTCCGGTACCCGCCACTGCGTAGTGATGGAATTCTGCGGTATCGATGCGGTGGCCTGCGGCGAGGACCTGATCGAGCGCCTGCCCGATCACGAATTCGCGATCCCCGGCCAGCTGGTCGCCGATGCCACCATCGCCATGGTCGACCACCGCTTCGGCGCGATGGAACGGCTGGAAGTGACCTGCGTCCTGCTGCTGCTGGAGGAGGGGTGAAAGAGCCTGACCGTGAGGGGAGGCGCCATCGGGCCACAGGCCCGCAAGGGCGACCGCCCGCCCGCAGCGGGCGCAGCTTTGCTGCGCGTCAAGCGAGGACGCTCGCCCGGATGGGCGAGCGTAACACAAACACCCTAACCCCTGAAGACGATCATCTTCTCGATGGTCATCTCGTGGCAGGTATAGCGGATCCCCCCCACCCCGTGGCCCGATGTCCGCAAGCCCGCAAAAGGCATCCAGTCGGTGCGGAAAGCGGTGTGATCATTCACCATCACGGCTGAGGCATCGATGTTGCGATAGGTGTAGAGCGCAGCCGCCAGATCATTGGTGAAGACCGCCGCCTGAAACGCCACGTCCAAGGAATTGGCCTGGGCAATCGCAGCGTCGACGTCCTCATAGCCATAGACGCAGACCGCCGGGCCGAAGACTTCATTGCGCGAGATCGTGGCATCCACCGGCGGGTTCAGCAGCACGGTCGGCGCATAGGTGGTGTCCGAGAGCTTCTCGCCCCCGCACAGGATCTGCGCCCCGCCTGCGCGGGCCTCGTCGATCCATTTGCCGACGCGCTCGACTTCCTTGGGCCGGATCAGCGGCCCGCATTCGGTGTCCGCGTGGATCGCGTTACCGACCTTCAAGGCGCTTGCCGCTGTTGCCAGCCGCTCGGCCAGCTCGCCGACGATGCTCGCATGGGCAAAGACCCGCTGCACCGAAACGCAGACCTGCCCCGAATGGTAGAACCCGCCCTTGGCAATGCTCGGCACCGCCAGATCGAGATTGGCGCTGGGATCGACGATCACCGGCGCCACCCCGCCATGCTCCAGCGCGCAGCGCGTGCCGGGCGCAAGCTTGGTCCGCAGCGACCAGCCCACACCTGCCGAGCCGATGAAGCTGAAGAAGGCGACGCGGGGATCGCTGACCATCCGTTCCGACACATCGCGCGGCGGCTGGACCGCCTGTGCCCAGTCCGGCTCCAGCCCCGCCTCGTGCAGGATCGAAATGAATTCGAAGCACGACAGCGGGGTGTCGGCCGCGGGCTTGACGATCACCGGACAGCCCACCGCCACGGCGGGCGCGACCTGATGGACGATCAGATTGAGCGGGTGGTTGAAGGCCGAAACCGCCACCACCACGCCAATCGGCTCACGCGTGGTCCATGCGAGGCGGCCATCACTCGCCGCCGTCAGCCCCATCGGGATCTCGGTGCCGCGCAGAGAGCCGATCTCGTGGATGCACAGTTCGATCCCGTTGATCGCGCGGTCCACCTCCACCCGCGCATCGATCAGCGGCTTGCCTCCCTCGTTCGCGATCTGGAAGGCGAGATGATCGCGCCGTTCGCGCATGATCTCGCAGGCCCGGTGGAGGATCGCCGCGCGCTGGTGCGGCTTCTTCCACTGGCTGCGGTCGCGGGCCAGCCGGTGGGCGCGGGCGAGCGCCGCGTCCACCGCTGCCCAGTCATGCGTTGGCACAGAGCCGATCACCGACAGGTCGAAGGGATTGACCACTTCATGCATGGCAGATGTCCTTACCCTGACCGGTGATCACAGCTCCTTCGAAAGCCGCTTGATGTCCTTGTTCAGGATCTGGTCGTTCTCGGTGTAATCGACCGGACAATCGATCAGGTGCACGCCCGGCGTATCGCGGCAATGGGCGAGCAATTCGCGCAGGTGCTCCGACGAGGTCACCCGGTGGCCGTGTGCGCCATAGCTCTCGGCATATTTCACATAGTCCGGATTGCCATAGGTCAGGCCGAAATCGACAAAGCCCATGTTGGCCTGCTTCCAGCGGATCATCCCGTAGGCATCATCGCGCAGGATCAGCACGGTGAGATTGAGGCCAAGGCGCACCGCGGTCTCCATCTCCTGGCTGTTCATCATGAAGCCGCCATCGCCGCAGATCGCCATCACCTTGCGTGTCGGATAAAGCATCGCGCTCATCATCGCGCTCGGCAGCCCCGCCCCCATCGTCGCCAGCGCATTGTCGAGCAGCACGGTGTTGGGCAGGTAAGCGGTATATCCGCGCGCGAACCAGATCTTGTAGACCCCGTTGTCGAGACAGATGATCCCGTCATGCGGCATCGCGTCACGCACCTGCTGGACGAGGTGCGGCGGGAAGATCGGGAAGCGGGTATCGGCGGCAAGCGCGCTGGTGTGATCGACCTCGGCCTTGTGATAGGCCAGCATGTGGGCGAAATCCCAGCTGCGATTGGGGCTGATGTCTTCCTTCATCTGCCAGATCGCGTTGGCGATATCGCCGATCACCTCGATCTGCGGAAAATAGACCGGATCGACCTCGGCGGTGCGGGTCGAGACGTGGATCACGGTGACGCCATTGTCCTTCATGAAGAAGGGCGGCTTTTCGATCACGTCATGGCCGACATTGATGATGCAGTCGGAATCCTCCACCGCGCGGTGGACGAAATCTCCGGCGGACAGCGCCGCGCAGCCCAGGAACTTGGGGTGGCGCTCGTCGATCACACCCTTGCCCATCTGGGTGGTGAGGAAGGGGATGCCGGTCTTCTCGACGAATTGTTCGAGCATCCGTCCGCACAGCTTGCGGTTGGCGCCCGCGCCGATCACGAGCACCGGATTCTTGGCGCTCTCGATCGCCTGCACAGCGGCGCGCACGGCCTTGGGCTCGGCGCTGGGACGGCGCGCGATGCTCTTGGGCAGCGGCTTCCAGTCGGTGGTCGGCTCTTCAGCGATATCCTCGGGCAGCTCGATCAGCGTGGCGCCGGGCTTTTCCTCCTCGGCGAGGCGATAGGCTTCGCGCACGCGGCTTGGGATGTTATCGCCCGCGGCAATCTGGATCGCATATTTGGTGATCGGTTTCATCAGCGCGACGATGTCGACGATCTGGAAGCGGCCCTGCTTCGACTTCTTTATCGGCTTCTGGCCGGTGATCATCAGCACCGGCATGCCGCCCAATTGCGCATAGGCCGCCGAGGTCACGAAGTTGGTCGCCCCCGGGCCGAGCGTCGCGACGCACACGCCGGTCTTGCCGGTGTGGCGGCCATAGGTCGCCGCCATGAAGCCGGCGCCCTGTTCATGGCGGGTGAGGATCAGCTTGATCTGTTTCGACCGGCTGAGCGAATCGAGAAAATCGAGGTTTTCTTCCCCCGGAACGCCGAAAATATACTCGCAGCCCTCGGCTTCGAGGCACTCGACAAAGACGTCCGAGGCTTTCTTGGTATCGCTCATTGCTGCAATTCCCCCCAACTGCATATGCGGCGCCATGCGCGCCTGTGCCGGCCTTGCGCTACCCGCCCCCATGCGGATAGCCCGGCATCATGACGGCGCCGTGATGACGCAGCCGATGCAACAAGTATTGCAGAAAAGCGCCAAGGCGCAATGCGCTGGAGAGATTCAGTAGCCGAGCCTTGGGTCGAACACCGGCGCGACCGGCTCGCCGCGCAGATATTTACCGAGATTATCGAGGAAGCGCTCGCCCGAGCGGATGAACATCTTGCTCTGCGCGCGGCCCGACAGGTGCATCGAGACATGCGCATTATCGAGGCTCCACAGCGGATGATCGGCGGGCAGCGGCTCGGGCGTGGTCACATCAAGGAAGGCCCCAGCAATGGCTTTGCTTTCAAGCGCTTGGATCAGCGCCGGCTGGTCGATCACAGAGCCGCGCGCGATGTTGACGATGACACATTCGCGGTTCATCGCGGCCAATTCTGCCGCTCCGATCATCCCTTCGGTCTCGGGGGTAGAGGGCACGGCGAGGATCACCCAGTCGAATTCGCTTAAGCGAGCGCGCCATTCATCCGGGCCGAGCGTGTTCTCCCCCGCACTGCGGCGGACGACTGTAACATCGACGTCGAAGGCCTTGAGGCGCGGCTCGATCAGCCTGCCAATCGCGCCATATCCCAGCAGTAGCGCCTTCGATCCGGCGAGTTCGCGCTTGCCCGGCGAATCGAGCAGCCATTCGTGCCGGTCCTGCGCACGCACCACATCGCGGTAGCCCTTGGCGATGTTGAGCATCCCCATCAGCACATATTCGGCGATGGTGATGGCATTGATCCCGGCCCCGTTGGTGACGGTGATGCCGCGCTCGATCAGCACATCCATCGGCAGGAAATCGAGGCCGGCATAGATCGAATTGAGCCACTTGAGCTTTTTGGCCGCGCGAAGGGTTTCGGCCATCGCGGCCTGATCGTTCATGTCGAACCAGCCGATTTCGGCCTCGGCAACCGCGTCCATCGCCTCCTCGTGGGTCATGAACCAGCGCACATCGAGATTGGCCGGCAGATGCGGTTCGAGCATCGGGCGGATCAGCCCGGAGATGGCGAGAATGGTCATGGCGACAGCGTTACTGCCGGAAAGCGAGCCACGCCACCCCTGCCAGAACCGGCAGTCCGGCAAGATCAACCTGGGCGATCTTGCGCAAGGGCGCGGGCGATCCGGCCTGCCAGTAGAGCAGCAGGAAGCTTACCATGCTGATGCCCACCACCAGCACCGCCAGCCGCCGTCCCTCCGGAACGAAAGCGGCGAAGATGCAGGCCACGAACACCGCAAAGAACAGGCCCGCGCGGTGGTGCATCAACAGGAACAGCGGATTGTCCGGCTGGAGGCGATAGAGCGTCGTCAGCGTCGCCGGCCGGAAAAGCGCGAGCGCGGGCATGGCGTGGATCGCAGCGAGGAGGAGCCAGAGAATCGGTTGCATCATGCAACTGGTTTAACTTCGGGACCGTTGGACGCAAGCTCAATCTACCCGTCGCCCCGGATCAAGCCCGGGCGGGCGAGGATGTGTTCCGCTCGCCTCGAACCGATCTAGAGCTTCCACTCCCACCCGAGCGGATCGCCGTCCATCACTTCGACGCCCAGGGCGCCAAGCTCGTCGCGGATCGCATCGGAGGCGGCGAAGTCCTTGGCTGCGCGGGCCTCCTTGCGGCGGGCGAGCGCGGCGGTGATTTCGCCCTCGGTGATGGTCGCGGCCTTGGGCCGGATGCGCAGGTCGGCGCGGGTTAGGCTGAACAGGTTCAACCCCAGCACCGAGTCCATCTTGCTCGCCGCTGTGACAATGCATTCGGACGCGACCTTCTTCAGCCCGAGCATTTCCTCAAGCACTGTCAGCGCCTCGGCAGTGTTGAGGTCATTGGCGATGGCCGCATCGAAACGCGCAACCAGATCGCGGGTCACGCGCTCGCGCTCCCAGCTATCGCCGGGCACTTCCCGTTCGGGCAGACGAAGCTGGTCACGCCACTTGGCGATCCCCATCACCATCCGCTTCAAACGCGTCAGTGCAGCGCCCAAGCCTTCCCACGAGAACTCCAGCTCAGAGCGATAATGCGCCTGCAAGCACATCAGGCGATAGGCCAGCGGATGGCAGCCCTTGTCGATCAGCAATTGCAGACGCAGGAACTCGCCCGAGGACTTCGACATCTTCCCCGATCGTTCGACGAGGAAGTTGTTGTGCATCCAGATGCGCGCGCCGGAATTGCGCGGATCGTCGAGCCCGTTCGTGCAGCAATGCGCCTGGTTCTGTGCGATCTCGTTGGGGTGGTGGATTTCGCGGTGGTCGATCCCGCCGGTGTGGATGTCGAACGGGAAGCCGAGCACTTCGCCCGACATGACAGAGCATTCGAGGTGCCAACCAGGCGCGCCCCTGCCCCAAGGCGAATCCCATTCCATCTGGCGGCTCTCGCCTGCCGGAGTCTTGCGCCAGATCGCGAAGTCGGCCGCGTTGCGCTTACCCTCGACCGCCTCGATCCGGCCCTCGCCTTCCTCGGTGTTCGCGCGCGCCAGCCGGCCGTAGTCCGCCACGGTCGAAACGTCGAAATAGAGGCCGCTGTCGAGCTCGTAGCAGTGCTTCTCGGCAATGCCCTTCGCAAACTCGATCATCTGCGGGACGTAGTCGGTCGCGACCGTCCACTGCGCCGGCTGGCGAATATTCAATGCGCGCACATCGGCCCAGTAGGCCTGCTTGTAATGCTCGGCGATGTCCCAGATCGACTGCGCGCGTTCGGCAGCCATCTTCTCCATCTTGTCCTCGCCCGCGTCAGCATCATCGGTGAGGTGACCGACATCAGTGATGTTGATCACGTGGGTGAGCTTCAGCCCCTTCCAGCTTAGCGTGCGCCCCAGCACATCGGCAAACACATAGGCGCGCATATTGCCGATATGCGGGTAGTTATAGACCGTCGGCCCGCAGGTATAGACGCGCGCCTCGCCCGGATGGACGGGCTCGAACACCTCGAGCGAACGGGTGAGCGAGTTGAACAATTTCAGAGGCACGTCGGTCATGGGGGCGTGCTTTGGCCAGCAGAGCGCGCGCCGTCAATTATCTCGTCATTGCGGGGAGCCGCAGGCGACGCGGCAATCCATGGATGAACGGCGCGCCCTCGGACAACTCTGGCCATGGATTGCTTCGCCTGCGGCTCGCAATGACGAGGTGGGTCAGAACCCGATGAACTTGACCTGCTCACCCAGCGGTACGCGCTCGCGCTCGAAATTGTTCACCGGCGCGTCCGGATCGCGGTAGCCGATCGCCATGCCACAGAAGAACATGTAGCGCTCGTGATCGAGGCCGAGGAAGTCGCGGATGGTGTTTGCATAGAGCGCCATGAATTCCTGGAAGCAGGAATCGAGCCCCTCCTCGCGCAGCAACAGCGCTACGGTTTGCAGCCACATGCCGACGTCGGACCACTGCGGCTCCTTCATCAGGCGCGGGAAATAGACGAATAGGACGGCGGGCGCATCGAAGCTGGTGGTGTTCTTGGCCATTGCGGCCATGCGCCCCGCGCCATCATCACGCGCAATCCCCATCGCGCCGAACATGCCAGCCGAAACACCGTCAAGCCGCGCCTTGTAGGCTTCTTCCTGCCCCGGTGCGGCCCAGTCATATTCGGCGGCGCCGGGGCCGTTGGCGATGATCTTCGCCTGCAAGTCCTTCAAGGCCTGGCCGGTGACGATGCTGGCTTCCCACGGCTGGTAATTGCAGCCCGAGGCCGCCCAGCGCGCCTTGTCCATCACGCGGGTAAGCGTGGCGAGATCGACCGGCGTGTCGAGAAAGGCCCGGATCGAGCGGCGGGTGGTGACAGCTTCGGTGACGTTCATTCAGAGTTCCCCAATTCCAGAGATTTGTGCTGTTGATTGTAAGCCGAGACAATCTCGGACGACCGTTCCTGCTCGTTCACATCGAGGATCGTCACGAGATGAAGGTCGAGCGTCGGGTGAAAAGCACACATCAGACAATGGAAGAAGACCTCGGACAAAGGCTCATCAGCGTGCCACGTGGTCATGACGTGATTGTCGTCAGTCAGCTCGGCACCACCGATGCGCTTGAGGTTTGCCCAGTCGACGCTGTCGTCCCACGATGAGCAGTTGCAACCCCACGCCATCATGTAGAGGCAGCCGCTGTCCACGATCCATTCGCTGACCTCATCCTGCCACTGGCTGGTTACATCCTGTTCGACGATCACGATCACGCGCCTGAGGGCAGGCTCAAGCGGCGGTAGCGCCGAGCCCGCAGGCAGGTGGATATACTCCACACTTTCCTCGCGCAGGCTCACCGCCCCTTCACACCCTTCTCATCCTCGAACAGCTCCGCGAGCTGCTCCATGATTGTGCCGCCGAGTTGCTCGACGTCCATGATCGTCACCGCGCGGCGATAATAGCGCGTCACATCGTGGCCGATCCCGATCGCGACCAGCTGGACGGGCGAGACCTTCTCGATCCACTCGATCACGCCGCGCAGGTGCGCCTCGAGATAGCCTGCGGAGTTCACCGACAGCGTCGAATCGTCCACCGGCGCGCCGTCGGAGATCACCATCAGGATGCGGCGTTCTTCGGGGCGGTAGAGCAGGCGGCTATGCGCCCAGATCAGCGCCTCGCCGTCGATATTTTCCTTCAGCAACCCCTCGCGCATCATCAGCCCGAGATTGCGGCGCGCGCGGCGCCACGGCTCGTCGGCCTGCTTGTAGATGATGTGCCTGAGATCGTTGAGGCGGCCGGGGTTCTGCGGCTTGCCATCGGCGAGCCACGCCTCGCGGCTTTGCCCGCCCTTCCACGCGCGGGTGGTGAAGCCGAGGATTTCGGTCTTCACCCCGCAGCGCTCGAGGGTGCGCGCCAGAATGTCGGCGCTGATCGCCGCGATGCTGATCGGCCGCCCGCGCATCGAGCCCGAATTGTCGATCAACAGGGTAACGATGGTGTCCTTGAACTCGACATCGCGTTCAACCTTGTAGCTCAAGGCCGTGCCGGGCGAGATGATCACGCGGGCGAGGCGCGCGGCATCGAGCACGCCTTCTTCCTGATCGAAATCCCAGCTGCGGTTCTGCTGCGCCATCAGGCGGCGCTGGAGCCGGTTGGCAAGCCGCGTCACCACGCCCTGCAATCCGGTCAGCTGGCTGTCGAGATAGGCGCGCAGGCGATCAAGTTCTTCCGCGTCGCACAGGTCAGGCGCGGCGACTTCCTCGTCGAAGCGGGTGGTGAAGGCCTTGTAATCGACGCTCGCGGGCACTTCGGCCTGCGGGCGATTGGGGCGCACCGGAGCTTCGGCGCCGTCGCCGTCATCGGAAGGATCGCCGTCCGACATCTCGCTGTCGGTCTGGGTGTCGGAGGACTGCTCGCCCTCGCCCTCGCCTTCGGCCATGTCGCCAGCCATTTCCGCGCTTTGCGGATCGCCCTCGCCCTGGTTCTCGTCCTCGCCCTCGCTGTCGTCGGGGGCGTCCTCGTCATCGGGCTCGTCGCTGTCGCTCTCGTCGGGCGCGTCGGTCGGGCGGGTGAGATCAAGCTCGCGCAGCATGTCGAGCGCGAGCTTCTGGAAGGCTTCCTGATCGCCAATCTTTTCGGCCAGACCGGCAAAATCCCCACCGACCTTCTCTTCGAGGAAGTCGCGCACCAGCTCGATCCCGCCAGCCGCCTTCGCGGGCACCGCCTCGCCGGTCAGCGCCTCGCGCACCAGCAGGGCCAGCGCGGTTTGCAGCGGAACCTCGGCAGAATTCTGCGCGCGCACGATCTTGTCGGATGCGGTGCGCATCTCGGTCGCCGCATCGAGGTTCGCCTTGATCCCGCCAAAACGGTTGGCGCCCAAAGCCTCGTAACGCACCTGCTCGATCGCATCATAACAGGCCCGCGCAATCGGCTCGGGCGGCGCGGACTTGGCGTGGAGGGCGGCATCATGGTGACGCAGCTTCAGCGCAAAACTATCGGCGAAGCCGCGCGCTTCGGTCACCTGATCGGCCGGCAGATCGCGCCCCGGCAGCGGCACGCGGAAGCGGTTGCCCGCCGCGCCCGGCACATCGGCGCTCCATGCAACCTCGACCTCCGCGTCGCGCGCAATCGCACGGCTCGCGCCGGTCAGCGCCTGCTTGAACAGATCGAGCGGGGACTGGTCAGCCATGTGGGTTAAAGGATGCTCTGGCCCGTCTTCGCCCAGTCGGCCATGAAGCCTTCGATGCCCTTGTCGGTCAGCACGTGCTTGAAGAGAGCGTGAATCACAGCCGGCGGCGCGGTCATCACGTCGGCGCCGATCTTGGCAGCCTGCAAGACGTGGGTGGTGTGACGCACGCTCGCGACTAGGATTTCGGTCTCGAAAGCATAATTGTCGTAGATCAGGCGGATGTCCTCGATCAGGTCCATCCCGTCAAAGCCGTTATCGTCATGCCGACCGACGAAGGGCGAGATGAAGGTCGCCCCGGCCTTGGCCGCGAGCAGCGCCTGATTGGCCGAGAAGCACAGGGTGACATTGACCATCGTGCCTTCCGAGGACAGCGCCTTGCAGGTCTTGAGGCCATCGACGGTCAGCGGCACCTTGATGCAGACATTGTCCGCGATCTTGCGGAGGACTTCGGCCTCCTTCATCATCGTCGCGTGATCCAGCGCGACGACTTCGGCGCTGACCGGGCCGTCGACGATGCCGCAGATCTCCGCGGTCACTTCCATGAAATCCCGCCCCGACTTGGCGATCAGCGAGGGATTGGTCGTCACCCCGTCGAGCAGGCCGGTGGCCGCAAGTTCGCGGATCGCCTCGATCTCGGCGGTGTCGACGAAGAATTTCATGGGTTCACTCCAGCATTTTTCAGGTAGCCAGCATCGGGATATGCGGCCTAGGGGGCGAGCATGACACGGATGCCGATGCGTTTCGCGCTGCTGCTTGCCGCCGGACTCGCGGCTTGGCAACCATCGAAAGCAATGGCTGCCGATGAAGACGTGCAATTGTGGCAAATCGTCAATGCCACGGGCGATATTGCCGATGGAACCCGCCTTACCGTTGATGCGAGCCAGCGCTGGCGCGAACAGGCGCGCGGCGACGAACAGCAATCCATTCGCTTCACCATCGAGCAGACCGTGGCGAAGGATGTGCGAATCGGCGGCGGCGCGGCAGTGTTCGACGCAGGCGGCAACACCGAAATCCGCCCGCACCAGCAGGTGATTTTCGTCGCAGGGAAGTTCGAATTCCGTACCCGGCTGGAGCAACGCTTCTTCGACGACGCAGATCGGGTCGAACTGCGCCTGCGCCAGCGCATCCAGTATAGCCAGCCGCTCGGCAAAGGCTGGCGCGCGAATGTGGGAGGCGAATGGCTCGGGCTACTGCAGGGCCGCAATGCCGGGCAAGGTGCCTCGACCGAGCAATGGCGCGCGCAGGCAGGAATCGTCTACCAGATCAGCGACAAGCTGGAGGTGGGCGCCAATTACTGGCTGCTGGCTTTCCCGCGCGGCGACCGGCCCGGACGCATCAGCCACGTGCTGCAGACTGTGCTGACCTATCGGTTCTAAACCCGGCTGCCGAGCCCGAACACCCCGATCAGCACCGGATCGCGGGTGCTGGCCGGATCGGCGCGGATCGCGGCTTCCTCGCGCCCGATCTCGCCCCAGATCGCATCATCGACTGCGCGCCCGATGCGCCCCGCAACCTCACCCACCCGCACGCCGGTGAGCGCGCCCAGCGCCTCGCCCAGCAGCGGATCATTGGCGAGCCGGATCGCCTCGCCCAGTTCCGGCACGATCCCGTCGATCAGCGCCGAGCCCAGCTCCAGCCGCAGGAAGTCGCTCGCGGCCGTCGGTCCGCCGCGCACCAGTTCCAGCGCATTGGCAAAGCCGATCACCTCGACCGCATCGGTCACCAGCGGCGCGGCGCGGAAGCTCGCATCAATGGCGAAAGTGGCGAAGCGTTCCTCCAGCCGGTCCTTGAACAATTGCGAAGTCAGGATGCGCGACAGGGTGTTGCCGCGCGTTCCCAAAAAGCGGTCGAGGCCGATGGTCGCCACCTGCTCGTCCCAGAAGCCGCCGGGGGCGGTGAGCCGCGCAAAGGCATTATCCGCAGCGGCCAGCAGCAGGCGGCGCACCACCTCTTCCATGGTGAAGGCAGGCCCGGTGCTGGCACAGGCGGGCAGCAGCAGCAGCGCCCCCGCGCTCGCGGCTCCGGCCAGCAATGCGCGGCGGGTGGGGGCAGCTTCGACAATCCCGGTCATTTCACGTCTCTCCATGCTTGCCCGCACCCTATGCCGGTCGCCATATAACTGCCAGATGAACCGGATCCGCCTGCTTGTCCTCAACGCTGCCCTCGGCCCGCTCGACTATCGGCTGCCCGAAGGCGTCGCCGCGCCTGCGGGGAGCGTGGTGGTGGCGCCCTTGGGGCCGCGCAAGGTGACCGGCATCGTGTGGGACGAGGGCCGCCTGCCGGGCGAGGACATCGCCTTCGAGCGCCTGCGCCCGATTCTCGAAGTGCTGCCCGTGCCGCCACTGCCCGAGCCGCTGCGCCGCCTGATAGAATGGACCGCGGATTATTACTGCGCACCGCTCGCCAGCGTCGCGCGCATGGCATTGTCGAGCGGCGGGGCATTGGGCGGGCCTGCGACAATGACCGAATATCGCCTCTCGGGCGCGGAGATTTCCGGCCGCCTCACCGCCCAGCGCAAGGCCGCGCTGGAAGCGCTGGCAGGCGAGCAGGGGACGATGCGCGAGCTTGCGGCACAAGCCGGAGTCTCGGAAGGCGTGCTGCGCGGGATGGCGGGCGCAGGGCTGCTCGAACCCGTGACCGTCACGATCGACCGGCCCTACCCCCCCGCCGATCCCGACCACGCCCCGCCCGCACTCTCGCGCGAACAGGCCGAAGTGGCGGACAAACTGGTCGCGGCGACCCGAGCGCGCGCCTTTGCCCCCTTCCTGATCGACGGGGTGACCGGCTCCGGCAAGACCGAGACCTATTTCGAACCCGTCGCCGAGGCGCTGCGAATGGGCCGTCAGGTGCTGGTCCTGCTGCCCGAAATCGCGCTGACCGAGAACTTCCTCGCCCGCTTTGCCGCGCGTTTCGGTGCCGCGCCGGTGCTGTGGCACTCCTCGTTGAAATCGACCGAGCGCCGCCGTGCTTGGCGGGCGATTGCCGATGGAACCGCGCAGGTCGTGGTCGGCGCGCGATCGGCGCTGTTCCTGCCCTATGCAAACCTCGGCCTGATCGTGGTCGACGAGGCCCACGAGGTGAGCTTCAAGCAGGATGACGGGGTGCGCTACAACGCCCGCGATGTCTCGGTGATGCGCGCGCGCTTTGAAGGCGTGCCGGTGGTGCTCGCCAGCGCCACGCCCGCGCTCGAAAGCCTGCACATGGCCGCCCAAGGCATCTACACCAAGCTCGATCTGCCCAGCCGCTTCGGCGGGGCGAGCCTGCCGAGCGTGCGGCTGATCAACCTCACCGAAGAGAAACCGGGGAGCCAACGCTGGCTCGCCGGGCCGCTGGTCGAGGCGCTGCGCGCGCGGCTGGAACGCGGCGAGCAATCGCTGCTGTTTTTGAACCGCCGCGGCTATGCCCCGCTCACCTTGTGCAGGAATTGCGGGCATCGCTTCAAATGCCCCTCTTGCAGTGCATGGCTGGTCGAACACCGCCTGTCATCACGGCTCGCCTGCCACCATTGCGGCTTCGAGACGCGGGTGCCCGAGGCCTGCCCGGAATGCGGGGAGAGCGACTGCCTCGTCGCCTGCGGGCCGGGGGTGGAGCGCATTGCCGACGAGGTGCGCGAGCTCTTCCCGCAGGCACGCATCGCGCTTGCCACCTCGGACACATTGAACACCCCCGAGCGCGCGGCGGAATTCATCGCCATGGCCGAAGGCGGAGCGATCGACATCATCATCGGCACGCAGCTCGTCACCAAGGGCTTCCACTTCCCCGATCTGACGCTGGTGGGCGTGGTCGATGCCGACCTTGGCCTTGAAGGCGGCGATCTGCGCGCGGCCGAGCGCACCTATGCCCAGGTCGCGCAGGTCGCGGGGCGTGCGGGGCGCGGCTCGAAGCCCGGCGAGGTGCTGATCCAGACCCGCCACCCTGATGCGCCCGTGATCGCCGCGCTGGCCGACGGGGACCGCGACGCCTTCTACGCCGCCGAGACCGCCGCCCGCCGCGATGCCGGTGCGCCGCCTTTCGGGCGCTGGGCCGCGATCATCCTCTCCTCGGAAGACGAGAAGGAAGCGCGCGAGGCAGCACACCGGCTGGGCGATGCGCGTCCGCGGCTGGCCGATGTGCAGATCCTCGGCCCGGCCCCTGCCCCGCTGGCGCTGCTGCGCGGACGCTATCGCTACCGCTTCCTCGTCAACGCGAAACGCAGCGCGAACCTGCAAGCCGTGCTGCGCGACTGGATCGGCGCGGTCAGCTTCGCCCCCGGCGTGCGGGTGGGCGTGGATGTGGACCCCTATTCCTTCGTCTGACGCAACCAAACCCGAGGCCCACGCGTATCCCTGCGCATGACCCGTCCCGTTCTCGTGCCGATCCTCGGCGACCAGCTGTCGCGCAATCTGAGCAGCCTTGCAGGACTTAGCCCGTCCGAAGCGACAATTCTTATGATGGAGGTGTGGGACGAGGCGACTTACGTGAAGCACCACAAGCAGAAGATCGTGCTGATCTTCTCCGCCATGCGCCACTTTGCCGAAGAGCTTCGCAGCGAGGGCTTTCAGGTCGATTACGTGCGGCTCGACGACGCGCACAACACCGGCAGCTTCACCGGCGAAGTCGCCCGCGCGATTGCGCGCCACGCCCCGTCCGAAGTGCGCGTCACGGAAAGCGGCGAGTGGCGGGTGCACAATGCGATGCTCGACTGGGAGGGCCGCTTCCCCTGCCCCGTCTCCATCCTGCCCGACACGCGCTTCATCGCCAGTCACGCGGATTTCCGCAGGTTTGCCGAGGGGCGCAAGCACCTCACCATGGAGTATTTCTACCGCGAGATGCGCCGCAAGACGGGGCTGCTGATGGACGGCGAAAAGCCCGTCAGCGGCGTGTGGAACCTCGACAGCGAAAACCGCGAGCCGCCCCCCAAGGACTCAAGCGCAGGCCTGCGCGCCCCGCCCACCCCCAAGTTCGCCCCCGATGCGATCACGCAAGAGGTCATCGCGCTGGTTGGCGCGCGCTTTGCCGATCACTTCGGCGATCTCGAACCTTTCGGCTGGCCAGTCACCCGGGCTGAGGCGCTGGAGGCCGCCGAGGCCTTCTTCGCCCGCCGCCTCACCCTGTTCGGCCCCTATCAGGACGCGATGGTGCATGGATCGGACGATCTCTACCATTCGATGCTCTCGACCAGCCTCAATATCGGGCTGCTGGACCCGCTCGAACTGTGCCGCCGCGCCGAGGACGAATACCGCGCAGGCCGCGCGCCATTGAATTCGGTCGAGGGGTTCATCCGCCAGATCATCGGCTGGCGCGAATATGTGCGCGGGTTCTACTGGCACCAGATGCCGGGGCTGGCCGAGGCCAACGCACTCGCCGCGCACCGCCCGCTGCCCGAGTTCTTCTGGACCGGCAAAACCGACATGCGCTGCCTGTCGGACTGCATCCGCACCACCCGCGAGGATGCCCATGCGCATCACATCCAGCGGCTGATGGTGCTCGGCAATTTCTGCCTGATCGCAGGCATAGATCCGCAAGAGGTCGCCGACTGGTACCTCGCGGTCTATGCCGATGCTTTCGAATGGGTCGAGCTGCCCAACGTGGCGGGCATGGTGCTCTACGCCGATGGCGGCCGCCTCGCGACCAAGCCCTATGCCGCCTCCGGCAACTACATCAACAAGATGTCCAACTACTGCTCGGGCTGCCGCTACAAGGTCGCCCAGAAGACCGGCCCGAACGCCTGCCCGTTCAACCCGCTCTACTGGCACTTCATGGACGCGAACCGCGCTCGCCTCGAAAGCAATCACCGCATCGGGCGCATCTATGCCACCTGGGACCGGATGGGCGCGGCCAAGCAGCGCGAATATCTGGAAACGGCCGAAAAATTTCTCGACTCTCTCGAGCCTGCGCGTGAAGGATGGGCGCGAAGCAATTAGGGAGAGGGCCGATCATGCTGACCATCCACCACCTGCGCCTGTCGCAATCCGAACGTATCGTGTGGCTCGCCGAGGAGCTGGGGATCGAATATGATCTCAAGCTCTACACCCGCCGCACCGACAACCGCCTCGCTCCCGATGACTATAAGGCGCTGCACCCGATGGGCATCGCGCCGGTCATCACCGATGGCGATCTGGTGCTGGGCGAGAGCGGCGCGATCATGGACTATATCGTCGCGAAATATGCGCCGGATACGGCGTTGGTGCCGGGCGCGGACCACCCCGATTTTGCCGACCACCTGTTCTACTATCACTGGGCCAACGCGACCTTCATGACCAATGGCATGATGGCGCTGGTGGCGCAGTTCATGGGCGCCACCGAGATGCCGCCGTTTGTGGCGGATCGCTTCGCGAAAGGCTGGGCGATCGTCGAGAAGCGGCTGGGTGAGGCGGACTATTTCGGCGGCAGCCAGCTGACCACGGCGGACATCATGATGGGCTTCCAGCTCACCACCAGCCGCGCGATGAGCGGTATGGCGATTGACCACCTGCCGAACCTGCAAGCGTACCTGAAGCGCATCGGCGAGCGCGAAGCCTACCAGCGTGCGATGGCGAAGTGCGAGCCGGGGATGCCGCCGAAGCTGGATTAAGGGCAAACCACCAGCCCGTCGCCCCGGACTTGATCCGGGGTCCCGCTCCTTCAGGCCAGCAGCTGATCGAAAAGGTCATGCCAATCAGGATTGCCCTTCTCGATCAGCGCAAATTTCCATTCCCGCCGCCATCGTTTGACGCGCTTCTCGTGCGCAATGGCGGCGTCGATGGAATCGCAATGTTCGGCCCATACCAGCCGCGTCAGCCCATAGCGCGCGCAGAAGTCCGAGCCGGTGCCCGCACGATGCTGGTTCACCCGCGCAGCGATGTCCGAGGTGACGCCCACATACATCGTCCCGCGATAGCGATCCGCCATGATGTAGACCCAGCCCCCCTGCGTTTCGCGATCCATCAGGTGATTGAAAAGAAAGCGGGACCCCGGGTCAAGCCCGGGGCGACGAGGGGGGTGGGATTTACCGCAAATTCCGTCACCCCGGACGTGATCCGGGGCCCCGCTGCCTCACGCCCCCTCGCGCCGCAACAACTCCGCCTTGATTGCGAGCCCATAGGCGTAGCCTCCGAGCGTCCCATCGGCCGCAATCACCCTGTGGCAGGGGATCAGCACCGCGACGTGGTTTGCCCCGTTCGCCCCGCCGACCGCGCGGCTGGCCTTGGGATTGCCCAAAGCCGCCGCCAGTTCGCCATAGCTCCGCGTCTCGCCATGGGGGATGCGGCGCAGTTCGTCCCAGACGCGCTGCTGGAAGGCGGTGCCGTGGACGTCGAGCGGGATCGCGGCATTGCCCGGCCCCGGCTGTTCGACCGCCTCGACCACTTGTGCGAACAACTCGCGGAAGTCCTCGCCCGCGGGCACCAGCTGCGCTTTGGGAAAGCGCGCTTGCAATTCCGCCTCGCCCTCACCGAAGGCAAGGCAGCACACGCCCTTGTCGGTCGCGGCGATCAGCATCGGCCCCAGCGAGGTCGCCAGCACCGCCCAATGTATCAGGCGGCCCGCGCCGCCCTTGCTCCAGTCGCTCGGGCTCATTCCCAGCCTGCCTTTCGTTTCTGCGTAGAATTGTTTGACCCCGCCATAACCCGCCGATGACAGGGCTTTGGCTACCCCTTGCCCTTGCGCCAGAGCCTCACGCACGCACTCCTCGCGGCAGGCTCTGGCGAAGGCTGCGGGGGACAATCCGACGCTGCGTTTGAACAATCTCTGGAAGTGTGTGGGGGCATATCCGGTGAGCTTGGACAGCGCCTCCAGCGTCATCGCGCCGTCCTCGCGGATCGCGGCAATCGCGGCCAGCACGCAGGCTTCCTCCGCGCTCTGCGTGTTTGGCGAGCAGCGTTTACAAGCCCTTAATCCAGCATCCTCAGCCTCTTTCGAGGTCATGTAGAAGCGCACATTCCTGCGCAAGGGCGCCCGCGCCGGGCAGGAGGGGCGACAATAGATGCCGGTCGAATGGACGCCGGTTAGGAAGGCCCCGTCGAAGCGGCGGTCCTTCGCCAGCACCGCCTGCCAGCGCTCCTCGTCCGAAATGTTCTCAAAATGTTTCACGTGAAACATTCTGGCATAAGGGATGGCCCCATGCACCCCCAACTCTTGCGCGCAATGTCGCGTTCAGGAAGAAGGCGGTTATGGGTCCGTTCATGACACGCCTGCTTCGCCTCTGGGCTGCGCTGCTGCTTGCGGCCCTTGCCGCCCCTGCGCTGGCCGATCCCGCCGATATCGATGCTGCCGCGCGCGGAGTGGTGCGGGTGGTGCTGATAGGCGAGCGGGGCGGGGAATATGCCCCCGTCAGCCACGGCAGCGGCTTTGCGGTCTCGCCCACCATTATCGTCACCAACGCCGATGTGGTAAGCGAGGCCGCGCAGGACGATACGCTGCGCATCGGCGTGGTCCCGTCAGAGGGCGAGCGCGGCACCTTTGCCCGCATCATCGCCGTCTCGCCGCGCAATGATCTCGCCCTTCTCGAAATCACCAAGGGCAGCCTGCGCCTGCCGCCGCTGACGTTGGCGGGTGGCGGTGGCGCGGATCTGGGCGAGGTCTCGGCGGTGGGCTATCCGATGAATGTCGATCTTGCCCAAGGCCTTGCAATCACAGACATTTTCTGCGCACAACCGCCAGTGAAATCGCGCGGGTTCCTGTCCGGCAAGCGCCCCTCGCGCCAGTTCGACACCCTGCTCCACACTGCGCCGATTGCGCGCGGCAATTCGGGCGGGCCGCTGCTCGATCCTTGCGGACGGGTGCTGGGCGTCAACAGCTTCAGCGCGGATTCGGCGAGCGGGGATGCCGAGTTCTACTTCGCCGTCAGCCTTGCCGAATTGCTGCCTTTTCTGCGCGAGAACAAGGTGGAGCCGGTGGTGAACGCCCTGCCCTGCCGCTCGCTCGCAGACCTCAATGCCGAGGAGCGCCAGCGGCTCGAAGCCGAACAGGCCGCCGCCCGCGAACGGTTGGCCGAGCGCGCAGCAAAGGACACCCAGGCCCGCGAGGCCGCCATGCTCAAGGCGCAGATGGACGTTCTGGCCGAGCGCGAAAATGCCATGGCGCTGGCCCTGCTGGCGCTGATGGCGGCGGTCGGCTGCGGCTATGCGGCGGCGTCGTGGCGGCGCATCCCAGAAACCCGCCACCGCGCTGCGATCATGGCGGGGATGGCCGCCCTGTTCTTTGCAGCGGCAGTGCTGCTGTGGGTCACCCGCCCCGGGCTGGCGGCCATCGAGGAGCGGGTCGCAGCGGCAATGAGCACGGGCGAAGCGGGCGGTGACGCGCCCGCAGCAGACAGCGAGGCGGCCGACGGCGCATTGATCTGCACCCTCGTGCCCGAGCGCAGCCGGGTCACCACCGCGCGCACCGATGATGTCGCCTTCGACTGGGCGGCGGACGGCTGCGTCAACACCCGCACCCAGTACGGGCAAGCCGCAGGCGGCGAATGGAGCCGGGTGCTGGTGCTGGAGGACGAGGCCGCGGTCGCGGTCAACCGCTATGATCCGGCGAGCCGCAGCTTCCGGTCTGACCGCTACCTTCTTTCCAAGGAGGCAATGGACAAGGTGCTGGACGCGCGCGGCCAATATGCCCCGCCCGCCTGCGGCGTGAGCGAGGCAGCGCGCAAGCTGGGCGAACAGCAATCGGCCATCACCGCCCTGCTGCCCGAGACTCCGAACGAGCGGCTGGTCTATGCCTGCGGGCCGAAGACCGGCGGCGGGCGCGAATTGGCACAGCCCTAGCGCCGCATTTCTTCGCACCTGCACAATTCCCGCCCCTCTTGGCTTGCACGAGCGGGAATCAATTGCTAGGCGCGCGCCAGCTTTGGCGGGCGCCCTTTGTGCGTGCCCTGTCCCCAAGGCCCAAGCATTACCCATTTTGGCTTCCGAGAGGATTGCAAGCGCGTGGATATTTCCGCCGGTATCAAGGCTAGCCTGGCTGGGCGTTACGCCTCTGCCCTGTTCGATCTCGCGAGCGAGAACGGCAAGGTGACGCCTGTCGAGAGCGATCTCGAAAAGCTCGCCAGCGCGCTCGCCGAATCGGGCGATCTGGCCGCGCTCACCACCAATCCGCAGCTCACCCGCGACGCGGCTGGCAAGGCGATTGCCGCCGTCGCCAAGGCGCTGAAGCTGAATGCGCTGACCGCCAATTTCCTCGGCGTGCTTGCGGCCAACCGCCGCCTCGCCAAGCTGCCGGCGCTTATCTCTGCCTTCCGCGCGATTGCCGCGGCCCAGCGCGGCGAAGTGGCGGCCACCGTCACCAGCGCCCACCCGCTGTCGGCCGATCAGCTGGCTGCACTCAAGACCAAGCTGACCGCGCGCGAAGGCCGCACTGTCATGCTCTCCGCCTCGGTCGATCCCGACCTGCTCGGCGGCCTTGTCGTTACCATTGGATCGCAGCGCATTGATGCCTCGATCCGCACCCGTCTCAACTCGCTTGCCCAAGCCATGAAGGCCTAAAGGACAAACCAATGGAAATCCGCGCCGCAGAAATCTCGAAGGTCATCAAGGACCAGATCGCCAATTTCGGCACCGAGGCCAAAGTCAGCGAAACCGGCACCGTGCTGTCGGTGGGTGACGGGATCGCCCGCATCCACGGCCTCGATCAGGTTCAGGCCGGCGAGATGGTCGAATTCGCCAATGGCGTGCAGGGCATGGCCCTCAACCTTGAAGCCGATAATGTCGGCGTCGTGATCTTCGGCTCGGACGCCGAGATCAAGGAAGGCGATGTCGTCAAGCGCACCGGCACCATCGTGGACGTGCCGGTCGGCAAGGGCCTGCTCGGCCGCGTCGTGGACGCGCTCGGCAACCCGATCGACGGCAAGGGTCCGATCGTCGCCGACAAGCGCATGCGCGTGGAAGTGAAGGCCCCGGGCATCATCCCGCGCGAATCCGTGTCGGAGCCCGTGCAGACCGGCCTCAAGGCGATCGACGCGCTCGTGCCCGTCGGCCGCGGCCAGCGCGAACTGATCATCGGTGACCGCCAGACCGGCAAGACCGCTGTCGCGATCGACACCTTCATCAACCAGAAGGAAGCCAACCAGGGCGACGACGAAAAGAAGAAGCTCTACTGCGTCTATGTCGCGGTTGGCCAGAAGCGTTCGACCGTGGCGCAGATCGTCAAGCAGCTCGAAGAAAACGGCGCGATGGAATACTCCATCGTGGTCGCCGCGACCGCTTCGGAGCCCGCCCCGCTCCAGTACCTCGCGCCCTACACCGGCTGCGCGATGGGCGAGTTTTTCCGCGACAACGGCATGCACGCCGTGATCGTCTATGACGACCTTTCCAAGCAGGCCGTCGCCTATCGCCAGATGTCGCTGCTGCTGCGTCGTCCTCCGGGCCGCGAAGCCTATCCGGGCGACGTGTTCTATCTCCACAGCCGTCTGCTCGAGCGCGCTGCGAAGATGAACGAGGACAACGGCCATGGCTCGCTGACCGCGCTGCCGATCATCGAAACCCAGGCGGGTGACGTGTCGGCCTACATCCCGACCAACGTGATCTCGATCACCGACGGCCAGATCTTCCTCGAAACCGGCCTGTTCTATCAGGGTATCCGTCCGGCGATTAACGTCGGCCTTTCGGTGTCGCGTGTGGGCGGTGCCGCCCAGACCAAGGCGATGAAGAAGGTCTCGGGCTCGATGAAACTCGATCTCGCGCAGTACCGCGAAATGGCGGCCTTCGCGCAGTTCGGCTCGGACCTCGATGCCGCGACCCAGAAGCTGCTGAACCGCGGTGCGCGCCTGACCGAGCTGCTGAAGCAGAAGCAGTTCTCGCCGATGCCCTTCGAAGAGCAGACCGTGTCGATCTACGCCGGCACCAACGGCTTCCTGGATAGCATCCCGGTGAACCGCGTGAACGAATACGAAGCGCAGATGCTCGACTACATGCGCCGCGAACACGGCGCTGTTCTGGCCGAGATCCGCACCTCGAAGAAGTTCGAAGGCGAAGTCGCGGACAAGACCAAGGCCGCGCTCGAAGCCTTCGGCAAGCAGTTCGCGTAAGGACACCCGGCAGTGCCCTCACTCAAGGAACTGAAAGGTCGGATCAACTCGGTCAAATCGACCCAGAAGATCACCAAGGCCAAGCAGATGGTCGCGGCGGCCAAGCTGCGCCGTGCCCAGGCTGCGGCCGAGGCCGGCCGGCCCTACGCCACGCGCCTGTCGGCCGTGATGGCAAGCCTCGCGGGCAAGGTCGCCGGTGACGGCGCGCCCCGCCTGCTGGCTGGCACCGGTTCGGACCAGCGCAACCTGCTCGTGGTGGTCAACACCGACAAGGGCCTGTGCGGCGGTCTCAACTCGAACCTCGTCAAGGCCGCCAAGGCCAAGGCGCGCGAGCTGCAGGCGGCTGGCAAGTCGGTCGAATTCTATCTCGTCGGCAAGAAGGGCCGCGCGCCGCTGAAGCGCGAATTTCCCTCGCTGGTCGGCGCGGGCTTCGACACCACTGTCGCCAAGACCCCGGGCTTTGCCGAGGCGGAAGCGATTGCGAACGAGCTGATCGCGCTGTTCGACGAAGGCAAGTTCGATGTCGCGCACCTGATCTTCCCGACCTTCAAGTCGGCGCTGGCACAGGATCCGACCGTCACCCAGCTGATCCCCGTCCCCGCCCCGACCTCGTCCGACGATGCTGGCGCGGTGGTGGATTACGAGCCGGGCGAAGAGGAAATCCTCGAAGAACTGCTGCCGCGCTATGTGCGCACCCGGCTGTTCGGCGCGCTGCTTGAACGCGAGGCCTCGGAACAGGGCGCCTCGATGACGGCGATGGACAACGCCACGCGCAACGCGGGCGAGCTGATCCAGAAGCTCACCATCCAGTACAACCGCAGCCGCCAGGCCGCGATCACCACCGAACTCATCGAAATTATTGCTGGCGCTGAAGCGCTCTAATCGAAGGCAAGGAACGAGACATGGCAACCGCAGCCAAGACCACCACCCGCAAGAAGGCGCCTGCTCCGGTGCTGAACCAGTCGACCAACGGCACCATTTCGCAGGTCATCGGCGCTGTCGTCGACGTGCAGTTCCCCGGGGACCTGCCCGCGATCCTCACCGCGCTCGAAACCAAGAACGGCGACAAGACACTGGTGCTCGAAGTCGCCCAGCACCTTGGCGAAAACACCGTGCGCACCATCGCGATGGACGCGACCGAAGGCCTCACCCGCGGCAGCGAAGTGATCAACACCGGCGCGCAGATCTCCGTGCCGGTTGGCCCCAAGGTGCTCGGCCGCATCATGAACGTCGTCGGCGAAGCGATTGATGAGCGTGGCCCGATCGGTGCGGAAACCACCGCCCCGATCCACGCCGAAGCCCCGGCCTTCATCGACCAGTCGACCGAAGCCGCGATCCTCGTCACCGGCATCAAGGTGATCGACCTCCTCGCCCCCTACGCCAAGGGCGGCAAGATCGGCCTGTTCGGCGGCGCGGGCGTCGGCAAGACCGTGCTCATCCAGGAGCTCATCAACAACATCGCCAAGGGCCACGGCGGCGTGTCTGTCTTCGCCGGCGTGGGTGAGCGTACCCGCGAGGGCAACGACCTCTACCACGAATTCCTCGACGCCGGCGTTATCGCCAAGGACGCCGATGGCAATGCGACCTCGGAAGGCTCCAAGGTGGCGCTCGTGTTCGGCCAGATGAACGAGCCCCCGGGTGCGCGCGCCCGCGTTGCTCTCTCGGGCCTGACCATGGCGGAATATTTCCGCGACGTCGAAGGCCAGGACGTGCTGTTCTTCGTCGACAACATCTTCCGCTTCACCCAAGCGGGTTCGGAAGTGTCGGCGCTGCTCGGCCGCATTCCCTCGGCGGTGGGCTACCAGCCGACCCTCGCGACCGACATGGGCAAGCTGCAGGAGCGCATCACCTCGACCACCAAGGGCTCGATCACCTCGGTGCAGGCGATCTACGTGCCGGCGGACGACTTGACCGACCCCGCGCCCGCCACCTCGTTTGCGCACCTTGACGCCACGACCACGCTCTCGCGTGCGATCTCGGAACTCGGCATCTACCCGGCGGTGGACCCGCTGGACTCGACCAGCCGCGTGCTCGAACCGCGCGTCGTCGGTGCAGAGCACTACGAAACCGCCCGCCGCGTTCAGGAAACCCTGCAGAAGTACAAGAGCCTGCAGGACATCATCGCCATTCTCGGGATGGATGAACTGTCGGAAGAGGACAAGCTGATCGTCGCCCGCGCGCGCAAGCTGCAGAAGTTCCTTTCGCAGCCGTTCCACGTCGCGGAAGTCTTCACCGGCATCTCGGGCGTGTTCGTGCAGCTCGAAGACACCGTGAAGAGCTTCAAGGCAGTGGTCGACGGCGAATATGACCACCTGCCCGAGCAGGCCTTCTACATGGTCGGCGGGATCGACCAGGTGGTCGAGAAGGCCAAGAAGATGGCCGAAGAGGCGTAAGGCATCATGCCCCTCCACTTCGAACTCGTCACCCCGGCCAAGCTCGTCCGTTCCGAGGACGTCCACATGGTGGTCGTCCCCGGCACCGAGGGCGAATTCGGCGTGCTTGAAGGCCATGCGCCCTTCATGAGCACCATCCGCGACGGCGCGGTGCAGGTCTATGCCAGCGCCAATGCCGCGCCGGAGATCATCCAGGTGCGCGGCGGCTTTGCTGAAGTGAACGAAAAGGGCCTGACCGTCCTTGCCGAGCACGTCGAGGGATAAGCCCTCCGGCCAATCGACGAACGACGAACGAGGGCGGGCCAATGGCTCGCCCTTTTTGTTTGTATCCCCTTCCCTTTGCGCCCTTGCCTCGGCACAATATCCCCCAGCAATTCCCTGAGGAGAGGACGCTTGAAACTTGTCTCCACTTTCGCACTGGCTCTCGCAATGACAGTCGCCTCCACGACCGGCGCGGCCGCGCAAGAAACCCCCGTGGACGGCGTGCCCGGCCCGCAGCAGGATCCCTACATCTGGCTTGAGGAAGCCCGCTCGCCCGAAGCGCTCGACTGGGTCGCCAAGGAGAACGAGCGCACTCTCGCCGCCTTCGAGGCCGATCCGCGCTATGCGCAAGCGAAGGCCGAGGCGCTGGCGATCTTCGACAATAATGACCGCATCCCGATGGTCAGCTTCCGTCCCGACGGGCTCTACAATTTCTGGCAGGACAAGGCGAACCCCAAGGGCATTCTGCGCCGCACCACGCTCGAAAGCTATCGCACCGACAAGCCGCAGTGGGAGATCGTGCTCGACGTCGATGCTCTCGCCAAGGCCGATGGCAAGGAATGGGTCTATCAGGGATCGACCTGCCTGCCGCCGGCGCTCAACAAGTGCATGATCGCGCTGTCCGATGGCGGCGAGGATGCCACCATCATGCGCGAATTCGACATGGTGACGAAGCAGTTCGTCCCGGGCGGCTTCGTGCTCGATCAGAAGAGCCAGGGCGGCATCAGCTGGATCGACGAGGATACGCTGCTGGTGGGCCGCAAGTTCGGCGAAGGCACGGTCACCGAGAGCGAATATCCCTTCACCACCCGCGTGTGGAAGCGCGGCACCGACATTGCAGCGGCCGAGGAAATCTTCCGCGGTGAGGCCAGCGACGTGTGGGCCGGCGCAAACCTGCTGCGCGACAACAAGGGCACGATCCATGCCCGCACCGCCTTCCGCGGCATCAGCTTCCACGAAAGCCTCTACTACGTCTGGAAGGACGGCGCGTGGCTGCAGCTCGACATGCCCAAGAAGGCCTCGCTCTACGGGATCGTCGATGGGCACCTGCTCTATTCGATCGACGAGGACTGGAGCGTCGATGGCCAGACCTTCGCGGCCGACAGCCTGATCGCGATGGATCTGGAGGAATGGAAGGCCAATCCCAACAGCGCGAAAAAGACGCTCGTCTGGGCGCCGGGGCCGCGCCAGACCAAGCAGGGCGGTTCGATCACCGGCTCCTCGCTGTTCGTGACGCTGCTCGATAATGTCGTGGGCAAGGTGCTCCAGTTCAATTTCGAGAACGGCCAGTGGATGAGCAAGCAGGTTGCCCTGCCCGATAATGCGACGCTGGGCATCGCCTCCTCTTCGGACGAAACCGACCAGATCATGTACATGGTCAGCGGCTTCCTCAATCCGACCACGCTCTACTATTCGGACGGCACCGCGCCGCCCGCCAAGATCAAGACCTCGCCGAGCTTCTTCGATCCGGCGGGAATGGACGTCGAGCAGCACGAGGCAACCAGCAAGGACGGGACCAAGATCCCCTACTTCATCGTCAAGCCCAAGGGCATGAAGGCCGATGGCTCCACCGCAACGCTGCTGACCGGCTACGGCGGGTTCCAGGTGCCGCGCCTGCCCAGCTACCTTGGCAGCACAGGCAAGCTGTGGGTCGAGAAGGGCGGCGCCTATGTGCTCGCCAACATGCGCGGCGGCGGCGAGTTCGGCCCCGGCTGGCACCAGACCGCGATCCGCGAGAACAAGCAGCGGACCTGGGACGATTTCATCGCGGTGGCCGAGGATCTGGTGCAGCGCGGCTTCACCAAGCCCCAGCACCTCGGCATCCAGGGCGGCTCGCAAGGCGGCCTGCTGGTCGGCACGGCCTTCACTCAGCGGCCCGATCTGTTCGGCGGGGCGATCGTTCAGATCCCGCTGTTCGACATGCTGCGCTATCACCTGATCGGGCGCGGGGCCTCGTGGATCGGCGAATATGGCGATCCGCGCATCCCCGAACAGCGCAAGTGGATCGAGGGCTATTCGCCCTACCAGAAGATCGTGGCCGGGGTGGATTACCCCTCGCCCTTCCTCTGGGCCTCGACCGCAGATGACCGCACCCACCCCGCACACGCCCGCAAGGGTGCCGCGCGGCTGAAGGAACTGGGTCAGCCCTACTACTACTTCGAGGACACCACCGGCGGCCACTCGGGCGGGGTCGATAATGACCAGCGCGCCAAGCTGCAGGCGCTCCAGTTCATTTACCTGATGCAGCGCCTGATGGACGCGCGCAGCGGCGAGTAAGCACGCCCTTCAAGGCTCGAAAACAGGGGCGGCTCCAGCAATGGAGTCGCCCTTTTTTGCGCCCGCAAAAGTGGCTCTGCCGAATGGGTTGTAAAGCGACCCGACAGTTTTGCCTCGGCTCATCGCAAGCGCAGCACGCAAGGGGCGCTCAACGCCTGCTTAACCATCTTCGACAGGGTCTCGTTAAGCCTGCCCGTCAACATTGGCGCCATGGGGCGACAACGCAAGGATACGCAAGGAGCAGACCCATGGCCTACCCCCGAGATGTTTCCATCGCCGAGGCGATCAAGCGCTACGGCCTGCCGCGCAATCACCGCGTGCACTGGTCCAAGGCGCGCAAGGATGACGTCGTGCGCGCAGTGCGCGATCAGGCGATCAGCTTCCACGAAGCGCGCCAGCGCTACCTGCTGAGCCGCAGCGAATTCGAGCAGTGGGAAGCCGATTACATCGCGAGCGGCGGGGACGCTGCCCGGATGCAGGACGCCTGAGGTTTAGCGCGTCGGCGCGATGCAGCTTGTTGTCGCATCGCTGGGAGCTGAAAACCGGTTCCCACTTTTCAGCGCGATGCTTGTCAACGCGTCGGCGCGTCGAAATCGGCGGGCTTGTTCGCGATCCATGCGACAAACTTGGCGATCGCGGGGTTCTCGCGGATCTTCTCCGCATCCTCGCCGATCCGCGCCAGCTCGTTATTGGTGTAGTTCGCGTGGATGGTCTTGTGGCAAATCGGGTGGACTGGCACCTTCACCTTGCCCTTCTTGGCCTTGGGGACAGGATGATGCCACTGCTCGATATCGCCCAAGGGGCGGTCGCAGAGCCAGCAGGTGAGATTGCTACCCTCGCTCACCCCTTCTTCTCCGCCGCCTTTTTCTTCTTCATGGTATCGTGGAAGCGATCCGCCCAGCCGTCCTTCACCAGCTGCTCGGCGCGCACCATCCTGAGCTCGCCTGCGGCCACATCGCGGCTGACAGTGGAGCCTGCCGCAACAATCGCGTCCGCCCCGATGGTGACGGGAGCGACCAGCGCGGAGTTCGAGCCGATGAAGGCTCCCGGGCCGATTACGGTCTTGTACTTGAAGTAGCCGTCATAATTGCAGGTGATGGTGCCCGCGCCGATATTCGCGCCCGCGCCGATGGTTGCATCGCCCAGATAGGTGAGGTGGCTCGCCTTGGCTCCAGCGTGCATCACCGCGTTCTTCACCTCGACGAAATTGCCGATGAAGCTGCCTTCCTCCAGCACCGTCCCGGGGCGCAGGCGCGCAAACGGCCCGACCTTGACCCCGCTGGCGAGCGAAGCGCCCTCGATGTGGCTGTTGGCGCGGATCAGCACATTGTCGGCGACGCGCACGCCGGGGCCGAAGAAGACGTTGGGCTCGATCGTGACATCGCGGCCCAACACCGTGTCATGGGCGAAGAACACCGTCTCGGGCGCGATCAGGGTTGCGCCCTCGTCCATCGCCCGAAGGCGGCGGGCGGCCTGCCAGCGGGCTTCTGCGGCTGCGAGTTCGGCGCGGCTGTTGATGCCCGCCACCTCGTCGGCACTCTGCGCCACGATCACCGCACAGGCGCGCCCGTCGGCAATCGCGATGTTGACGATATCAGGGAGGTAATATTCGCTCTGGACATTGTCGTTGCCGACCCGTTCGAGCAGCGCGAACAGATCGGCAGCGCGGGCCGCGACCAGCCCCGAATTGCACAGGTGGCAGGCGCGCTCGCCTTCGTCGGCATCCTTGTATTCGACCATCTTGAGGATGCGGCCATCGTCGTCCGCGATCACCCGGCCATAATGCAGCGGATCCTCCGGCTCGAAGCCGAGCACCACCGTCGCCGGGCTGTCCGCGCCGTGGAGACGATCAAACATCGCCTGCACTGTTTCGGCGCGCACCATCGGGCAATCGCCGAAGCACACCAGCACATCGCCGTCGAAATCAGCGAGCGCCGCCTTCGCCATCAGCGCGGCATGGGCCGTGCCAAGCTGCGGTTCCTGCAAGGCGATGGTAACGCCCCGGCCCTGCAACGCCGCTTCAAGCTGTTCGCGCCGGTCGCCCGCCACCACCACCGTGCGCGCCAGCGACAGGGTCGCGAAGCTATCGAGCAGATGCGCAATCATGGGCTTGCCCGCAATCGGGTGCAGCACCTTGTGCTTGTCGCTCTTCATGCGGGTGCCCTTGCCCGCGGCAAGGATAATGGCGGCGAACGGCGTGGTCGTATCAGTCATGCGAGTCCCTGTAAGCAAACCCGCGCCTGCCAGCAAATGCTTGCGGTTTGATGATCCATCCGCCACCGCGAGGCGCATGACGGATATCCCCTTTGACGCGATCGGTTTCGATCTCGATGGCACCCTGCTCGATACCTTTCGCGATCTGGGCGCGGCGGTGAACCATGCGCTGGTGCTGGGCGGTTTTGCCGAGGTGTCGGTGGAAAGCTCGAAGGACCTGATCGGCGGCGGCGCCAAGATCATGCTGGCCCGCGCAGTCGAGGCACAGGGGGGATTGCCCGAAGACGAGTTCAAGCGGCTCTACAAGGCGATGCTCGGCTATTACGAGGAGCACAACGCCGTCCACACCGTGCCCTACCCCGGCGTGCGCGAGGCCATCGCCGAGCTAGCCGCGCGCCAGATCCGCATGGTGGTGGTGACCAACAAGTTCGAGGCCTTCGCCCGCAACGTGCTCACCCAGCTCGATCTGATCGATGCCTTCGAAACCGTGATCGGCGGCGATTCCATGGGCAAGGGCGAGGACGGACAATTCCTCGCCAAGCCCCACCCTGCCCCCGTCCTCAAGGCACGCGAAGTGACCGGAGGCGGCCGCTTCGCCTTCATCGGCGATTCGACCTACGATGTGCGCGCGGCCAAGGCAGCCGGGGTTCCGGTGATCGCGGCAGCCTATGGCTATTGCGACCGCCCCCCGCACGAGCTTGGCGCGGACGGCGTGATCGATTCGTTTGACGCGCTGATTCCCGCGCTTGGCCGGCTTTCTTTCGCTCTCTGACCCTACGGCAAGCAGCCCTGTCAGTTCGGCAGTTGCAAGGCGCTCATGAAAGTGCCACGCAGCGCCCCGCAAATCGGTTTACGCGGGCGTAAAGCGCACAGCGCTCCGCCCTCCCGCAAGACAGGAGAGAACGAACATGAGCATCAGCTTCAAGGACAAGGTCGCCATCGTCACCGGCGCCGGCGGCGGCCTCGGCAAGGCCTATGCGCTCGAACTCGCGCGTCGCGGCGCGAAGGTCGTGGTGAACGACCTCGGCGGCTCGCGCGATGGCACCGGCACTTCGGATGCGGCCGCACAGGTGGTCGCCGAAATCGAGGCGATGGGCGGCGAGGCGATCGCCAACGGCGCATCGGTCACCGAATACGAGCAGATGGAAAAGATGGTCGCCGACGCCAAGCAGAAGTGGGGCGGCGTCCATGTGCTGATCAACAACGCCGGGGTGCTGCGCGACAAGACCTTCGCCAAGATGGAGCCGGCCGACTTCGAATTCGTCGTCAAGGTGCACCTCACCGGTTCGGCCTTCGCCACCAAGGCGTGCTGGGAACTGATGCGCGAGCAGGGCTATGGCCGCATCCTCATGACCGCCTCGTCGACCGGCCTGTTCGGCAATTTCGGCCAGGCCAACTACGGCGCGGCCAAGCTGGGTCTGGCTGGCCTTACCAAGACGCTGGCACTGGAAGGCGCGAAGTACAACGTGCGCTGCAACACCCTGTCGCCGGTCGCGGGCACCCGCATGACGGAAGACCTCTTCCCTGAAGAAGCCTTCAAGCTGTTCGCGCCCGAGAACGTCGTGCCTGCCGCGCTGTTCCTCGTCAGCGAAGACGCACCGACCAACGCCATCGTCGGCGCAGGCGCTGGCGGCTTCCACTCTTCGTGGACTGTCATGAACGATGCCGTGTGGCTCAAGGACGAAGACCGCACCGTCGAAGGCTTCGCTGCACGCTGGGAAGAGATCAATTCCTTCACCAACCTGATCGCCCCGCAGTCGGGCAGCGAGCAGTCGGGCAATATCCTGCGCGCCATGCAGAAGGTGACCGGCACCGGCCCGAGCTCGGCGCGCGGCTGATCCAGCCAGCGGCAAGGCGAAACACGAAGGCCCGCCCCTGCAAGGGGGCGGGCCTTTTGCTTTGTATCCCGTTCAGCGCGGCAGCGGCCAGCCTGTCAGCATCTGGGCCACGCGCTTGTCGGCGGATGCGGGTTTGCGCAGATCACCGCCAAAAGCGCCGTCATTATAGAACCACACGATCCTGCCGTTGCTGAGGTCGATCAGCATCGCAAAGCCGTGATGCGGCGGCAGGGCCATGGTGTTGACCCCCTCGCTCAGCACATTGCCCATCCCGCCGAGCAGGCGCGCGAGCTTGGCGCCGTCGGTGGTGTAGGCATCGTGCATGTTGATGAGCAGGGCGAACTGCGCCTCGGGATCGCTTGCGCGCAACTCCTCAACCGCGCCGGTCGGCAGGGCATATTCGTAGTAGCCCTTGGGAATGGGCTTCAGCCGCTTCTGCCAGTCCTCGCCCGGCTTCACCGGCATGGTGCCCTGCGGCACCTTGAAGATCAGATCGCCGTTGATGAAACGCGCTGGCTGCCACACGGCGTCCGACAGGGGCTTGGAGTCAGGCGCGTTCCAGTCGGCAAAGCGCCACTGGACCGCCTTGGCCGAGGGGTTCCGCTTCAGTGCGGCCTGCAGATTGATATGGGTCTCGGCGAGCCACTCCGGGTCTCCGATCTGGCGGTTCTGCGAATCGAGCACGCCCACGAAGATCATCGGCCGCACCACAACCACGCGCGGGAGCTGCTGCGCATCGATGGCAAAGCCTTGCGCGGTGTATTTGGCCCCCGCCAGCGCAGGCATAACGGGAACAGCAGCCGCCAGCGCGGCGAGCAGCCCCAGACGAACCCAAGATTTCACGCATTTCCCCCTTTTCGAGCGAGCCTAGTCGTCGACCGCCTTCAGCAGCCGCCGCTCCATCGACGCGAGGACATTGGCCAGGTCATGGCCGCGTTTGAGCACCTGGCCATGCTCTCCGAACAACGTCCACATGCCCTGCTTGCCGCGCAAGGCCGGGCGCTTTTCCACTCGCGCCTGCGGGCGTTCGGCGGCGCGGCGGAAAGCAGCGAAGGTGGCGGCGTTGCGATCGAAATCCATCGCATAGTCGCGCCACTGCCCGGCAGCGACCATCCGTCCGTAAAGATCGAGGATGCGCATCAGTTCAGCGCGTTCGAACCCGACCTGCTGCGCCCCGCGGCCGGGAAAGGCCACCACTTGTCCGGCAAGACCCGGCAACTGCCCAGAACTGCTCAATCCCTCACCTCAAGCCTAGTCCTTCGTCCCGCTCTTGCGCACGCGCACCGGCGCAGGTGTCGTTTCGCGCTCGGCGAGCAGCGCCTTCATCACTGCCATTTCCTCGCGCAGGGCCGCAATTTCGCCCTCGAGCTTTTCCACGCAGTCCCGGCTTGAGCGACCCTGTTCATCGCAAGGCGGATCATCGCAGGGCGTGCCATAGGGAATGAATTCGCGGAGCCATTCCTCGGCCGGAACCAGTGTCGAGCGGGCCTTCAATCCGATCATCGTCGCGCCTGCGGGCACATCCTCGGTGACCACTGCATTGGCGCCCACGCGCGCGCGTTCACCCACCACAATCGGCCCGATGATCTGCGCGCCCGAGCCGATGATGACATTGTCGCGAATGGTCGGGTGGCGCTTGCCGCCCTTGCCATTGGCAGGATTGGTGCCGCCCAGCGTGACGCATTGGTAGATCGTGACATTGTCGCCGATCTCCGCCGTCTCGCCGATCACGGTAAAGCCATGGTCGATAAAGAAGTTCTTCCCGATGGTCGCCCCCGGGTGAATGTCGATCGCGGTCAGCAGACGCGAGAAATGGTTCACGAAGCGCGCTGCAAAGAACAGCTGCGCCTCGAACAGCCAGTGCGCAATGCGGTGGAAACCGAGCGCCAATACTCCGGGATAGAGCAGGATCTCCCAGCGCGATCGCGGCGCGGGATCGCGCGCGCGAACCGAGTCCAGATAGCTGATCAGATCCTCGAACATGGCCTCTCACATTCCCATCATTCGCCGCACGATGCAACTCGCGCGCGCCTAGAACAGGCGCTGCTGCTCCGGCCCGTGCAGGGCTTCAAGCGCCGCGCGCCACACCGACATGGTGGCAGGCGACTGGCGTTCAAGGGAAATGCGGTCGATTGTCGCGACCAGCGCCTCGATTGCGGCAAAGCTGCGGGTGGTGCGCGGCACGCAATATTCGGCAGCACCATCGGGCAGGCTGAGGCCGCGCTGCTCGGCCAGCGCATGGATCAGATCGGCGGCAAAGGCATCATCGGGCGCGCCGATTTCCAGCTGGAGCGAGCCGCCGATGCGCGAGGCGAGATCGGGCAACCCGATACGCCAGCCGCCGTGTTCTTCATCGGTGTTGACGATGATCAGCAAGGCCCCGCCTTCGCGCACTCCGCCCTGCTGCACCGCATTCCAGCGATGGAACAGCGCGGTCTCGTCAAGGCTCTCGGCATCGTCGATCACCTCGAGCCGCTCCGCCCCCGCGAGACCCTGCGCCCAGCGCGCAATCAGGCTCTTGCCCGAGCGCGGCGGGCCGGTCAGCACGGCGACATGGAACGGCCAGCGTGCCGGTTCCTGCAAGGCCTCGATGACGTGGGCATTGGCCGCGCCGACAACGATCCGGCGCGATTCGGCGGATGCACCGGCGCTCAGCGGCAGCGCGATCTGGGAGGGGGAACGGCGGCTCATGCGCGCAGCATCTCGCGGCCCGTCATCAACGGCTGATGGCGAGCGCGTTTGCCCCCCGCCGCACGGAAAATCCGCGCGCTTCGAGCGCGGCGGCAAGCTCGTCCAGCGATCCGGCAAAGCTCACGCTCATCACCGATGTGCCGCCGATCGCGGTGCTGGTAACGCCAACTCCGCGCACGCCGCCGGCGGAGCGCACCGCGCCGATGGCATTGTCGAAGGCGCCCGCATCAGGCGTGGCGAACTGCACGACGATGGTGCGCACCATCACCTCGCCCGGTTCGATCCCGGTGATCGGCTGAGCCTCGATCCGCGGCACGCCGGCCGCAGCAGCAGCGGCCTCGGCGGCAGAACGTTCGCGTGCGGCTCGGCCGATCTCGATCAGGCGGGCAATCGCCGGATCGATCACCCCGCCGCCGCCGAGCCGCAGGCTCGGGTCGGGGCGCAGCTTGCCTGAGGCAAGCGCTGCGGTGAAGATCCCGTCCATCCGCTCCACCGCCTGGGCAAGCATAGCGGGGAGTGCGTCGGGATTGTCCGCCTTCAGCGTGAAGCTTTCGAGCGGGCGGCTGTCAGGGCCATAGCGCGCCGTGAAGGTGCCGCTCACCGGCCCGCCTGGGAACTGGTGATCAAGCCGTGCGAAAGCCATCAGCGCGTCCGACGCGCCATACTGGTCCAATGTGCTGCGCCACCATGCGCGGCTATGCCGCCCGGTCTGGCCGAAATTGATCAGCAGCGAATCGCCTCCGGCCCCGCTTGGCCGCACATAGTTGATGCGGCTGGCACCGGGATTGAACTCGGCCCAGGCGCGCTGCCACGCATTGCGCTGTTCGTAAGTGGTGTAGGCTCCGCCGCTGACCTCGACCGGGATCAGCAGCATCGGCGCCGAGCGCGAGGCCTGCGGGCCGCCGCCGAGATAGGAGCTTGCGCGCTGGCGATCGAACACCACGCCGAGCGTCGCGATATAGCGCCGGGGCCCGAGCCGTTCGCGCTCGATCACGATGGCCGAGACCAGCGCATCCAGCTGGCCTTCGGAAAGCTGCGGTCCGCCGACTTTGGCCCAGGCGAGCTTCTGTGCCTCGCGCCAGCCCTTGGCCCGCGCCTCCTCGGCGCTGCCGGCCGTCACATCGACGCTGATGCCCTTCACCTCGATGTCGGAGGTTGCTGCCGTCGGCGCGATGCCGCGTTCCCCTGCCACCTGCGCCAGCAGGACATAGCCGCCGCCCAGCAGCGCAATCGCCAGCGCCGCGGAGGCGACCGGGCGCAGCCAGCGGCGCGCAGCAGCGGGTGCTGCGGGGGCGGCATCAGGGCCGGACAGGGCGGAAGCGGCGCGCATTGGGGAAACGCCAAACCCTTTGCCCAATGGCGGGTGGAATTCCAAGCGCGAAAGGCTATGGGGCGTGTATGACGATCAAGAACTCTCCCTACACCTATGCCGATGCGGGTGTTTCGATCGCCGCCGGCAACGCGCTGGTCAAAGCCATCGCCCCGCTGGCAAAGGCCACCGCGCGCCCTGGCGCAACCAGCGAGCTGGGCGGCTTTGGCGGGTTCTTCGATCCCAAGGCGGCGGGCTATACCGACCCTCTGCTGGTGGCCGCCAATGATGGCGTGGGCACCAAATTGAAGCTCGCGATCGAGCATGATCGGCACGATCACGTCGGCATTGATCTGGTCGCCATGTGCGTCAACGATCTCATCGTGCAGGGCGCAGAGCCGCTGTTCTTCCTCGACTATTTCGCCACGGGCAAGCTCGAGAACGGGGTCGCCGAACGCGTGATCGCGGGGATTGCCGAGGGCTGCAAGATCGCCGGATGCGCGCTGATCGGCGGCGAGACGGCGGAGATGCCGGGGATGTATGCGCCGGGCGACTATGATCTGGCGGGCTTCTGCGTCGGCGCGGTCGAGCGCGGCGAGCAGCTCACCGGCGACAAGGTCGCACCGGGCGACGTGCTGATCGGCCTTGCCTCCTCCGGCGTCCATTCCAACGGCTACTCGCTGGTGCGGCGTCTGGCGGCCGACAAGGGCTGGAAGCTCAATCGCCCTGCCCTGTTCGATCAGGACCAGTTGCTGATCGACGCGCTGATCGCGCCGACCCGCATCTATGTCGCGAGCCTGCTGCCGCTGATCCGCGAAGGCCATATCAATGCGCTCGCCCACATTACCGGAGGCGGGCTGCTCGAGAATATACCGCGCATTCTGCCGGAGGGTGCACACGCCCATGTCGATGCCGATCTGTGGCCGCAGCCGCGTCTGATGGCCTTCCTTCAGGCGCAGGGCGCGATCGAGCCGGAAGAAATGGCCCGCACCTTCAACTGCGGAGTCGGCATGGTGCTAGCGGTTGCAACAGACAAGGTCGCCGAGGTCACCGCCCGGCTCGAAGCGGCAGGCGAGACCGTGGTCAGTGTCGGCCACATCGCAGCGGGCGAAAAGGGCTGCACCGTGCGCGGCTCCGTGGAAACCTGGTCGGCCAAGGCGGACTGGAGCGCGACGCATCTTGGCTGATAAGGCCCGCATCGCCATCCTCATTTCCGGCGCGGGCACCAATATGGCCGCGCTGCTCTATGCCAGCCGGATGGCGGACGCGGCCTACGAGGTGGTGCTGGTCGCCAGCAATGATCCCGAGGCACCCGGTCTCGCCCTTGCCGCGCTCGAAGGCGTGCCGGTCTTCGCGCTGTCGCACAAGGGCATGGACCGCGCGGGCCACGATGCCGCAATGGAAGCCGCTGTGCTTGAGGCTGGCGCGGACTATATCGTCCTTGCAGGCTACATGCGCATCCTGTCGGACGGCTTCGTCGAGCGGTGGGGGGGCCGCATGCTCAATATCCACCCCTCGCTGCTGCCCAAATACAAGGGGCTCGACACCTTTGCCCGCGCGATTGCGGCGGGAGACAGCCATGCCGGGGCGAGCGTCCATCTGGTGACCCCTGAGCTCGATGCGGGCGAGGTGCTGGCGCAAGCCAAAGTCGCCATCGCGCCCGGTGACACCCCCGCGAGCCTCGCCGAGCGCGTGCGCTTTGCCGAGCACCAGCTCTATCCCCGCGCAGTGTCCGAATATGTCGCCCGCTGGCGCGATCCGGCGGCGTTGCTGGCGCGAGTGCGCGCGGCTGCCCTCGCCCTTCCCGAAACCGACGAGCGCGAGAGCCATGGCAGCCCGGGCTTTCGCGTCGGCGGGGAGAAGAGCGGCAAGTATTTCGCCTATTTCGCCGATCAGCACCATGGCACCCCCCACATCGCCCTGCTGGTGCGCACCGGCTCGATGGACGAGCTGTTGAACCTCGTCGAGAGCCAGCCGGAGGTCTATTTCAAGCCCGCCTATTACGGCGCCAGCGGATGGGTCGGGATCATCCTCAACCGCGCGAACGTGGACTGGGAAGAGGTCGCGGCATGGCTGGAGCGCAGCTGGCGGGGCGCGGCGCCCAAGCGCCTCAGCCGCCTGATGGACATCGCGGACGAGTTCTGATGGCACCTCCTGTGCGCGATCACCTTCTGGCACGCGGTCCACTGGCGCAGCGGGCAAGCGACTTTCTGGGCAAGGCGTGGGAGCGCGGCTGGCTGCCCCCGCCCGCTCTCGACGCCGAGGCGCTATGGGCGCTTGCCGCCAAGCCTTTTGGCACCGAGGCCGAAGCGGCCGAACATGGCGGTCGCAGCCCCGAGGATGTCGCCGATTTCCGCGAGCGGTTCGAACGGCTGTGCGCGAGTGTGATTGCCGAGGCCGATCTCAACCCGCTGGGCCGCGCCATGGCTTTCGGGCAATTGCACCGCGCGGTGAAGAACCGCCTCGCGCTGGGCCAGCTGTGGCACGACCGGCCCGCATTGCTCGAAACCCGCCTTGCGCCGCCGATCATCGTCATCGGCCACATGCGTTCGGGCACCACCCGTATCCACAAGCTGCTGGCGGCCGATCGGGCCTTCTCGCACACCCGCTATTGCGACGCCTATCACCCCGTTCCCTCGCGCTTCGGGCTGAACCGGCTGGTGAGCGCGACCGAGCTGACAATGCTCGGCCTGCTCAATCCGTGGCTGCAATCGATCCACCCCATGGCTCCGGCCGAGGTGGAGGAGGAACTGGCGTGGATCTCCGCCGCGCTCCACCACTCAATCTACGAAAGCCAGTGGCACATCCCGTCTTATTCCGCGAGGAGCGAGGCCCGGGACCCCGCCCCCGTCTACCGCGAATTCTCCCGCATCCTCAAAACCGACGCGACCCATCGCGGCCTTGCGGACAAGCCGCGCGTGATGAAAGTACCCGCCTTTGCCGAGGATCTGGACACCCTCCTCGCGGAATTCCCCGACGCGCGACTGGTGATTGCCCAGCGTGATCGCAGCGCAGTGCTCAAGAGCGCGGTCAGCCTCGCGGCGAACCAGATGGCAGTGCAGTCGGACAGTTGCGAAATCGGCGCGATCGAAGCGCGCTGGCAGCACAAGATTGCCTTGCGAGAGGAACGGATGACCGAGGTGCTGGCAAGCTGGCAGGGGCCGGTGGCGCGGCTGACTTTCGAGGAGCTGGGCGCAGACTGGCAGGGCGCAATCACGCGCTGCTATGCCGCGCTCGGCCTGCCGCTGCCGGATGCGGCGCTCACCGCGATGCACAAGGTGATGGCGGCAAGCGAAGAAGGCCACCACCGCGCCCATGCCGAACAACTCGCGCGATTTTCTCAGGCGGGTTGAGCCCAAAACAAAAGGGCCGCCCCTCGCGGGACGGCCCTTTGCATCGTGTCAGCGCTGAAAATCAGCCGACGATTTCTTCCTGCTTGAAGAAGAACGCGATTTCGATCGCGGCGTTTTCTTCGCTGTCCGAACCGTGGACGGTGTTTTCGCCGATCGAGAGCGCCAGTTCCTTGCGGATCGTGCCCGGCGCAGCGTCGGCCGGGTTGGTCGCGCCCATGATGTCGCGGTTGCGGGTGACGGCGTCTTCGCCTTCGAGCACCTGCACCACCACCGGCTCGCTCATCATGAACTCGACCAGTTCACCGAAGAAGGGACGCTCGGAGTGGACAGCGTAGAAGCCTTCGGCCTGCTCGCGGGTCATGTGGATGCGCTTGGAGGCGACAACGCGCAGGCCGGCTTCTTCCAGCATCTTGGTGACCGCACCGGTCAAGTTGCGGCGGGTGGCATCGGGCTTGATGATCGAAAAGGTGCGGGTGACCGCCATGACTATGCTCCTGTGAACGTCTTTTATAAGAGGGGGGTTATTGGCCGCGCGCGTTAGATGCTGCGCTGCAAAATGGCAAGCGCCCCGTGGCCCTGCAAAAGACGCCGCCTAGCCGCCCGTCTTCCTGCCGATGATCAGCTGCACCGAAGTCGGCTCGCCATCGCCCGCCCCCGCATTGGCATTGGCCGAGAAGGTGAGCCGGCCGCCATCATCTTCGCCGCCGATCATGACCGTGCGCTCGGTCGTCATCGCGACCGAAATGGCGATGCCCGCCGCATCGGCCTCGCGGCGATAATGGGCGATCACCTTGTCAGGGGCATCAGGGGTCTCGAACATCACCATCACGCCCTCGCCATCGGGCTTCTTCACCACCGTGTTAGTGACGACCTTGGCTCCGGGATAAAGGCTGAAACCCCTGGGCAGGCTGAGCGGAACCTCGGCCCCCGATCGCAGCGTGGCCGGCCCATCCGGCCCGTCAACCGTCATGCGGGTCTCGCCGCTCTTTTCATCGATGGTGTATTCCGCGCTCTCGCCGGTCTGGGTGGTGAATTCGCCCGAGGTTTCCGATCCGCAGGCCGCCAGCAATGCGGCAGCGCTGCCTGCCATGATCCATGCCGCAAACCGCATTTTGCGCTCCTTCCCCTGCCTGCGAAAAATCAGCCCTTCTTCACCCAGCGCCCTTCTTCCTGTGCGAAGTAGGACCGTGTCACACCCTCGCGCCCGTCAAGCGCGCGCCATGCCTGACGGGCCGCAGGCGCGCCGTCGGGAGGGAATAACAGGAAAACCCGCGCAAATCCTTCGCTGTCGCGGAAATGGCCGTCGGCAAGGATCAGGTGGCTTGCGTCATTGGCGGCTACGGGTTCGGCGGAAAGGAGGATCGGCTGGGCTTCGGCTCCGGGTGTGCCCGCCTCGCCATTGGCGAGGAAGCTCTCCGGTCCCGCCTGCCACAGCGCGCGCGCAATGGCTTCGCGCTGCTGGAGATTATCCGAGACGACCAGCACCCGCTCGCCCTCACCCAGCGCGCGGCGGGCGATCAGCGTGACAACCTTCTCGACCGGATCGTCGGTGACCTGCCAGAAATCGATTTTCATACGGCGGAGTCCTTGTTGCCCTACCGCTTCGCTACTTGAGGGCTTCGGCGGCAGCGGTCGGAACAATACTTCACATTGTCCCAGTCCCGCTCCCACTTCTTGCGCCACGAGAACGGCAGCCCGCAGGCGAGGCAGGTCTTGGACGGCAGGTCGCTTTTTTTGCGCATCTTCGGCATGATTGTTGGCCTATCGCTTCGCTACTTGAGGCCAGCCCGGCCTACCGCTGCGCTACTTGAGGCCGGAAATGCGGATCAACCCTCGACCACATCCCGCACAAACTGGTCGAGCAGGCGCACGCCATAGCCGGTCGCGCCCTTGTCCCAGCTGTGGCCGGGCTTGGATGCCCACACCATGCCCGCGATATCGAGGTGCGCCCAGGGGGTGCCGGCCTTGATGAATCGCTGCAGGAACTGCGCGGCGGTGATCGATCCGGCCTCGCGCGGGCCGACGTTCTTGATGTCGGCTACAGGGGAATCGATCATCTTGTCGTAATTGGGGCCGAGCGGCATGCGCCACAGCTTGTCCCCGCTGGCAAGGCCAGCCTCGCTCAGCTGCGCGGCGAGCGTATCGTCATTGGCGAACATCCCGCCATATTCATTGCCGAGGCTGATGATCATCGCGCCGGTCAGCGTGGCAAGATCGACGATGCGCGCCGCATCATACTGCTCCTGCGCCCAATGCAGCGCGTCGCACAGCACCAGCCGCCCTTCGGCATCGGTGTTGAGCACCTCGACGGTCTGGCCGCTCATGGTGGTGACGATATCGCCCGGACGCTGCGCCTTGCCGTCAGGCATGTTCTCGACGAGGCCCATGACGCCAATCACATTGGCCTTGGCCTTGCGACCGGCAAGCGCCAGCATGGCCCCTGCCACCGCACCGGCACCGCCCATGTCCCACTTCATGTCTTCCATGCCCGGCGGCGGCTTCAAGGAGATACCGCCGGTGTCAAAGGTGACGCCCTTGCCAACAAAGACGGTGGGCTTGTCTCCGGCGGCACCGCCGTTCCAGCGGATCGCCAGCAGCTTCGATTCGCGCTCGGACCCCTGCCCGACGCCGACCAGCGCGCCCATGCCAAGCGCCGTCATCTCGGCCTCGCCCAGTACGGTGATTTCAACGCCGGTGCCCGCGAAGGCTTCCTCGCAAGCGGCGACGAAGGTTGCGGGGTAGATGATGTTGGCAGGCTCGGTCACCAGCTTGCGGGTGAACTCGACGCCCTTGGCCAGTGCGAGCTCGCGTGCCCAGGCGCCTTCCGTGCCGTCCGGCTCGCCGATGACGTGGACCGTGGCAAGGCTCGGCCGCTTGTCGGCGGGAAGCCGTGTGCGATAGGTGTCGTGGCGCCATGCGCGAAGGCGCAGGCCAAGAAGCATCGCTGCCGCATCATCGGCCGAAAGCCCCGCGCCCGCCAGATCGAGCACCATCGCGGTCTCGCCCGAGACGAGATACTTGGCCGTAAGAGCCGCGCCTGCGCGCTCCAGTTCGAGCTTGCGCTCGGCCGAACCGGGCTCGCCCGCACCCGCCAGCGCGATGCGCTGCACCTTGCCGCCGATGCTGGCAAAGCCTTCGAACACCTGTCCGGTGCGCCCTGAAAAGCGTGCCGCCGCTGCCCCTTCGACCAGCGCCTGATCGAGCCCGGTGAGGCTGGCACCCTGGTTCACGATCCGCGCCTGAAGGCGGACATCGGCGGGCGGCGTGGCGGTAAAGAGGATCTGCATGGGGTCTCCCGAAAAAGCATCAGGCCGGGTGGCTGTCACGGTGTCCGGCAGGTGCGACATTCCGTGCGCACAAGGCGGCAAACGCGATTGCGATTAGGCGCGAGCGGTGCAATAGGCAAGGCCATGTCGGGAGGCTCGCCAGTGGAGACGCGCAAGGCCGCGGATACCGCCCTGCGCGTGCCAACGCGGGGCGCTGGCCCACGTTTTGTCCTTGCCCTTGCCCTCTCGGGATGCGCCGCGCCGCTTGCCGCGCAGGAGCCGGTTGCCGCTCCCACGCAGGCCGGAACCCCCGCGCCGCGCCAGATCGATTTTGAGGCGAAAGAAATCGCCTACAACAACGAGACCGAAACCGTCACCGCGCGCGGCAATGTCATCCTACGCTCGGACGATCGCTCGGCGCGCGCCGACGAGGTCGTGTGGGACCGCAAGAGTGGGAAGATCATCGCCAGCGGCAATATCCGGCTGGTCGACGATGCCGGCAACCAGCTGTTCACCGATCAGGTCGAGCTGACCGAGACCTTCGAGGCCGGCGCCATGGCCGAGCTGCTGATCGCCCTGCGCGCCGGGGGCCGCCTTGCCGCGCGCTCGGCCGAACGGGGCGAGGACGGCGTCGCGGTGCTGGCCGATGCTGCCTATTCGGCCTGCGCCGTCACGGACGACGAAGGCTGCGCCAAGAACCCGAGCTGGCGCATCACCGCCACCCGCGTCACCTTTGACCAGAAGGCCCAGCGGGTGCGCTTCACCGGCGCGATGCTGGAGCTGTTCGGCGCGCGCATTCTGCCGCTCCCCGGTCTTGCCCTGCGCACCGACGGCAAGGCAGAAAGCGGCTTTCTCGTCCCCGATTTCCGCATCAGCCAGGTCAACGGGCTGGAGCTCAATGGCGAGTACTATTGGCGGCTTGGCGACAACCGCGATCTGACGCTGGGCGCCTATGTCTTTTCCAGCGTCGCCCCGATGGCGAGCGCGCATTGGCGGCACCTGACCGACAAGGGTGCCTACCAGATCACCGGCTATCTCACTGCCAGCGACCGCCTGACCGACTTCACTGGCGGCCAGAGCTTCCAGAACCAGCTGCGCGGCTATATCGAGAGCAATGGCCGCTTCCAGTTCTCGCCGGAATGGAGCCTGACCGGATCGATCCGCCTCGCCAGCGACCGCACATTCCTGCGCCGCTACGATCTCAGCCGCGATGACCGCTTGCGCTCGACCATCAATTTCGAGCGGATCACCGAAAACTCCTATTTCTCGCTCGCCGGGTGGGCCACGCAGACGCTGCGGATCAATGCCCAGCAGGGCCAGATCCCGCTCGCGCTGCCCGCGCTCGATTTCCGCCAGCGGGTCGCCGATCCGGTGCTGGGCGGCAAGGTGGAGTTGCAGGTCAACAGCCTCGCGCTCCTGCGCAATGACGGGCAGGATACCCAGCGCGCCTTTGCCGGAGCCCGGTGGGACCTACGGCGGCTGACCGGGCTTGGCCAGATGGTAACGCTGACCGCACTGGTGCGCGGCGACATCTACAATACCGACAATATCCTCGCCACGACGACCCCCAGCTATCGCGGCACCGAAGGCTGGACGACACGCGGCATCGCCACTGCGGCGCTCGATATCGAATGGCCCTTTGTGGGCGAGATCTTCGGCGGGACCCAGGTGTTCAAGCCGCGCGTCCAGCTCGTCGCCAGCCCCAAGCTGCGCAATCTCGATCTGCCGAACGAGGACGCGCGCGCGATCGATCTGGAGGATTCGAACCTCTTCGCCCTGAACCGCTTCCCCGGCTACGACCGGGTGGAAGACGGCACCCGCGTCACTTGGGGGGTGGACTGGGAATTGCAGCGCCCGGGCTGGAAGGTGTCGACCACGATCGGCCAGTCCTATCGCTTCGACGAGCCCGAAGAGCAGATCTTTCCGCCCGGCGCAGGCCTGTCAGACCGGGTGTCCGACTTTGTCGGCCGCACCCAGATCCGTTACCGCGACTTCCTCAATGTCACCCACCGCTTCCGGCTCGACAAGGACAACCTCGCGATCCGCCGCAACGAGATCGACGCGGCCATCGGCTCGCGCCGCACCTATGTCGAGGTCGGCTATCTGCGGCTGAACCGCGACATCCAGACCGTGGAAGACCTGCGCGACCGCGAGGAACTCCGCGTGGCTGCGCGTGTGGCCATCGGGCGGCGCTGGTCGGCCTTCGGATCGGGGGTGTTCAACCTCACCGATGCCGCCGAAGATCCGGTGTTCCAGCCCGACGGGTTCGAACCGATCCGCACACGACTCGGCATCGCCTATTCGGACGACTGCATCGAATTCGGCGCGACCTGGCGGCGCGATTTCATCGATGCGGGCGACGCGCGGCGCGGCAACACGTTCCAGCTGTTCTTTGCATTGCGGAACCTGGGCTTCCGGTGAAACCAAGTTATTTGGCAGGGCGGCGAATCCGGTCTAAAGGCACCCCGACAGGTAGCAGGCCTTGCCCAAGGTGATCGGGCGGGAGCAAGCTTCCATTCAGCCGCTGCATGGCAACGGCTGGGCATGCGTGAGGGGTCGCGCAGAATTCTTCGCCCATCCATGGGGCCGCAAAGCGGGATTATACGAGTGAGTGTGAAGCTGTTTTCCAAGGGCCTTCTGGCCAAGACCGGAACCGCACTGGCGGCAGCCGGGATGCTCGGCCTCGCCGTGGCGCCGATGGCTGTGGGCGCGCAGACCGTTGCCGTGCCGACCGCCGAGAACCCCTTCGGCCTGCCCGAGGACATCACCATCTTCGGCAAGACCGATCCCGATCGCCGCACCGCGACCGCGGTGGTCAACGGCTTCGTCATCACGGGCACGGATATCGACCAGCGCGTGGCGCTCGTTACCGCCGCATCGGATGCAGCCGTTCCGGAGGACGAGCTGCTGCGTCTGCGCGTGCAGGTGCTGCGCAACCTGATCGACGAAACGCTCAAGATCCAGGCAGCCGAAGCGGCAGAACTCAAGGTCACCCCTGACGAGGTCGAGAGGACCTATCTGCAGCTGGCCGCACAGAACTTCGGCAACGAGCCGAAGAAGATGGACGATTACCTCAAGTCGATCGGTTCCTCGCCCACCTCGCTCAAGCGTCAGATCGAAGGCGAACAGGCGTGGGAAAATCTCCTGCGCCGCAACATCATGCCCTTCGTCAACGTCTCGGCCGAAGAGGTCAACGACGTGCTCAAGCGCATGAACGAGGCCAAGGGCACCGACGAATACCGCCTCGGCGAAATCTACCTTTCGGCCACCACCGAAAACCGCGATGCGGTGCTCAAGAACGTGCAGGCGATCATCGAGCAGCTGCAACAGGGCGGCAGCTTCGTCGCCTATGCGCGCCAGTTCTCCGAGGCGACCACGGCGGTCGTCGGCGGCGATCTGGGCTGGGTGCGGTTGAGCCAGCTTCCCCCGCAGATTGCCGCAGTGGCGCGCGAAATGCAGGCGGGCCAGCTCAACGGCCCGATCGAAATTCCGGGCGGCTTTTCGATCATCTACCTGATCAACAAGCGTCAGGTGCTGATGGCCGATCCCAACGAGGCGGTGCTGAGCCTCAAGCAGATCTCGGTCAACTTCCCCGCTGGCATCTCGGAAGCCGCGGCGAGCGCCAAGGTCGAACAGTTCGGCAAGTTCGTCGAGGGCCTGCGCGGTTGCGGCGATGTCGATGCGGGCGCGGCGGCGATTGGCGCGCAGGTCGTCTCGAACGACCAGATCAAGGCCGCCAACCTTCCCGAACAGCTGCGAGCGATCATCCTCAACCTGCAAATCGGCCAGACCACCCCGCTGTTCGGCGGCGTGCAGGAAGGCGTGCGCGTGCTGATGCTGTGCGGGCGGGACGATCCCAAGGATGCGGGCGCACCGTCCTTTGCGGCGGTGATGGACCAGATCGAACAGGAACGCGTCAACAAGCGCGCCCAGCGCTACCTGCGCGATCTGCGTAACGACGCCTATATCGAATACAATTGAGCGCAGCAGCAGCGCCTCTTGCCATCTCTCTGGGCGATCCTGCGGGGATCGGCCCGGAGGTGATCCTTGGCGCATGGACGCGGCTGCGCGCCGAACGCCGCACCCCGCCCGCCTTCGTGGTCGGCGGCCCGGCGTTGCTGCGGAGCGCGGCCGAGGCGCTGGGGATCGATTGCCCGATCGTGCCGATTGCCGAGCCATCCGAAGCGCTCTTCGCCAGCGCTGTCGGTCTGCCGGTGCTGGCCTTGCTCGACGGCCCGTGGCACCCGGCTGCTCCTTCGAGCGATGGCGCACGCCTCGCGCTGGCCTCGCTGCAATGGGGTGCGAAATGCGTGCTCGCGGGCGCAGCGAGCGGATTGGTGACCGCACCAGTGGCCAAGGGCGCGCTGGCGACGATCGGCTGGGACTATCCCGGACAGACCGAGTTTCTCGCCGATGCCTGCGGCAAGCCCTATCGCGATGCGGTAATGATGCTGGCAGGGCCAAGCTTGCGCACCGTGCCGCTCACCGTCCACGTACCGCTGGCCGAGGTTTCGGCGCTGCTTTCCTCCGATCTGATCATTCACAAGGCGCGGATTGTCGCTGCGGGTCTGGCCCGCGATTTCGGCATCGCCGCGCCGCGCCTCGCGATTGCCGCGCTGAATCCCCATGCGGGCGAAGGCGGGCAGTTCGGTGACGAGGAAGCGCGCATCATCACCCCTGCCATCGCCGCCTTGCAGGCCGAGGGGATCGCCGCTTTCGGTCCGGTCCCCGGCGACGCGCTGTTCATGCCGCGCGCCCGCACCGGCTATGACGCGGCCTTGTGCATGTATCACGATCAGGCGCTGATCCCGCTGAAGGCGCTGGAAGTGGACGAAGGCGTCAACGTGACGCTTGGCCTGCCGATCATCCGCACCTCGCCCGATCACGGCACGGCCTTCGATATCGCAGGCAAGGGCCTTGCCGATCCCGGCGCGATGGCGGCGGCGATCACCATGGCAGCCGGCATGGCCAAGGCGCGGGCAGCGGCACATGGCTGACCTTCCCCCGATCCGCGATGTCATCCAGCGCCACGGCCTGTCGGCGTCCAAGGCACTGGGGCAGAACTTCCTGCTCGACGAGCAATTGCTGGCGCGCATCGCCGCCGTTCCGGGCGATCTGGCAAGCGCCCGCGTGCTCGAAGTCGGCCCCGGCCCGGGCGGGCTGACGCGCGCGCTGCTGCGCGCCGGCGCGAAGGTCACCGCGATCGAGATGGACCGCCGCTGCCTTCCCGCCCTCGCCGAATTGGGCGAGGCCTTCCCCGGCCAACTTACGGTGATCGAGGGCGATGCGCTCAAGCTCGATCACAACGAACTGATGGGCGCCGAGCCTTTCCACGTGCTCTCGAACCTGCCCTACAACGTCGGCACCGCGCTGTTCGTGCGCTGGCTCGGCGGCGAGGCTTGGCCGCCCATGTGGCAGTCGCTCACCCTGATGTTCCAGCGCGAGGTCGCGGACCGGATCGTCGCCGCCGCCGGAGACGACGCCTATGGGCGGCTTGCCGTCCTCGCCCAATGGCGCGCCGAGGCACGCCTTGCGATGAAGGTCCACCGCAGCGCCTTCACCCCGCCCCCCAAGGTGATGAGCGCGATCGTCCATGTTACCCCCGCTGCGATGCCGGAAGGGGTCTCGGCGCGGATGCTCGAACGCCTCACCGAAGCCGCCTTCGGGCAACGCCGCAAGATGCTGCGCCAGAGCCTCAAGGGCGTACCGGGTGCGTTGGAGGCGCTCGCCGTGCTCGGTATCGACGAAACCCGCCGCGCCGAGACTGTCAGCGTCGCGGAGTTCGTGGCGGTGGCAAAGGCGCTGTCCTAACCCGCTTTCTTCTTCAGACGCCAGGCGTGCAGCAACGGCTCGGTATAGCCGCTGGGCTGCTCCACGCCCTTGAAGATCAGCTCCTTCGCCGCGCTGAAGGCCGCGCCGCTCTCGTTACCCGTCAGCGGGACGTAAAGCGGATCGCCCGCGTTCTGCGCATCGACCTTGGCGGCCATGCGAGCGAGCGAATCCATCACCTGCGCCTCGGTGATCACGCCGTGCAGCAGCCAGTTGGCGATGTGCTGCGATGAGATGCGCAAGGTCGCGCGGTCTTCCATCAAGCCCACATCATTGATGTCGGGCACCTTGGAGCAACCCACACCCTGATCCACCCAGCGCACGACATAGCCCAGCAGGCCCTGACAATTGTTGTCGAGTTCCTCGCGGATGTCCTCGGCTGACCAGTTCGCCCCTTGCGCGAGCGGGATGGAGAGCAGCGCGTCGAGGCCCATCGGCTCAGGCAGGTGCTTCTGCACGTCGAACACGTCGATCTGGTGATAATGCAGCGCGTGGAGCGTCGCGGCGGTGGGCGACGGCACCCATGCGGTGTTCGCGCCCGCCTTCAGATGGCCGATCTTCTCGACCATCATCTGCCCCATCAGATCGGGCGCGGCCCACATGCCCTTGCCAATCTGCGCCTTGCCCGAAAGGCCGTGGGCAAGGCCGATGGCGACGTTGCGCGCCTCGTAGGACTTGAGCCAGTCGCTGCCCTTCATCGCACCCTTGCGGAGCATCGGCCCGGCGCGCATCGAGGTGTGGATCTCGTCGCCGGTGCGGTCGAGGAAGCCGGTGTTGATGAAGACGATGCGGTCCTTCACCGCATGGATGCAGGCAGCGAGGTTGGCCGAAGTGCGGCGCTCCTCGTCCATCACCCCGACCTTGATCGTGTGGCGCGGAAGTTTGAGCAAATCCTCAACCGCGTTGAACAGGTCATTGGTAAATTGACATTCTTCTGGCCCATGCATCTTGGGCTTCACGATGTAGATCGAGCTTTCGCGCGAATTGCCAAAACGCCCATGACCTTCGACGTCGAGCGCGCTGATCGCGCTGGTGAAAACCGCGTCCATGATGCCCTCAGGGATCTCGCTCCCGTCCGCGAGACGGATCGCCGGGTTCGTCATCAGGTGACCGACATTGCGCACGAACATCAGGCTGCGACCCTTGAGGGTCTGCGTGGTGCCGTCGGCCGCGGTGAAGGTCTTGTCGCCCGCGAGCGTTCGGGTGAGGGTCTTGCCGCCCTTTTCAAAGCTTTCCGACAGATCGCCGCGGATGATGCCGAGCCAGTTGGTATAGGCCAGCAGCTTGTCCTCGGCATCCACCGCCGCGACCGAGTCCTCGCAATCGGCGATGGTGGTGAGCGCGGCCTCGACCATGATATCCGCAATGCCCGCTGCATCGGTAGCGCCCACAGGTGTACTCGAATCGAACACAACTTCGACGTGCAAGCCATTGTTTTTGAAAATTACACCCTTATCGATGATGCCGACATGCTGGGTGGGGTCTGCTAGCATGATCGCCTCACGCCCCGTAAGGTCTACCCAGCTCGCGCCGCCTGCGAGCGGGAAGGCGCTGTCCAGAAACTGCCGCCCGCGTGCGATCACCGCTGCCCCGCGCGCTTCGTCATAGCCGCCCGGCCGCGCCGGAGCCGCATCGAGCGCATCGGTGCCGTAGAAGGCATCGTAGAGGCTCCCCCAGCGCGCATTTGCGGCGTTCAGCAGGAAGCGCGCGTTGAGGATCGGCACCACCAGCTGCGGCCCTGCCATGGTCGCGATCTCGGGGTCGACGTTCTGGGTGCCGATGGTGAAGTCGCCCGGCTCGGGGACGAGATAGCCGATCTCTTCAAGGAACGCCTTGTAGGCCGCCGCGTCATGCGGCTGGCCCGCGCGCTCCATATGCCATGCGTCGATCTGCGCCTGAAGGCTCTCGCGCTTTTCCAGCAGCGCGCGGTTCCTCGGCGCAAACTCGGCCAGCAGCGCCGCAAATCCCTGCCAGAAAGCTTCACAATCGCGGCTCAGCGGGGCCAGCACGTCGCGCTCAAGGAAGCTCGCCAGACGGGAATCGATGGCAAGGCCGGCGCGGGTGGTCATTTCAGTCATGCGTGTCCTCATGGGCTCCGAAAGTCGGGTCCTGGGGAGGAGGACATGGAATGCGATTCCGGCCCGCGCTATGGCGCAGGGGACGGCCGATTGCAACGGGTTGGACTGCTGCGCGCACACGGCTAGAGGGGAGCCATGGACGGGACACAGATGATCGACTCCGGCGCGATGCTGGCGCAGGTGCAGGCGTGGAGCGCGATCAACACCGGCACCGCGAATCTCGCCGGACTGGCGCAGCAGGCGGCAGCGCTGGCCGAGACGTTTTCGGCCCTGCCCGGCGCAGTCGAACTGGTCGATCCCGCGCCCGTCACCGCGATTGCCGCCGATGGCAGCGCCTTTGCCAAGCCGCATGGCCAGCATCTGGTGGTGCGCGTGCGACCGCAGGCCAACCGCCGTATCCTGCTGACCGGGCATATGGACACGGTATTCCCCGCCGATCACGCCTTCCAGCGCCAGAACTGGCTCGACGGCGAGACGCTGAACGGCCCGGGCGTCGCCGACATGAAGGGCGGGATCGCGGTGATGCTCTACGCCCTGCTGGCCTTCGAGGCGAGCGCCAGCGCTTCGGCGCTCGGCTATGACGTGCTGATCAATTCCGACGAGGAGACCGGCTCGCTCGCCAGCGCCGCGCTGATCGCGGAACTGGCTGCGGGCAAGCTTGCCGCCCTTACCTACGAGCCCGCCGCCCTGCCCGACGGCACGCTGGCGCATGAACGCGGGGGCACGGGGAACTATTCGGTCACCATCACCGGCAAGTCCGCCCATGCAGGCCGCAACCCGGAAGAGGGTCGCAACGCGATTGTCGCGGCGGCCGATCTGATCCTGCGGCTGAAGGCGCTCGAGAACGCCGAGATCACCATCAACCCCGCCAAGCTCGAAGGCGGTTCGGCCAATAACGTCGTCCCTGACCACGCCGTGCTGCGCTTCAATATCCGACCCAGGACTGTCGAGGCCGGGGCTTTATTCGATCATGCCTTCAGTCACTTGCTGATTGATATTGAGGCAACTCATCAAGTCGCCACACATCGCCACGGCGGCGTCACCCGCCCGCCCAAAAAGGTCGATGCCCGCGCGCAGGCGCTGTTCGATCTGGTGCGCGCATGCGGCGCGGAGCTGGGGCAGGACATCCGCTGGAAATCGACCGGCGGGGTGTGCGACGGCAACAACATCGCCGCCTGCGGTGTCCCCGTGGTCGACACCATGGGCGTGCGCGGCGGCGCGATCCACTCGCCGGACGAATATCTGATCGTGCCCAGTCTGGCCGAGCGCGCGGCGCTGTCCGCCCGCGTCATCGAGCGTCTCGCTCAGGGAGCAATATCGTGACCTTTCGCCTGCGCGCTGCGCGTGTTTCCGATCTCGAGGCGCTCTACGAGATGGCCAAGCTGACCGGCGGGGGGTTCACCAACCTGCCGCCTGATCGCGCCGCGCTGCGTGGCAAGCTGGAACGGGCCGAGACGGCTTTCGCGCGCGAGGGCGATACGCTCACCGACGAGCAGTTCGTGCTGGTGCTCGAGAATGCGCGTACCGGCGCGGTGCGCGGCACCTGCCAGCTGATGACCAAGGTCGGGCAGCGCTGGCCGTTCTATTCGTACCGGTTGAACACCCTCACCCAGTATTCGCAGGAACTCGACCGCACGGTGCGCGCCGAACTGCTCAGCCTCGTCACCGATCTCGAAGGATCGAGCGAGGTCGGCGGACTGTTCCTCCACCCCAACGAGCGCGCCGGAGGCCTCGGCCTGCTGCTCGCCCGATCGCGCTATCTGTTCGTGGCGATGCACCGCGCGCGCTTTGCCGACCGGATCCTGGCCGAACTGCGCGGCATCATCGACGAGCGCGGCGGATCGCCCTTCTGGGACGGGGTCGCCGGCCGTTTCTTCGGAATGAGCTTCCAGGACGCGGACTATTTCAACGCGATCAACGGCAACCAGTTCATCGCCGATCTGATGCCCAAGCACCCGGTCTACATCGCGATGCTGAGCGAAGATGCGCGCTCGGTCATCGGCGTGCCCCACCCCACCGGCCGCGCCGCGATGCGGATGCTGGAGGACGAGGGCTTCCGCGCCGAGGGCTACGTCGACATCTTCGACGGCGGGCCGACGATGGTGGCGCACACCGACAATGTCACCAGCGTGAAGGGCAGCTGCACGGCGGCGGTCACGAACCTCACGGTGGGCGAAGGCGAGAAGGCGATCCTCGCCACCGGCCATCTCGGCACCTTCCGCGCCTGTTTCGGTGCGCGGGTGCTGGACGGGGATGGCGGCATTGCGATCGATAGCGCCAGCGCGGACCTGCTCGACGTGTCCGAGGGCGACATGGTGTGGAGCGTGGCGCGATGAGCATGACCGAAATCAATTTCGACGGGATCGTCGGCCCCTCGCACAATTATGCGGGGCTGAGCCTCGGGAACATCGCCAGCGCAAGCCATGCGGGCGATCCGTCCTACCCGCGCGCGGCGGCGCTTCAGGGTGTCGCGAAGATGCGCGGGAACCTCGCGCGGCTCGGCGTGCAGGGCTTTCTCCTGCCGCTGCCCCGCCCCAACCATGCGCTTGCACAGGCGCTGGCGCTCGACGGCACCGAGCTGCCGCAGCTGCGCGCCGCGCCCTGGTCGGCCTCCTCGATGTGGACCGCCAATGCTGCGACCGTCAGCCCCGCGCCCGATACGGCGGACGGGCGCTGCCATCTGACGGCAGCGAACCTCGTCACCATGCTCCACCGTGCGCAGGAATGGCCCGACACCAAGCGCCAGCTGGAGGTGGCTTTCGGCGACACGCGCCACTTCGCGGTCCATGATGCGGTGCCGCCGACCTTCGGCGATGAAGGCGCGGCCAATCATATGCGGCTGTGCGAAAGCCATGATGCCCCGGGCGTCGAGGTGTTCGTCTATGGCAAGACCGGCGGCCGCTTCCCTGCGCGCCAGCACGAACAGGCGAGCCGTCTGATCGCGCGCGCCCACGGGCTTGATCCGGCGCGCACGCTCTTCATCGAGCAGAACCCCGAGGCGATCGCGGGTGGCGCCTTCCACAATGATGTGGTGGCGGTGGCGAATGGCCGCGTATTGTTCACCCACGACATGGCCTTTGCCGACCAGCAGGGTGCTTACGATGCGATCCGCGCCGCCTTCCCGGCACTGGAGGTGGTCGAGGTGCCGTCCAGCGCGGTTTCGTTGCAGGCAGCAATCCGCACCTATCTGTTCAACGCGCAGCTCCTCACCCTGCCCTCGGGCGAAATGGCGCTGATCGTGCCCGAGGAATGCCGCGAGAGCCCTGCCGTATGGGGCTGGGTCGAGAGCATGCTCGCCTCGAATGGCCCGATCCGGCAGGTGATCCCGGTCGATGTGAAGCAATCCATGGCCAATGGGGGCGGGCCGGCCTGCCTGCGGCTGCGCGTGGTGTGCGATCCGGCGACAGTGGATCCGCGCTTCCTCCTCACCGAGGCAAAGGCCGACCTTATCGAACAGGTGATTGCAAGCCATTGGCCTTCGCAGATCGATCCGTCCGATCTTGGCACAGAGAGTCTGGCAGCGAGCGTAATTGCGGCACGGCTGGCCTTGCTGGAGGCGCTCGACCTCGCGACACTTGGTTAACGCATTTGCCGACTCGCCCGCAGCGGGCGTAGGGTTACGACATTGTTAAAGGGTTCGCCTTGCCGACCCCTTGTCTGCCCGGAGAATGCCCATGCTGCGCAAGATCGGTCGGCTGTTCGTGATCAAGACGCGCTTTGAGGCGTTTCTGATCATCTATGCCCTCGCGCTCGGCTCGTGTGCGCGGGGCACCGCCTACCTCCAGCAGTTCCCGGGCTTTGGCGGGCAACTGCTGTTCCTTGCCACCACTGGCGCGGTGTTTCTGGCCGGAGCAAAGATGCTCGACTGCATCCGGCTGGAGAAAGAAGTGGCCGAGTTGCGCGAGGCAGCAGCGGCACGCTCGGGCGAATAGCGCCTTTGCAAGAAGTTCGCAGGTGAAGGAAGGTGGGGGATTCTGTTGCTAGGCTCCCCCGGGCCCCCGGTTTCCGATTCTGTTACCCGGTTCGGTCCGAACCGTGCTCTAGGCTTTGTAAATTCAGGCCGTTAGGCCGTCACATTACGCAGCGAGAGCAAGTGCTTCGTTGTCGTTGGCACTTATGGTTTTTGAGCCTTATGCGGGTTACTCAGCCCGGGCAAAAACTACGCTTTTCAACACACGTCGATCCTAGTTCGGCCCCGTCAGGAGTTGCGCCGAAACGCCGCTTCTGGTGGAGCCGCCGGGTACTGCCCCCGGGTCCGTTGCGTCTATTGCACGCAGCAGTTTATCGCCATAGCCGACCGAAACCGGCGAGGATGGATATAGCGCGCCAAACCTGAATGTGAAGTGCACGAGCCCCGCAAACGGCCCGAATGTTTCACGAGAAACATCGAAAATCGTCCCCCATCAGGGGGTCAACTGCGGGTCAAGTGGCACCTATCTCGACACCAAAACCGGTCTGGAAACCGGCCCCCGCGCACCAATTGCGCCCCCGCCGATCGCCTCACTTCTTCAGCGCGTCGCGGATCTCGGTCAGCAGCTCCACCTCGGTCGGACCAGCGGGCGGAGCGGCTTCTTCCTGCTGCCTGGCGAGCTTGGCGGTCACCTTGTTCACATAACGCACCAGGAGGAAAATCACGAAGGCGAGGATCACGAAGTTGATCACCACCGAAGCGAAGGCCCCGAACCCCAGCACATTCGCCCCCGCCTCGCGCGCTGCGGCGAGCGAGGTGCCCGGCGCAACCTCGCCCGACAGCACGATATAGCGATCAGAGAAGTCGATATTGCCGACAATCGCGCCGATCAGCGGCATGATGATCTCGTCGGTGAGCGACTTGACGATCGCGCCGAAAGCCGCGCCGATGATCACACCCACTGCCAGATCGATGACATTGCCCTTGGCGATGAAAGCCCTGAATTCCGACAGCATGTTGATCCCCTTTGTCTATGCCTGCTTACCATGTCTGGCATCCCTCTTCCCGCCTGCCAAGCCGCCGCGATGCGCTCGTCCACCGCTTGAAAGGGAGTCGAGGTGTGCTATATGCGCAATACAGAAAGCCACGGCCGGGCCGGCGCCCGTGCCTTGAAGAGGGACCTTCGCGATGAATCTCACCACCATGCTGCGCGGTGCTGTTGCCGCCATGATCGCGCTCAGCCTTGCGGCCTGCGGGATCAACTCGGTGCCCACCAAGGAAGAAGCAGCCAAGGCGCAGTGGGGCAATGTCGAAAGCGCGTTGCAGAACCGTTCGGACAAGATCCCCAATCTCGTTACGGTGGTGCAGGCTGCTGCCATTTCGGAGAAGGACATCCTTCAGGGCGTGATCGATGCCCGCGCGCGCGCCACGTCGATCAACATCACCACCGATGATCTTTCGAACCCGGAAGAGTTCAAGAAGTTCAGCGACGCGCAGAACCAGCTCACCCAGGCGCTGGGCCAGCTGCGCACCGTGGTCGAGAACTACCCGCAGCTCGCGAGCCAGCCGCGCTTTGGCGATCTGATGGTGGCGATCGACGAGGCCAACAACCAGATCAACACCGAGCGGGTGCGCTACAACGATCTCGCGCGCGACTACAACACCGAGATCCGCACCTTCCCGAGCAGCATCGGGGCGAATGTGATCCACGGCGCGAAGGCGCTCGAATATTTCGAGGCCGACGAAGCCGCCAAGGCCAACCCCAAGGTCGACATGAGCGGCATCACTGGCGCGGCAACGCCGGCGGCTTCCAACTGAGGTGACAACCGCCCTCGCCCCGCTGCGCCGGGCGCTGCTGCTGCTGGCGGGCCTCGTCTGGCTCGCGCTGAGCACAGCAGCCCACGCACAGGACTACCCGCCCCGCCCCGATGGCCCGGTCTATGACGGCGCGGGCATCCTTGCGCCCGAAACTGTGGCCAAGCTCGACGCGGAATTGCGCGCCTATAATGCGCAGACCGGGCGGGCGATCATCATTGCCACCGTGCCGAGCCTCGGCGGCGCTGCAATCGAGACCTATGCCACCGGGCTGTTCTCGGACTGGGGCATCGGCGGGGCCAAGCGCGACATGGGCCTGCTGCTGTTGATCGCGCGCGATGATCGCAAACTGCGGATCGAGGTCGGCTACGGCCTCCACGGCTATTTCGGCGGGATCATGGCGGGGCGCGTGATCAACGATGTGATCACGCCGCGCTTCAAGGAAGGTAATTTCGACGCAGGCGTGACCGATGGCGCGGCGGCGATCCTCGCCCACCTCGCCAAGAACCCGGAAGATGCCATTGCCATCGAGGAAGCCGCGCAGGCCGCCGAACAACAGCGCAGCCGCAGCGACGGGGGCTTTCCCTTCGGCGTGCTGATCTGGCTCGCCTTCCTGTTCTTCTTCTTCATCCTGCCGATGCTCGCCGGACGACGGCGGAGGCGGAAATATCGCGCCAGCGGCAAGGGCCCCTGGGGTGACCGTGGCCGCGATCTGGGCGATACGGCGCGCGACATCATCCTGTGGGAAGTCGGCAGCGCCATCGCGCGGGGCCTCATCAACGGCGGCGGGCGCGGCGGCGGCAGTGACTGGGGCGGCGGCGGTGGCGGCTTCGGCGGCGGGGGTTTCGGTGGCTTTGGCGGCGGCAGCTCCGGCGGCGGCGGCGCATCGGGGGGATGGTAGCCATGGCGTGGCTCGATGATGCCGGACGCGCGCTGGTGAGCGAGGCCGTGAGCGCGGCCGAGGCAAACACCTCGGGCGAGATTGTCACGGTGCTGGCCGAGAGTTCCGACGGCTATACCGACGTCGCCCTGCTATGGGCGGCGGGTGCAGCCTTTACCGCGATGAGTGTCTTCGCCGCGCTCCCGCAGCCCTTCCTCGATGCGTGGGACGCGCTGACGGGAAGCTGGGGCCATGTGTGGAGCGCGGGCGAGCTTGCCAGCATGGTGATCGCACTCGGCCTCGTGAAGTTTCTGGGCGTGATGCTGGTGCAGCAGTGGCAGCCGCTCAAGTTCGCGCTGATCCCCGCACCCACCAAGACGATCCGCGTTCACAATCAGGCGGTGCGCCAGTTCAAGGTTGGGGCGCAGGCACGCACCACCGGGCGCACAGGCGTGCTGATCTACCTCTCGATGCGCGAACACCGGGCGGAGATCGTCGCGGACGAGAGCATCGCGGCCAAGGTCCCCGCCGAAGTCTGGGGCGAGGCGATGGGCGATATGCTCGCCCATATCCGGAAAGGTGCCGTGGCAGAGGGGCTGGCAGCAGGCATCCGCGATGTCGGCTTCGTGCTCGCCGAACACTTCCCGCGCGGCAGCGAGGACGAGAACGAGCTGCCCGACCGGCTGATCGAGGTCTAGGCAATTCGCCTCTTGACCGCTTGCCCGTGACGCTGTCGAAGGACGCTCCCTGCCTTCCCGACGGAGTGCCCGCCTTGCTCAAAGACCGCGATGCCGACCTGCCCGAGCAGGTGATGTGGGAAGGCCGCTTCATCACCGCCAAGCAGCGGGGGCGCTGGGAATATGTCGGGCGTGCACGCGGGATCCGCGCCGCTGCGATCATCGCATTGGATGACGACGCCGACGGCACCCGCCATGTCATCCTGGTCAGCCAGTACCGCGTGCCGCTGTCGCGCTTCAGCCTCGAAATTCCCGCCGGCCTGATCGGCGATGATGAAGGCCACGAAGGCGAGGATGCCAGCGTGGCTGCCGCGCGCGAACTGGAGGAGGAGACCGGCTACCGCGCCGGAAAGCTCGAAGTGCTGGGCGAGTTCTATTCCTCGCCGGGCATGGTCTCGGAATGCTTTACCCTGTTCAAGGCAAGCGCGCTCGAACGCGTCAGCGAGGGCGGCGGCACCGAAGGCGAGAATATCACCGTCCACCGGGTTGCGCTGCGCGATCTTTCGCGCTTCGTGGCCGAGTGGCGGCGCGCAGGCCACGCGGTCGACGTGCGCATCGCGATGCTTTTGACACCGGGATACTTGGGAGAGGATTGACTTATGGCAGGACGTGTGGCGGGCAAGATGGCCCTAGTGACGGGCGGCGCACAAGGCCTCGGCCGCGCGCATTGCATCCGCCTCGCGCAGGAAGGCGCGCGGGTGCTGGCGACCGACATCAATGGCGCAGGAGCCGAAGAAACTGCGGCGATCATCAATGCCGAAATGGGCGCCGGCACGGCCTTTGGCATGGCGCATGACGTGACTGATCCGGCCCAGTGGGAAGCCGCCGTGGACGCCGCGCGCGAGCACCTCGGCGGGCTCAATGTGCTGGTGAACAATGCCGGGATCGGCGTGCCGGGCAATATCGAGGCCTGCACCTTTTCCGACTGGCAGCGCTGCTTCGACATCAACGTCAATTCGATCTTCCACGGCTGCCAGAAGGCCCTGCCGCTGATGCGCGAACACGCGCCGGGATCGATCATCAACATCTCCTCGATCGCAGGGCTCATCGCGAGCGACACCATGCCCGCCTATAACGCCAGCAAGGCGGCGGTGTGGATGCTGTCGAAGTCGATCGCGCTGCACTGCGCGAAGAAGCAGATGAACATCCGCTGCAATTCGGTGCATCCGACCTTCGTCGATACGCCGATCCTTGATGGCACCGCGCGGGCGGCATCGCTCGACAAGGATGTGCTGCTGGAAAAGCTCGCGCGCCAGATCCCGCTGAAATTCGTGGGCGAGCCCAACGACATCGCCAATGCGGTGCTCTATCTCGCCAGCGACGAAAGCCGCTTCATGACGGGGGCGGAGCTGAAACTGGATGGCGGCATCAGCGCCATGTAATGGCCGGGCAGCGGGCACCGCGATAAGGGTGCCCGCCTGCCAGCAAGATTAGTCCGCGATCAGAGCGACCGCGAGGTAGATCAGGATCGGGCTGCCGAAGCCGAGCAGTGTCGCGGCAACAAAGCCGACGCGCACCAGCATGGCATCGATGCCGAAATAGTCGCCAATCCCGGCGCAGACGCCGAAGACCTTGCCGTTGGTCTTGTCGAGGCGGAAGCCAGCGCGGGGCGGCTTGCCATCGGAATTGCGGGTGACGTTGTTCATGGCACTTGGTCTCCAGTCTGGGCGATTGCGGATCAGGCGATCATGCCGGGGCTGGCGGGCAGGATCGCATAGGCGAAGCTGGCAACCGTCAGGATAACGGCGAAGGCGGCAGAGGCGAAGCGGGCGGAGTTGTCAGAGCCGAACATGGGGTTGGTCCTTTGAAGAAGCCTTGGTGTTGAAGCGTTGGGCTCAGGCAACCAGGCCGGGGGTGGCGGGCACGATGGCGTAAGCGAAGAAGGCAGCCGAAACGAGGATCGAGAAGGCGGCGGCGAAGAGGCGGTTGCCGGTTTCGATGGCGTACATGAGAAGGTCTCCTTGGTGTTTTTTGCTGTCCCGCGGGACCATCCCGGGGATGCAAACAACATCGCAGGAGCCGTGCCAAACTCGAAAAATGGCGGAATTCTGCGGTTTTCCTGCTTTCATCCGGGCGACAACCCGTTCACCCATCCGAAAGCTTGGGGAAATTTCCCAATGTTTGGCATTGGCGATTCCGGCCGCTAACCACTGGCCAAATCCCCGCCCCCTCGCTACCCGCGAGAACGCCATGGGCCTCAGCAAAATCAGCCTCGAAAACTTCCGCAACCACGCGGCCACGACGCTGGGCGAGACCGCGCATTTCAATCTGCTGGTGGGCGAGAACGGCGCAGGGAAAACCAACCTGCTCGAAGCTATCTCGCTGCTCGGCCCCGGGCGCGGCCTCAGGCGGGCCAATCTCGCCGATCTGGCGCGAAAGGCAGCTCCGGGCGCCGATCCCCTGCCCTTCGCCATCGGTGCCAGCCTGATCGAGCAAGGCACGGTCTCGGCGCGGCTCGGCACCTATACCGAGGCGGGCGCACCCGGACGGCGGCTGGTCCGCGTCAACAGTGCAGGCGCAACAGCGGCGAGCCTTGCCGAATGGCTCGCGCTTTCATGGCTCACCCCGGCGATGGACGGGCTCTTCACCGACAGCGCGGGCGCGCGGCGGCGCTTCATGGATCGCATGGCGCTCGCCATCGCGCCCGATCATGCGCGGCGCGTCAATGCGCTGGAGACGGCCCTGCGCGAACGCGGGCGGCTGCTCGACAATGGCGGCGATGCGCGCTGGCTCGATGCGGTGGAAGCACAGGCAGCTGAGCACGGCGCCGCCGTCAGCACCACTCGCGCCGAGCTGGTGGCACGGCTGGCCGACGAGCTCTCCGCCCTGCCCCCCGAGCCTTTCGCGCGGCCAGCTCTCACCTATCGCCCTGGCGGTCCGTCCGACGAGACCGCCCTGCGCGCCGAACTCGCCAAAGCCCGGACCCGTGACCGCGCAGCGGGCCGGGCACTCTCGGGCACCCAGCGTGACGAGCTGGAGGTGGTGATGGCCAGCACCCGCCAGCCTGCCGCCTCGTGTTCGACCGGCGAGCAGAAGGCGATGCTGATCGCGATCACGCTCGCCCACGGCATCCTTGCCTCGGCGGGCCGCCCGAGCGTGCTGCTGCTCGATGAAGTTGCCGCCCACCTCGATCCGGTCCGCCGCACCGAGCTGTTCCGCCGCCTGCGTCAGGGGCGCGCGCAGGTGTGGATGACGGGGACCGAGCTTGCCCCCTTCGATGCAATCCGCGCCGAAGCGGCGATCTGGCGGGTCAGCGGCGGGAGCGTCGAGCGGGTTTAGGACCATCCCCGTTCGTGTCGAGCGCAGTCGAGACGCGCGTGCAATGCCTCTCGACTGCGCTCGAGGCGAACGGAGGTGGTTTCACTCCGCCTTGGGCAGCGCCCCTTCCACATCCCCCATGGTCGCGGCCACCAGCCGTTCGATGCCAGCTGCGGTGGGGTGGATATTGTCGTTCTGGAACAGGTCCGGCTCGCGGTAGATGTCCTCCAGCCAGAAGGGGATGAGCGCAGCGCCATATTCTTTCGCCAGATCGCGGTAGAGCGCATCGAACTGGGCCTGATATTCCGGCCCGTAATTGGGGGGCGAGCGCATGCCCATCACCAGCACCGGAATGCCCCGCTTTTTCAACTCGGCGAGCATCTGGCCGATATTGGCCTTGGTCTGATCGGGCGAAATGCCGCGCAGCAGATCATTGCCGCCCAGTTCGAGAATGAACAGATCGGGCTTTTCCTTCTGGGCATCGAGCGTGAAGGCGAGCCGCTGCGCGCCTGCCGCGCTGGTATCGCCCGATACGCCGGCATTGGTGATTTTCGCATTCACCCCCTTGGCGCGCAGGGCCGCTTCCAGCCGCGCCGGGTAGCTTTCCCCGTCCTTGAGGCCATAGCCTGCAAACAGGCTGTCACCGAAGGCGAGGGTGCGGCGTTCGGGACCCATCACGGGAATCGCGGGCAAGGCAGCCTCGGCCGCCGCCTCTGCCGCGGGCGCGGGCGCGGCATCCTCTGCCTCGCCGCTGCACGCTGCCAACATCAGCGCAATCGTGCAAACCATCCCGATATTCGACCAACCGCGCTTGTGCATCCGCGAGCCTTCCTTAGCTGTAGCTTGTTGCAGCCCCTCACCTATGCCATCGGAACCCCGTGACAAGTCCCTCTCTCGCAATCTTCGCCCGCAATCTCACCCTGACCCTCGGCAGCAGTGCCGCGCCGGTCACGATCCTGCGTGGTATCGACCTCGATATTCCCCACGGCGCGGTGGTCGCGCTGCTCGGCCCCTCGGGCTCGGGCAAGAGCTCGCTGATGGCGGTGCTCTCCGGCCTCGAACGCGCCAGCGGGGGAAGCCTGACAGTGGCGGGCGCGGATTTCACAGGGCTTGATGAAGACGGCCTTGCCGCCGCGCGCCGGGGGCGGATCGGAATCGTCTTGCAGGCCTTCCACCTGTTGCCGACAATGACCGCGGCCGAGAATGTCGCCACCCCGATGGAACTCGCGGGCATGGACAATGCCGCCCCGCGCGCGATCGCCGAACTCGAAGCGGTCGGCCTTGGCCATCGCACCGAGCACTATCCCACCCAGCTTTCGGGCGGCGAGCAGCAGCGTGTCGCCATTGCGCGCGCCACCGCGCCGCGCCCCGAACTGATCTTCGCCGACGAGCCGACCGGCAATCTCGATGCGGCGACCGGCGAGGAGATCATCAACCTCCTGTTCGCCCGCCGCGCCGAGACCGGAGCAACGCTTCTGATCATCACCCATGATGCATCGCTGGCCGCGCGCTGCGAGCGGGTGCTGACCATGGCCGACGGGGTGATCGTCTCGGACACGGCGAACTGACATGAGCCTGCCGCTCTCCACCGCCTGGGGGATTGCCCGGCGCGATCTCAACGCCCGGTTCCGCGGCCTGCGCCTGTTGCTGGTGTGCATCTTCCTCGGCACGGCGGCGCTGGCGGCGATCGGCACCCTGACCGCCGCAATCGAGAGTGAGCTGGCATCGTCGGGGCAGGAGCTGCTCGGCGGCGATCTCGAAGTCGAGGTGTGGCAGCGCGATCTCAAGCCCGACGAAATGGCCGCGCTGGAGAAGTATGGTGAGGTTTCGGTCGGCTTCCGTCTGCAAGCCATGGCGAGCACGCCCGAGGCGGCTGCACCGATTGAATTGAAGGCGGTGGACGCCAAGTGGCCGATGTTCGGCACCCTGACGCTGGCCGATGGCCGCGAAACGGGCGCACCGAGCGGCACGGATGCGTGGATTGCCGAAACGGCACTCGAACGGCTCGGGCTCAAGCTCGGCGACAGCTTCAAGGTCGGCACCATCACCTTGCGCGCGGCAGGCGTGATCAAGGACGAGCCGGATCGCCTGTCCGAAGGCTTCCAGCTCGGCCCGACGGTGATCGTGGCCGAAGACGTGCCCGCCGCTGCCGGTCTGCTGCAACCGGGCGCGCTCTACCAGTCCAAGCACCGCGTCGCCTTTGCCGATGCCGCAAACGATCCGGAAAGCGTGGAAGAGACGCTCACCAAGGCCTTCCCCGATGCCGGCTTCGACATCCGCACGCGTGACCGCGCCTCGCCCGGAGCAGACCGCTTCGTGCGGCAGATGAGCGATTTCCTGACGCTGGTGGGCCTTGCCGCGCTGGTGATTGCGGGGATCGGGATTGCCGGCGGCGTGTCCTCCTATCTCGATCAGCGCCGCTCCAGCATCGCGACCCTCAAGGTTCTGGGCGCGACCTCGGGCGACATCGTGCGCATCTATGCCATGCAGATTGGTGTCGCCGCGCTGGCAGGCAGTGTCGCGGGGCTTGCAGCGGGCATTCTGGTAACGCCGCTGCTGGCGAGCGCCTTGCAAGGCCTGCTGCCGGTCGAGAGCGGGTTCATTATCTCAGCGCCAGCCCTGCTGCTGGCGGGAGCCTATGGCCTGCTGGTGGCCTTCACCTTTGCCGCCGCGCCCCTGCTGCGCGCGCGGACCTTTCCGGCGATGGCGCTGATGCGGTCGGGCATCGTGCCGCTCTCGCGCGACAAACGGGCGCTGATTGCAACGGGCCTGGGCCTTGGCGCGATTGCCGCGCTGGCGCTGCTGACCACCGCGCAGCCGATGCTCTCGGGCGGATTCCTGCTCGGCGCGGGCGGCGCGCTGGTGCTGCTTGCCGGGCTTGGCTGGGCAATCCAGACCACCGCGCGCCGCCTGCCCCGCCCCGCCAATCCGCTGCTCAGGAGCGCGCTCGCCAATATCCACCGCCCCGGCGCGCCGACGGGGGCGCTGGTGACGGCATTGGGCTTCGGGCTTGCCGCCTTCGTCCTGCTCGCCGCCGTCCAGAGCGCGATTGACGGCAATATCCAGCAGCGCGTGCCGCAAGAGGCACCCGACTACTTCGTCCTCGACGTGCCGCGCGACAAGGAGCCGCGCTTCTTCGAACTGGTGCAGGCCGACTTCCCCAAGGCGGCCATCCGCACCGTGCCGACCATGCGCGGCGCGGTGCTTGCCTATGGGCCGAAGGACACAATGATCCGCGTCGCCGATCTGGAAGAGCTGCCCGAGGGCGCATGGGGTCTGCGCGGCGAGCGCGGGCTGACCTATGCCGACACCATCCCGCAGGGCAACCGGCTGGTGGCAGGCGAATGGTGGAGCCCGTTCCATCGCGGCGAACCGCTGGTCTCGGTCGACGCGCGGCTGGCCGAGGCGGCGGGGCTCAAGGTCGGCGATTACATCACCGTCGGCATCCTCGGGGTCGAGCGCACGGCCCGCATCGCCAACCTGCGCGAGATCGACTGGGAGAGCATGGGGTTCAACTTCATCCTCGTCTTCAGCCGCAATGCGATCAGCGATGCGCCGCACAATCTCTCCGCCACGATCGACTTGCCGGAGCAGGTGGACAGCGCCGCGCGCGGGCGCTTGCTGCGGGGGCTGGTGAAGGAACTCCCTTCAAGCTCGGTGATCGAGGTGGGCGGTATTCTGATCGAGGCGAGGAACCTGCTCCAGCAGGTCAGCCTTGCGACCCTTGCGGCGGCGGCGGTGACGGTGCTGGCAGGGCTTGCCGTGCTGCTCGGCGCGATTGCCGCGGCGCGGGCGGCGCGCACCTATGACACGGTGATGCTGCGGGTGCTGGGCGCGAGCCGGCGGCAGATCCTGCTGCTGCAACTGGCCGAATACGGCTTGCTCGCGGGGGTGCTGGCGCTGGTGGCGCTCGCGCTTGGCGGCGGGCTGGCGTGGGTGGTGATCACCCAGCTGTTCGAATTCGACTGGCTGCCTGACTGGAGCCAGGTGCTGGCTGTGCTCGGCCTTGGCGTCGGGCTGGTGCTGGCCTTCGCGCTGGGCGGATCGCTGCCGCTGCTGCGGGCCAAGCCGGCACGGGCGCTGCGCGAACTCTAGAGCCCGCGCAGACACCCGCTCAGCGGTAGTCAGGCGAAGACGTCCTCGGCGTAAGGATCCTTCGGGTCCACGCCGAAGCGGTTGGAGCCGCTGGTGCCCGGCAGCACCATCAGCACGAACAACGCGATGCTGCAGACAAAGCCGATCAGCGGAATGAGGCTCGCCAGCGTCAGGCCGAGATACCACCAGCCCGACATGTCGCGGTCATGCAGCCGGCGCACGGTCACCGCAATCGAGGGGATCAGCGCGGCGAGCGCATAGAGCCCGTAGAGCCCCACACCGATCGCAGAAAGGCCCATCCCTCCCGCGAACAGCTCGGCCACCGCAGCCTCGGTCGCGGCAGGATCATCGACATTGGCAAGGCTTGCGCAGATCAGGGCGACGAAGAACGGCCCGGCCAGCACCGCCGCGACCAGCGCGTTGAGCAGCTGGAACATCCAGAATTCCATGCGCCGCGAACGGCCTTCGAAATCGGCATACCGTTTGAACGGCAAAATCATCCATTCCATTGCGTGATCCCCTTTGGTCTTGCTCCGGGCAAGTCCTGACAAATCAACATATTCGTCGGTCTCGCGCAATGAAAAAGGCCCCGCGCTTCATCAGCGCGGGGCCCTTTCACATTACCCTTACGGGTGCGATCAGAAGCGGAAGCGCACCAGGCCACCCCAGGTGCGGGGCGGGCTCGGGTAGCCCGACACCGTACCGGCCTGCGCCACGCCGTCAAACACCGTCAGGATGTATTGATCGTTGAGCAGGTTGCGCGCGAACAAGCCGACTTCCAGCCCGTTGTCGAGCGCCAGCGTGGTCGAGGCGTTGACCAGGTTCACTTCACGCTCGAACAACCGGGTGTTGCCGAGAGCCCGGTTGAAGGTCGGCAGGCCGTTGTTGATGTTGACGTTGCTTTCGTGGCTGTAGTCGACGCGGGTGATCAGCTTGGTGCCGCCATCGCCCAGTTCCCAGGTGTGGGTTGCCGAGGTGCGCAGGTTCCACTGCGGGATCCCGCCGACGCGCTGGCCGGTGAGGTTGCCGAGCACCGAACCCGGGAAGCTGTCGAACACCGGATCAAGGTAGGTCGCCGCGAAGGTGAACACCAGGTTGGGGACCGGCGAGATGGTGCTGTCGAACTCGAAGCCCCTGACCGACTGCTGACCGGCGTTCTGCAGGGCGAAGCCAAGGCCGGTGAAGGCAAAGCTCTGGAAGCCCTTGATCTTCTGGTCGAACACCGCGAGGTTGAAGCCAAAGCCTTCCCACTGTGCCTTCATCCCCAGTTCGATGACTTCGGCATTTTCCGGACCAGCAAAGCGGGTGCCGGTGGTGAGGTTCGGCGTCGCCAGACCCGCATTGATGATCGGCGAGGCCGGCGCCGCGAAGGTCGAACCGCGCGGACCCGGGGTGTAATCGCTGAGCAGCGGACGGCTGTCACGCGAGAGGTTGATCGAGCTCGCCTTGAAGCCGGTGGCGAAGCTCGCATAGATGTTCACCTCGTTCGAGACCTGATACGCGGCACGCAGCAGATAGGTGAACTTGTTGTCGGCGGTCCGGCCCGGCTCGACCGAGTTGGGCACGGACGGCGACGGGGTCTGGAACTGCAGCGACGAGAGGCCCAGCAGCGTGTTGACCGCAGGGTTGGTCGCGGCGGCAAGCAGCGCTTGCTGGTTGGCCGCCGGCAGCGCCTGGAACTGGGCGCGGTTGCGCACCGCCCCGCTGGTCGCCCCGGTAATGAAGGCATCGACGAGGTTGATGTTGGCCAGCGGATCAAGCGCCAGCGTCTCGATCTCGAAGTCCTTCTTGTCGTCGGTGTAGTTGAAGCCGGCGGTGAAGACGAGGCCGTCAAGCGGCTCGAAATCCACCGTGCCGAAGATCGACCACGAGGTGTTGTCGAGGCCGAAGCGCTCGCGGGTCAGACCGGTGTTCGTGCCGCCGAGGATCGAGCCAAGCGGCAAGCCAAGGCCGCCTTCAACGTTACGCAGAACCGCGTTGCCGACGGCGATGCGCTGGGCAGCGGTCGGGTTGGGCGGCAGCAGCGAAGCTGGAGCGGCCTGGAACGCGGCGAAGTTGCGGAAGTCGCGGCCCACGGTCAGCGAGCTGTCCTGGGTGATCTTCTCGTCGAAGTAATAGCCGCCGATCAGGAAGTTGAGCGGGCCGTCGAAGTCCGAGGTCAGGCGCAGTTCCTGAGTGAAGGTATCCACCCCCTGCGCGCGGCTTTCCACCGTCAGGTCGGCGCTGGTGAAGTCGACGTCCTGGGTGAAGGCGTTGCGCAGTTCGCGATAGGCGGTGATGGAGGTCAGGGTCAGGCTGCCGAAGTTCCAGTCGAGCTGGCCCGAAACCCCGTAGTTCTTGTTGGTGTTGACCGGCACGATATTGAGGAAGTTATCGTTGCTGAAGAAATCGGTCGGGAACTGCCCGCCGACCCCGCCGATGACAACCGCGGTCGTGTCGCCAACCACCACGTTGCTGGTCTGGCAGCAGACCTCGTCGATCTTGCCATAATCGGCGATCAGGCGGATTTTGACGTCGGCCGAGGGCTCGATGAGCAGGTTGCCGCGCACCGACCAGCGGTTGCGGTCATTGATCTCGGCATTGTTGAGGTTCACGATGCGGCCGAAACCGTCGCGCTTCTGGTAGGTGCCGTCGAGCGAGAAAGCGATGTTCTCGGTAATCGGGCCGGTCACTTCACCGCGCAGGAACATCTGGTTGAAGTTGCCGTAGACTGCTTCGACCTGACCGCCGAATTCGTACTGCGGCTCCTTGGTGACGACCGAGATCACACCGGCCGAGGCGTTCTTGCCGAACAGCGTCGATTGCGGCCCGTTGAGCACTTCAACGCGCTGGACCATGTTGAGGTCGGACAGGGCCGAAGCCGAGCGCGAACGGAACACGCCGTCGATGAACACGCCGACCGAAGGCTCGATCCCGAAGTTGTTATCGCCGTTGCCGAAGCCGCGGATGATGAAGGTGGTGGCCGACGAGGTCTGCAGCTGGCTGACGCGCAGCGAGGGGACGACCGTCTGAAGGTCGAGCACGTCGCGGATCTGCGCACGCTCGATCGTCTCGCCGCTGGTCACCGAAACCGCGATCGGGGTTTCCTGCAGCGTCTGTTCGCGCTTGGACGCGGTGACGATGATGACGTTGCTGCCCTGGGCTATTTCAGGCTCTTCGTCCTGTGCCTGGGCTACGGCCGGCATCGCCAGAGCGAAGGCCGCGGCGCCTGCCATAAGGGTGAATCGGTACGAGCCGGCAGTGCCGGTGTGGGTCGAACGCATGGGTGCTCCTCTCCTCAAATCCCCAGATCGCGGCGCCGGACACCCGGCACGCAGCTTCCGCTACGCTCTCTCCCGCGAACTTGAGCGCCGGTGATAAGCCAGTGCTGGACTCGCGACAAGCGCAATGCGCGGGTTTTTCCGGGGCAAATCGGCACTGTGTTGCACAGGCGCAACACTCGGTAAGCGGTTGCAAACCGGCAGACTCGCGGGGACGCTTGCCCCATTCGTGGTTGTGCGCTAGGCGCCGCCGCGATGTTGCATTGCAACAAGCAGCACGCCCTCGGCACCTTGCCGTAGCGTCGCGGCCTGTCGCCAACCCGCCACAAACCCGGCCTACCCCTGCGCGCCCGGCCGTGCGCCATGCTTATGACCTGCCCGGATCGGCTGCGCCCGGGACCAGACTGGAACCACGAAAAAATGTCCTCCTCGCTGAGAAATATCGCGATCATCGCCCACGTTGACCACGGCAAGACCACGCTGGTTGACCAGTTGTTCCGCCAGTCAGGCACCTTCCGCGAAAACCAGCGCGTGGAAGAGCGCGCAATGGATTCGGGCGATCTCGAAAAGGAACGCGGGATCACCATTCTCGCCAAGTGCACCAGCGTCGAGTGGGAACATGACGGCGCCACCACCCGCATCAACATCGTCGACACCCCCGGTCACGCCGACTTCGGCGCCGAGGTGGAACGCATCCTCTCGATGGTCGACGGGGTGATCCTGCTGGTCGACAGCGCGGAAGGCGCGATGCCGCAGACCAAGTTCGTGACCGGCAAGGCGCTGGCGCTGGGCCTCAAGCCGATCGTCGTCGTCAACAAGATCGACCGCCCGGACGGCCGTCCGCAGGAAGTGCTCGACGAAGTGTTCGATCTGTTCGTCAGCCTCGATGCCAATGACGAACAGCTCGATTTCCCGGTGCTCTACGCCTCGGGCCGCGAAGGCTATGCGAGCGAGGACATGGATGCGCGCGAAGGCACCCTTGCCCCGCTGTTCAACAAGGTGATCGAGCACGTCCCCTCGCCCGGCCTCGATCCGGACGCCAAGTTCGCCTTCCTTGCCACCCTGCTTGATCGCGACAACTTCATGGGCCGCGTGCTCACCGGCCGCGTCCAGTCGGGCACGATCAAGGTCAATGATCCGATCCACGCGATCGACATGGACGGCAAGGTGATCGAAACCGGCCGCGCCACCAAGCTGATGAGCTTCGACGGGCTCGAGCGCGTTCCGGTGGAAATCGCGCGTGCGGGCGATATCATCGCGCTCGCCGGCCTCGAAAAGGCGACCGTCGCCAACACCATCTGCGATCCTTCGGTGAGCGAGCCGATCGCCGCCCAGCCGATCGACCCGCCGACGCTGGCGATGCGTTTCTCGGTCAACGATTCGCCGCTCGCGGGCCGCGAGGGCAGCAAGGTGACCAGCCGCATCATTCGCGACCGCCTTCTACGCGAGGCTGAAACCAACGTCGCGATCCGCGTCACGGAGTCCGAAGACAAGGACGCCTACGAAGTCGCGGGCCGCGGCGAACTGCAACTTGGCGTGCTGATCGAAACGATGCGCCGCGAAGGCTTCGAACTCGGCATTTCGCGCCCCCGCGTGCTGTTCCGCGAAGAAGACGGCAAGCGCATGGAGCCCTACGAGACCGTCGTGATCGACGTGGATGACGAACACTCGGGCACGGTTGTCGAGAAGATGCAGCGCCGCAAGGCAGACCTTGCCGAAATGCGCCCCTCGGGCCAGGGCAAGACCCGCATCACCTTCTCGGCCCCCTCGCGCGGGCTGATCGGCTATCACGGCGAATTCCTGTCGGACACGCGCGGCACCGGGATCATGAACCGCCTGTTCGAGAAGTACGGCCCCTATAAGGGCCCGATCGAAGGCCGCATCAACGGCGTGCTGATCTCGAACTCGGATGGCGATGCGGTCGCCTATGCGCTCAACATGCTGGAAGAACGCGGCGAATTGTTCATCTCGCCGCAGATGAAGGTCTACGAGGGCATGGTCATCGGCGAGAACGCCAAGACCGATGATCTCGAAGTCAATCCGCTGCGCGCCAAGCAGCTCAGCAACGTGCGTTCGTCGGGCAAGGATGATGCAATCCGCCTCACCCCGCCGCGCCGCATGAGCCTCGAGCAGGCGATCGCCTATATCGACGATGATGAAATGGTCGAGGTGACCCCGCAGTCGATCCGCCTGCGCAAGGCGATCCTGTGCCCGCACGAACGCAAGAAGGCGCGGCGCAAGAAGGACGATTGAGGGAGCTGACGAGGGATAACGGGCGGCACATGGTGGCCAAGCGCCTTTGCGCTTGTTACCCACCCGCTCCATGAACACCTACACCCTCGCCAGCCTCGCCGTCTATTTCGTCCTGATGATCGGGATCGGGATCTACGCCTGGGCGAAGACTCGCAACACCTCTGAAGGCTATCTGCTCGCCGGGCGCGACCTTTCGCCTTCGGTGACAGCCTTGAGCGCGGGGGCGTCCGACATGTCCGGCTGGCTGCTGCTGGGCCTGCCGGGCGCGCTGTTTGCGAGCGGGCTGGTCGAGGCGTGGATCGCCATCGGGCTGACCGTCGGCGCGGGCCTCAACTGGTGGATCGTCGCTCCGCGCCTGCGCGAACAGACCGAGCGGCTCGGCAATGCGCTGACCATCCCGCAATTCCTTGCCAACCGCTTCCCCGAGAGCGGCACGGTGCTGCGCGTCGTTTCGGCGGTGATCATCGTCGGCTTCTTCACGGTCTACACCGCCTCCGGCATGGTCGGCGGGGGCAAGCTGTTCGCGACCGCCTTTGCCGGCGTGCTGCCGACGGGCGGGCTGTCCGACTACATGTTCGGCATTCTCATCACCGCCGGGATCGTGCTGATCTACACCACGATCGGCGGGTTCCTCGCGGTGAGCCTTACCGACTTCGTGCAGGGCATGATCATGATGGTGGCGCTGGTGGTGATGCCGCTGGTGATCCTTTCGGGCCATGACAGCACCGCCCCGCTCAACCTGTCCTCCGTGCCGCAGGAAGGCTTCCTCAGCCTCACGCAAGGCGCGACGCTGGTGGGCGTCATCAGCGCCGTGACCTGGGGCCTCGGCTATTTCGGCCAGCCGCATATCATCGTGCGCTTCATGGCGATCGACCGCGTCGAAAACATCCCGCGCGCCGGGATCATCGGGATGAGCTGGATGGTGATCTCGCTCACCGGTGCGGTCGCCGTGGGGCTGGCGGGGCGTGCCTATGCCGAGGCCAACGGCATCGTGATCGAGGATGCCGAGACGGTATTCATCGTGCTCGCCAACCTGCTGTTCCATCCGGCCATCACCGGCTTTCTCTATGCCGCGCTGCTGGCTGCGATCATGAGCACGATTTCCGCGCAGCTGCTGGTGTCCTCCTCCTCGCTGACGGAGGATTTCTACCGCCTGTTCCTGCGCCGCAACGCGAGCGAACGCGAGGCGGTGAATATCGGGCGGCTGTGCGTTGCGCTGGTCGCCGCGGCCGCGCTGGTGATTGCCGCCGATCCGGAAAGCGAGGTGCTCGGTCTGGTCGCCAACGCATGGGCAGGCTTCGGCGCGGCCTTCGGCCCGCTGATCCTGCTGGCGCTGCTGTGGCGCGGGATGACCGGCGCAGGCGCAGTGGCCGGTCTGGTGACCGGCGCGGGCGTGGTAGCGGGCTGGATCGCGATGGGCTGGAACAAGGCCTTTCTGGGCGGCCCCGGGCTCTACGAAATCGTCCCCGGCTTCGTCGCCGCCTTTGCCGCCATCGTGGTGGTGAGCACACTGACCCGCCCGCGCGAGGGCTGAACCCTTCCCCTGCCTCGCGCAAAGGCGCATAATCCGCGCCCTAGGGAGGGCTTGGGCATGGCTTCAGACAGGCAACCGCGCGTCACCGGACCCAGAGTTACAGGATTGGGCGGGGTGTTCTATGTGGTGAAGGACCCGGCGGCGACGCGCGCGTGGTATCGCGATGTGCTGGGGGTGGACGGCGAATATGGCCCGCAGCTCGATTGGGCCGCAGAGCCGCGCCAGCACCCCTATTCGTTGATCAGCCACTTTGCCGATGATAGCTATATCCGGCCCGGCAGCGGCGGTTTCATGATCAACCTGCGCGTCGATGATCTGGACGGCTTCGTCGCCGGATTGAAAGCGCGCGGGATCGCCATTCTGGGCGAGGCGGACGAGGGCTATGGCAAGTTTGCCTGGCTGCTTGACCCTGACGGAGTGAAGATCGAGCTGTGGGAGCAGATCGAGGACGCCCTGCCCTAGGGCAATCCCTCAGGCCGCGAGCAAGCCGCGCTTGGGCACAGATGTTTCCGTCTCGTTAACCATTTCTGCGCGATAATCCTTAGCCATGAGAGCAAGGGACCATCTTCGCGGATTGACCATTCTCGCCGGCGCGCTGGTGCTGGGGGCTTGCGGCTCGCTGGTGCCGGGGGGCAGCAGCGGCGCAGGCCCGGGTACGGCCAGCGCTTCAAACGGCGGCACCGCAGCGCGGCCTGCCACCCGCGTCACCTCGGCCCCGCAAAGCTATGCCGTGAACGCACAGGACCGCAGCTGCCTTGCAGATCTGGGCGCGAGCGGCGCGCGATTCGAGCCCCTGCCCGATACCTATGCCGCCCCGGGGTGCAACAAGCTCGGCACGGTGCAGCTTTCCGCGTTGGCAGGGGATCGTTCGCAATTCGGGGTCAGCAACCTTGGCCCGGTGCAATGCAATGTCGCGAAGGCGTTTGGCGACTGGGCCCGCTTCGGCGTTGATCGTGCCGCGCGCCAGATCCTCGGCAGCCCGATCGCCAAGATCGAGACCATGGGCTCCTATTCCTGCCGCAATGTCGCAGGCAGCGAGCGACGTTCTGCCCATGCGCGGGCCGAGGCGATCGACGTCTCGGCTTTCGTGCTCGCCGATGGCCGCCGCATCATCTTGAAGCGCGATTGGCAGGGCGGCGATGCAGACACGCGCGAATTCCTGCGGGTGGTGCACAAGAGCGCATGCAAGCGCTTCGGCACGGTGCTCGGCCCGGAATACAACGCCGCGCACGAGGATCACTTCCATCTCGAAGGCAGCGGCGGCGCCACCTTCTGCCGTTGAGGTCGTGCATCGGCTAGGCGGCGACGCCTTCCATCTGCCCTTCCCTGTCACCAGTGGCCTGCCAGCATGGCAAAGGGGGCGAGCCAATGCCGGCAGGCGCTGGTTGGCCAGGCGCGAGGAACGGCAGGGCGTGGGACAGCTGCCGTTCCTGCTTTCGCGCTAGGCCCGTAATTTCGGTTCCAGCTTCGCTTCCAGTCGCAGCCGCACGGCTTCCGCCGCGTGGCGTGCGCCCAGCTTGTTCATCATGTTGGCGCGGTGGATTTCGACCGTGCGCGGGCTGATATCGAGTTCGCGCGCGATCGCCTTGTTGCTGCTGCCCTCGGCCAGCCAGTCGAGCACCTCGCGCTCGCGCGCCGAGAGAGTGGAAATCCTGTCCCGCGCTTCGATCATGCGGCGGCGGGCGGCACCGAATTGTTCGGCTTCCTTGCCGATGCGGGTGAGACAGCGGGTGAAACGCTCCGGATCGAGCGGCAGAGCGAGATAATCGAGCGCACCGGACTTGATCGCTTCGACAATGCGGCCCGGGCGTGGCTGCACATCAACCGCGATCAGCGGCAGCCAGATGCCCAGCCGGCTGAGCCGATCGAGGATCATGCCGACGCCACCTTCCTCGGCCGTGTCGCGCGCGATGATGATGCCTTCGCGCGGCGGGTGGACCGACAGCTCCGACAGATCGCCATAGACCTCGCAATGATGGCCCAGGGCAAAACCCACACGCGCCAGTTCGGCCCGCTGGCGGCTGCAGGAATCGATGAAGTGGAGGGATGCTTTGCGTGTCATGCGATGATGACTGCGCCAGCTACTTAGGCATTTCACGCAGGGTCGCCGCCGATCCGGAGGATTTACCGTAACCGGTGGCGAGCAAGTCTATGATTAGATTGAAGAAAAATGCTCCAAATCGAACCTTGATTTGGTTAGCGCGTTAGTCTTTGGAGCCGAAACTGTAAGCCGGCAGCGAGTGGAAGGCCGATCGCAGCGCGTCCCCCCAGCCTGACGAGATCGTGGTGAAATAGGGATCGTCCGCTGTCACCCGATGTTCGTGGCTGGGCGCGAAGGCATCCTTGCCGATCACCAGCAGATCGAGCGGCAGACCGACCGAGAGGTTGGCCTTGAGCGTCGAATCGAAGCTCACCATCATCAGCTTCACCGCATCCTCGAAGCTCATGTCCCGATCATAGCCGCGGATCAGGATCGGACGGCCATACTTGGTCTCGCCGATCTGGAAGAAGGGCGTGTCCCAGCTGGCTTCGATGAAATTGCCTTCGGGATAGATCATGAACAGGCGCGGCTGCATCCCCGCGATCTGCCCGGCGAGGATCATGGTGGCGGTGAAGCGGCCCTTGCCGTTGTCGCCGTTCTCGGTCTGCGCGGTTTCAATGGTGGTGCGCAGCAGCCGGCCGATCTCGGTGGCCACCTGGAACATGGTCGGGCCCTTGAGCAAGGTGTTCTCGCGCTCGGAGGGGGCCTTGGTGCGCTCTTCGAGCTGGCTGATCACAGCCTGCGTGGTGGCAAGATTGCCCGCAGTCATCACCGCGATCATGCGCTCGCCCGGCACGCTCCAGTGGAACAGCTTGCGGAAGGTGGAGATGTTGTCGACGCCCGAATTGGTGCGGGTGTCGCTCATCAGCACCAGCCCCTTGTCGAGCACCATGCCAACGCAATAGGTCATGCCAGTTCCTCTTCCCCGCCCGGTGTCGCAAAGGCGCCTGCCCTAGCCCAAAGCCGGACCAAGGCAAAGCGTGCGCGCGCGCTATTGTCCGGTCTGGCTCTGCTGCTGCTCGCTCAGCGCGTGGGGCGCGACCGCGACATCGACCCGCAGCACTTCCTCCATCCCGCCAAAGCTGATGCCGGTGACGGGTGCAGCGTCGCGATAATCGCTCCCTGTGGCGACACGGACATAGCGCGGATCGGGACTGATGCCGTTGGAGACATCGAAGCCGACCCAGCCCAGCCCTTCGACATGGGCTTCGGCCCAGGCGTGGGTGGCTTCCTGCTCGATCCGGTCATCCATCATCAGATAGCCGCTGACATAGCGCGCGGGGATGCCGCTCGCCCGCGCCGCGCCGATGAAGATATGCGCGTGGTCCTGACACACGCCGTAGCCGTGCTGAACCGCTTCCTCGGCCGTGGTGGCAGCATGGGTGCGACCGGTCTCGTAGGCGATGCGCGTGCGGATCAGGCCGGACAGCGCATGAAGAAAATCGAGCCGCGCTTCACCCGCCGCCCCGCCCGGAACCTCGCGCAGCAGGGCGCGCAAGCGGGCGCCGGGACGCGTCAGCGGGGTCTGGCGCAGGAAGCTCCACAAGGGCAGGTGGCCCGAATGACGGCCGATCACCCCGGCATTGTCCTCGGTCTCGACCACGCCCTCGCAGGTCACCGTCACCTCGCGCGCGCCGGGGTTCACCCCCACCAGCGTGACATGGTTGAAGTGCTGATCGTCATATTCCAGTTCGAGATGGGCATTCTCGAAGCGCATCTGCCATTCGATGATGCGCTGGCCCTGCGTTTCCTTGGGCGTCAGCCGCAGCCGCTGGAGCGCGTGCATCACCGGCCCGGCAAAGGCGTAATGGGTGGTGTGCCGGATCGAAAGTCGCATCGTGCTCATCGCGGCGGCCTCATGCGTGGAACCGGTAATCATCGGCGATCGCCTGGGCGAGCGCGCCGTTGCGGGCGAGGAAATCGACGAGGAATTCGTGCAGCCCCGCATCGAAGATCTGGTCCACCGTCAGCTGCGCCATGCCGCTGTCGGCCTCGTGCATGAGGGCGTTGCAGCGCCCCTCTGCCCCGTGCATCCGGGCGAGCGCGGCGATGTTTTCACGCAAGGCCTTGCGGCAGAAGGCAAGGCTTCTGGGGAAGCGATCATCCAGCACCAGAAACTCGACGATCCCGCGCGCTTCGATCTGCCCGGCATTGAGCCAGGAATAGACCCGCGCCCCCGCGACCGAGCGCAGCACCTGCTCCCACTGCCCGGTATCGAGGCTCGACCCGACATAGGAGAGCGAGGGCAGCAGCAGGAAATACTTCATGTCGAGGATGCGCGCGGTGCTGTCGGCGCGTTCGATGAAGGTGCCGGCGCGGCTGAAGTGATAGCCCTCGTCGCGCAGCATCGATCCGTCGAAGGCGCCGTGCACCTGCGTTCCCGCCTGCCGGATCGCGGCCAGCACCTCGCCCACCATGGTCGGGCCGACAGGCCGTGCGAGGAGCTTGTCGAGCTTCATCCAGTTGGCGTTGACCGCTTCCCACACATCCGAGGAGATGTTGATGCGGGCTTCGCGCGCATTGGAGCGCACCGCCCCCATCATCGCGCGGACATTGCCCGGGTTCGAAGGCCCGCGCAGCACGAAGTTCCACACCGACACGCCGTCATAGCTGTCATGCGCTGCCTCGTAGGCGTGGCTGAGGCCGAGCGTCCCGATGACCGAGCGCCATTCGGCCTCGGCGGTCACCACATCGCGGGTCAGCGCCATGCGCAGCGCCGCTTCGAGCAGGCGCGCCGTGTTCTCCGCCCGCTCGAGATAGCGGAACATCCAGAACAGGCCATTTGCGGTTCTACCCAGCATGCTCAGTCCTTCAGCACCCAGGTATCCTTGGTGCCGCCTCCCTGACTGGAGTTGACCACCAGCGATCCCTTCTTGAGCGCCACGCGGGTGAGCCCGCCGGGCGTGATGTCGATGCCTTCGGGGCTGACCAGCACGAAGGGCCGCAGATCGACATGGCGCGGGGCAAGACCCTTGGCGGTGTAGATCGGGCAGGTCGAGAGCGAGAGCGTGGGCTGCGCGATGTAATTGTCAGGCTTGGCGACCAGCTTCTCGCGGAAGGCGGCAATCTCGCGCTTCGATGAGGTCGGCCCGATCAGCATCCCGTAACCGCCCGATCCGTGCACTTCCTTCACCACCAGCTCGGCCAGATTGTCGAGCACATAGGCAAGGCTGTCCTTGTCGGCGCAGCGCCAGGTCTGGACATTGGGAAGGAGCGGTTTCTCGCCGGTGTAGAACTCGACGATCTCGGGCATGAAGGAATAGATCGCCTTGTCGTCCGCCACCCCGGTGCCGGGCGCATTGGCGATGGTGATCCCGCCCGCGCGGTAGACGTCCATGATCCCCGGCACGCCCAGCACAGAGCTGGGATTGAAGGTGAGCGGATCGAGGAATTCGTCATCGACGCGGCGATAGAGCACGTCGATCGGCTTGTAGCCGCGGGTGGTGCGCATCTGCACGCGGCCGCCCACCACGCGCAGATCGCTTCCTTCAACCAGCTCTGCCCCCATCTGGTCGGCGAGGAAGGCGTGCTCGAAATAGGCCGAGTTGTAGATCCCCGGCGTCAGCACCGCGACAGTCGGCTTGCCGCCGGTGAACGCCGGCGGGACGCAGGCGGCAAGGCTGCGCGCGAGGCGGCGCGGATAGTTGGAAACACTCTCCACCCCGATCCGGCTGAACAGATCGGGGAACATCGCCATCATCGTCTCGCGGTTCTCCAGCATGTAGGAGACCCCCGAGGGCGTGCGCGCATTATCTTCCAGCACGAAGAATTCGTCCGGCCCGGTGCGCACCAGATCGATCCCGACGATATGGGTGTAGATGCCGCCCGGAGGAGTGAAGCCCACCATGTTGGCAAGCCACGCCTCGTTGCCGCGCAGCAGGCGCTCAGGCAGGCGGCCCGCGCGCACGATCTCCTGCCGGTGGTAGAGGTCATAGAGGAAGGAATTGAGCGCGCGCACGCGCTGCTCGATGCCCTTGGAGAGCTTGCGCCATTCCGACGCGGTGATGATGCGCGGCACCATGTCGAAGGGGATCAGGCGTTCTTCCGCCTCGTTCTCGCCATAGACATTGAAGGTGATGCCGGTGCGGCGGAAGGTATCATCCGCCTCGCGATCCTTGCGCTTCAGGAATTCGGCGGGCTGTTCATTGAACCAGCGACCATACTCGGCGTAGGCCGGCCGGGTCTGGCCGCCAGCATCGAACATCTCGTCAAAATTGCTGCCGCCCGCGCTCATCGACCCCCGCTTGTGCCCTTAGGTGCAGTGCACAAACTAACGCCGCTTTCGCAAAAGGAAAGTGGTCTTGGCGCGGGAGCAATCAGGGTTGCGTGGTTTCAAGCTCTTCGAGCACGGTGCTGATCACCCCGGTATCATAGGTGAAGCCGATATGGGTGCAGCGCAGCGCGATGGCGCGGTCGCGTTCGCCCGGGCGGCCGGCAGCGCAGCGCGGGGCGATGGCGCCGTCATTGGGGCTCCACAGCGCCACGGTCTCGGCGGGGGGCTTGGCGGCGAGATCGGCCACCACCGGCGGGGCGTCGACCGAATGGCCAGTGATGAACTGGTAGGCGCGCCAGACATTGTTCGCCCGCGGAGAGCCACTGAAAGGCGAGCCCATGGTGATGACCTTGGCGACCGCGTCCGGATTGCGCTTGGCAAGTTCGCGCGCGAACAGCCCGCCAAGGCTCCAGCCGAGCAGCACCACCGGACCGCCATGGCGCGCATGGAGGCTCGCGAGCCGCGCTTCGAGCATCTCGAAACGCTCCTCGTCCGGGCCCCAGTTGAAGCCCAGCCCCCAGCGCTTGGTGCGGTGCCCCGCCGCCTCGAGCGCCTGTGCCAGATAGCGCATGCGCACCGGATGGGTGGCAAAGCCGGGCAGGATCATCACCATCTGCGGATTGGCAGTCTGGGGAATATCGAGCTTGCGGCGCGGACGGCGCCAGGGTTCGAGCAGCACCTGCGCTTCGCCCAGCATCCGCGCCAGCGCTGGCTTTCCGGCCTGGTATTCCTCCGGGCAATCCTCGCGCGCCAAGGCCACGCGGCGGGCAAAAGCGCTCGACTGATAGGCCTGACGCGCCTGCGTACCGGCTGCGATCAGCGGGGCAGGCAGTCGGGGCTTTTCAGGGATGAGGCGGGGCTGGACCATGGCTCACCTCAAGCCACAGTCGGCCTGAATGTTCAATGAAGTGTCACGCGCGTAACAAATCCGACATAATGGCGGCTGCCCATCACTTCGCGGGACAATCCCCCACCCGTTCGTGCTTGGCGGCAAAGCTCATCGAGCCGCCCTTGGCATCCGGCGTGTCGAGCGCCATGGTCGCGGTGAAATCGGACGAGGTCGGCGTGACATTGCCGCTCATCGTCATGCGCGCATCGCCCTGCCCGGACTTGCACACCATCACCGCGTCCATCTTGCCGCCATCAAGGGTGAAGCTCTCGTAGGCACACTCGCCGTTCTGGCCGCGCTTCATCATGTCCTCGAAGCCCTTGTCGACCTCTTCCTGGGTCAGACAATATTCGGTGGTGGTGGTCAGCCCCGCGCCATGCCCCTTCATTTCGGGCGGCAGGCCGGGGATGTTGATTTCGGTCATGGTGATGGTGGCCTTGTACTGGCCCGGCTCGGGCTTCAGTCCGGCGGCCTCGGCCTTGGTGGCCGCCTCCTTCATGCTGACCTCGCCGTCACCATCGGCATCGGCCTTCCCGCCCGAGCACCCGGCAAGCAGGCCGGTAGCTGCAATTGCGATGATGATCCGTTTCATGACTGTCTCTCCTGCTCCTCGCCCCAGCTTAAACGATTGCGCCGCAATTCGGGCACGAAAATGCCGCACCGGTCTACTCCGCGACCCAGCTGTAAAGATAATCGGGCACGGCATCGCTGCTGACAGAATCAACGCGCTTCATGGCCTTGACGATCAGCGCGCGCCCTGTCTTGCGGTTGTTCGGCGTGGTGGTGTCGAGCAACCGCACCACATCCCCGATACTATTTCTGAGCGGTTCATAGGCGTTGCCGACCGTGCTGTTGCGCCAAGCCTCCAGCAGATCGGCATAGACCATCGCCTCGACCGCGTTCGTCAGGGCCGGCACCTCAAGCCCATAGATCCGCACCAGATGCAGCCGGATTTCCGGATTGGGGGACTGCCACAGGTTGAGGTTATCGGGCGTGCCGCCGATTGCCAGCTGCATGAACCGCACGCCATCGGGCAGCATCGGCCCGATCTCGCGCCGCTCGCCGTCGAGCAGCACCGGAACCGGCGCCGATGCGCGCGACAGCTGCTCCAGCAAGGCCCAGCCCTCCGGCGGCATCACCGGCGCGCCATATTCGCCGCGGTTTGCCAGCAGCGCCTTCAAGAGGACGGCGGCCTCGTCCGCATCGATGCCCGGCGTGGCGGTGCTTTGCGCCAGTGCGCTGGCGACCGGGCCGGTGAAGGCCAGCGGCGCTGTCTGTGCCCATGCAGAAACCGGGGCCAGCGCCAGCAGACCGGCGGCAAGGCAAGCAAACCTGCGATACATCGGCAATCCTCCCATAGGCGATCCCGCCCGCTACCATATCGGCACGGCGAAACGCCGCAAGCCGCCTTGCGCGTCCCTGCTTTGTTCCCCATAGAGACGCCATGGCCGAACTCGTGATCCGCCGCGGACTGGACGAGCCCGAAACGGGCGCCGATTTCACCCCGCACCGCCCCCAGCGGCCCGAAAAGTCGATGGGCGGAATCCCCTTCAAGCTGGTCTCGGACTACGAGCCGGCAGGCGACCAGCCGACCGCGATTGCCGAACTGACGCAGAGCGCGCTGGCGGGCGAGAAGACGCAGGTGCTGCTCGGCGTCACCGGCTCGGGCAAGACCTTCACCATGGCCAAGGTGATCGAGACCTTGCAGCGCCCGGCGCTGATCCTTGCCCCCAACAAGATTCTGGCTGCCCAGCTTTACGGGGAGTTCAAGAGCTTCTTCCCCGAAAACGCGGTCGAGTACTTCGTCTCCTACTACGACTACTACCAGCCCGAAGCCTACGTCCCGCGCTCGGACACCTATATCGAGAAGGAAAGCTCGGTGAACGAGGCGATCGACCGGATGCGCCACTCGGCCACCCGCGCGCTGCTCGAACGTGACGACGTGATCATCGTGGCCTCGGTCTCGTGCCTCTACGGGATCGGCTCGGTCGAAACGTACTCAGCGATGATCTTCGACATCAAGCTGGGCGAAAGCGTCGATCAGCGCGAACTGATCCGCAAGCTGGTGGCGCTTCAGTACAAGAGGAATGACGCGGCCTTCACCCGCGGGTGTTTCCGGGTGCGCGGGGACAGCCTCGAAATCTTCCCCTCGCACTACGAGGACATGGCCTGGCGGGTCAGCTTCTTCGGGGACGAGATCGAGGAAATTGCCGAATTCGATCCCCTGACCGGCACCAAGGGCGCCAAGCTGGAGCGGGTGCGGGTCTATGCCAATTCGCACTACGTCACGCCCGGGCCGACGATGAAGCAGGCCGCCGCCGCGATCAAATTCGAGCTGGAGGAACGGCTCAAGGAACTGGAGGCAGAAGGCAAGCTGCTCGAACGCCAGCGATTGGAACAGCGCACCAATTTCGATCTGGAAATGATCGCCGCCACCGGTTCCTGCGCGGGGATCGAGAACTATAGCCGCTTCCTCACCGGCCGCCTGCCGGGCGAGGCGCCGCCGACTTTGTTCGAATACCTGCCCGAAAACGCGCTGCTCTTCGTCGATGAAAGCCACCAGACCGTGCCGCAGATCGGCGCGATGGCGCGCGGGGACCACCGCCGCAAGCTGACGCTCGCCGAATACGGCTTCCGCCTGCCGAGCTGCATCGACAACCGACCTTTACGCTTCAACGAATGGGACGCGATGCGTCCGCAGACCTTCGCCGTCTCGGCAACCCCCGGCGGCTGGGAAATGGAGCAGACCGGCGGCGTCTTTGCCGAACAGGTGATCCGCCCCACCGGCCTGATCGACCCGCCGGTGGAAATCAGACCCGTCGAGGATCAGGTGCAGGACTGCATCACCGAGTGCAAGGCGACCGCCGCCAAGGGCTACCGCACCCTCGTCACCACGCTCACCAAGCGCATGGCCGAAGACCTCACCGAATTCATGCACGAGGCGGGCGTGCGGGTGCGCTACATGCACTCGGATGTCGAAACGCTGGAGCGCATCGAGCTGATCCGCGACCTGCGTCTGGGCGTCTATGACGTGCTGGTGGGGATCAACCTGCTGCGCGAGGGGCTCGACATTCCCGAATGCGGGCTGGTGACGATCCTCGATGCCGACAAGGAAGGGTTCCTGCGCTCCGAAACCTCGCTGATCCAGACCATCGGCCGCGCGGCGCGCAACGTGGATGGCCGCGTGATCCTCTATGCCGATCGCATCACGGGAAGCATGGAGCGCGCGCTCGCGGAGACCGATCGCCGCCGGGCCAAGCAGCAGGAATATAACGAAGCGCACGGCATCACGCCGCAGACCATCAAGCGCAACATCCACGATATCGTCGCGCATACGGCGGCGCAGGATTCGGTGCTGGTCGATACCGGCGACAAGGAGCGCAACAACCTCGTCGGACACAATCTGCGTTCCTACATCGAAGACCTCGAAAAGCGTATGCGCGACGCGGCGGCGAACCTCGAATTCGAGGAGGCGGGACGGCTGCGCGACGAGATCCGGCGGCTGGAAGCGGACGAACTCGGCCTGCCGGAAGGCGAGCGCAAGGCTCCGATGGTGGGCCGCAGCAACGAAGGCAAGCCGGGGACGCGCAAGACCCGCTTCGGCAAGACGCGCTACAAGAAGATGGGCGGAAAGCCGTGAGCGGCGCTTGAACGCGGCCCGCAAGCCTGCCAACCCCTCGCCCCATGAACACGCGACTCATTGCCGCGCTGGCCGCTGTCAGCACGCTCGCCCTCACCGCCCCTTCCACCGCGCAGGACGCGCCGAAACCCGAGGCCGCCAAGCCCGCCGCTGCCGCGCCCACCGCGCAGGTCAAAACCCGCGATCTGGCAGGCACTTTCGGCGGGCAGCGCATCGCCTATCGCGCCACGATTGCCGACACGATCCTCACCAGCGATGACGGCAAGCCCGAGGCGGTGATCGTCACCACCTCCTATGTGAAGACCCCGGCGGACCCATCGCGCCCGGTGTTCTTCATCTACAACGGCGGGCCGGGCTCGGGCTCGGTGTGGCTCCAGATGGGTGCCTTCGGGCCGAAGCGCGTGGCAATCCCCTCGGATGCGAAGGATGACGGCGCGCCGCCCTATCCGCTGCTCGACAATCCCGACAGCCTGCTCGATGTCGCCGATCTCGTCTTCATCGACCCGCCGGGCACGGGCTTCAGCCACCTGACGCAGGGCACTGACCCCAAGAAGTATTACGGCCTCAGGCAGGATGGCCGCGCCGTGGCGCAGGTCATTCGCCGCTGGATCAACGATAATGGCCGCTGGAACAGCCCCAAATATCTCGGCGGGGAAAGCTACGGCACCAGCCGCACCGCGATGGTGGTCGACGAGCTGGAGGGCTCCACCTACAACGACGTCGGCCTCAACGGGCTGATCCTGATCTCCACCATCCTCGATTTTGCGGGCCGCGAGCCGACGCCGGGCAATGAACTCGCCTATATCGTCACCCTGCCCAACATGGCGGCGGCGGCATATTATCATGGGAAGGTGCAGGCGCCTTCGGTGGAAGCCATCGTCGAGGAAGCCCGCAAGTTCGCCATCGGACCCTTCGCCACCGCACTTCTGAAGGGCGCGGAGCTTCCGGCAGACGAGCGCGCGAGTGTTCGCCGCGAATTGTCGCGCCTCACCGGCCTGTCGGAAACCTATCTCGAACAGGCCGATCTGCGCGTCACCGATCAGCGTTTCTACAAGGAGCTGCTGCGTGACCGGGGTCAGACCATCGGGCGGCTCGATGCGCGCTACACCGGCACCGATTACGACAATGCGGGCGAGACGCCGGATGATGATCCCAGCTTCTACGGGATCGATGCGGGCTATACCGCCGCGATCAATGCCTGGGCGCGCGAGAGCCTCGGCTACACCACGGACCGCGAATACCAGTCGATCGGACGCGAGCCGGGGCGCTACTGGGACTGGTCGCTGGGCGGCGGGGGCCGCGGAGCCTATCTCAACATCGCCCCGCTGATCGGGCAGGCGATGCGCCAGAACCGCCAGCTGCGTTTGTTCAACGCGCAAGGCTATTACGATTTCGCCACGCCCTTCTTCGGCGCGGAATATTCGCTGAAGCGCAGCGGCATCCCGCAGGACCGCATCACCTTCAAATATTATGACGCGGGCCACATGATGTATGTGCGCGACGAGGACCGGACCAAGCTCTCCGCCGATATCCGCGCCTTCATCAAGGCGCGCTGATGCGGGTGGGACGCCTTGCCTGTTCGGGTGTGATGGCGGCAGCGGCGCTGGCTCTGCCCGCCTGCAAGCCGCCGCCCACCGATGCGGCCATGGCACGGGCTGCCAATGTGCCCGCCAGCCTCGGGCCGTCAGAGCCGATGGCTTCGCCGCCGGTGGAAGGCGCGATCTGGGCGCAGAGCAAGACCGCCGGACGGCTGGTCTACGGCATTCCCGGCCAGCCGGTGCTGGTCTCGCTGCAATGCCTTGCCCCCGGCACACCGGCCGCGCAGCTCAGGATCACCCGCCATGCCCCGGCGGACCGCGACGCACAGGCGCTGCTGGCGGTGATCGGCAACCGCTATATCGGGCGTTTTCCGGTGGATGCCACCAAGGTCGGCGGGCGGCAGCTGTGGCAGGGCGAGGCCCCTGCGATCGCGCAAGGGTGGAACGCGCTCGTCGGCCCGCTCGAAGTCACCGTGACCGTGCCCGGAGCCGGCCTCGTGCGCCTTAATCCGAGCTCGCTACCGGGTCAGCTGGTTGAGGCGTGCCGGAAGGTTGAAGCGCCTGCGTCTCCAACAGCTCCGGCGTAAGCACCTGCGGCAATTGCTGCGGCGTCGCGGCGCCCGGCGCATACCACAGATAAAGCGGCACGCCCGCTGCGCCCTGCTCGGTCAGGAACTCGGTGATCGCCGCGTCGCGCACGGTCCAGTCGCCGACAATGGTGACGACGCCCGCCGCCTCGAAGGCATCGCGCACGCTCTCGCGCTCGATCGCGGCGGCTTCGTTGACCTTGCAGGTGACGCACCAGTCGGCGGTGAACCACACGAACACCGGCTTGCCTGACGCGCGCGCCTTGGCCAGCGCCTCGCGGGTGAAACTTTGGGGATTGTGGATGCTGTCCTTCTCGCCGCTCGCCTTCACCTCGTAGACACTGGGCAGAGCAATCAGGGCAAAGGCAAGGAAGGGCGCGGCGACAAGCGCGAAGGCGGGCCACGCCATCTTGCCAGCGCGCTGCAAGCGGCCGACCACGAACAGCGCGATCAGCACGCCGACCACCAGCACCAGCGCGACAAGGCCGAAGCCGCGCCCGCCCAGTTGCGCGGTGAGCCAGACGAGCGCCAGCGCGGTCAGCCCCATCGGGATCGCCATGATGTGCCGGAACCGCTCCATCCACGCGCCGGGCTTGGGCAGCATCCGGCGCAAGGGCGGCACGAAGCCGAGCAGGAGGAAGGGCAGCGCAAGTCCCAGCCCGAGCAGGCCGAACAACGCCAGTGCCTCAATCGTCGGCAGCAGCAGCGCCGCGCCCAAGGCCGCCGCCATGAACGGCCCGGTGCAGGGCGTCGCCACGAAGGCGGCCAGAAGCCCCGTAGCAAAGGCTCCGGTGCGCTCGCCACCCATATTCACCGAGACGGCGGGCAGCTCGAACATTCCCGCAAAGTTGGCGGTGATCGCAGCGGCCAGCACCAGCAGAGCGACAACCACGCCCGGCTCCTGCAGTTGGAACGCCCAGCCGACCTGCTCTCCCGCTGCGCGCAGGGCCAGCATCACCGCGCCCAGCGCCACGCAGGCGAGAACCACGCCGGCGGTATAGGCAATGCCCTCAGCCCGCGCCTTGGCCTCGCTCTCGCCCGCGCGGGCCAGCGTGAGCGCCTTGAGGCTCAGGATCGGGAAGACGCAGGGCATGATGTTGAGCAGCAGGCCGCCCGCCAGCGCGCCGAGGATCAGCGTCCACAGCGGCGCAAGCGGCGCGTGGGCTTTCCCGGCGATCACCTCGCCGCCGGTGGGAACCTCGCCGGGAGCAGCCTCGAAGCGGATGCCTGCGCCGTCCCCGAAAGACAGGATGCCCGAAAGCGCTGCCGCATCACCTTCGCGGCGCTCTGCCAGTGCGATCTCGGCCACCAGCACATCGCCCACGCGGCGGAAGGTCTGGGGCGCGGCGTATTGTACCTGACGCGGCTCGGCGATGAACACGTGCGGATCGGCAAGGCCGACACTCGCAGGCAAGGGGATTGCCACGCGCAGGGTTTGGCCCGCAATCGCAAAGCGCGCCTTCGCATCAAGCAGCGGCGCGACCTCGGCCCGCCAGCGCGCGAAATCGCCCCCGGCGCGCGAGGTCAGCACCGCATCCTGCGGCACACAGATTTTGTCGGTGCAGGCGAGATATTCGACCATGCCGGTGATCGGCCCCGCATCGGCAAGCGCAGCCACCGGCCCCAGCTTTACCGGCACGAGCACGGTGTAGGGGCCTTCGTAGATGTGGTTCATCAGCCCGCTGATCACCAGCCGTTTGGGCACCGGATAGAGCGGGGCGCCTGCCTCCCAGCCCGGCGGCAGATCGAGCGTCAGGCGCATCCCCTGCCCCGCATCACCCGGGTTCGACCAGTAGCCGTGCCATTCGCGCGCCTTGGGTGTGAAGCGCAGCGCCAGCATCTGCGTGCCCTTGGGCGCCGCCGGATCGATCAGCAGTTCGACCGCGATGTTCTCGTCGCCATAGACCGCCTTGCGCTCGGCATCCTGCGCATGGGCCGCGCCTGCCACCACGAGACTTGCGAGGAGCGCAAGGCCCCATGCAAGCAATTGACGGATCGGGTGCGGGAAGTTTCTTGCGCGGGACACGCGCTACCCTCTAGGCTCGCCGCACAATCTTCGCAATCGGAGCCGACACGGTGACAAAGCCTTCCAACGAAACCCGCGATCTGGTGATCCTCGGCGGAGGGCTGGTGGGCATGACCCTCGCGCTCGCGGCGGCGAAGAAGGGGCTTTCGAGCCACGTGATCGACCGCGCCGATCCGGCCGAGCTTACCGCGGAAGGCTTCGACGACCGCGCCACCGCGATCTCGACCGCAAGCTGGCACCTGTTCGAGAATATCGGGATTGCCGAGGGGCTGGAGCAGTTCGCCTGCGATATCGCCGCGATTGCCGTCACCGATCAGCAAAAGCCCGGTCGGCTCGATTTCGTCCCCGGCGAAGGGGGCGGCACGCTCGGGCGGATGTTCCCCAACCGCCGCTTGCGCCTCGCGCTGTTCGAGGCGGCGGCGAAAGAGCCGCTGATCGAATGGACCAGCCTCGCCACGGTGGTGGAGCGCCAGCGCAGCGAATATGGCGTTGCCGCGATGCTCAGCGACGGACGCAAGTTCAAGGGACGGCTGATGATCGCCGCCGAGGGCCGCCAGTCGCCCACCCGCGATTCCGCCGGGATCACCATCGCCAAGTGGGATTACAAGCACCGCGCGATCATCGCCGGGCTGACCCACGAAAAGCCGCATGGCAATGTCGCGTGGGAAATCTTCTACCCCGCAGGCCCCTTCGCGCTGCTGCCGCTGAAGACGCAAGCCGACGGCACCCACCGCTCCTCGCTGGTCTGGACCGTGTCGGAAAGCGATGCGGCGGGCGTCACCAAGCTGGGCGACCGCGCCTTCCTCGCCGAGATCGAGAAGCGCATGGGCGGCGTGCTGGGCAAGGTGACCTCGGTGGGCCACCGCTCAAGCTATCCGCTGGGCTTCCACCACACCGCCAAGATCACCGCCGAACGCCTCGCGCTGATCGGAGATTCTGCGCACGGCATCCACCCGATTGCGGGACAGGGGTTGAACCTTGGCCTGAGGGACGTCGGCGCGCTGGTCGAAGTGCTGGCGGAAGGCGCGCGGCTGGGCCTTGATCCGGGCGATCCCGAGTTGCTCAAGCGTTACGAGACGTGGCGCGGGCTCGACAGCTTCATGGTCGCACTCGCCACCGACGGGCTGACGCGGCTGTTCGGCGTCCCGGGCAAGACCGCGAGCGCGGTGCGTCGCCTCGGCATGGCGGCGGTGCAGAGAACACCGCTGCTCAAGAGCTTCTTCATGGACGAAGCGCGCGGCGTATCTGGCGATCTTCCGGAGCTGCTGCGGGGGTAGGCCAAGCCCGCCTCAAGCAGCAAAGCGTAGGCGACAAAAACGCCTCAAGCAGCGAAGCGGTAGGCGACAAAAACGTCCCTAGTTCCCGATAATCAGCGGGCTGTTCAACTGCCGCACCGGGTTGCCAGCCCCGTCGCGCACGCCGCGCTGGTCGAGCACGGCAGCGGTTTCGATCACTTCCAGAGCTTCCATCACCTTGCGGTAACGCTCGGCATCCTTGATCCACGCATCGGCCTTGGCCGCGCCGGGCATGCCCTTCACCTCGTCGATCGCGTTCTGGTAGCGCCCCTGCTCCAGCGCCCAGCGTGCGCGCTCCAGCCGCCGTTCGGGTTGCGGCGAGGGGGTGTCTTCGCGGCGGAACACGAACAGCTCCGACATCTCGCGCTTGAACGCCGCCCATGAGGGCCCCTCGTCGGTCGTCTGCAAGGTCGGCCCCAGCCCTTCAAGCCGCGCCACCAGACTATCGATCCGCACCGGACTGCGCGCAAATTCGATGATGGTCGAGACCGCATTGGGCCAGCCGTCGCCAAAGCGCAGGCGCAGCTGATCGGCGAGGAAGCCGAGTTCGGCCCCGCGTTCGACCGCGCGGCGGGTGGCAAAGGCGATCAGCAGGCTTTCCGCGCGCGCGGCATTGCCGGCGGCGGCCTGGGCTTGCAGATCGAGCCGTGCAAGGCGCTGTTCGGCAGCGGCAAGGCGCTGGTCGATCCCGCCCTGCTGCTCGGCCACGCGGCTGACCTCCTTGACCGCCTGCGCGGCATTATCGGCGGACTGGCTTGGCGAGGGCGCAATGGCGGCGCCGGGCGGCGGCACTTGCGGAGCGGTATCGACGGCAAGGCTGGCCGGCTCGCCACCGGACTTGAGGCCATACCAAACGCCCCAGCCCACCAGCCCCCCGCCCGCCACAAAAGCGGCGATCAGGGCCAGCAGCAAGCCTCTTTTGGAGGATGATTGGCGCGGGGCTGCCTCGTTCGATTCCATCGCGATCCGTTATGCGACCCTAGTTGTGTTCGTCCCGGCAGCGCGACGCTTATGGCCTGTCCGCCGGGTGCGGGGAAATGGAAGAGAGGTTGTGGCACACATCCTGCGCCATTGCCAACAGGGCAGCCTCATCGGGGCGCGGGGCGGTGTGGACAGCGCGCCAGCCCTCGCCAGCGGCAGCCGCAATGCGCGGGCCAAGCGCTGCAAGGCTGATCCGCGCGCGGTCCAGCCCGAGCCGGTCGCATTCGCCAGCGAAATGGGCAGCGGTGGCCGCCGAATGGAGCAGCACCAGCGCCTCGCCCGAGGCCAGCAGCGCCGCCGCCGGATCGAGCGGCAGGGTGACACTGCGATAGGCGATGACCTCGTCGAAACTGACGCCCGCAGGCGGGGTCAGCGGCACGTTCTCCTCACCCGCGATGCGCAAGAGGTGGCAGGGCGCGGCAATCGCATCGAGCACGCCTTGCAGGCCCCCGCTCCCCGTCATCGCCACGGTAAAGCCCGCCGCGCGCGCCGCCGCAGCGGTCGCTTCGCCCACCGCATAGACGGGCTTGTCCCTGAGCCGCGCGAGGTGTGAGCCGCCGTGCAGGATCGCATTGGCGCTGCCGATCAGCAGGGCATCATAGGTGGCGGGAACGGGGCAGTCCCAGTCGAGAGCGCGGATTTCCGACAGCGCCAGTCCGGTAATCGCAAGCCCGGCAGCGCGGGCCTTCTCCAGCGTCGCGGCAAGCCCCGGTTCGGGCCTCAGCGCGAGGAGGTGCAGGCTCATGCCCCGTTGAAATGCTGCGCGATGGCGGGGGTGGCGCGCTCCAGCAGATCGGCTGCCAGCGCCTTCACCGCCGCGTGATCGCCCGGGGCAAAGCTGGCCGTGCCCTCGATCCGCTCGGCGCCATCGGGGCTGAACAGCGCCGCGCGCATGGCGAGCGTGCCGCCGCCAAGCTCGCACAGCACCGCGACCGGCGAATGGCAGGTGCCGCCCAGCGCCGCAAGCAGCGCGCGTTCGGACTCCAGCTCGGCGCGGGTCGGCGCGTGATCGATCGCAGAAAGGAGCGCGCTCGTCTGCGCATCATCGGCGCGGCATTCGATCGCGATCACGCCTTGCGCAGCGGCCGGAATCCATTCGTCCGAACCCAGCGGGCTTGCCACTTCGGCCTGCCCCAGCCGCTCAAGGCCCGCCGCGGCAAGGAAGGTCACATCCGCCTCGCCCTCGGCCAGCTTCTTCAGCCGCGTGGCGACATTGCCGCGGAAAGTGACGACCTTGCAATCGGGCCGCAGGTTCAGAAGCTGCGCTGCCCGCCGGGGGGCGCTGGTGCCGACAACCGCGCCTTGTGGGATCGCCGCAATGCTCGCCGCGCCCACCAGACTATCGCGCCGGTCCGCGCGCGGCAGGAAGGCGGGGAAGTGGAATTCGCGCGGACGGATGGTCTCGACATCCTTCGCCGAATGGACCGCGATATCGATCCGCCCTTCGCCGAGCCACTGGTCGAGCTCCTTGGTCCACAGCGCCTTGCCGCCGATTTCCGACAGGGGGCGATCGAGCACCTTGTCGCCGCTGGCGAGGACGGGGACGAGTTCGACCTCGTCCTCAGCCCAGCCATGCGCCGCGCACAGCCTTGCGCGGGTTTCAACCGCCTGCGCCATGGCCAGCGGGGAATTGCGGGTGCCGAGGCGCAGGCGCGGCGGCGTTGTCGTTGCTTCAGTCATGCTGTGCTTGCTCTACCGCCCATAGCGACTAGATGGAAGCGCGATGGGATGGCCAACGCACACATCTGACGCGCCGCTGGTTCTCGGTATCGAATCAAGCTGCGATGAAACCGCAGTCGCGCTGGTGCGCGGCGACGGGACGATCGTGGCGCAGGCCATCGCCAGCCAGGAGGCCGAACACGCGCCCTATGGCGGCGTGGTGCCCGAAATCGCCGCCCGCGCCCATGCCGAACGGCTCGCGCCGATGCTCCAAAAGGTGATGGGCGATGCGGGAATGGGCCTTGATGATGTCGACGCGATTGCCGCCACCGCCGGCCCCGGGCTGATCGGGGGCGTGATGGTCGGCCTCGTCAGCGCCAAGGCGCTGGCGATGGCGGCGGATAAGCCGCTGCTGGCGGTCAACCACCTCGAAGGCCATGCCCTCTCGCCGCGCCTTGCCGATCAGGAACTCGCCTTCCCCTATCTCCTGCTGCTGGTTTCGGGCGGGCATTGCCAGATCCTCGCGGTCGAGGGCGTGGGGCAATATCGCCGCCTTGCCACCACCATCGACGATGCGCTGGGCGAGGCCTTCGACAAGACCGCCAAGCTGCTCCGCCTCGGCTATCCCGGCGGGCCTGCGGTGGAGCGCCTCGCACTTGAGGGTAATCCCAAGGCCGTGCCCCTGCCCCGCCCGCTCAAGGGTTCGGCGGAACCGCATTTCTCCTTCGCGGGCCTCAAGAGCGCGGTGCTGCGCGCGGTGGAAAGCGGCGCGCACACGCCGCAAGATATCGCCGCGAGTTTCCAGCAGGCGGCGGTCGAATGTCTGATCGACCGGCTCGAACGCGCGCTCGACACCGCTGGCCCCTTCCCCGCGCTGGTCGTGGCAGGCGGCGTGGCGGCTAACAAGACCGTGCGCACCGCGCTTGAAACGCTCGCCACGAAACACGCGATGCGCTTCACCGCCCCGCCGCTCGCCCTGTGCACCGATAATGCCGCGATGATCGCCTGGGCGGGGTGCGAGCGGCTGGCGGCGGAAGGCGCCGGTTTCACCGGAGACCCGCTCGACTTCATGGCCCGCCCGCGCTGGCCACTCGATCCGCAGGCCGAGGCCGTGCGCGGCGCAGGGTACAAGGGATGAGCCAGCACCAGACCATCGGCGTCGTTGGCGCAGGCGCATGGGGCACGGCGCTCGCGCAGATGCTGGCGAGTGACGGGCGCGATGTGGTGCTGTGGGCTTACGAGGCCGACGTGGCCGCCGCGATCAATGCCGATCACCGCAATCCGCTCTATCTCCCCTCGGCTACCCTCGCCCCGACGATCCGCGCCACCACAGACCTTGCCGATCTGGCGGGACTGGGCATCGTGCTGGTGGTCACGCCTGCGCAGGTACTGGGCAAGGTGCTGGCGGGCCTCACCGTGCCGCCGCGTGATCTGGTGCTGTGTTCCAAGGGGATCGAGGCGGGCACCGGGCGCATGATGTTCGATGTCGCCGCCGATGCTGCGCCGGGCAGCGAAATCGCGGTCCTCTCCGGGCCTACGTTTGCGCATGAAGTCGCCGTCGGCCTGCCGACCGCCGTGACCCTCGCCTGCCATGGCGGTGCGGCGCAGTGGGAGCGGCTCGCCCCTGCCCTCGCCCGCCCGGCCTTCCGGCCCTATTATTCGGACGATGTGATCGGTGCGGAAATCGGCGGGGCGGTGAAGAACGTGCTGGCGATTGCCTGCGGGGTGGTGGACGGGCTCGGGCTTGGCCAGAATGCGCGCGCGGCGCTGATCACCCGCGGCTTTGCCGAAATGGCGCGCTTCGGCGCAGCCTATGGCGCATCCTTCGATACGATCGCAGGCCTGTGCGGGCTGGGCGATCTGGTGCTGACCTGCTCCTCCACCTCCAGCCGTAACTTCGCGCTCGGCAAGGCGCTGGGCGAAGGGATGAGCGCCGCCGAGGCGCTGGCCGACAAGCGCACCGTGGCCGAAGGCGCGCATACCGCGCCGGTGCTGGCGGGCCTTGCACGCGAGAAAGGCATCGACATGCCGATCACCATGGCGGTGGCCGATCTGCTTGCCGGAACGCCCGCCCGCGAGGTGGTGCAGGCGCTGCTGGCCCGTCCCCTGAAGGCAGAACAGGACGGTTCGCGGTGAGCACAGAGAGCGAGACCAACGACGATCTCGCCACGCTGGCGAAGGGCGGGCGCACCAACACGATCGGCTTCGTGGTGCGCCTGATCGCGCGCATCCCCTTCCTGATCTTCGCCACCCGCCTCTACGGGGCCGAGGCGCTGGGGCGGTTCGCCTCGGCGCTGGTGCTGATCGAGATTGTCGCACTGATCTGCTCGCTGGGCGAAAAGCGCGGGCTGGCGCAGCGGCTTTCGGAGGGTGCGGGCGATGATCGTTCGGCCGAGACCAACCTCGTCTATGACGGGATGCTGCTGGCGCTGATCTATTCTGCCATAGCCGCGGGCGCGCTGCTGGTTTTCCCCGAGCCGATGTTCCCCAACGGGATGAACTCCTCGTGGGATATCTGGCTGGTCGCCACCATCCCGGCCTTTGCCGTCACCGAGATCCTGCTCGCCGCGCAAGCCTATCGCTTCGATATCGCCACCACTGTCCGCACACGCGCGGTGGTCGAGCCGTGGACCATCTCGATTGCGGCAGGCGTGTTCTTCTATGTGCCGGGCCTGCGCGATGCGGGGCTGGCGCTGGCCTTCATTGTCTCGATCTTTGCCGGACTGCTGACAGTCTTGTGGCCGTTCCTGCGCACCTATGGCCTGCCCAAGGACTGGGTACCCTCGGCGCGCGCGATGCTGGCGATGTCCTCGCGGGCTTTCCCGATCGTTGGCGCCGACGCGATCGAGCGGGGCACGCGGCTGCTCGATATCTTCATCCTCGGCATCTTCGCTCCGCCGCAAGCGGTGGGCATCTATTACGCCGCGCAGCAGATCGCCTCGCTACCGCAGAAACTGAAGACGAGCTTCGAGCCGATCCTCTCCCCGGTGATCACCAAGAACCTGCGGATCGGCAATATGGAAGCCATCGCGGCGCAGGTACGGCAGGTGGGCTTCTGGATCATCGCGGTGCAATTGGGGATCGCGCTGGTGCTGGGCTTGCCGGGCGAGGCGGTGATGGGCCTGTGGGGACCGGACTATGTTGCAGGCACCGCCGCGCTCGCCTTCCTGCTGGCGGCTGAAGTGGTCGCTTCGATGGCGGTCGTCTCGGAAGGGGTGCTTGTCTACATCGCAAGGAAGCGCAATCTTGCGATCTCGGTCGGGATCATTGCGCTGCAGGCGGGGCTGACGGTGGCGCTGATCCTTGCCGCGCGCAATGCTGGCCTCGGCGCAGGCTACGAGGCGGCAGGGGCAGCGGGCGCGCTGATGCTGGCGCTGGCGGCGTCGAGCCTGGTGAAGGCGCTGCTGCTCGGGCGGTTGCTGGGCGCGCCTGTCACCACCTGGCGCTGGGCGCTGGTCTATGCGGCGGCGGCTGCCGTGGTGGTGGGCCATGCCTTCACCTACCTGCCCGAGTGGATCGAACTCGTCTTCGGCATCCCCGCCGTGCTCGGCACCTATGCAGCGGTGATCTGGCGGCGCGGCTTTGGCGAGGAGGACAAGGTGCTGTTCCGCAAAAATGTCGCCCCCGCTGCCGAGGACGCCCCGCCCGATACCTGAAACGATCCTCGGCCCGCCACCGGACGGGCCGCGAGCGCACGCGCGCGAGCCGCAGGCGCTCAATCCCGCAGGGATTGAAACAGCGCCGAGGAAGGGGCCGCGGAGGCGGCCCCGCAAACAGGACACCTGACACGTTCAGTCGCTATTCACGGCCCCGAATCGATTTTTCGCGCTCACCAATGGTGCGGGGAAAATTGTGATGCGTGGAACTCGTCTGATCGCTGCGGCAGCGCTGTGTGCCGTGATCGCGGGATGTGCCAAGGAAGCGCCCAAGGTGGCCGAAGCTCTGCCGCCCCCGCCGCCGCTCGCTCCGCCTCCCCCTCCCCCGCCTGCGCCGCCTCCACCCCCGCCGGCATTGCGGATGCCGGCCCCGCAATCCGTCGTCGTCACCGGATCGCGGGTGCGCACCGGCGCTGTCGCCGCCGAGGCCAGCGCCGCCCGCTACTACGCCCCGCCCGTCATGGTCGCCACCGATCTCGGCCGCGAGAAATATGACGGCAAGGAGGTCTCGCCCGTCAAGCTGACCAGCGCCGAACCGGTCTCCACCTTCGCGGTCGATGTCGATACCGGCGCCTATGCCAACACCCGCCGCTTCCTGACGCAAGGCATGGTGCCCCCGCAGGACGCGGTGCGGACCGAGGAGATGATCAACTATTTCCGCTATGATTACGCGCGGCCCAAGGACCGCAGCCAGCCATTCACCGTGACCACCGATGTCGCCAAATCGCCTTGGAACGCGGGCACCTATCTGATGCGCATCGGCCTGCGCGGCTATGACATCGAGACCGCCGAGCGCCCGCCTGCCAACCTCGTTTTCCTGCTCGATGTCTCGGGCTCGATGAACGCTGCCGACAAGCTTCCGCTGGTCAAGACCGCGCTGGCAGGCCTTGCGGGCGAGCTTAGCCCCAAGGACAAGGTCTCGATCGTGGTCTATGCGGGCGCGGCGGGCATGGTGCTCGAACCCACCAATGACACCGCGAAAATCCGCCGCGCCTTGGAGAGCCTCGAAGCCGGCGGCTCTACCGCAGGCGGGGCAGGCATCGAACTCGCCTATCGCATCGCCGAGGACAATTTCATCAAGGGCGGGGTCAACCGCGTGATCCTTGCCACCGACGGCGATTTCAATGTCGGCATTTCCGACACCAAGGCGCTGATCGAACTGATCGAGAAGAAGCGCGATTCTGGCATCACGCTGACCACGCTTGGCTTTGGCCAGGGCAATTACAACGAGGCCCTGATGGAGCAGGTCGCCAACAAGGGGAACGGCAACTACGCCTATATCGATAGCGCGCTGGAGGCGAAGAAGGTGCTGGGCGAGGAAATGCAGTCAACCCTCTTCACCATCGCCAAGGACGTGAAGATCCAGGTCGAATTCAACCCCGCCGTGATCGCGCAATACCGCCTCGTGGGCTACGAGAACCGCGCGCTTCGCGAGGAGGATTTCGACAATGACCGGGTGGACGCGGGCGATATCGGCGCGGGCCATCAGGTGACCGCGATCTACGAAGTGGTACCCGTTGGCGGCAAGGGCTGGATCGCGCCGCGCAGGTACGAGGACAAGCCCGATGCAGCCGCTGCTGCGCGCATGGCCGAGGCCGCCAACGTCAAGCTGCGCTACAAGCTGCCGGACGGTGATACCTCGCGGCTGATCGAGCAGGCCGTGCCGTCTGCCGCGCTCAAATCCGCCACCCTGCCGCAGGGCGACTTTGCCTTTGCCGCAGCGGTCGCCGCCTTCGGGCAGGTGCTGCGCGGGGACGAAATGATGATGGGCTTCGGCTTTGACGATATCGGCAAGCTCGCCGGCACGCAGGAAAACTTCTGGCGGCAGGAATTCCTGCGCCTGAATGCGCTGGCAGGCAGCATGAAGGGCGGCTGAGGGGCTTTGCGCTGGGGCGCGCGTGCCTGCTAAGGGACGCGCGACTCATTGGCTCCGGAGATGCCCCAAGTGATCACCACCGATCTCGATTCGCTGCTGCCCTTCATCCTTGCCGGCCTTGTGGTGCTGGCGCTGGCCGTGTGGCTGTTTGCGCGGGCCAATCGCAAGACGACGGTGATCGGCGATGAACTGCGCGCCAAGGATGTGCTGGACGAAGGGGCCGAACGCGCGCGCCGCAATCAGGCGCTGATCGATGCGGCTCCGGCTGCGGAGAAACCCGAAACGGCCCCCGCGCCCGCTCCGGCGCCTGCCCCCGCCGCCGCAGACGATCTGTCGCGCATCAAGGGTCTCGGCCCCAAGCTGGCGGTGCTGCTCGGCGAACTCGGCGTCACCACCTTTGCCCAGATCGCCGCGTGGAGCGACGAGGACGTGACCCGCATCGACGCGCAGCTCGGCCGTTTCGCCGGGCGGATCACCCGCGATCAATGGGTTGAACAGGCCAAATTGCTGAGCGCTGGTGACGAAGCCGGCTTCACCGAGAAATTCGGCCGAAACGGATAATATCAGGCAAGGTTTACGTCCAACCCGTGTTACACCCTCATCTGGGATTCGTTAACGCGGGAGAATACCGATGGCATTGCGAATCTTGGTGGCCGAGGACGAATTCGTCACGGCTTTCGATTTGTGCGACACTTTCGAAGAAGCAGGCTACGAGGTCGAAGGTCCGCACGCCGGGATTTCCTCGGCGATGCTGGCCTGCCAGAAGGCGAAACCCGATCTGGTGATCCTCGATACCGAGCTGTGCGACGGGACGACCTTCGAACTCGCACAGAAGCTGATCGATGATCATGTGCCGGTGATCCTGCACTCCGAACGGGCGGACCGCGATGCGCTCGCCGAACGCTTTCCGCAGGCCGTAGCGCTGGCCAAGCCCTGCCCGCCCGCCGATCTGTTGTGCGCGGTAAGCAAGGTGCTGGCCGACGCGTGAGAATGGGGGCAGGAGATGAAGGCCATCCCTTCCCCCTCCCCCTTGCCCGCCCGCATGAACCCTGCGATGGCTAGGCCATGAGCTCGATGAAACTCTACGGCTACTTCCGCTCGTCCACGTCCTATCGCCTGCGCATCGCCCTCAATCTGAAGGGCCTCGCTTTCGAGAACATCCCCGTCAATCTGGTCACCGCCGAGAACAAGGACGCGAGCTTCACGGCGCGCAATCCCTTCGGCTCGCTGCCGATGCTGGAGGCAGACGGGCGTGACCGCGCGCAATCGATGGCGCTGCTCGAATGGCTCGACGAGGCCTACCCCACGCCCGCCTTCCTGCCCGCCGATATCGAGGCGCGCTACACGGTGCGCGAACTTGCCTACGGCATCGCGACCGAGATCCACGCGGTCAACAATCTGCCCGTGCTGAAGTATCTCAAGGACGTGCTCGGCCACACGCAGGACGAGATCGACATCTGGTATCGCACCTGGCTGAAGCGCACGCTCGATCCCATCGAGGCGCGGCTCGCGCAACTCGGCACGGCTGATTTCCTTCACGGCGATGCGCCCGGCCTGTTCGAGATCGTGCTGATCCCGCAACTCGCGAATGCGCGGCGCTTTGCCTATGATCTCAGCGCCAGCCCGCACATGACCCGCATCGAGGCCGCCTGCCTCGCGCTCCCCGCCTTTGCGGCGGCGCACCCCGACAAACAGATCGACGCAAAATAGAACAACGTCTTGGGAGGACACCGCACATGAAGCTCGCAACCCTCAACAACGGCACGCGCGACGGCAAGCTGGTGGTGGTCAGCAAGGACCTCACCCGCTGCTGCGCGGCGGGCTATATCGCGCCCACCTTGCAGGCCGCGCTCGATGACTGGAGCCGAATTGCCCCCGAACTGGAGGTGCTTGCCCGCGATGTCGAGCACGAGACCGTGCCGTGCGAGCGGTTCCACGAAAGGCAGGCGCATTCGCCCCTGCCGCGCGCCTACCAATGGGCCGATGGCAGCGCCTATATCAACCATGTCGAACTGGTGCGGCAGGCGCGCGGGGCCAAGGTGCCCGACAGCTTCTATCACGATCCGCTGATGTATCAGGGCGGCTCGGATGCGTTCCTGCCGCCGCGCGGAGACATCCCGCTGGGCGATCCCGCATGGGGCTGCGACATGGAGGGCGAGATCGCCTGCATCACCGATGATGTGCCGATGGGCGTTTCGGCAGAGGAAGCGGCGGGCCACATCAAGCTGCTGATGCTGGTCAATGATGTGTCCTTGCGCGGCCTCATTCCGGCAGAGCTGGAAAAGGGCTTCGGCTTCTTCCAGTCCAAGCCCGCGAGCGCCTTCTCGCCCGTCGCCGTGACGCCGGACGAGCTGGGCGAGGCATGGGCGGACTGCCTCATTCACCTGCCGCTGATGGTGGACTTGAACGGCAAGCCCTTCGGGCGCGCCAATGCAGGGGTGGATGCGACCTTCAACCTCGCCCAGCTGGTGGCGCATGCGGCCAAGACGCGCAATCTGAGCGCAGGCACGGTGATCGGCACCGGCACGATTTCGAACAAGGGTGCCGATGGCGGCCCGGGCAAGCCGGTGGCCGAGGGCGGCGCGGGCTATTCCTGCATCGCCGAAATCCGCATGATCGAAACCATCGCGGGCGGCGCGCCGGTCACCCCCTTCATGGCAGCGGGTGACACGGTGCGGATCGAAATGCGCGATACGCACAACCACTCGATTTTCGGCGCGATCGAGCAGACCGTGGTCGCCGTCTGAGGGGGCTTCAGGGGGTCATCCGGGCCAAAACCGGCTCTTTTTGACCCCCTTTGGGTGCCAGTCAGGTGGCACTTGGGTGGCAGTTAGGTGCCACTTGGGCCCTTATCTTCGATGTTTCACGTGAAACATCAGGCCGAAAAGCCCAGTGATTCTGCGACGGCAGCATTGACGATCCGGCCTTCGTGGACGTTGAGGCCGGGGGCCAGATGCGGGTCTTCCTCGCAGGCCTTCAGACCCTTGTTCGCCAGCGCAAGGCCGAACGGCAGGGTCGCGTTATTGAGCGCATAGGAGCTCGTCAGCGGCACCGCGCCGGGCATGTTGGCGACGCAATAGTGGATGATCCCGTCGACCTCGTAGGTCGGGTTTTCGTGCGTGGTGGGGTGCGAAGTTTCAAAGCACCCGCCCTGATCGATCGCGACATCGACCAGCACCGCTCGCCGCTTCATCTCGGGCAGCATGGCGCGGGTCACCAGATGCGGAGCGCTCGCGCCGGGGATCAGCACCGCGCCGATCACCACGTCGGCCTGGGCGACCGCCTGTTCGATCGTGCCGGCGGTGGAAAAGCGCGTGATCGCGCGGCCCTGGAACATTTCGTCGAGTTGGCGCAGGCGCGGGAGCGAGCGGTCGAAGATCTCGACGCTCGCGCCAAGGCCCACCGCCATGCGCGCCGCCTGCGTGCCGACCACGCCGCCGCCAAGCACCACCACGCGGGCCGGAAGCACGCCGGGCACGCCGCCCATCAGCGTGCCGCGCCCGCCATTGCTGGCGCGCAGGGCCATGGCTCCGGCCTCGATCGCGAGCCGTCCTGCGACTTCGCTCATCGGTGCCAGCAGCGGCAGCGCGCCGCCCGGCGCGGTCACGGTTTCATAGGCAATCGCCGAGACGCCCGAGGCCATCAGCCCGCGCGCCTGATCGGGATCGGGGGCAAGGTGGAGATAGGTGAAGAGGATCTGGCCTTCGCGCAGCTGCACCCATTCGCTGGGCTGCGGTTCCTTGACCTTCACCACCATCTCGGCCCGGGCGAAGACTTCGGCGGCCGTATCGACCACCTCGGCGCCGGCCTTGCGATAGGTATCATCGGACTTGTCGATGCCGAGGCCCGCGCTACTTTCCACGATCACGCGGTGACCGGCGGCGACATATTCGCGCACCGCTTCGGGGGTGAGGCCGACGCGAAACTCGCTCGGCTTGATTTCCTTGGGAACGCCGACCAGCATGATTCTCTCCTCGCGATGCTGCACAAACATCGCTAAAGGAAGCGCAATAAAATTTCAAGTTCGCGCAAGGTCGAACAAACGCAAGGAAATGTCCGATGGTCGCCTATCCCGCTCTCAAAATGCTCATCAACGGTGCATGGATCGAGGCCGGAGAGGCGGGAAGCATGGACGTGGTGAACCCGGCGACCGGCGCGGTGATCGGGCAATGTCCCAAGGCCTCGGCCACACAGCTCGACGCCGCGCTCAAGGCGGCGGGCGATGCCTTCCCGGCATGGAGCCGCACACCGGGGGCCGAGCGCCATGCGATCCTCGTGCGCGCCGCCGCGCTGCTGCGCGAGCGCGCGCCCGCCATCGCCAGCGTCATCACCGCCGAAATGGGCAAGCCGCGCGCACAGGCGCTGGGCGAGATCACCGGCTCGGTCGATGTGATCCACTTCCTCGGCGAAGAGGCCAAGCGGCGCGGCGGGCGCCTGATCCCGACCCGCGGCAACCAGCTGATCGCGCAGATGGTGACGCATGAGCCGATCGGCCCTGCGGTGCTGCTCACCCCGTGGAACTTCCCGGTGAACCTCCCCGCGAAGAAGATCGCGGGGGCGCTGGCGGCAGGCTGCACCGCGATCTTCAAACCGGCCGAGAACACCCCGGCCTCGGCGCAAATGCTGGTGCAGTGCTTCATCGATGCGGGGCTGCCGGCGGGCGTGCTCAATCTTGTGACCGGCGATCCGGGGATGGTGTCGCAGCATCTCATCGCCTCGCCCGTCACCCGCAAGGTCAGCTTCACCGGATCGACCGCGATCGGCAAGCAGCTGGGCGCGCTCGCAGCCTCCCACATGAAGCGCTTTGCTCCGGAGCTGGGCGGTCATGCGCCGGTGATCGTCAGCAAGCACGCCGATTTCGAGCGCGCTGTGGCGATGTGCGCAGGCACCAAGTTCCGCAATGCAGGCCAGGTCTGCGTCTCGCCCACGCGCTTTCTGGTGGCGCGGGAAATCTACGACAATTTCGTCGCCGAATTCGCTGCCCGCACGGCGAGCCTCAAGGTCGGAGATCCGGGCGCGGACGAGAGCGTCGACATGGGCCCCCTCGCCCACGCCCGGCGCGTGTCCGCGATGGAGCAGGTGGTGGCCGATGCCGGGGGGAACCGCGGCGAAGTGGTCACCGGCGGCAAGGCCATCGCCGGCAGCGGGTTCTTCTTCGAGCCGACTGTCATCGCCAATCCCGCGCCCGACAGCCGCTTCATGACCGAGGAGCCCTTTGGCCCCATCGCCGGGATCGTCCCCTTCGATGACATCACCGATGCGGTGCGGATCGCCAACAGCCTGCGCTACGGCCTTGCGGCCTATGCCTTCAGCGGCGATCTCGACGAGGCGCATTACCTTGGGCAAGCGCTGCGGGCCGGGATGGTGGGGATCAACCAGCTGATCGTGTCATCGCCCGAAACCCCCTTCGGCGGGGTGGGCGACAGCGGCTTCGGATCGGAAGGCGGCGAGGAAGGCTATCTCGCCTTCACCGATACCAAGCTGGTGATGCTGGCGAAGGCCGGGGGCTAGCCGCTCAGGGCTTGAGGCGGACAATCCGACCGAGCAGCGAGGAGCGGCTTTCCATCGGCTGGATCCGACCATAGCGCGCGCGGCGCGAATGCTCGTCCTGTATGCAGACAGTACGGCGCATGGGATCTGGCCCGCTGGACCAGATAGTCGGTCTTGCCATGGAATACGTCCCCGAATCGCTGTTTTGTTGTGCCTTGCACGCCAACAGCAATCCTGTGGAAAACCCATATTGATTTTGGTTAACGCCCTTGCGGATCGGGAAACCTAGCGATCCGTCCGCCGCACCCCCGCGACCCGCACATCGGCGAGCGTGGGATAGCCGTTAACGGCCATCAAAAGATCCGCCTCGGCAAGGATCGAGCGCAGCACCCACGCGGCTCCCTCGGCCCCGCCCAGAGCCAGCCCGTAGGTATAGGGCCGCCCCACGCCGACCGCACGCGCACCCATCGCCAGTGCCTTCACTGCATCCGTGCCTGATCGCACCCCGCTGTCGAACAGCACGGGCGTATCGCCGCTCGCCGCCACCACATCTTCGAGCAGATCGATGGTCGCGATCCCGCCATTGGCCTGCCGCCCGCCGTGGTTCGAACAATAGACCGCGTCCGCCCCGCTATCGACCGCGCGGCGCGCATCATCGGGGTGGCAGATGCCCTTCAATACGATGGGCAGCTTGGTGACGGACTTGAACCACGCCATGTCCTCCCACGTCAGCACCTGACCGAAAGTCGCCGCCCAGGTGAAGATCGCGGCGGCCGGATCCTCCTCAGGGGGCTTGGCCAGCAGCGAGCGGAACACGGGATCGGTGAAGTAGTTCTGGAGCACCTTGCCCCGCAGCTGCGGGAAGTTCGACGCGTTGAGATCGCGCGGCCGCCAGCCGGTCACCCAGGTATCGAGCGTCACCACCAGCGCCTTGTAGCCGGCCTCCTCGGCACGGCGGATCAGGCTCGTGGCGAGGTCCTTGTTCTTGGGCGTGTAGAGCTGGAACCACGCTGGCGTTTCCCCGCAGGCCGCCTTCACATCCTCCAGCGGATCATTGGCCAGCGTCGAGGCGCAGAAGGGAACGCCGGTGAGCGCAGAAGCGCGCGCGGCGGCCATGTCGCCGTGGCGATCCTGCGAGGCTTCGCCGTTGAGGCCGATGGGGGCCATGAACAGCGGCGTGGGATAGCGGTGGCCGAACAGCTCGATCGACAGGTCGCGGGTCGCGCAATCCACCATCATGCGCGGCACCATGCCCCAGTGGTGGAAGGCGGCGGCGTTCTGGTCCTGCGTATGCTCGTCCCCGCAACCACCCGCGACATAGTTGGTGAGGCTCGGCCCCAAGGCCTGATGCGCGCGCTTTTCGAGGGTGGCGAAATCGACCGGGAAGGTCGGCAGGATGCCGCGCAGCCCCGCATTGTAGATCTCGTTCTGCATGCCGCCGAAATTGCTCATGGCCTGTGGTCTCTCCCGGTTTTTTTGGTCGCATCGCTTGAAGCCGAAAACCGGTTCCCACTTTTCGGCGCGATACTTATTGGCCGGGAGATTGGGGCCATCAGCTTGGCCGGGGCAAGAGGTTTTTCAGGTGAACAGGCGTTGCAGGCGCGGGCGAAGGCGCAGGAAGCGCAGATAGGCTGCCTCCAGCACCCGCAGCACCGCCGGCGAGCGCGCTGCAAGGCCCAGCGGCCGCAGCACCGGGATCGCGCGCCACATCGCGGCAAAGGCCGCCGCGCCATCATGCACCACTCCGTCCTCCTCGGCATGGAAGCGCGCCAGCAACGTCGCGCGGTCAATGGGGCAGGATGGGTCTGCGCCAGCCGCGACATCGATGAAGGTGATCCGCCCCCGCTTGTCGAGCCGACGCATCAGCGCAATTTCGCGCAGGCACAGCGGACAGGCGCCGTCATACCAGACCTTCACACCGCTCATGGCGCGATCCACAGGCGGATGATCCAGGCCACCGCGCCCAGCACCGCGACACTCGCCGCCCAGATGCCCGCCATCCAGCAGATGCGCTGCCACAAGGGGCCTTCAGGCGGCTGTTCGGGCGGCGCGAGCATTATTTGGGTCCTACCGCTGCGCTACTTGAGGACATCAATGATACCCCTCATCCGCAACCTTGCCTCTGAACACCCAATAGGCCCAGGCCGTATAGGCGATGATCAGCGGCAGAGTGAGCGCCACGCCCACCAGCATGAAGGCTTGGCTGCGATAGGGCGCGGCCGCTTCCCAGATCGTCAGCGCCTCGGGCACGGCATAGGGCCAGATCGTCACCCCCAGCCCGCTCATGCCGAGGAAGAACAGCGCGATGCCGAGCCAGAAAGGCTTGGAGTTGCGCGCCGTCAGAATCGCACGCAGCATCGAGAGCGCGACAATCGCGGTGAGGATCGGTACCGGTGCGACCCAGTAGATCTCGGGCGCGGACAGCCAGCGTTCGGCGTAATCGGCGTTGAGCAGGATGTTATAGACGCTCACAGCGCCCATCAGCACAATGGTCGCCGCGCCCCAGCGGATCGCGAGCTTCCTTGCATGGTCCTGCTCTGCGCCGTCGAGCTTCCAGATCAGCCACGTGCTCCCCAGCAGCGCATAGCCCGCAACCGTGCCGAGCCCGGTGAGGAGGGTGTAGGGTGTGAGCCAGTCCCACCAGCTGCCGGCATAGGCGCGGCCCACGACGTCGATCCCCTGCAGCAGCGCGCCCAAGGTCATCCCCTGCGCCAATGCGGCGACGAAAGAGCCGCCGGTGAAGGCGAGGTCCCAGAACTTCTGGTGCCCCGGATCGCGCCAGCGATATTCAAAGGCCACCCCCCGAAACACGAGGCCCAGCAGCATCGCGATGATCAGCGGATAGGTCGCCGGCAGGATCACCGCGTAGGCGAGCGGAAATGCGGCAAACAGCCCGCCTCCGCCCAGCACCAGCCAGGTCTCGTTGCCGTCCCACACCGGCGCGATCGAGTTCATCGCCCGGTCGCGCTCGCGCCCGGCAGCGAACGTAGGGAAGAGGATGCCGATGCCGAGATCGAACCCGTCCATCACCACATAGGCGAAGACGGCAAAGGCAATGATAAAGGCCCAGATGACGGTGAGATCCATCACACCGGCTCCTTCTCATCGGGAGCGTGGGTCGGAAGCGTCTCCTCGCCGCCCGGGTTCTGGGTCGGCCCCGGGGTGATCCCGGCAGTGCGGATCGGCCCGGTGTCCCCGCGCTTCACGCCATATTCGCCCGCGTGCGGCGCCTTGCCCATGAGCTTGAGGATATACCACACGCCGATCCCGAAGACGGTGAAGTAGACGAGGATGAAAGCCAGCAGCGAGGCTGCCACGGCAGGCGCGTCGAGCGGGCTGGCCGCGTCAGCTGTCCTGAGCACGCCGTAGATCACGAAAGGCTGGCGGCCGACTTCGGTGGTGATCCATCCGGCGAGCACGGCGGCGAACCCCGAAGGCCCCATCAAGACGGCAGCGCGGTGGAGCCAAGGCATGTCGTAAAGCCCCCCGCGCACCCTGCCCCACAGGCTCCACAGCCCGATCCCCAGCATCGCAAAGCCGATGCCAACCATGATGCGGAAGCTCCAGAACACGGTGCCGACCGGCGGCTCCTGATCGTCGGGAATGGTGTCGAGCCCCGCGAGCGGCGCGTTCCAGTCGTGCTTCAGAATGAAGGAGGACGCCTTGGGAATCTCGATCGCATAGCGCACCGTCTTCGCCTCGCTGTCAGGGATGCCGAACAGGATCAGCGGCGCGCCTTCGGGGTGGCTCTGATAATGCCCTTCCATCGCCATCACCTTGGCGGGCTGGTGCTCCAGCGTGTTGAGGCCATGCATGTCGCCCGCAAAGATCTGCGCCGGGGTGACGATCGCCGCCATCCACATCGCCATCGAGAACATTGTTCGCGCATGGGGGTTGGCGCGGTCCTTGAGCAGGTGCCACGCGCCGACGGCTCCCACCACGAAGGCGGTGGTGAGGTAGGCCGCCATCACCGTGTGGACGAGGCGATATGGGAAGCTCGGATTGAAGATGATCTCCATCCAGCTCTCGCCCGGCATGAACTGGCCATTCGCGCCAACGAAATAGCCGGTCGGCGTCTGCATCCAGCTGTTCACGCTGAGGATCCAGAAGGCCGAAACAAAGGTGCCCAGCGCCACCATCAGCGTCGCGGCGAAGTGCAGCTTCCTGCCAACCTTCTCCATCCCGAACAGCATCACGCCAAGGAAACCCGCCTCAAGGAAGAAGGCGGTCAGCACCTCATAGGCCATCAGCGGGCCGATCACGGGGCCTGCCTTGTCCGAGAACACCGACCAGTTGGTGCCGAACTGGTAGCTCATCACGATCCCCGAGACGACGCCCATGGCAAAGGCGATGGCGAAGATCTTCAGCCAGTATTTGAACAGGTCGAGATAGACGCTCTTGCCCGTCTTCAGCCACAGGCCTTCGAGCACCATCAGGTAGCTCGCCAGCCCGATCGAGAAGGCCGGGAAGAAGAAATGGAAGCTCACCGTGAAGGCAAACTGGATCCGCGCGAGCAGCAGGGCGTCGAGGTTGTCAAACATGATTCCGGCGTAATCCCGTGGCCGCAGCGATCAAATGCAAAGGCTGCATGGGATATACGGTTTGAAGCCGAAAGGGTTGCATCCCTCAGCCCCAGAGCGCCTGCCCGCTCTTGTAGAGCATGTAGAAGGCCACCACGAAGATCAGCAGCGCGAAGATGGTCTTGAGCTGCCCGCCCGCCGAAAGGCGGTGCGACAGCCGCGTACCGGCCAGCCCGCCAGCCACCCCGCCCGCGATGAACACCCCGGCCAGCAGCCAGTCGACCAGTCCCGACACCGCATAATTGCCCGCCGTGGCAAGCCCGAAGGCCGTGACCGCAACCAGACTGGTGCCCACCGCATTGATCAACATCATGTCGGTCGAGGCGATCAGTCCCGGGACGATCAGGAACCCGCCGCCAATCCCGAAGAAGCCGCTGAATGCGCCGGTGCCGAAACCAAAGGCCATGAGGCGCGGGGCATTTTCGCGATTGAGCCGCACATCGGGGTCGCCTTCCGCCTTGCGGCTGCGCAGCATCAGCCCGCCCACCACCAGCATCAGCAGCGCAAACAGGAACAGCAATTGCTGTCCGTCAAAGCTCTTGCCGAGGGTCGAACCGCCCAGCGCGCCGACCACGCCGAAGGTTGCGTACATCAGCCCGCAGCGCCACCGCACATCGCCTGCGCGGGCATGCTGGAACAGGCCGGTCGCGGCATTGGCCGCCACCGCCAGCGCGCTGGTGCCGATCGCGACATGGGGGTTCTCGACGCCCACCAGATAGACCATCAGCGGCACCGCAAGGATCGATCCGCCCCCGCCCACAAGGCCGAGCGTGAAGCCGACCAGCACGCCCGACAATCCGCCCAGCGCAAGGTGGAGCGTGTCGATCACCGGCTCATCCCTCGGTCAGCCGGACCAGCAGCATTCCCGCCAGCATCGCGCCCACGAAGATCGCCGCAGAGCCCGGGGCGATTGCGAGGGCGGCAAAGCCCGGCCCCGGGCACAGGCCGGCAATCCCCCAGCCGATCCCGAACAGCGCCGATCCGCCGATCAGCCTTGCGGTGATGTCGCGGGTGGCGGGAAGCGCGAAATCCTCGGCAAAGACCGGACGCAGCATCCGCCGTTGCAACGCCCAGGCGAGCGCCATCACCAGCACCGCTCCGCCCATCACGAAGGCGAGCGTCGGGTCCCATGCGCCCAGCAGATCGAGAAACCCGCGCACCCGCGCCGGATCGGTCATCCCGCCCAGCGCCAGACCGCCGCCGAAGATCGTGCCCGAGGCCAGCGGGACCAGCACCTTGCGGATCATGGCAGCACCTCCAGCCCCAGCGCGTTCATCACCGCAACAGTGGCAAAGCCCGTCACCATGAAGGTCGCCGTGGCGACCAGCGAGCGCGGGGAGAGGCGGCTCATCCCGCACACCCCGTGGCCGCTGGTGCAGCCGCTGCCGAGCCGCGTGCCGATGCCGACGATCAGCCCGGCAATCACCAGCGTCACCGGCCCGGCAAAGGTGGGCGCAGGCATGTCGGCGGCCCGCGTCACGATCAGCGCGCCAAGGGGCAGGCCGATCAGGAACGCCCAGGCCCCGCTCACCGGCATGGCGCTCGCCGCCAGCCCGAAGGCGCGCCCGGCAATGCCTGAAACCCCGGCAATGCGCCCGGCCCCGATCAGCATCAGCGCCGCAGCAAAACCGATCAACAGCCCCCCGCCCAGCCCCGCCATCGGCGCGGCCTCGGGAAAGCCCGGGAGTGACATTGCGAGCAGGCTCATACCGCGTTCACCGGCAGCTTGAGGTAGACGATGCCATTGTCATCGGGCGGTGGCAGGTGGCCTGCGCGCATATTGACCTGCACCGACGGCAGGATCAGGCGCGGCATATCGAGCGTCGCATCGCGCGCTTCGCGCATGGCGACGAATTCGTCCTCGCTGATGCCGTCATGGGCGTGGATATTGCCCGCCCGCTCGGCCGCGACGGTGGTCTCCCACACATATTCGCTGCGGCCCGCAGGCAGATAGTCGTGGCACATGAACAGCCGCGTTGCCTCCGGCAGGGCGAGAATGCGGCGCAGCGAGCGGAACAGCGTGCGCGCGTCCCCGCCGGGAAAGTCCGCGCGGGCCGAGCCATAGTCGGGCATGAACATGGTATCGCCCACGAACACCGCCTCGCCCACGACATAGGCGATGCAGGCGGGCGTATGGCCGGGGACGTGCATCACCGTGACCGGCAGGGTGCCGATGGTGAAGCTGTCGCCGTCGCGGAACAGGTGATCGAACTGCGAACCATCGGTGGCAAAGGCGCCGCCCGCATTGAACAGCTTCCCGAACACCTGCTGGACCTGCATGATGTGCTCGCCGATCGCGATTTGCCCGCCGAGCTGCTCCTTGAGATAGGGCGCGGCGGAGAAGTGATCGGCGTGGGCATGGGTTTCGAGCAGCCATGCCACCTTGAGATCATGAGCGCGTACATGGGCAATCACCGCATCGGCGGAGGCGGTTTTCGTGCGGCCGGAGCTCGGATCGAAATCGAGCACCGAATCGATGATCGCCGCTTGCCCGCTCGCAGGATCATGCACAACATAGGTGACGGTGAAGGTCGCCGGATCGAAGAAACCCGCGATTTCAGGTCGCAAGCCTGCATCAGCCACAGCCGCTTCGACCTGTAATTTGGCTGCGGCCAGCACCGCATCCGTCACACTCATGGCGTATCTCCCTCTCTCGGCCATCGTTCTGGCACCTTCCGGCCTGCGCGCAAATGGTGCCGCTGCATTTTTCGCAAGCGCATTGCGGCGTTTTCGCGTAAGGGCCCGGCTCGTTAACGCGCAGCCCCTGCGGCTCCGCGCCCTTTTGCCGGATGCCCTGCCCCGACAGCCGCGTTCGTCGCGCCGCACGCCGCGTGCTGCATTGATCGAGTTCAAACTCCCATGACTTTCCCCGCTCTTCCCGCCCCGCTCGAAGCTGCCCTTGCCGCGCGCGGTTATGCCGCCGCCACGCCTGTTCAGGCCGAGGTGCTGCGCCCCGAGGCCGCCGGACGCGATCTCCTGGTCTCGGCCCAGACCGGTTCGGGCAAGACCGTCGCCTTCGGTCTCGCGATGGCCGCCGAACTGCTCGAAGGCGGCGAGCGTGTGATCCCCTCGCGCACCCCGCGCGCGCTGGTGATCACGCCGACGCGCGAGTTGGCGCTGCAAGTGAGCCGCGAGCTTGAATGGCTCTATGGCACAGCCGGTGCGCGCATCGCGACCTGTGTTGGCGGGATGAACCCCTCGGCCGAGCGCAAGGCGCTGTCCTTTGGCCCGACCATTGTCGTCGGCACCCCGGGCCGTCTGCGCGACCACCTCGAGCGCGGCGCGCTCGACCTGTCGGGTCTGGCCGCGGTGGTGCTCGATGAAGCCGACGAAATGCTCGACATGGGCTTTCGCGAGGAGCTCGAGGCGATCCTCGATGCCACGCCCGAAACCCGCCGCACCCTGCTGTTCTCGGCCACCATGCCGCGCCCGATCGAGGCGCTCGCCCGCCGCTACCAGCACGAGGCGCTGCGCATCGCCACCATCGCCGAAGGGCGCGGGCACGGCGATATCGCCTATCAGGCGGTCACTGTCTCCCCGACCGAAATCGAGAACGCAGTGGTCAACCTGTTGCGCTTCCACGAGGCGGAAACCGCGATCCTGTTCTGCGCCACCCGCGAAAAGGTGCGCCATCTCCATGCGATCCTGCAGGAGCGCGGCTTTGCCGTGGTCGCGCTGTCGGGCGAGCATTCGCAGTCAGAACGCAACCACGCGCTGCAAGCCCTGCGCGATCGCCGCGCGCGCGTTTGCGTCGCGACCGATGTCGCCGCGCGCGGGATCGACCTGCCGTCGCTCAGCCTCGTCGTCCATGTCGAGCTGCCGCGCGATGCCGAAACCTTGCAGCACCGTTCGGGCCGCACGGGGCGCGCCGGGCGCAAGGGGATTGCGGTGCTGATGGTGCCCTTCTCGCGCCGCCGCCGCGTTGAAGGCATGCTGCGTCAGGCGCAGATCAATGCCGAATGGTGCGACGTGCCCGAGCGCGAGGCAATCCTCGAGCGCGACCGCGAGCGCCTGCTCGAAAAGCTGCTCGCGCCCGCCACGATCGACGAGGCTGACCGCGATCTCGCCGCCCGCCTGCTGGCCGAACGCAGCGCGGAAGATATCGCTGCAATGCTGGTCCACGCCCACCGCGCGAGCCTGCCCGAGCCGGAAGAGCTGGTCGCAAACAGCCCCCAGGCCCGCGCCGAAAACCAGGCCGAACGCCACCGCCCCGGTTTCGAGGACACGGTGTGGTTCCGCATGGATATCGGCCGCCGCCACAATGCCGATCCGCGCTGGATTCTGCCGCTCATCTGCCGCCGCGGCCATGTCACCCGTTCGGAAATCGGCGCGATCCGCATCGGCCAGAACGAGACCTATTTCCAGATCCCCCGCACCATCGCAGCGAAGTTCGCCGATGCCGCCGCACGCACCGGCATGAGCGAGGGCGAGGAGGATTCGCCGGTGATCGAAAAGTCGGACACCGGCCCGCGCGAAGCGGCGCGCAGCAACCGCCACCTGCGCCCCTCGCGCAGCAATGATGCCAAGCCCTTCGTCAAGGCCAAGAGCTTTGCACGGAAGCCGAACGGCCCGTCAGGCGCGGCTGCGCCCGGCGGCGGGGCGGCCAAGCCGTGGGGCGGCAAGAAGGGCGGCGGCGCCGGTGGTGGGGGTCGCCCTCACAAGCACAAGCAGCGCCAGCCCTAGGTTTCGCCTATTCGTAAGTGCCCAGCAGGTTGCGCGCGACCACCCAGTTGTGGATCTCGCTCGGCCCGTCATAGATGCGCATCGTGCGCAGCTTGTTCGACATAAGATAGAGCGGCAGTTCGCGTGTCATCCCCATGCCGCCGAACAGCTGCATCGCGTGATCGACGATCTCGTAGGCACTTTCGGTGCAGAAGCTCTTGATCATCGAAATCTCGCTGCGGGTGTCGCGGCCCTCGTCGATCTTCCAGGCGCAGTCATAGGTCATCAGGCGCATGGCATGGATCTTGGTCGCGGCATCGCTGATCCAGTTCTGCACGCTCTGGCGCGCTGACAGGGGCTTGCCGAAAGTCGTGCGCTGCGGCGCATAGTCGATCATCATCTCCAGCGCGCGCTGCGCCATGCCGATCGACCACGAGGCCATCTCGATCCGCCGCGTACCCAGCCGCACCTGCATCGGCGCAAAGCCCTGACCGCGTGTTCCCAGCAGCTTCCAGCCCGGCACCCGGCAATCGTCGAGCGCGATTTCATAGGTTGCGGTGCCGTCGATCATCGGGATCTTGCGGGTGACGTTGAAGCCCGGCGTATCGCGATCGACGAGGAAGGCAGACATGCCGTTCCTGCCATTGGGGTTCTTGTCGGTTACCGCCATGAGGATGGTGAAATCGGCCTCGGCGCCCTTGGTGATCCAGATCTTGCGGCCGTTGATGACCCAGTCATCACCGTCCTGCACTGCGGTGGTCTTCATCCCCTGCGGATCCGCACCCGCGCCGGGTTCGGAAATGCCGATCGCGCTGATCGTCTCGCCGCGCACATAGGGTTCGAGATAGGCGACGCGCTGGCGCTCGTCGGCGGCGACCATCAGCATGCGCAGGTTGGGGCTGTCAGGCGGCAGGTAGTAGGGCACCACGGTCTTGCCCAGCTCCTCGGAGACGCCCACCATCGCCACCATCGGCAGGTTCATGCCGCCCACTTCCTCCGGCGCATCAAGGCCCCACAGCCCCAGCTCGCGGCTGACCGCATCGACCTTGGCGGTCTCCTCGGGGGTGAGATAGGTGCCCTGCCCGATTTTCTCGCGCGCGATCACTGCGGCTTCGTAGGGCATCAGCTGGTCTTTCACGAATTTGCCGACCAGCTCCTTAAGCATGGCGTGTTCGTGAGAGAGTTCGAAATTCATGGGTCCTGTATCCTTGCTGGCGGGGCCGTTGCGTGGTGCCCCTGACACCACACAATATTGCCCAAGTCACCCGCAGGTTTGATGGGGGGCAGGGTTTTTTCGCTAGTCCTGATGGGCTTCGGTGTAATGCTGGGCCAGCCAGCCCGCGCCGTAATCATTGGCAGGATCGCGCGCGATCGAGTGGACGTGATTGAAGCCGCCATCGGGCGAGCCTTCGCGCACATAGTCGATGATGATCGACGGCCCCTCGACACGGAACATGTAGCGCGCCCTAGGATCGCCGGTCGGCCCCCACAAGGCGAAGTGGAGTGTGTCCGGCCCGTCCTTGGCAATCGCCGCACGCTGGCGGGCTGCGGCTTCATCAGACGCATCGCCGAGATATTCGTCGATCACCGCGATCAGCAGCTGGCGCTGCACCGGATCGAGTGCGGAAGCGGCAATGCCCCGGGGCTTGCCCGCGCGGTCCTGCCGGCCCTTGCCCGCGAACACCGCATTGTCGACCGCATCGGCGATCACCGCCTGCTTCATCTGCGCCGGGCTGAGCGCGCCCATCAGCGAAAAGGCGCGGTCCGCCTCGTGCTGGAGGATGCGCCACCCGGCATAGCGCCCCTCGGGCACGGTCTGCGGATTGGCGCCGAGGAACAGCGGAGTGAAAGCGATCTTGCCATCGGCCACAGTGAAGTTCGCCGCATAGTGGTGGCCGGTCATCATCCAGCCCCAGTCCTTGCCCTTCGGGTCCCCGAACACGGTGACGTAAAATTTCTCGCTGTCGTAGTTGGGGATGAAGGCCATGCCCCGCACCTTGCGCGGATCACCGTCAGGCAGGGCCGCCAGCCCCTTGCCCGCAATCTCGTGCAGCACATCCTCGTGCCACATTGAGGTGACGGTCTTGAGGTAGCCCTGACTGGAGAAAGCCGCCGCCAGCATCGCGTGCAGAGCCTTGCGCTGATCGACATTCATCTCGGCGACGGTCAACCCCGATCGCGGGGCCATGCTGGCCGGCAGGTTCGACCACGCGGTGCGGCGATCATTGTCGCCGAGCGCGGCGGACGCCTTCGCGCGACCGGCATCATCAAGGCTGGCGAGGAAGGCGAGCGTCGCCTCGCGCATCGCGGCGACGCGCATTTCCTCCATCCGGTGCTCGGGCGCATCATGCGCGGCAACACTGCTGGCCGGCACAAACGCGCCCAGAAGCGCCGCTGTGACCGCGATCGACGTCATTTTCATGGAAAGTCTGATCTGCCCCCTTCTGAGTGGCCCAATTTCTATTTTAGAATTGGTCACGAAGGAGGAATGGAATGGCGAGGAAGCACAAGCCGGAAGAAATCATCGGCAAGCTGCGTGAAGCGGAGATCGTGCTGGCACAGGGTGGGA
>CAIZNH010000022.1 GCA_903934325.1 uncultured Alphaproteobacteria bacterium | reverse complement strand
GCCGCCCCCGCCGCCGCCCCCGCCCCCGCCGCCGAAGGCGCCGTGCAACACGGGTCCGTACATTGTTTTCTTCGACTTCGATAAGTCGGACATCACTGCGGAAGCTGCGACCATCCTCAACAACGCTGTCACCGCCTACGCAAACTGCGGCGCCGCCAGCGTGATGCTTGCCGGTCACACCGACCGCGCCGGTACCGTGAAGTACAACGTCGGCCTTGCCGAGCGTCGTAACTCTTCGGTGCGCAGCTACCTGAGCGGTCGCGGTATCCCCGATGGTCGCATCAGCAGCCAGGGCTTCGGCGAATCGCAGCCGCGCGTCCCGACTGCGGACGGCGTGCGTGAAGCGCAGAACCGTCGCGTTGAAGTGACCTACGGTCCGGGTTCGGGCATGTAAGTCACCCTTCCAAGGGAACATGAAGGGGCCGGAGCAATCCGGCCCCTTTTTTGTTGCCCATCAGATGCTCAAGAATGGCCAGTTGGCTGGTCCAGCCTGTCAGCCCGCGCGAGCGCTGCGGCTATCAATCCGCCAGAGAATCAGGCTCTGGTTCAATCAAAGCGCCCACGAAACCCTGACGCGCGCCTCGACGAGCCAATGGCTCACCACGTTGGTCTGAACTGTCCCGCAGCCCCGTCAGGAACCGCCTCATGCCGAGCGGATATGGCTGCGGATCGGCAACTGTCCGCAGCCGGTAAGGCAGTTCCCTCAACTATAGAGGATCAAGCAGCAGTGCCCGCTGCAATGCGGGCGCGCTCGGCGATCGTTGCCTCGGCTTTGGGAAGGGCGCGATAGGCATAGATCAGCAGAGCGAGGGAGATCGGTGCGACACCGATCAGCGACAGCACGCCGATCCGCATACTTCCCGTGAGATCGGAAATCTGGCCCACCATATAGGGGCCGATCGCCAGGCCGACCAATGTGGTGGCAAGGAAAAACGAAGCAGTCGCGGTGCCGCGCATGCGCGGTAGTACCAGATCCTGCGTCGTCGCCGCAGCCGCTCCCAGCGCCGTCGCCGCGAACATGCCCGCGAGGAAATTCATCGCGTAGAACAAGACCGGGCTATCGGTCGTGAAGCCGACCCAGATCGGAATGATCGGGGCAAGAATGCCGAACATCACGACAAGTATCCGGCCGGACGGATTACGCCCTCTGAGCCAGTCGGACATCCGACCGCCAAAGATAACGCCCAAAAAGCCTGACAAAGCGCCGCTTCCGCCAAGCACGAATGCGAGCTCGTCCTTCGGCAATTTGAGGACCGTCTCCGCATATGGGGCGGACCAGAACGCCAGCGCATAGGCTCCGAGCGAGACAAGCCCATAGCCCAGAGCCGTGCAGATGAACGCAGGCGTGCCCCAGATCAGCTGGAAGGTCGCCGGATCATGTCGCCGGAGCGTCGCCGCCCACGAAAACACGGCATAGTAGCCGAAGGTCATTGCCGACCACTGCGGCAAATTGCCGGTCAGCCGGATCATGACCAGTGCCAGAGCGATCATCGCTGCCGCCATGGCCAAGTTGATCATCACCGCCATAGCCCCCCGCTTCATCGCATGGAGAAGGGTGAAGGGCGGCAACAGCATCGACAGATCGACAAAGAAGTCGCGCAGCGGATGGCGCTGGCCCGCTTCCTGATCAGGCAGTCTTTCAGGCTCACGCAGGGACGCGACCCAAGCCGCCAGCAATACTCCGGGCAAGCCAACCGCGAGAAACGCAGCCTGCCATCCTACCAGCCCGCCCATTCCACCTGCCGGGTAGGCTGCATCCCAGACCTTCGATATCTTGGCGCCGATCAGGAGCGAAACCCCGCCGCCGATATAGAGGCCCGAGGAATAGATCGCCAAAGCGGTCCCTCGTTGGCGCGCCGGAAAGTAATCCGAGATCAGCGAATAGGCCGTCGGGCTGGCCGTTGCCTCACCGACACCCACCCCCATCCGCGCGAGCGACAGGGTGAGGTAGTTGCGTGCCAATCCGGAAAATGCCGTCATGGTCGACCAGAGAACCAGACCGATCGTGAGCAGGCGTACACGATGCCAGCGGTCCGCCAGCCGGCCCAACGGCACGCCGAACAAGGCGTAGAAGACCGCAAAGGCCGCACCGCCGAGGAAGCCCAGTTGGCCGTCGGTCAGCCCGAGATCGCGCTTGATGTCGACCGCGAGGATCGAGAGGATTTGCCGGTCGATGAAGTTGAGGATGTAAACCACAACCAGAACACCAAGGGCATACCAGCTGTAAGCCGACGCGCTCTGATCGCTGCGGCCTTGCGCCGCCGTCGCTTCATCGCTCAAGAAAGATCCCCTCTCCGGATGTCCGGCCCGGCAGCGCGCTGATAGCTACGCTCAGGCCTTGTACGCGGTGCTATCGACAATTCCGGCTCCGGCAAATCCCTTTTTCCGCAAGCGGCAGGAATCGCACAGCCCGCAGGCCATCCCGTCAGCTGTCGGATCGTAGCACGACCAGCTCCATGCCGGGTCCAGACGCAGCCGCGCGCATTCCCGCGCGATATCGGCCTTGGTCATGTGCTGAAGCGGCGCGTGGATCGTGAAGGGCGCACCCTCGACGCCGGCCTTGGTCCCCAGCCGCGCCGTTTCCGCGAAACTCGCGATGAATTCCGGACGGCAATCGGGATAGCCGGAGTAGTCCAGCGCATTCACTCCGATGAAGACATCCCTTGCGCCCGCAGCCTCGGCGCAGGCCGTCGTCAGCGCAAGGAAAACGAGATTGCGCGCGGGAACATAGGTGACGGGGATATCGTCACCCACACCCGATTTCGGAACTTCGATCGCATCGGTCAGCGCCGATCCGCCAAAGGCCCGCAGATCGAGCGCGATCACCGTATGGCGCGCCAGCCCCAGCCTTGCGGCGATCCGCTGCGCGGACTCGAGTTCGAGCCGATGGCGCTGCCCATAGTCGACGCTCAAGGCATGGACAGCAAAGCCCTGCTCTTTCGCAAGTGCAGCCGTCACCATCGAATCCAGCCCTCCGGACAGGAGGACGACTGCGATGGGGGCTGTCTGGGCGGGCGCGTCGGAAGACATACCGCGCCCCTATCACGCTGGCCGTCAAAGGCAATCGGTCCGCCTCAGCACGGGCCGGTGCGGCGCCCCTCGGCGAGCAGTTGGAACGGCATCCCGCCCTGAATCCCCTGGCTTTCAAGCTGCACCAGTGCCGGTGTCTCGCGCCGGATGCTGGTACGGGCGTAGCCGTTGCCCTGACAGGTATATTGCACGGTGACCTTGGCCACGCCGTCCTCGACCACGAACTGGTTGCATCCGGCCTCGCGGTGGCGAAGCTGGATCAGTTCCTGCCCGCTGCGCAGGCAGATCTTGCGATCAGGGCTGCCGTCCCGGAACTTGATCGTCCATTCGCCCTTCGCCAGCGTCGCGAGCATCGCGAGCCCATTGCCTTGCGCCACTGCCGGGATGGCAACACCCAGGGCAGCCGCCGCAGCAAGCGCGCAAAGTCCCAGCAGCCGGAATTGACGGTTGGAAAGCCTGTTCATGGCCTCACTCTTGCCCGCTTTTGGGCAGGCTGGCTTGCATATTCTGGTCAGACATCAGGTCTGGCCCTGCGCTTTTCGACGAAGCGCTAGAGCGCAAGCTCGAACAACTTCGAACAGAAGGCGCAATCGACCACGACAACGCCGTCTTCATTGCGCATCGCTGCCTGCTCTTCGGGCGGAAAGCGCGCGATGATCGTGGCATAGTGCTCCGCACTACAGCGGCAGCCGCGCGTGAGCCCGGCACCGGACTGCACCCGCACTTCCTCTTCCTCATGGAACAAGCGCCAGGCGATCGCTTCCAGCGACAGGCCTGTGTCGAGCAGTTCATCATGGCTGATCGAACCAGCCATGATCGCCACGTGCTCCCAATCGGGGTGGTCCATCCGGACGTGCAGCCGCTCGCGCCCTTCCTCGCCATCGGGAAGATGCTGCACCAGCAGGCCCGCTGCCGCGCGGCCCTTTGCCCCGGCGCGGCTGGCGACCCGGATCAGCGTCGGGATCTGCTCCGACTGGCTGAAATAGACCTCGCAGGCCTCCGCCAGACTGTCGCCTTCCAGCGGCACGATGCCCTGGTAACGCTGCTGCCCTTCGGTTTCGAAGGTGATCGCGAGATACCCCTCCCCGAACAGCGCCGAGAGTGACGGATTGGCGCCGAGCCGTGCCAGGCGTTCGGTATCGAAATCGCAATAGCCGCGCACTGCGCCTGCACGATAATCGCACACCAGCAAGCTGACGATCCCGCCATTGGTCTGCGCCTGCATCGTCATCTGCGCGTGCTCGCCCTTGAGCAGCCCGCCCATCAGCGCACCGAGCACCAGCGCCTCGCTCAGCAGATGCGTGATCGGTGCGGGATAATCATGCGCCGACAGCACTTCATCCAGCACGCCTTCGAGCCGCACCGCGCGCCCGCGCGCATTGCGTCCGGGCAGGGTGAAGCCCATGATCTGGTCGGCGAAGGTTTCGGTCATATCAGCCATGGCCGGCCATATGGGGATTGTTGGCAGAAGGGGAAAGCCCCCCGGCGATCAAGATCGCCGGAAGGGCTCAGTTGCCAAGCAGTCCGAAGCTCCACAGCAGCACCGATTTCTGCGCGTGGATGCGGTTCTCGGCCTCGTCGAACACCACCGATTGCGGGCCTTCGAACACCTCTTCGCTCACTTCCTCGCCCACGTGCGCGGGCAAGCAGTGGAGGAAGACCGCATCGGGCTTGGCCAGCGCCATCAGATCGGCATTGACCTGATAGGGCGCCATCGCCGCCAGCTTGGCCTCGGCATGGGCCTGACCCATCGAGATCCAGGTGTCGGTGACAATCACATCCGCGCCCGTCGCCGCGGCATGGGCATCCTGTGTCAGCGTGACCGTGGCCCCGCCCGCACGCGCCAGTTCGACGAAGGCCGGATCGGGTTCATATCCCGCAGGAACCGCCACGCGGACGTTGAACTTGAACAGCCCCGCCGCCTCGAGGATCGAGTGCAGCACATTGTTGCCATCCCCGAACCACGCCAGCTCCAGCCCGGGCAGCGCCTTGCCATGCTCGATCACGGTGAGCAGATCGGCGACGATCTGGCAGGGATGCGACTGGTCGGTCAGCCCGTTGATGACCGGCACGCTGGCATGGCGCGCCATTTCCTCGATCTTGGCGTGATCATCGGTGCGCAGCATGATCCCGTCGACCATCCGGCTCAGCACCCGCGCAGTGTCGGCAATGCTCTCCCCGCGCCCGAGCTGGCTTGAACCCGAATCGAGGATCAGCACGCTCCCGCCGAGCTGACGCATGGCGATGTCGAAGCTGACGCGGGTGCGGGTCGAGTTCTTCTCGAACACCAGCGCCAGCACGCGGCCGGCGAGCGGGGCATCGGCATCGGGCGCACCCTTGGGCAGATGCTCACGCGCCGCCTTGCGGTCGATCGCGTCATTGATCATCGCCGCGATGGCGTCCGCGCCGGCATCGCCGAGGTCGAGGAAGTGCGTCATGCCGCTTCGGGCACCTTGAAGCTCGCCGCGCCGGCGGAAAGCTTGTCGAAGAACTCGTCGATCTCGGCATCGCCGATCACCAGCGGCGGGATGATGCGGATGGTGTTGTCGCCCGCTGCCACGGTCAGCAGCTGGTGATGATCGCGCAGGTGGACGTAGAAGGGGCGGCTTTCCATCTTCATCTTGAGGCCCAGCATCAGGCCCTTCCCGCGCACCAGTTCGAACAGCTCGGGATAGTTGCCGATGAACTGTTCGAGCCGCGTCCGCAGCCGCTCGCCCTTTTCGCGCACCGAGGCGAGAAACGCCTCGTTGGCGACCGCTTCCATCACTGCCGTGCCGGCCGCCATGGCGAGCGGATTGCCGCCATAGGTCGAGCCATGGGTGCCGAAGGTCATGCCGCGCGCGGCCTTTTCGGTGGCAAGGCAGGCGCCGAGCGGGAAGCCGCCGCCAATGCCCTTGGCGGTCGCGACGATGTCGGGCACGATCCCGTATTGCTCGTAGGCGTAGAGCGTTCCGGTGCGCGCCACGCCGCACTGCACCTCGTCGAGCACCAGCATCAGATCATGCTCGTCAGCGAGCGCGCGCAGGCCGGCCATGAATTCCTGCGAGGCGGGACGGATGCCGCCCTCGCCCTGAATCGGCTCCACCAGAAAGCCTGCGGTCTTCGGCCCGATCAGCGCCTTGGCCGCCTCCAGATCGTCGAAGGGCGCATATTTGAACCCGTCGAGCAGCGGCGAGAAGCCGTGGTGCATCTTGGTCTGGTTGGAAGCGCTGATGGTTGCCATCGTGCGGCCATGGAAGGCGTTGTGGAAGGTGATCAGCTCATAACGGCCGGCATCGCCCGCATCGCCGCCGTTCTGGTGATAGGCGCGCGCGGTCTTGATCGCGCACTCCACCGCCTCGGCCCCCGAATTGGTGAAGAACACCGTGTCGGCAAAGGTGTTGTCGACCAGCATCTGGGCGAGCTTCTCGCCCTGCGGACTGCCATAAAGGTTCGACACGTGCATCAGGGTCGCTGCCTGCTGCTGGATCGCGCCGATCAGCCCTTCGTGGGAATGGCCCAGCAGATTGACCGCGATGCCGCTGGCGAAATCGAGATAGCGCGTGCCGTCCTCGTCGATCAGATGGCAGTGCTCGCCGCGCACCGGCCGTACGCCGCAACGCGGATAGACGGGCATGAGCGGAGAAATCGACATGGGCAGAATCCTGAATTGAAAAAGCTTGGGGGGATGAAACGCAAATGGCGGCCCTGAACCAGAGCCGCCATCTGCATTCCGTTAATCTTCCGCTGGCCCTGCGTCAAACCGCAGGGAGCGGTTTCGGCCGGGTTCAGCCTTCGATCGGTGCCAGATTGACGGCGGAATACTTTCCGCGTCGATCGACTTCGAGATCGAACTCGTAGCGCTCGCCTTCGTTGAGGGCAGAAAGCCCCGAACGCTCGACCGCACTGATGTGAACGAAGGCGTCCGGCTGGCCATCATCGCGAACGAGGAAGCCGAAGCCCTTCATCGCGTTGAAGAACTTGACGGTGCCCTTGGCACGTTCGCCGGTCAGCTCGCGCTGCGGTGCAGCCGGCTTGGCTGCCACGGCGATCACATCACCGACCACCTGCAGATCCTGCGCCGACACCTTGCCGCCGCGATCCACGAGGTTGTACTGGAGCTCCTGCCCTTCGGCGAGGCCTTCAAGGCCGGCACGCTCCACCGCGCTGATGTGGACGAAGACGTCTTCGCCGCCACCTTCCTGCTGGATGAAGCCGAAGCCCTTCTGGGAATTGAAGAACTTCACAATGCCCTTGCCGGTGCCGACAACCTGGGCGGGCATGCGGGAGAAACCGCCGCCACCGCCGCCGCCCGGGCCACCGGGACCACGAGGGCCACCGCCGCCGCGCGGGCCGCCGCCGCCGAAGCGGTCACCACCGCCACCGCCGCCGAACCTGTCGCCGCCGCCACCGAAGCGGTCACCACCGCCAAACCGGTCGCCGCCGCCGAAATCGCGCGCGGGCGGGAAACCATCATTCCCGCCGCCAAACGGATCGAAGCCATCTTCACCGAAACCGTCGCGCTTGTCGCGGCCGCGCCGGCGTCCCCTATCGTAACCCATATATCAGAACGTACCTTCGCTCACCGTCCGTCCTCCATTGCGCCGATGGCGGGGACAGTGAACCGCACCGGACACAGGCGCGCCGAAAGTCTTGACCGGAGCGCACTTATGCTTCGACTCATAGCGCACAACGAGTTGCTTTGCGAACGATTTTACCGAAGCGGGGCCGGAGCCCCCGACCTGCGGCTGCAAGGCCCGCTCGGCAGCGCTTGTGCGGCGCGCCGGTCTTGGGCATGAAAGCGGCTTACGGGTGCGCAAGTGCAGGATCGGGATATGAGCGGATTTCGCAAGCTTACGGAAAATGTGTTGGTCAGCCCGCAACTTGCGCTCGAAGACGTGGCGGCTGCCGCGGCTGAAGGCGTGGTGATGATCATCAACAACCGACCCGACGGGGAAGAGCCTGACGCGCCGCAGGGCGACGCGATCGAGGCCGCCGCTGCCGCCGCCGGGCTCAACTATGTGGCCATTCCGGTCGGCCATTCCGGCTTCAGCGAACCGCAGGTCGATGCGATGATTGCCGCACTGGAGCAGGCCGAAGGCCCGATTCTCGCCTATTGCCGTTCGGGCACCCGCTCCACCCTGCTGTGGGCGCTGGCGCAGGCCAAGCAGGGCATGGATCCCGACATGATCGCGCGCACCGCGATGCAGGCGGGCTATGACGTCAGCCCGGTCCGCACGCTGATCGACATGCTGGCCGCGCGCTGAGGCGCACAGCGATGGAACTGCCCCCGCTGGTGATCCAGACCGCCGGTTCGCTGGTGGCGATTATCGCGCTGGCGGGGCTTGCCTGGTGGCTGAAGCTGGGCGGATCGCCAACACTCACCACCAGCGATGATGTGCGCCGCGCCGCGGGCGAGGTGGCGGACGGCTTTGCCCCCGTCGCCGAAAGCCGCGATGCCGCTGGCCGCTCCGCGCTCGCCCGCGATGGTGCCGGGCGCATCATGGTGATCAAGCGGCACGGCAACCGCTTTGCCGGGCGCATCCTCGGCCCCGATGCCGCCGCAAACCTGTGGCGCGATCAGGGCACGACCGCGCTTGAAGTCGATTGCGGCGAGGCGCGGTTCGGCAAGGTGTTTCTCGATCTGCCCGACGCCCAGACTTGGGCCGAGGCGATCAATCGGGTAAACGGGCCGCGCGATGGCTGACCTCAACCCCACCCAATATGCCGTGCCGCTGTTCGTTGTGGCGGTGCTGGCCGAGATGATCTGGGCAAAGCTGCGCGCGCCAGAGGCCTATGAACCAAAGGACACGCTGGTCAGCCTAGCGTTCGGGCTGGGTTCGACCGTGGCAGGCGCGCTGCTGGGCGGTTTCGCGCTCGCAGTCTTCATCAAGACCTACGACTACCGGCTCTTCGATTTCGGCCCCGAATGGTGGACTGTGTGGTGGGCGTGGCCGGTGTGCTTCGTGCTCGATGACCTCAAGTACTACTGGGTGCATCGCGCCGGACACCGCATCCGCTGGATGTGGGCGTCGCATGTGAACCACCACTCCTCGCAGCACTACAACCTCTCCACCGCGCTGCGGCAGAGCTGGACGGGCGCACTGACCTTCGGCTTCCTGTTCGCGGTGCCGCTGGTGCTGCTGGGTTTCCATCCGGCGATGATCGCGATCTGCGGCGGGTTCAACCTCATCTACCAGTTCTGGATCCACACCGAGGCGATCGGGCGGATGCCGCGCTGGTTCGAGGCGGTGATGAACACCCCCAGCCACCACCGCGTCCACCACGCCACCAACCCGCGCTATCTCGACCGCAATTATGCCGGCGTGTTCATCGTCTGGGACCGGATGTTCGGCACCTTCGAGCCGGAGGTGGATGACGAACCGATCCGCTACGGCATCGTGAAGCAGCTCGGCAGCTTCAACCTGCTGTGGGCGGTGTTCCACGAGTGGATCGGGATGATCGCCGACATCCTACGCGCGCCGTGGCGGCACAAGCTGTCCTACCTGCTGCGCGAGCCCGGCTGGAGCCATGACGGCAGCCGCGAAACCTCCGACATGATCCGCGACAGCTGGCGCGCACGCACGCAGCAAGGGGTTGCACCACTCGCAACTTCAGTAGCGGATCGAAACCCGATTGCAGGCGCGCACGAAGCTGCTTAATCTCCCCCGCCAAAGGGAGAGATCATGGAAAGTTTCGACTACATCGTCATCGGCGGTGGCAGCGCCGGCAGTGCGGTTGCCGGGCGTCTGGCTGTGGACGGCACGCGCCGCGTTTGCCTGCTCGAAGCGGGCGGACACAACGACAATGTCTGGATCAAGACGCCGGGCTTCATGCCCTTCATCCCGGAAAAGTCGAACTACAAATACGAGACCGTCCCCCAGAAGGGCCTGAACGGGCGCACCGGATACCAGCCGCGCGGACGCGGGCTCGGCGGATCCTCGGCGATCAACGCGATGGTCTATATCCGCGGCAATCGCTGGGATTACGACAACTGGGCGGCCGAGGGCTGCACCGGCTGGGCCTATGACGACGTGCTCCCCTACTTCCGCCGCGCCGAGGCCAACGAGCGCGGCAGCGACAGCTGGCACGGCGATGGCGGGCCGCTGTTCGTGTCCGACCAGACCGCCGCCAACCCCGCATCCCACGCCTTCGTCGAAGCCGCCGCGGCGCTCCAGCTGCGCACCAATGCCGATTTCAACGGCGAGCGGCAGGACGGCTTCGGTCTCTATCAGGTCACCCAGCGCAAGGGCGAACGCTGGTCCGCCGCGCGCGCCTATGTCGAGCCGATCCGCGAGCAGGGCAACTTCGCCGTGCGCACCGACACCATGGTCGAAAAGCTGGTGATCGAGGGCGGTCGCGTGACCGGCGTGCAGATCCGCCGCGGCGGAAAATCGGAAACCCTGCATGCCCGGCGCGGCGTGGTGCTTTCGGCGGGCGCTTTCAACAGCCCGCAGATCCTGATGCTGTCCGGCATCGGCCCGGCCGAGCACTTGAAGGCGCACGGGATCGATGTGGTGCTCGATCGCGCAGGTGTCGGCGGCAATCTTCAGGATCACATCGACTATGTGTCCGGCTGGGAGACGCAGAGCGACGTTCCCATCGGCGGCACGCTCAAGGGCACGCTGCGCATGGCCGCCGCGATCGTGGAACATCGCCGCAAGCGCACCGGAGTGATGACCACCTGCTATGCCGAGGCCGGCGGCTTCTGGAGCGTCATGCCCGACGCCCCCGCGCCCGACGTGCAATGGCACTTTGTCCCCGCCGTGCTCGAAGATCACGGCCGCGAGAAGGTGAAGGTCCACGGCTTCTCGCTCCATGCCTGCGTGCTGCGTCCGGAGAGCCGCGGCACGGTGCGGCTGGGTTCGGCCGATGCAGCCGCCGCGCCGGTGATCGATCCCAACTTCCTCAGTGACGAGCGCGACATGGCGGTGCTGCGTGCGGGCGTACGCCTGTCGCACCGGATCGCCGAAGCCCCCGCGCTTCAGGCTTTCGGCCCGACCGACCGCCACCCCGTCGATCTCGATGACGATGCCGCATTGGACGCGATGATCCGCAATCGCGCGGACACAGTCTACCACCCCGTCGGCACCTGCCGCATGGGCGCGGATGCAGATGCCGTGGTCGACCCGAAGCTGCGCCTGAACGGGCTCGAAGGCCTGTGGGTGGCCGATGCGAGCGTGATGCCCAAGATCGTCAGCGGCAACACCAACGCGCCGAGCATCATGATCGGCGAACGCTGTGCCGACTTCGTGATGGAAGCCGAGCGGGTTTAACCCCAACCCGAAGATGAAGCGCTGATAACGGCCCGCAGGGCCGCGAGCGCACGCGCGCGAGCCGCAGGTGCTCGTGCGCAGCACGAAACGCACCGAGGACGGCCCCGCGGAGGCGGGGTCGCACAACCAGAAATCCGGCCCGCCAAAGGACGGGCCGCGAGCGCGAACGCGCGCCCGGAGGGGTGGCCCGCAGGGCCGGGTCCCCGGAGGAAAGCCAAGCGCGCGGACGCGCGCGCCGGCGCTTGAGGCGCAAACAAAAAAAGGCCGGAGACGCTCATGGCGGCTCCGGCCTGTATCAGTTTGTTCGTTCGCAGGAGGAACAAGGTGAGGCGGGGGAGAGGAAAGGGAGAGAGAGGTCTCCCCCCGCCAAGCTTGGTAGGTGAGCGCTTAGTTGTAGGCGCGCTCGCCGTGTTCGGAGATGTCGAGGCCGTTGGTTTCGGCTTCGGCGTCGGGGCGCAGGCCCAGGGTGTACTTGAGGATCAGGAACAGCACCGCCGAGACCACGCCGGTCCACACGATGGTGGTGCCGACCGCCCAGCACTGGGTGATCACCTGACCGACGAGGTCGTACTCGCCAGCCTTGGCCACCGGTGCGGTGTAGTCGATCCAGCCCTGGCCGCCGAGCGCCGGGTCGGCAACGATGCCGGTCCCGATCGCGCCGACGATCCCGCCAACAGCGTGGATGCCGAAGACATCGAGGCTGTCGTCATAGTTCAGCTTGTTCTTCACCGTGGTGACGAAGAAGTAGCAGATCACCGATGCTACCGCGCCGAGTATGATCGCGGTGCCGGGGTGGGCAAAGCCCGCCGCCGGAGTGATCGCAACCAGACCGGCAACCACACCCGAGACACCGCCGAGAAGCGAGGGCTTCTTGTGGGCGACCTGTTCGATCATGGCCCAGGCTGCGCCCGCTGCCGCGGTGGCGACGAAGGTGTTGACGAAGGCGAGGGCGGCGAAAGCGTTGGATTCGAGCGCCGAGCCGGCGTTGAACCCGAACCAGCCGATCCACAGCAGGCTGGTGCCGATCATGGTCATCACCAGGCTGTGCGGGGGCATGGGCTCCTTCTTGTAGCCGATGCGCGGGCCGATCACGAGGCAGCCGATCAGACCGGCGATGCCCGCATTGATGTGCACCACTGTGCCGCCAGCGAAGTCGAGAGCGCCCCAGCCCCACAGCAGACCCATGTCGGTCGGCGCGGTGTGGAGGAAGTCCGGGCCGGCCCAGTACCACACCATGTGTGCGATCGGGAAATAGGCGAGCGTCATCCACGCGACCACGAAGATGATCAGCGGGGTGAACTTCACGCGCTCGGCAAAGGCGCCGACGATCAGCGCGGGCGTGATGCAGGCGAAGGTCATCTGGAACATCACGAAGACCAGCTCGGGCAGGTAGACCCCGTTGGAGAAGGTCGCGGCCAGCGAGGTGACCGAAACGCCCTTGAGGAAGGCCTTGTCGAGCCCGCCGAACAGCGCCGGGAAGGGCGTGCCGGTCGAGGTGAAGGCCATCGAATAGCCCCAGCCGAACCACACCAGCGCGGCGACACAGACGATGGTGAGCACCTGCATCAGCACCGAGAGCATGTTCTTGGCGCGCACAAGGCCGCCGTAGAACAGAGCGAGAGCCGGAACGCTCATCATCAGCACCAGCGCAGTCGAGACCATCATCCAGGCGACATCGCCCTTGTTGACCATCTCGGCAGTGGGCGTGAACACGGCAGGCGCGGCAGCGGCCGCAGCCTCGGCAGCTTCGGCCACCGGAGCGGCAAAGGCGGGCGCGGCGAGGAAGACCGCCCCGGTCACCAGCGCCGCTGCATTGGAGAGAATACGCTTCATTGGATCAGTCCCCTTACAGCGCGGTTTCACCGGACTCGCCGGTGCGGATGCGGGTGGCGGAGGCGAGATCGAGCACGAAGATCTTGCCGTCGCCGATGGCGCCCGTGTTGGCGGTCTGCTGGATGGTTTCGACGACCTGCGCGGCGATATCATCGCTCGCGGCGATCTCGAGTTTCACCTTGGGGAGCATGTTGGTGGAATATTCGGCCCCGCGGTAGATTTCGGTCTGGCCCTTCTGGCGGCCAAAGCCCTTGACCTCGGTGACGGTCATCCCGGCGATGCCCATATTGCTGAGCGCCTGACGAACCTCATCGAGCTTGAACGGTTTGATGATGGCGATGATGAACTTCATCGAAGCCCCCTGTTGCACCGGATCAGTCCGGCAGCAGAGGCTTTGCAACAAGCGTGCCACATTGGCGTAACGCAGTCGCAACAAGGGATTCCGCAGGTTTTCTCGCACCTGCGGGAGAATCTCTGCCTAGGCTTTAATCATCTGGCTATATTTTAGGCAGGCCTTGCGCCGAAACCGCTATTGGTCGCGGGTCAGGCGTCCTCGCCGGCGATGTAGCGATCGGTGGCCCGGGTCGGCAGACCGTCGATGCTGCGCGTGCGCCCGGCGGTCTTGGCCTCCCACGCGGCAGGATCGGCCTGACGGTGATACTTCACCAGCGTTTCGCGCTCGCTATCGAGCTGCATCAACGGCACGCCATATCCGCAGCTGGTCTGCACGCTTTCCACCGCGATATCGAAGATCTGCCGCGTACCGGGCAGCAGGGTGAAATGGCCTGCGAGCGCCCCCCATTCCGCATCCTGCGGCAACACCGCCCGCCCGCGCCCGTAGATCCGCAGGATCAGCGCAGGCTGCTGGAAATTGCAGAACATCACCGTGATCCGGCCATCCGCCGCCAGATGCGCATGGGTCTCGTTCCCCGAGCCGCCGAGATCGAGATAGGCGACCCGCGTGGGCGAGAGCACGCGGAAGGCGTCATAGCCCTTGGGGCTGAGGTTGATCCGCCCCTCCGCCGCCGCCGTCGCGACGAAGAACACCGGCTGGGCGGTGATCATCGCGATGTGTTTCTCGCTCAGCGCATCGGTGAATTCCGCCATGTCCGGCTCCTGAGGGTCAGAGAAACGCGCGCAAGGTGGCGATGAAGCGGTCGAACTGATCGTGATGCAGCCAGTGGCCCGCTTTCTCGAACTCGATCACGTTCGCCGTCTGGAAATGCTTGATGCGCCCGTCCTTCTCGGGGTTCGAGGCCCAGGAATCCGCCCCGTAGAACAGCAGCGTCGGGCAGGTGATTGCCCCCCACAAGGCCTCGACGAACTCGTCCCCGATATCCTCCGTCGGCCAGACATTGAGGTGGGGATCGAACTTCCAGCTATAGGTGCCATCCTCGTTGCGGTTGACCCCGTGGACGGTGAGATGGCGCGCCTGCTCCTCTGTAAGGTAGGCGTTCTCCTCGATCATGCGGGCGAAGGCGGCCTCGATGCTCTCGTACTTGCGCGGAGAGCGCCCGGCGGCCTTGCGCTTCTTCTCGATCCATTCGGCCAGACGTTCGGGATAGGGCTGGCTGCGCTGCTTGGCGCGATATTCGGGCGAAGGGCCGAGGCCCTCGATCGCCACCAGCTTCGTCACCATGTCGGGCAGAGCGCCCGCATAGCGCAGCGCGACATTGCCGCCCATCGAGTGCGCCACCATCCGCACCGGGCCGACGCCCAATTGGTGGATCAGCTGCGCCAGATCATAGACCATGTCGGCAGCCGAATAGACCCCGTCCGACACCCAGTCGCTATCGCCGTGGCCACGGTGATCCATGGCGATGACGTGGTAATCCTCGCGCAGCGCCTCGGCGGTCCAGTCCCAGCTGCGCGCATGATCGCGACCGCCATGGACCAGCACCAGCGGCGGTTTGCCCCGGCCACCCCAGTCGAGATAATGGAGCCGCAGGCGCTGCGAGATGAAGGTTTGCGATGTCGGGCCGGTGTCGTGCATGGCCTATGCCATGCCGCGAAGCCCGCTCGCTCGCAAGCCTAGCGTTCCTTCGTGGCCGAGAAGGTCAGCTGCGGGTTCTTCTCGACCTGATAGCTGACGTCCCACGGGCTCTTGGCCATGAACACCAGATCGCCGTCACGGTCCTTGGCGAGGTTCGCGCGATTGAAGCTCGCGAATTCGTCCAATGCCTTGGCGTCACCCTTGATCCAGCGCGCGGTGGCAAAGGGCGAGGGTTCGAGCACGGCTTCGACCTTGTATTCCGCCTCCAGCCGCGAAATCAGCACTTCGAGCTGAAGCTGGCCGACCACGCCGACGATATGGGCCGAGCCGATCTCGGGGTAAAACACCTGGATGACGCCCTCTTCGCTGAGGTCGTCGAGGGCCTTGCGCAATTGCTTGGTCTTGGTCGGATCGCGCAATTGCACGCGGCGCAGGATTTCCGGCGCGAAGTTGGGCAGGCCGGTGAAGCGCACCTGATTGCGCTCGGACAGGGTATCGCCCACGCGCAGGGTGCCGTGGTTGGGGATGCCGATGATGTCGCCGGCCTCGGCGGTGTCGGCCAGCTCGCGATCCTGCGCGAAGAACAGGATCGGCGAGTGCACCGCGATCGGCTTGCCCAGCCCACTGGGCGTCAGCTTCATGCCGCGTTTGAAGGTGCCCGAAACCTGCCGCATGAAGGCGATGCGGTCGCGGTGGTTGGGGTCCATGTTGGCCTGCACCTTGAAGATGAAGCCGGTCACCTCGTCACGCTCGGGGCTGATCTGCTCTGCGCCTGCGGGCTGGGGCCGGGGCGGCGGAGCATAGCGGGCGATGGCGTCGATCAGCTCGGTCACGCCGAAATTCTTCAAAGCCGATCCGAAATAGACCGGCGTCAGATCGCCGTGGCGATAGGCCTCGATGTCGAACTCGGGATAGCCGCCGCGCGCCAGCTCGATCTCGTCGGCAAAGCGTTCGGGGATGTGGGCGCCCGCCTCGCGCGTGCCGAGGAATTCCTTGGACGGGCCTTCCGGACGGCTGACCTCGCCGGTGCGGAAGTCGAGGATGCCCTCGAACTCGCCGCCCATGCCGATCGGCCACATCTGCGGGCTGACGTCGAGCGCCAGCATGTCGGCCACTTCGTCCAGCGTCTCGAAGGGATCGCGGCCCTCGCGGTCGACCTTGTTGACGAAGGTGATGATCGGCACCGAGCGCAAACGGCAGACCTCGAACAGCTTGCGGGTCTGCGGCTCGATGCCCTTGGCCGCGTCAATCACCATCACCGCCGAATCCACCGCCGTCAGCGTGCGATAGGTGTCTTCCGAGAAATCCTCGTGGCCCGGCGTGTCGAGCAGGTTGAACGTGATCCCGTCGCGGGCGAAGGTCATCACCGAGGACGTTACCGAAATCCCGCGCTGCTGCTCGATCTTCATCCAGTCCGAACGCGCCCGCCGCGCAGCCCCGCGCGCCTTGACCTCGCCGGCCAAGTGGATCGCCCCGCCTTGCAGCAGCAGCTTTTCGGTGAGCGTGGTCTTCCCCGCGTCAGGGTGCGAGATGATCGCGAAAGTGCGGCGGTTCGACATTAGTCGCGCGCGACGCGGAAGCCCGCGAAGTCCTGATTGACCGGCATCAGCTCGATCCGGTTGATGTTGAGATGCGGCGGCAGGCCGGCGATCCAGCCGATGGTGTCGGCAATGTCCTCGCCGGTCATCGGGTTCACGCCGCGATAGAGATCGTCCGAGGCCTGCTGGCTGCCGGTGCGCACGAGGGTGAATTCGGTCTCGACCATGCCCGGCTCGATGCTGGTCACCCGTACGCCGGTGCCGTGGAAGTCGGCGCGCAGGGCGAGGGTGAAGTGGTTCACGAAGGCCTTGGAGCCCGCATAGACGTTGCCGCCCGGATAGACGTAATTCCCCGCGACCGAGCCGATGGCGATGATCGCGCCCTTGCGCTCGATCAGCTTCGGCAAAAGCTTGCGGGTCAGCACCACCATCGCGGTGATGTTGGTGTCGATCATGGTCTGCCAATCGTCGAGATTGGCGTTCTGCGCCGCCGACAGCCCCTGTGCGAGGCCGGCATTGTTCACCAGCAGATCGATCTCGCGGAAGTCTTGCGGCAGGCCCGCGAGCGCAGCATCGAGCGCGGCGGTATCGCGCACATCGAAGCACAGCGGCAGCACTTTGTCCGCACCCAGCTCCGCGACCAGCGCGTCAAGCCGGTCCTGCCGCCGTCCGGTGGCGACGCAGCGCCAGCCGTCCGCGACGAAACGGCGCACCGTGGCGAGGCCGATCCCGGCGGTGGCGCCGGTGACAAATGCCGTTTTCATCCGCGCAGCTCCCCGCCGACCTTGGCGGCCGCCGCGACGATCTTTTCGGCAATCGCCTTCAACTCGGCATCCTTGAAGCTGGCCTCACCCGGCTGGAGCGTGACTTCGAGCGCCACCGACTTGTGACCCTCGGGCACGCCTTGGCCGGCAAAGACGTCGAACACGCGCACGCCGGTGATCACCTGCTTGTCCGCACCCTGCACCGCGCGCACCAGATCGCCCGCTGCGAGTGCAACGGGGACGAGGAAGGCGAAGTCGCGGGTCACAGCCTGTAGCGCAGGCGGGGTAAAGCCGGGGCGGGCAAACGCCGCGCCCTTCTTGGCCGGGATCGCGTCGAGGAACAGTTCCACCGCCGCGACCGGTCCGTCCATGTCGAAGGCCTTGAGGGTCGCGGGGTGCACCATCCCGAAGCGCGCCAGCACCACCTTGGGGCCGAGCCGCAGCGTGGCCGACTGGCCGGGGTGGAACTGCGCCCCTGCCTCGCCCATCACCATCAGATTGCCAACCGGAGCGCCCGCAGCTTCGAGCAGCTCCATCGCCAGCGCCTTGGCGTCATAGGCATCGAACGGCTTGGCCTTGCCGCTCTGCCAGCCGCGCGGAGTCTTCTCGCCCGCCAGCACGATGCCGAGCGTCGGCTTCTCGTCGCTGAGGCCGTGCGAGCCACGGAAATAGCGTCGCCCGATCTCGAACAGGCTCGACGATGCTGCTCCGCGATCAGCGTTGCGCTTGGCCGCCATGAGGAGGCCGGGCAGCAGCGCGGGGCGCATCGCCTTCAGATCCTCGCTGATCGGATTGGACAGCACCCAAAGCCCGCCATTGCCCTCGGCAAAGTGGTCCGCCGCCCATTCGGGGAGGAAGCTCCAGGTAACCGCCTCGTTGAGGCCGCTCGCAGCCGCCGCACGGCGCAGGCTCCGCTCCAGCTTCTGCTGGGCGGTGGCGGTGGGGCGGGCAACGCCCTCGGCACGGGGGAGCGCAACGCTCGCCACCTTGTCGAGCCCGTGAATGCGCACGACTTCCTCGACGAGATCAGCCGGGCCTTCGATGTCATGGCGGCGCAGCGGGCAGGCAACCTGCCAATCGGCGCTGACCGAGAAGCCAAGGCTTTCGAGGATGCGCTGCTGTTCGGCTTCGGCCACATCCACCCCGCCGAGGCGCAGCGTCAGACCGGGAGCAAAGGCGATCACCTTGGGCGCGGCGGGCGGCGAACCGGCGCGCATGATGTCGCTCGGCGCGCCGCCTGCGAGCTCGACGATCAGGCCGGTGAGGAGGTCAAGGCCTTCCTCCAGAAACGCCGGATCGACTCCGCGCTCGAACCGCGTGCGCGCGTCCGAGGAAAGCCCCAGCTTGCGCCCCGTCGCGCCGATGCGGGCGGGATCGAAGTAGGCGATTTCGAGCAGCACGTCGGTCGTGCTCTCGGACACGCCCGAATGCTCGCCGCCCATGATGCCCGCGATGTCGTGCACCTGAACGTCGTCGGCAATCACCACCATTTCGCTGTCGAGCGTGTAGGTCTTCTCGTTGAGCGCCAGCACCTCTTCGCCGTCCTTCGCGCGGCGGGCAACGACAGCGCCCGAAAGCTTGGCAAGGTCATAGGCGTGGGCCGGGCGGCCGAAGCCGAGCATCAGATAGTTGGTGAGATCCACCAGCAGCGAGATCGGACGCTGGCCCGCGCTCTTCAGCCGTGCCTGCAGCCAGTCGGGCGAGGGGCCGTTGGTCACGCCCGCAATGACGCGGCCATAGAAGGCCGGGCAGCCCTCGGCATCATCGGTGCGGATTTCGGCCGGGCACGCGCCGCCGGCGGTGAAGGCCGGCATGGCAATCGGCTTCAGCGTCCCCAGCCCCTTGGCCGCGAGATCGCGGGCGATGCCGTAGACGCCCATGCAGTCGGGGCGGTTGGGGGTGACAGCCACCTCGATCACCGGATCAGCACCGTGATAATCGGCAAAGGCCGTGCCGACCGGCGCGTCATCGGGCAGTTCGATGATCCCGTCGTGATCCTCGCCCAGCTCCAGCTCGCGGGTCGAGCACATCATGCCGTTGCTCTCGACGCCGCGGATCGCGCTCTTGCGCAGCACCATGCCGTTGGCGGGGACAGTCGCGCCGGGCAGGCCCAGCACGCCCTTCATGCCGGCCCGCGCATTGGGCGCGCCGCACACGACCTGCAACGGCTGGCCGTCACCCGTATCGACGGTCAGCACTTGCAGCTTGTCGGCGTCAGGGTGACGCGCGGCAGTCAGCACATGGGCGATGCGGAAACCGGCGAGCTTGTCAGCCGGATCTTCCACGCCCTCGACCTCAAGCCCGATGGCATTGAGCGCGTCGCAGATTTCCGCGACGGTGGCGTCGGTTTCAAGGTAATCCTTGAGCCAGGTCAGCGAGAACTTCATGCCTTTGCTCCCACGCCAGCGGAAAGGGTCGGCTGGTCAAACGGCGAGAAGCCGTAATGCGCCAGCCAGCGCGGATCGCCATCGAAGAAGGCGCGCAGGTCGTTCATCCCGTATTTGAGCATGGCGATGCGATCGATCCCGAGGCCGAAGGCGAAGCCCTGATATTGGGCCGGATCAACCCCGGCGAATTCGAGCACCCGCACATTCACCATCCCGCTGCCGCCGATTTCCATCCACGCATGCCCCGGCGCATCGCCGTGCCCGCCGACGACGCGGCGGCCGCCCTCGGTCGAATAGCCGACATCGACTTCGACGCTGGGTTCGGTGAAGGGGAAGTAGGAGGGGCGCAGACGCAGCACGATATCCTCGCGCTCGAAGAAGGCTTTGAAGAAGGTCTCCAGCGTCCACTTGAGGTGGCCCAAGTGAATGTCCTTGTCGATCACCAGCCCTTCGACCTGATGGAACATCGGGGTGTGGGTGGCATCGCTGTCCGAGCGGTAGACCCGGCCCGGAGCGATGATGCGGATCGGCGCGCCCTGATCGAGCATGGAGCGGATCTGGACGGGCGAGGTGTGCGTCCTGAGAAGGATATCCTTCCCCTCCCCCGTCTTATCCGGGAAATAGAACGTGTCGTGCATCGCCCGCGCGGGGTGCGTCTCGTCCATGTTGAGCGCGGTGAAATTGTGCCAGTCGTCCTCGATCTCGGGGCCGGTGGCGACAGCAAAGCCGAGGTCGGCGAAGATTTCAGCCAGCTCGTCCATCACCTGGCTGACAGGGTGCACCGAACCCTTGGGCGCTGGTGCAGCCGGCAGTGTCAGGTCGATCGTCTCGCGCGCCAGCCGTGCATCAAGCTCGGCCGCTTCGAGCGCGACCTTCTTCGCGTCGAGCGCCTCGGCGATTTCGGCACGGGCCGACTGGATCGCGGGCGCGGCGGCGGTGCGTTCGTCCGGGCTCATGCCGCCCAGCGTCTTCAGGGCAAGGCTGACCCAGCCCTTCTTGCCGAGTGCGTCCAGTCGCTGCTCCTCCAGCGCGTCAAGCGTGGCGGCCTCGGCAATCGCGGCCAGCGCGGCCTGTTTCTGGGTGGTGATGTCGGTCATGGCCTGTGGTGTCTGCGAGCGGAATGATGCGCGCGTCCGCTAGCGACAAATGACACGATTTGCAAAGCGCGCGTGCTGAGCGGCGCTAGTCCGCTGCCCCGCCGTGCAGGCCCTGCACCGGCTGGCCCGCAATCGCCACCCGCCCGCGCGCCGCCGCAGCGAGGATCGGCTTGTCGAGCTTGGCATAGGCAGAGGGGCTCATCCCCATGAAACGCCGGAAGTCCCGCACGAAATGGGACTGGTCGTGATAGTGGCAATCGAGCGAGCCGATCCACCCCAGCGAGGGATCGAGCATGAAGCGCGCGAGGCTGCGCAGGAAGCGCTGGCGGCGCAGCAGCAGCTTGGGCGGAAAGCCGAAAGCGCGGCGCGATAGGCGCTCGATCGAACGGATGGTCATGCCCATGCGTTCGGCCAGCTGGGTTACGGCGACCAGTTCGGGATCGAGCAGCGCGTGGCTCAGCGCGGTCACTGCCGGATCGGGGGGCGGTGCGCCTGCCAGCAGCGCTGCGACATGGTGCTCGATCAGCGCCAGCTCCTCGGCATAGTCGCCGTCGCTGGCCGCCAGCGCGCGGGCGAGCGGGGCGAAACCGGCAAACACCGGATCGACCGCCCCATCGACAAAGCGATCCGCATAGTCATCGGCCTGTGCAGCGAACAGCGCCGCCCAGCCCGCCGGCATCAGCCCGATCCCCCAGCACCGCCCCGACCGCATGCGGAAGCGCATCGCCCGGCTGGTCGGGCCGGTGACCGTGAAATCCGGACACGGCTGCGGCTCGCCCGGGCCGATCATCGAATGGGTCTCGGCCCCGGACAGAAAGCGCAAGTTCGCCCATTCGGGATGGAGATAGTCCTCCATCCACGGCGTGCGGGGCGAACACACGGCCTCGGTGCAGTAGAAGGTGGTGACATAGGGCGCGAGCGCAGCCGAAGGCAGGGCGAACCGCAACTTTACCGAACTGCCGCTTGCCGCATGCATGATGGCTGGACCTCCCTGCCCTGAAATCCCCGCATCCGTCATGCAGCCAGCGGCGCAATCCTTGCAATCCCCTACGTCAAGCGGACGGGGGGTTAGTTGATGAAATACACCATGCAGGGGGCTGGCCCAAAAGGGCCGTTCATATTGAACGCGTTAGATATGAACGGGTTGGCGCTCTAGCCCGCGTCCGAAGGCGGATCGAGCGTTTGCGCGGCGCTTTTCCAGATCCGCGCGCGGGCCTCCATGAAGGAGGTCAGGATCGGGTGATCGAGCGCGGCATATTCGCTCGGGTTCATGGTCATGAACTCGCGGAACTCGCGGGTGAACTGCGCCTGGTCGTGATACATCGCATCCATCGCCTCGGTCCAGCGACCGGGGCGCTGGAGCATGAAGCTGGTGAGGCTGCGCATGAACCGCTGGCGGCGCATCAGCAGCTTGGGCGCAAAGCCGAAGGAGCGCTGGAAGATGCGCTCCAGCGTGCGGATGCTCATGGCGCAGGCATCGGCCAGATCGGTGACCGTTTCGTGCTCGCCCTCGACCAGTTCGGAATGAACGCGGCGGATGCGGGCATCGTCGCGGGCCGGGCGCATGGCCGCGTCCATCGCGGCGACGATGGCGGCGAACTGGTCTTCATGGTTCGCCTCGGGATCGCACAGCACCTTGTCGAGGCCCCTGAAGCGCGCAAAGGCCGGGTGAACAGCGCCATCACACACGAGATTGGCGCAGTCGCTCGCCTCGGCATCGATGAACCGCGCCCAGCCCAGCGGCAGGAAGCCCACGCCCCACATACGCACCGGCCCGAGATCGAAGCGGCACGGCAGCGAGCTTGGCCCGGTGCCGACGAACCGCGCACCGTCGACCCGGTGCCCGCCGATCGCGGCGCTCGGCCCCTCGCCGCAGAAGAAACGGATATTGCCCCATTCGGGCTGGAGGTAGTCGGTCACGCGCTCGGCGGGCGCGGCGATGTCGTCCGTGCGCTCAAGCGTGAGGTGATAGAAGGTGGTGAAGCACCCCTCGAACCGCGCGGGCGGTTCACGGAATTCGGCTGTCAGCCGATAGGGCGCGGGGGCGGATCGCACACCCGGCACGGCGATGTGTCGTTCTTCCCCCATGCGCGCGGACATGCCGCAGCTGACGCAATTCTACAAGGCCGGGGATGTGCTCCTGCGAAGGCTTGCCGGCAGGCGTGGCACGGATGCCACGAAAAAGGGCGGGTCTCCCGCAAAGGAGCCCGCCCTGATTTCGTGCCCGGGGGTGAACCCGGAAAACCGCCTTAGGCGGGAAGCGCGGCCTTCGCCTGAGCGATCACGGCCTTGAAGGCACCGCCTTCGTTCATGGCGAGATCGGCCATCGCCTTGCGATCGAGCTCGATGCCGGCCAGCTTGATGCCGTGCATGAACTGCGAATAGGTCAGGCCTTCCACGCGGACAGCCGCGTTGATGCGCTGGATCCACAGGGCGCGGAAGGTCCGCTTCTTCACCTTGCGGTCGCGGTAGGCGTACTGGCCGGCCTTTTCGACGGCCTGACGGGCGATGCGGATGGTGTTCTTGCGGCGGCCGCGATAGCCCTTGGCCTGCTCCAGAATCCGCTTGTGCTTGGCGCGGGTGGTAACACCGCGTTTGATGCGTGACATATCAGTATATCCTTATCTTGAGGACGCGTGGGCCGTCAGGCCGCTCGCATCAATCGAGGCCGTAAGGCGCCCAGCGCTTGATGGTCGGCGTGTCGTTTTCCGACAGGACCGAGGTGCCGCGGTTGGTGCGGATATACTTCGCGTTGTGGCTGATCAGGCGGTGACGCTTGCCAGCGACGCCGTGCTTGACCTTGCCGGTGGCGGTGATCTTGAAGCGCTTCTTCACACCGCTCTTGGTCTTCAGCTTGGGCATTTTCATCTCCTTGTCGAGACACGTCGGAACCGGCCATGGCAGCCCTTGTCGCCAGGCTGGCTGATTGATTCGTGTCAGTGAAGTGCGCGCGCTTAGGCGGGAGGGGCACGAAAGGCAAGGGTTTTGGGGGCAGGGAAGTGCCTGTCAGATCATCACGCCGAGGCAATCCCGGCCTTGTCCGCTGGCGTCTCGACCGGCAGATCGCGTTCGACCCGCTCGGAATAGCGATCGACGAGGCTGTCGGCGTGCGGTCGCAGCAACACTGTGAAGCGCACCAGTTCCTCCATGACATCGACGATCCGGTCGTAGTAGCTCGACGGCTTCATCCGCCCGGCTTCGTCGAACTCCTCATAGGCCTTGGGGATGGACGACTGGTTGGGGATGGTGAACATCCGCATCCAGCGTCCGAGGATGCGCAGCGTGTTGACGGTGTTGAAGCTCTGCGAACCGGCGTTGACCTGCATTACGGCGAGAGTGCGGCCCTGCGTCGGGCGCAAGCCCTTATAGGCGAGCGGCAGGTGATCGATCTGCGCTTTCATGATGCCGGTGATGGTGCCGTGCCGCTCCGGGCTGCACCACACCTGCGCTTCGGACCACAGCGAATGTTCGCGCAATTCGTGCACGGCGGGGTGATCGTCGCCCGCGCATTGATCGGGCAGCGGCAGGTCGGAGGGATCGAAGATGCGCGTCTCGCAACCGAAGAATTGCAGCAGCCGCGCTGCCTCCTCCACCGCAAGGCGCGAGAACGAGCGCTCCCTGAGCGAACCGTAAAGCAGCAGCACGCGCGGCGGCGGGTCGAGCGGCCCAAGGCCCAGCGCCGGGCGGGCATGGACATATTCCGGCCTCAGCGCAGGCATATGCGCCGGATCGGGCAGCGCGCGCAAGCGGATCGGGGAGACGGCTTCGCTCATCGGGCAGCCCCTTCCATCGCGCCGATGTCGGCAAGGGCGGCCTGCAAGGCCCGCGCGTCCAGCGCTGCGCGGTCGAGCGCGAGGAAGGCCTTCACGCGCATTTCCAGCAGCCGCCAAGTTTCCTCGAACGCGGCATCGACCTCGGCTTCGCTGCCGTTGGCGTCAGCGGGATCGGGCAGGCCCCAATGGGCTTTCAGCGGGCTGCCAAGGAACACCGGGCAGGCCTCGCCTGCGGCGTTGCCGCAGACGGTGATCGCAAGGTCGATTGGCGGCGCAGCGGGGTCTGTGAACTCGCTCCAGCTCTTCGAACGGAACGCCGCCGTGTCGATCCCGCGCCGCGCCAGCAACCGCAGCGCGCCCGGATGCGGCACGCCCTTGGGTTTGCTGCCGGCGCTGAAGGCCTGCACATGGCCTTCGCCCAAAAGATTGAACAACGCCTCGCCAAGGATGGATCGGGCGGAATTGCCGGTGCACAGCACCAGAACAGTGAAGGGCTTGTCGTTCATGAAAGGCCTCAGTTCAGGGGTTCGCAGGCCAGCCCTGCGATCAGGTCGGAGCACATTTCGGGCATCCCCTGACAGCAATCCTGCATCAGGAAGGTCAGCAGGGAGCGCATACCGGCAAAGTCGGTGCGGTAATGGATCAGGCGGCTTTCACGCTCGGACTGGACCAGACCGGCGCGCTCCAACGTGGCGAGGTGATGCGACATGGTCGAGGGCGGCACACCGCAATGTTCCGCAATTGCCCCCGCGATCATTCCGTCATGGCCGGCCCTGACCAGCAACCGGAAGACTCGCAGCCGGGTTTCATGGGCCAGCGCTCCAAGCGCATCGACCGCCCAGGCCTGTGTGTTGATATCATCCATAGGCATCACCTTTCGAGAATTATCGAAATACCGCCTGACGCAACGGGATCAAGCCATAATTCGAGAATTATCGAAATCTTTGATGTCCATTGCTGCACTTCGAAGGCCAGCGAATACTGATCGGCAACCGCCGCGACCACTTCGGGCTCGCTTCCAGAACGGCAACTTTGGGCAAGCATCAGCCGATAGCGGCCGCGCCCCTCGCCCCCCTCAGCGCCCCGCCAGACCCTGCAAGCCCAGCGGCGCATAATCGCCGATCGCCAGTTGCTCGAACACGCCCATGCCCGTCTCGCCCCCCGGCCCTTCGACCTGGCAGAGCATCTGGACGTGGAGGTTATCGGGGCGGGCCGGATCGATCTCGGCCAGCACGATATCCTCGCGCTCGACCTCAAGCGGCCCGTGATCGAGCCCGTGGCCCCACTTGGGCGAGGTATAGCCGAGACCGCGCATCTGGAAGCGGGCCACGAGGGTCAGGCGGAAGCTCTCCTCTCCCACAGCCAGCGTGCTCGCGTCAGGCCAGCGGGTGCCGGGGGCGAGCTGCGTTTCCATCTGCGGCGTGTGGCTCTCGGTAAAACCGTCCGCCCCGGCGCCATCAGGGGCGATCACCGCGCGGGTGTTCCACGGGGTGCCGTCGGCATGGGCGTTGAGGTGGAAGAACAGGCTGCGCGCCGGCAGGTTGATCGGTGTCCATTGCCAGAAGAATTGCGGCACGGCGCGCCCGGCGAACTGGGGATCGGCCGCCCCGATCGGGCGCACGCCCCAGCTGCGATCGCGCGTGCCCATGCTGCCCGCCGCCAGCGCCTCGCGCACGCCATCGACCTCTATCCAGCCGGTGTAATGCCCGTTCTGGGTGAGGCGGGTGTAGTCCATCACCGTGCGCGGCCCGACCCGCCAGGTGAAGCGCGGCTCGGCAATCGGAAAGGCGCGGCCTGTAAAGGTGATGTCGGCCGCGATCCCCTCCCCATCGACGATCACCCGCAGCGATTGCAGCGGCTCCACCACCTCGATCCGGATCGGCCCGCAGGCCAGCTCCATCCGCTCCATGCCCAGCTTGCGGCTGGCATGAAGGCAGTGCTGCACGCCGTTCCTGACGATACAGAAATGCGCGTCGGCCACGTCGAGATGCGGGTAGATGCCGAAGGCCGCGGCAAAGAAGCTGCTGCCGTCCGGCGCATAGCCGTTGAAGAAATAGCGGTCGTAGAAATTGCGGTCGGTGCCTGCGAAGGCCACCGGATCGGGCGTCTGGTGGATCGGGTAATCATCCCCCCGGCTCAAAACCATCGCGTCATCCTTTCTGCATCAGGTCGAGGCTGCCGTGCTCAAGGCACAGCGCGCAGGCGCCGCGCGCCATCGACAGGAAATTGGCATCGCCGCGCTCGGTGCGCACCACGAAGGCGGCGCTGAACACGGCGGTCGAGACCCCGTGCAGCGCGCCCACGACATAGTCGCGCCAGATCGCATCGCGGCTCATCGGCACGCCGCGCGCGGTCATCTCGGCGCAGTAGAGATCGAGCAGTTCGCCCTCGTGCGCACGGCGCAAGGCATCGCCAATGCCGCAGCCGAGGAAATAGCCGATATCGGTGAGCACGTTGCCGATGGTGAGGGTCTGCCAGTCGAGCACCGCAATGGCTTCCGCCCCGCCCTTGATGTCGAACAGCAGGTTGTCGAGCCGGAAGTCGCCATGGACGAGGCTGATGGCCTCGCTCACCCGGTCGGTGGTGGCGGTGTGTTCGGCCAGCGCCTCGCACAGCGCCATGTATTCCGGTTCGAGCACACCCGCATAGCGTTCGCGGAAGATCGCCTGCGCCTGGGGGTAGAGCGCCTTGACCTTGGCGGCTGCTTCGGGATCGGGCTGGAGCCAGTCGGCATCGAGGATCGCCCGGTTATGCCAGCTCGGCGCGTGGAGCGCGGCAGCCTGCATAATCCCGGCGCGGGCATCGGCGAGGGAGCAGCCCGCAATCTGGTTGCCCCCGCGCGCGGGCCCGAGGTCTTCGAACAGCAGGCAGAAGCTCGCCCCGTCATCGGCAATCTCGGCAAACAGGGCCTTGGGCGTACGCACCGGCAATTGCGGGGCGAGATCGCGGTAGAAGCGCACTTCCTTGGTATAGAGGCCGAGCATTGCTGCCGTGCCGCGGCTGGTGGGATCGGCGGCGGCGAACTTGCCCGCGATCGTCTGCGGCCCCGCGCCATCGCCAAAATCGAGCGTGAAGCGCACCGAATCGCCCACCTGACCGGTGCCGATGGGCTCCCAGCGCCAGCGCTCCGGCACACGGCCCAGCACCGCGCCCCACCAATCATCGGTGATATCGTCCGGATGCGCCGGAAATCCGCTCATTCTGCCCTCTCCCGACACCGGGGTAGCAGCCGAGCGACGCGGGGCCTAGCCCCCTAACCCATGGCTTCGAGCACATCCTCAAGCCGCGCGGGATCGCCCAAGGCGATGACCGTGCCGTCGGAGCCGGCATCGAGCGGATTGCCCTGCCAATCGGCCATCATCCCGCCCGCGCCCTCCACCACCGGCACCAGCGCGGCATAGTCGTAGAGCTTGAGGCCCGCCTCGATCACCACGTCGATATGGCCCGACGCGACGAGGCCGTAATTGTAGCAGTCCCCGCCGAACACGATCTTCTTTTCGGCCACTGTCTTGGCGACCGACATGAAGGCGTCGGCCTCTTCATTGGTGAAGAGGTGCGGGCTGGTGGTGGCAAGCACCGCGTCGGAGAGCTCCTTCAGAGGCTTGGTGGCGGCAGGCTTGCCGTTGAACAGGGTCGGCTGGCCGATGGCCCCCACCCAACGCTCGCCCGCAATCGGCTGGTCTATGATGCCGAGCACCGGCCAGCCGTCCTGCAACAAGGCGATCAGCGTGCCGAAGATCGGGCGGCCGGCGATGAAGCTGGTGGTGCCGTCGATCGGATCGAGCACCCACTGGCGGCCAGCGCCTTCGTTGCGGGTGCCATATTCCTCGCCGATGATGCCGTCGGCAGGGAAGGTGGTTTCGATGAGAGCGCGCATCGCGGCCTCGGCGGCGCGGTCCGCCTCGGTGACGAAGCTCCGGTCGGCCTTGCGCTCGTGGCTCCATTGCCCGCGAAACAGCGGACGGATCGCAGCCCCCGCCGCATCGGCAAGGCGCAGAGCAAGGGCGAGGTCTTTATCGGTCATGCTCAAGCTTCCGTTCGCCTCGAGCGGCGTCGAGAGGCGATAGCGCAGGTCTGGCGTGTCTCGACTTCGCTCGACACGAACGGGATCAGATCAATCGAAGAGGCTCGAAACCGAGCTTTCATCCGCAATCCGGCGGATCGCTTCGCCAATCAGCGGCGCGATGGTGAGCACGCGGATGCGGTCGGAGGCATCGGTGGCTTCGGTCGGGCGGATCGAATCGGTGATCACCAGTTCCTTCAGCGCCGAGCCGTTGATGCGCGCCACAGCACCGCCCGACAGCACGCCGTGGGTGATGTAGGCCGCGACCGACTTGGCCCCGCCCGCCAGCAGCGCTTCGGCCGCGTTGCACAGGGTGCCGCCCGAATCGATGATGTCGTCGATCAGGATGCAGTGGCGGCCCGAAACGTCACCGATGATGTTCATCACTTCGGATTCGCCCGGACGATCACGCCGCTTGTCGACAATCGCGAGCGGTGCATTGTCGAGCCGCTTGGCGAGCGCGCGGGCGCGCACCACGCCGCCGACGTCGGGCGAGACCACCATCAGCGCCTGATCGCCGTAACGCGCCTGAATATCGGCGGCCATCACGGGGGCGGCGTAGAGATTGTCGGTCGGGATATCGAAGAAGCCCTGGATCTGCCCGGCGTGGAGATCGACCGCGAGCACGCGGTCAGCGCCGGCCTGGGTGATCAGATTGGCGACCAGCTTGGCCGAGATCGGCGTGCGCGGGCCGGGCTTTCGGTCCTGCCGGGCGTAGCCGAAATAGGGCACCACCGCGGTGATCCGCTTGGCCGAGGCGCGGCGCAGCGCATCGATGCAGATCAGCAGTTCCATCAGGTTGTCGTTGGCCGGAAAGCTCGTCGGCTGGACAACGAACACGTCCTCGCCGCGCACGTTCTCGTGGATTTCGACGAAGACTTCCTCGTCGGCAAAGCGCCGCACGCTCGCATCGGTCAGAGGGATTTCGAGATAGGCCGCAATGGCCCGGGCGAGCGGCAGGTTCGAATTGCCGGACATGATCTTCATGGCGCGCGAATCCCCGAGGGCTGGTGGAGCCCACCGCCTAGCCTTTGGTCACGGGATTGCAACAACCGAGCGGCGGTTGTCGTCAGCTGCGCAGGCGGTCAGCGCGGCGGGCGCGGGAACAGCACCGGGGTGCGGGCGACATAGGCCTGCCATGCCGGATCATCGCCCCAGCGCTTTTTCGCAATGGCATCGAGCAGGTTGATCCCGCTCACCCGCGTCAGCAGCAGCGCCACAAACACCGGCGAGAACACCACCAGCCAGCCCGTGCCCGACAGCTGCGGCAGGGCAATCACGAGGATGCCTGCCCACAGCGTGATCTCGCCGAAATAGTTGGGATGCTGCGACCATGCCCACAGGCCGGAGGTGATGAATTTGCCGTGATTGGCGGGATCAGCGCGGAAGCGGCGCTTCTGATCATCGGCGATCACCTCGAAGGCGAACCCGATCACCCACAGCGCCGTCCCTGCCCAGAAGAAGGCATCAAGCTGGCGCGGCTCGGGCGATGTAATGATCACCAGCGCAGCCGAGGCGGTGAAGATCACCCAGCAGGCCTGCAGGGTCCACGCCACCAGAAAGCGCGGCGGGTTCACCTTGATCTTCTCGAACCGCACATCTGTGCCGCCCGCAGCGTGGATGCGGGTGAAGAGGAAGGAGCCGAGGCGGATCGTCCAGGCCCCCACCATCGCGGCGACCGCCAGAGGCTGCAACTCCAGCGCGCCGCGCAACTCGTAAGTGGCAAAACAGGCCGCCGCGATCACCGAGAGATAGGTGAGCGCCCCGGTGGTGTCGTAGAAGCGGTCCGACTGGAACGCCGCCGCCGGGATAAAGGCGAGCCAGTTCACCGCGAAGGCGATCAGCGCGCAGACGAACACCGCCGGAAGGCCTGCGAAGGGCAGCGAGCCGCTCCCCGCAAACCACGCGAAGGCAAGGCCGAGGATGCTGGCCACCAGCACCACCACCAGACTGCGCGCGGCATGCTGGAACGACATGGCTACCGCCCCCGCGCCCGCTTACGCCAGCGCGACGTGGCGCTTGAGGTGATGATCGACGTTGCCGAATTCGCTGTCGAAGATCGTCAGGCGCTTGAAGTAGTGGCCGATGGCATATTCATCGGTCACGCCGTTGCCGCCGTGGATCTGCACCGCTTCCTGCCCGATCAACCGCGCCGACTGGCCCACGCCGACCTTCGCCGCGCTGACCGCCTGCTTGCGGGTGCGTTCGTCCGAACCGAGCCGCAGGGTGGCGAGATAGGTCAGCGAGACGGCGGTTTCGTAGGCCGTGTACATGTCGACCATGCGGTGCTGGAGCACCTGGAAGGTGCCGATCGGCACGCCGAACTGCTTGCGCTGGCGGCTGTATTCCACCGTCATCGCATGGGCGACCTTCATCGCCCCGCAGGCCTCGGCGCACAGGGCGGCGATGGCTTCGTCGGTGACGAGCTCGATCAGGGCAAGGCCTGCGCCCTCTTCGCCGATCAGCGCATCAGCGCCGACCGACACGTTCTCGAAATAGACTTCCGAAGCGCGGCGGCCATCGACCGTCACGTAATCGCGGGTGGTGATCCCGGCCGCGTCCTTGGCGACCACGAACACCGACACGCCCTCGCGGTCGCGCCGTGCGCCGCCGGTGCGGGCGGTGACGACGAGATGGCTCGCCCAGGGCGCGCCGATCACGACCGCCTTGTGGCCGTTCAGCACATAGCCTGCGCCGTCCTTGGTCGCGGTGGTTTCAAGATCGGCATAGTCATAGCGGCCGCGCGGTTCGGCATAGGCGAAGGCAAACACGGCGCTGCCCGCCACGATGCCGCCGATATGCTCTTCCTTCTGGGCAGCGGTGCCGGCGTGCTTGAGGAAGCCGCCGGCGCAGACCACGGTCGGGACAAACGGCTCGACCACCAGGCCCTTGCCGAATTCCTGGCAGATCACCATCGCATCGACCGCGCCGCCGCCAAAGCCGCCATCGGCCTCGGAGAAGGGCATGCCGAGGATGCCGAGCTCGGCCAGCTGCGCCCACACTTCCGGCCGCCAGCCGGCTGCGCTGGCGATCGCCTTGCGCCGGGTTTCCCAGTCATACTGCTCGCGCACCAGCCGCGACAGGCCGTCGCGCACCATGTCCTGTTCTTCGGTGAAGTTGAAGTCCACGTGTTCTCTCCCGTCCCGTGCCTTAGAGGCCGAGGATCATCTTGGTGATGATGTTGCGCTGGATTTCGTTCGATCCGCCATAGATCGAGGTCTTGCGCATGTTGAAATAGGTCGCCGCGGCGTGCTGCGCGTGGGCGGGGCCGACGGGGAATTCGTTGGTCCCCGTGTCATTGGCGATCTCGCCATAGAAAGGCGCACCATAGGTGCCGACCGCTTCCAGCGTCAGTTCGGTGAGGCGTTGCTGGATTTCGGTGCCCTTGATCTTGAGGATCGAGCTTTCCGGCCCCGGGCCCTTGCCCGCCTGCTCGCCCGCGAGCGTGCGCAGTTCGGTGATTTCCAGCGCGGCGAGATCGATCTCGAGCTGGCTGACCTTCTTGGCGAAGTCGAAATCCTTGATCAGCGGCTCGCCATAGGCGGTCTCGTTCGCTGCGATCTCGCGCAGCTTCTCGATCCCGCGCTTCGAACGCGCGACACCGGCGATGCCAGAACGTTCATGCGCGAGCAGGAACTTGGCATAGGTCCAGCCCTTGTTCTCCACGCCGACGAGGTTCTCGACCGGGACGCGCACATCGGTGAGCCAGGTCTCGTTGACCTCGTAGCCGCCGTCGAGCAGCTTGATCGGCTTCACTTCCACACCGGGCGTCTTCATGTCGACGAGGATGAAGCTGATGCCTTCCTGCTGCTTGGCAGTCGAATCGGTGCGGCACAGGAAGAAGCCCCAGTCGGCGTGCTGGGCGAGCGTCGTCCAGGTCTTCTGGCCGTTGATGACATAGTGATCGCCGTCACGCACCGCAGTGGTCTTGAGGCTCGCAAGGTCGGAACCAGCGCCCGGCTCGGAATAGCCCTGGCACCACCACACTTCGCCGCTGCGGATGCCCGGCAGGTGCTTGGCCTTCTGCTCTTCCGAACCGAAGGTGTAGATGACGGGTCCGACCATCGAGACGCCGAAGGGCAGCGGCATGAAGGTGTTGGCGCGGGCGTTTTCTTCCGACCAGATGTAGCGCTGGGTCGGGGTCCAGCCGGTGCCGCCATATTCGACCGGCCATGCGGGAACCGACCAGCCCTTGCGGCCGAGGATCTTGTGCCACGCGACCATTTCCTCGCGGGTCATGTCCTCGCGCATGCCGAAATCGCCCAGTTCCTTGGGATAGTTCTCGGCAATGAAGGCGCGCACTTCGTCGCGGAAGGCCTGCTCTTCGGGGGTGAATTCGAGGTTCATGGGTCTCGCTCTCCGTCAATAGCTCTTGCTTTGCCATGCCTCTTGTCACGGGATTTTGCCCGCGAAAAGGGGCAATCTGTTGCGAAATGTGCGCGCGCGCCGCCGCGATTGCATGGCGTGCAATCACGAGCGGCAGCAAGGCGAGAATGCCGTAGCGTCCGGCCCTGGCCAGCCCCTACGACTCCGCGCCGCGCCTGTCGCCACGCCGCCCATTTTTCAGACCACCAGAGCGCTGGCAGCGCAGGCGGTGGGCAACAAATCCTGCAACCCCTTCATTCTAAACAAAACTCGTCTGTTTGTGAAAATAATAAATAGATGATAAAAATAAATCAGGGTGGCGAACAAATAGATAGGCGTCAGATCGTAAAGATTGGCGATGACTTCTCGTGTTTGGGGGATAAAATGATGAAGAATCATTACATTTCAGTTATCGGCATATTTGCTTTGACTCTGGCAACTCCTGCCATTGCCCAAAGCTTTACACACGAAACGACATGGGAACCCGTTGAATCTGTTGGCGGCCTCACCGGCCCCGAGGGCACGCGCTATGGCGGGGGCTCGGTCAAGGGCACCTATGTCACGACCATGAATGACGGCACCGTCACCAAGGGAACGGTGCGCTGCGTCGGTCTCGGCCAGCCCACTGGCGGGATCTTCGCGATCCATCTGTCCTGCACCGCGAAGGACGATCAGGACTCCTACATGCTGGCCTATGGCTGCAACTATATCGGCAAGCCCGGCCCCAACACGGCGCTGGGCTGCGTCGGCGGAATGGAAGGCAAGGGCGGCCCGGCCAACGGCCAGACCGGCGCGATCACGATGCACTGGTATGCGGCCACCAAGTCCAAGGGCACCGGGCAATGGTACATGGCCCCCTAGGCCGCCCGCCACATCAGGGATGCTGAAGGAAGCCGGCTGCGGGGATGATGCCTCGCAGCCGGTTTTTTTATGTCTGACGAGACAGAGGCGGGATCACCAGGCGGCGTAGATCAGTCCGACCCCAAAAAGGAGCGAGAAGGGCGCGATTGCGCGCACCGCGAGCGGCGGGATTCGCTTCGCCCACCACACCGCATAGCCATTGTTCCAGGCCAGCGGGATCACCAGCAGCACCAGCGAGGAGGCGACGATGAACCAGCCCGCCACCTCGAACAGCAGCGGCAGCTTCGATGCATCGGCGCGCACCACCATCGCCGCACCGGCGATCAGGCGCGGCACCTGTTCGGACAGGTTCACGCGGTGCGAGGTCGCGGTCAGGCTCAGGATGTGGAGCGCCCGCTCGGGCCGCAGCGCCATCAGAGCGCCTGTCGCCACGAGCCAGCAGCCCGCTGCGACAAGGATCACCAGCGCCAGAACCTGCACGGCCCGTTACCCGATGCGGTGTTCGCCCCGGATCCAGCGCACCGTGCCGGACGACGCGCGCATCACCACGCTTTCGGTGGTGAGGATGGTCTCGCCGGTCGGCTTGCGCTTGCGCTTCACCCCGTCGAGCAGCGAGCCGCTCGTCACGCCGGTCGCCGCGAAGATGCAGTCGCCCTTGGCGAGGTCTTCGAGCTTGTAGATGCGATCGAGGTCGGTGATGCCCCACTTGCGGGCGCGGGCCTTCTCGTCCTCGTTGCGGAACACCAGACGGCCGTTGAACTGCCCGCCGACGCAGCGCAGCGCGGCTGCCGCGAGCACGCCTTCGGGGGCGCCGCCCTGGCCCATATACATGTCGACCGTGGTTTCCTCGTCGGTCACCGCGATCACGCCCGCCACGTCGCCGTCACCGATCAGTACCACGCCGCAGCCCAGTTGCCGCAGCTCGGCAATCAGCGCGGCATGGCGCGGACGATCAAGCACGCAGACATTGATCTGCGCCGGATCGACGCCCTTGGCCGCCGCCACCGCCAGCACATTCTCGGTCGGCGATTTGGCGAGATCGATGATGCCTTCGGGATAGCCCGGACCGACCGCCAGCTTGTCCATATAGGTGTCGGGCGCGTTCAGCAGGCAGCCCTCTTCCGCCGCCGCCAGCACTGCGAGCGCATTGGGCCCGGCCTTGGCGGTGATGGTGGTGCCTTCGAGCGGGTCCAAGGCAATGTCGATCTTCGGACCTTTGCCCATGCCGACCTTTTCGCCGATGAACAGCATCGGGGCCTCGTCACGCTCGCCCTCGCCGATCACCACGGTGCCGTCGATGTAGAGGTTGTCGAAGGCGCGGCGCATGGCTTCCACGGCGGCGGCATCGGCGGCCTTTTCATCCCCGCGCCCGATCAGCTGCGCAGCGGCAATCGCCGCCGCTTCGGTGACGCGCACCATTTCCAGCACCAGCACGCGCTGGATGGCATTGTCCGCAGCGGCTTGCTTGGCGGTGTCTGCATCGGTATCGGTCGAGGAGTTCATGCGCAATTCAGCCTTTTATCGCTCTGGTCATGTCCAGACCATGTATCGCCCTGGCGCATAAGCGGATGGAGACGGGTTTGTCGAGCAATGCCATGCCCGTCTTGTCGGGTTTTCACACTCTCCTGACGGCCGCCGCGCTGGTGCTGGCGGCTCCTGTGGCCGCGCAGGATGACACCGCAGCGACTCAGGCCGCGACTCCGGTGCCTGCGACAACCGAGGTCCCGGTGCGCCCCCGCGTCAATCTGATGGTCACCGTCCCGCGCGGCGAGGTCAATCAGGCGCAGGCCAAGGAATGTGTCGACCGCGCAGATGCGGGCGCGATCAGCGGCGAGATCGTGGTCTGCCGCGAAGTCGGGAGTGATACCTCCGCCCTCACCGGAGACCGCGCCGCCTCGCAGAAGCGTTACGCGCAGGAAACCGCCTTCAAGGGTGCCCCGCGCGCGCCGGAGGCTTTCGGGATTGCCGATAACGGCAAGGGCATCGGCTTCGGCGGTGCGCCGCCGCCCGCGCTGATGATCGATGTGGCCGCCCTGCCCAAGGCCCCCGCCGGTTCCGATGCGGACCGGATCGCCCGCGGCTTGCCGCCGCTCAACGAGAACACCAACCTCTCCGAAGAGGAAGAAAAGGCGCGGCGCGAGGCAGCCGGGATCAAGACGGTCGTGCCGCCGCGCGCAGGCTCCAAGAAGCGGAAGGGCGGATAGGAGCACGCGAGGCCGTGCTCCTCCCCCTGTTTGTCGCCGCGCTCGCCGCGCAGGTGGCGACCGAACCGCAGGTGCGGATCGGCCCGCAGGTGCCGCCCCAGCAGACCCTGCGCCTGCCGCCGCGCGCCGCGCCCGGCACAAAGGCCAAACCGGTCGAGCCTGAGCGCCCGCGCGTGCCGATCGACCTTGGCCCGGATGCGCCGATGGCCGAACCGCCGCAGCAGATCGACATTCTCGCACCCCCGCAGACCTCCGATGCCGCCGATGCGATCGAGCAGAAGGAATGCGCCGACCAGACCGAGCGCGGCGTGGTGCAGGGCGAGATCGTGGTGTGCCGCGAAGTTCCGGCGGGACACCTCGCAGATTTACAGCGGCAGTCACGAGGCGTGGCTGAAGGACTATGCCGCGCGCACACAGAACGCGGGCACCCTGCCCCCGCCCGATGTTGCGGGGCCGGGGATCTTCCGCGGTCCGGCGACTGTCAGCGGGCTGTGCTTCATCCCGCCCTGCCCGAAAGACCCGGCGGTGATCGTCGACGTTGCCGCGATTCCCGCCGCCCCCGAGGGATCGGACGCGGAACGCGTGGCCAAGGGCCTCGCGCCGGTTGAAGGCGCTGATGCCCCGCTGTCAGACGATTCGCGCCGCCGGGTGGAAGCGGAACTGGGGTTGCCGGAAAAGCCGAAGAAGGCGACGGAAGAATAGCCTAAGACCCGCTCGCCCTGAGCTTGTCGAAGGGCCGTTCTTCTTCTTCAGCTTGCGCCAAGCTCCAAGAAAGTGCGGCCCTTCGACAGGCTCAGGGCGAACGGATGTTACGGTTAGAGCGGCAGGATCGGAAGCACCAGCGGCGCGCCGGTCAGGCTTTCGGAACCCTCCAGCAGCGCCAGCGCCGCCGCGACGCCCGATTCGGGGCCTTCGTGGGTCACCATCGCCACCATTACCTCGCCCGCATCCGCGCCGCGGCCCTGCTGGATCAGGCTTTCGATCGAGACCGCACCGTCGCGCATCGCGGCGGTGATTTCGGCAAGCACGCCGGGGCGGTCCTTGACCATGAAGCGGATATAGGTGCGCTCGGTGCGGTGGCCGGGTTCGGCGGGCGGGAGCGCGGCCAGTTGCGCGCTGGGGATCGAGAAAGGCGCGCCCACCTCGTCGCGGGCAATGTCGATGAGATCGGCGGCGACGGCGCTCGCGGTCGGCCCGTCGCCTGCGCCCGCGCCCTGGAACAGCAGGCGGCCCGAGAAATTGCCCTCGGCGACCACCGCATTGGTGGGGCCGTCAACCGCGCTCAGCGGGTGGCCCTTGGCGACAAGGCAGGGCCGGACGCGCTGGAGCAGGCGGGGGCCGGCGGGGGTCTCTTCCACGTCTGCCTCGCCGATCAGCCGGATGACAAAACCCAGCGCATCGGCCTGGGCAATGTCGGCTGCGCGCACCTGGGTGATGCCGGAGACGCGCACGCCTTTGAAATCGACCCGCGTGCCGAACCCGATCGCCGCCAGAATCGCGAGCTTGTGCGCCGCGTCCACGCCCTCGATGTCGAAAGCGGGGTCAGCCTCGGCAAAGCCCAGGCGCTGGGCCTCGGCCAGCACATCGGCAAAGTCCGCGCCGGTGCGCTCCATGGTGGAGAGGATGTAATTGCAGGTGCCGTTGAGGATGCCGTAGACCTTGGTGAGCGCGTTGGCGCTGGTGCCTTCGCGCAGGCCTTTGATCACCGGAATCCCGCCCGCCACTGCGGCTTCGAACTTCAGGGCAGCATTATGCGCCTCGGCGGTTTCGGCCAGTTCCAGCCCGTGATGCGCGATCATCGCCTTGTTGGCGGTGACGAGGCCCTTGCCCGCCCCCAGCGCCGCGCGCGACAGGGCCAGCGCCGGGCCGTCCGACCCGCCGACCAGTTCCACCACCACGTCCACATCATCACGGCGGGCGAGCGCGGTCATGTCGTCCTCCCACGCGAAGCGGGCGATATCGACCCCGCGATCCTTGCCGCGATCCCGCGCCGAGACCGCCACCACCTCGATCGGGCGACCGGCGCGCGCGGCGATCAGCGCCCGGTTGGTATCGAGCAGCCGGATGACTCCCGCCCCCACCGTACCAAGCCCGGCGATAGCAATGCGCAGCGGTGCAGATGCAGTGGTGGTCAAGCGGCCCTCCTCAAGGTTTCGCGACAGGCGCTTACCCGCCCTGCCTGTCCGGTCAAGCCGTCAGGATGCGGGCGCAGCCTCGGTGATCCGCCGCTCGCACGCGCCCAGCGAGTGCTTGACGAAGGCATAGTCCCCCGCCGCCAGCCGCCGCGCCGCCGGATCGCGCGCGAGGTTGGCATTGCTCGGCAATTGCGCGGGCAGAAAGCAGGCGAGGCGGAACCAGCGCAGCGTTTCAGGCGCGGGCGGGCGGGCGGCCGAATCGATGATCTCGTCCCACGAAACACCCCATTGCACCTGCTGGCCCGGTCGGCGCAGGATGGTGAGGGAGACGGGCGAGCGGTCTTCGGTCGCCACGAAGATCTGCGTCTCCGATTCGCCCGCCAGCGTGCCCGGTACCGCCAGCGCATCGCTGATCCCGGTGATCCGCGGCGGCACGTCGGCCCCGTAGAGCTCGGTCAGAATCGGGCGCAGCCGCGCTTCGAGCGCGGGGGTGTAATCGACCTGCGCCTTGGGCGCGACCAGCCGCACCTCGCCCGGACGCCCCTGCACCGGATCGGCAAACAGCACGAATTCGCGCTGCTTGAGCTTGGGCACCTTGCCCTTCGCATCCAGCGGCACGTCGACCAGATAGGCAAAGCCCGCGCCCAGCGTGCCGCGCCCGGCGATCAGCGCCACCGTGTTGGCCTCGACATAAAGCCGCGCGAATCCGGGTGCGAGGCCCGGCGCACGCTCGGGCGGGAGCGTGGTCGTCTTGCGAATCTGCGCACGGATCACCAGCGCCGCAGCGTCCGAAAGGCTTGCCAGATCGGCATAAGTTGGCCCGGTTGCAGAGGTTTGCACAGGTACGGCAGGTGCTTGCGCCGCACCCGCCACAGGGGCCAGCGCAGCCCCCGCCATCACCACCGGCAGCAGCGCCAGTCGCTTGAAAAAAGGTGTTAAATTGCCGTTAACCTGTTGCTTCACGTGGGGCCTCGTCTGACCGATTGTTGCGCATTCTCTAGCAGGCGTGATTGCACATTGCGCGCAGTGAATCCGTGATGAACCGATAAAGCGTTTGATTGGGTAGGGGTTGCCCGTTAAAGCCCCGAGGACTGAGCGCTTGGGGCTGGGGACACTGCCCGTGCGGTCAGCGAGGTTGTGCTCTGTACGGATTGGCGCTTTTGCGAATCATGTTCAGGGCGTGCCAGTCGGGGATGGACACTTGCGCAAGGTGCATGCACCTGCAGTCCGTTTTCCCGGCGTGGGAGGACCGAAATTCTAGGGATCTGTCCGCCGACGTGCTTGGTCGACGGGCAGGAATTGTGCCGGATGGGTAACGCTGTCCGGCTCGCAATTGGAGAGAAAGCGCTGGATGTCCTACGCTAGCCAACAACAAGGATTGACCGGCACCAAGCTCGTTGCATTGATCATCGCGCTTGCGATCGTCGGTGGCATCGGGGCGGTGATGGTCATCGGCCTTGCGATCAACGCCATCAAGAAAGAGATCGAGCGGGTTACCACCGTCGACATCGAAGAGCCGCCGCCCGAGGAACCGGACGAGCCGCCGCCACCGCAGGAAAACACGGCTCCGCCGCCGCCGGTCGCGCCTCCGCCGCCGATCAGCATCGCGCCGGCTCCGCCGCCGATCCAGACCCAGCCGACGATTCCGCCGCCGTCTCCGCCGGCTCTGCGGATTCCGCCGCCGGCTCCGGTCGGCCCGCCGCCGGCTCCCCCGGCGCCGTCGCAGGCCCGTGGTGCACGCACCAAGAACGAGCGCAGCTGGGCGACCCGCATTCAGGAAAACTATCCGGCCCGCGCCCTGCGCGAAGAAATCGAAGGCACGGTTGGCGTTCGCGTCACCGTTACCCCCGATGGCCGGGCAGCGAATTGTTCGGTTACCGCTTCGAGCGGCTCGGACATCCTCGATGCGGCCGCATGTCAGGGTATGGAGCGTTACGCCCGGTTCGATCCGGCGCTTGACGCGGCCGGTAACCCGACCAACGGCAGCTACTCGACGCGCATCACCTATCGTTTGAACTGACGGATCAATCCGGCCCCGGCCTTGTGGGAAGGCCGGAGCCCCCAGGAACTTTCTTTCAAGAGGACTACTCGCAATGAACCTTTACACCCTTGCCGCCGTTGCCGGCGAAGCGCCCAAGAATCAGTTCGGCTTCATGGAAGCCATGAAGGAAGGCGGCCCGGTTGCCTGGTCGATCCTTACCGTCATGATCATCATGTCGGTCGGCACCTTCTACATCATGTTCACGAAGATCTTCGAGCAGAACAAGATCATGAAGCAGTACAAGACCGTGCAGACCAGCTTCTGGCGCGCGGCGAGCCTCAAGGAAGGCGCTGCCAAGCTCGAGAAGGACGGCGCATGGCGCCAGCTGGCCGACGACGCTGTCAAGGCCCAGGAAGACCACGGCAAGATGACCGACGCGCTCGAATCGCATGACTACATGCACGGTTCGCTCCAGCGTTCGGAAGATTCGATCAACTCGGTGCTCGCAGGCGGCCTGCCGTTCCTCGCGACCGTCGGTGCGACCTCGCCGTTCGTCGGTCTGCTCGGCACCGTGATCGGGATCTACCGCGCGCTGATCAACATCGGCATCGAAGGTTCGGCCTCGATCGACAAGGTCGCCGGCCCGGTCGGTGAAGCGCTGATCATGACCGCCATCGGTCTGCTCGTCGCTGTGCCTGCGGTGCTTGCGTTCAACTGGCTGCAGTCGCGCAACCGTCGCATCAACGAGCTGCTCTCGGGCTTCTCGACCGACATCCTCGCCTACATCAACTCGAACGGCGCCGTGAAGCCGACTCCGGTTGCTGCCGCTCCGGCCAAGCCTGCTGCAAAGCCGGCGAACGCTCCGGCCACCAAGGCCTGATCGCCAATACCGCTAGACGGCGGGAGCCTGCCTTCACCGGTACTCCCGCCGCTTCCCGGCCCAAGCCCTGCCTCGGCAGGGCCGCCAGCCGGGGGGTCGCCCCCCAAGGGCGAACACACGCAGTCATTGCTTTGACAAGGTAGGAATTCACAATGGCGATTTCGACGGGAGGCGGGGCAGATACCCCTATGTCCGACATCAACACCACGCCGCTGGTGGACGTGATGCTGGTGCTCCTGATCATCTTCCTCATCGCGGTCCCGGTGGCGATCCAGACGATCGAAAAGCTGAAGATCCCCGTGTTCGTATCGGTTGAATCGAAGAACAAGGTGGAAAACCTCCAGCTGACCGTCAGCACCACCGATGCCGCCGGTCGGAGCGCCGGGGAACCGGGCTTCGAAGGCGCATCGCGTAGCGGGGAATGCCGGGTCTACTTCAACAACATCACTCCGGTGAGCTCGGAAGAACTTTACGATCAGGCGTTCACCCGCCTCGACAATATCGTGAAGGCTGCCGGCGGCGTTGAAGCGATCATGGCCGATCCCGAGAAGATCCCGCAGGTGCACATCCGTGCCGACGTGCAGGCCCCGTGGCGCTGCGTTGCGGGTACGATCTACAACGTTCAGGCCGCCGGCTATCCGACCGTCGGGTTCATCTCGAACCCGGTCGAGCCCGGCATCTGAGCCTGAGGAAGAGGAGTAACTGACATGGGTATGTCCGGAGGAAAACTCGACGGCGAACCTATGATGGACATGAACATGACGCCGCTGATCGACGTTCTGCTCGTTCTGCTGATCATGTTCATCATCACCATCCCGGTGGCGACCCACTCGGTCGACATCGATCTTCCGCAGGGCAACCCGCCCCCGCAGGACATTGTGGTCGATCCGGTCAAGAACAAGCTGGTTCTGACCCAGGGCGACCAGATCCTGTGGAACGGCACCCCCGTGGACTCGGGCCAGCTGGTCACCCTGCTTGCGGAAACCACCCGCATGTCGGTGGAACCGGAGCTGCAGTTCGAGCCGGAAGCGCTCGCGAGCTATGATATTGCGGCCAAGGTGCTGCAGATCATCAAGAGCTCGGGCGTGACCAAGTTCGGTTTCGTCGGCAACGAACGCTACCGCAGCTTCGCCAAGTAAGCTACCTTTGGTACCCGCTTGGGTGCCACATAGGGTGTTCATGAAAGGGCGCTGCGAGCAATCGCGGCGCCCTTTTGCTATGTTGCGCTGCCTTTCGGATGATGGGCGCAAGACCCCCGCTAGCCCCGGTTTGACCTCGTGATGATGGGCAGTTGAGGCGGTTTGGCGGGCGATTTCGGGGGTGTGGAGCAATGTTTCACGTGAAACATTCTCAGTCGTCAAACGGCGCATCCGGCCGCATCGCCGCAGCGATCAGACCCTCGGCTTCGATCAGCAATTCGTCGTCCACCGCCCCCTGCGGCACGGCCTCGCGCCCGATCATCGTCATCACCGGCACGGCCAGCGGCGAGACCCGTTGGAGCTCCACATGCACCAGCTCGCTCTGCGACCGCTCCAGCAGATCCGCGAGCCGGCCCACGTCCGTCATCCGCGCCCGCGCATCGGCCCAGGCCGCCTCGATCAGCACGTGATCGGGCTCGTATTTGCGCAGCACATCGTAGATCAGATCGGTCGAGAAGGTGACCTGCTTGCCGGTCTTCTTCTGCCCGGGATGCTGCCGCTCGACGAGGCCGGAGATCACCGCCACCTCGCGGAAAGCGCGGCGCAGCAGGTGGCTTTCGGTGACCCACTCCACGAACTCGTCCGTCAGAATATCGGGCGATAGCAGCACCTTGGGGTCCGCCACCGGCTTCAAGCCCCACACCGCGAGGCAGTAATCGTTCGCCACGAACCCGCCGGGCAGCAGCCCGCGATCCTCCATCCGCCGGGTGATCAGCATCCCGAGCGACTGGTTCGCGTTCCACCCCTCGAAGGTGTAATAGGCGGTGTAGTGCTTGCCCCCGTGCGGAAAGCTCTCGACCAGCAGTTCGCCCGGCGCTGGCAGTCGCGAACGGTAGTCCTGCATCTCCAGCCATTCGCGCACATCATCGGGAAAGCGCCCCCAGCCTGCGCGGTCGGCCAGCATCGCCTGCACACGGGTGGAAAGGTGGGTGGTGAGCGGCAGTCTGAGGCCGCCATAGGAGGGGATGGTAGCGCTCTTCTTCGCGGCGCGCACCACCACGTCCATGTCCTTCACGCCCTCCACCTCAAGGCTCATGCCGGCAAAGAAGAAGGTGTCCCCCGGCGATAGCTGGGCGGCAAAGCGCTCCTCGACCTTGCCAAGGTTGCGGCCGTTCTTGAAGCGCACCGTGAGCATTTCGCTATCGACGATGATCCCGGCATTCATCCGGTGCCGCTGCGCCTGACTGGGATGGGTGAGCCGCCAAACGCCTGATTTATCGCAGACAATCCGCTGGAACCGGTCATAGGCCTTGAGCGCATAACCGCCGTTGGAAACGAACCCCAGCACCCGCTGGAAGGTCGCCGCATCGACCCAGCTATAAGCCAGCGCGCTCCTCACCTCGGCCAGCAGCGCGTCCTCGTGGAACGGCCCCGCACAGGCGCAGGCCATGATGTGCTGGGCCAGCACATCGAGCCCCCCGGGCCGGAAAGCCTCGCCATCGCGCTGCCCTTCATCGACCGCATCCTTGGCCGCCATGGCTTCGAGAAATTCGAAGCGGTTGCCCGGCACCAGCACCGCACGGCTCGGCACATCGAGGCGGTGCCCGGCCCGCCCGATCCGCTGGAGCAGGCGCGAGGAACCCTTGGGCGCGCCCATCTGCACCACCAGATCAATATCGCCCCAGTCGATCCCGAGATCGAGGCTCGCGGTGCACACCAGCGCGCGCAACTCACCCCGCGCCATCGCCTCCTCCACCTTGCGGCGCGCCTCGGTGGAGAGGCTGCCGTGGTGGATGCCGATGGGCAGGTGATCGGCGTTTTCCTCCCACAGGCACTGGAAGATGAACTCGGCCAGAAACCGCGTGTTGGTGAAGACCAGCGTGGTGCGATTGGCCTTGATCGCCTCGTAAAGCTGCGGGATCGCCCAGCGCCCGGCGTGCCCGCCCCATGGCACCCGCTCCTCCTGGGGCAGAAGGATTTCGACCTCCGGCTCCGCCCCCTCCTCGCCGACCACCAGATCGGCAGCATGGATCTCGCCCGTCCCGCCCGATTGCGGCGCGAGCCATTCCTGAAAGTCGCGGGTGTTGGCGAGCGTCGCCGACAGCGCCACACGCTGCGCATCGGGGGCCAGCGCGTTCAGCCGCGCCAGCGACAGCGCCAGCAAGTCGCCGCGCTTGTCGGTGGCGAAGGCGTGGACCTCGTCGATCACGATGCGACTGAGGCCCGCGAAGAGATCGGCGCTCTCGGGATAGGACAGCAGTAGCGAGAGGCTCTCGGGCGTCGTCAGCAGGATATGCGGCGGTCGTTCGCGCTGGCGCTTCTTGCGGTCGGACGGGGTATCGCCGCTGCGGGTCTCGACCCGGATGGGCAGACCGATCTCCTCGATGGGCGCAAGCAGGTTGCGCTTCACATCCTGCGCCAGCGCCTTCAGCGGCGAGACGTAAAGGGTGTGGAGGCCGTCCGGCGGCGAGGCGCCTCCGGCAAAGTCGCACAGCGTCGGCAGGAACCCGGCGAGCGTCTTGCCCGCCCCGGTATCGGCCACCAGCAGCGCATGACGGCCCTCGCGCGCCTTCTCCAGCATTTCGAACTGGTGCCGCCGCACCCGCCACCCGCGCTGCGCGAACCACGCGGCAATTGAAGGCGGGAGCTGGTCGGGCGGCGCGGTCACCCTTGCGACATGGCGCGCCGCGCGCCCGACATCAATGCCCGACGCTTTCCCCGCGTTCGAGCCCCGATGCCGCGAGCTGCGCGTCGATCTGGGCGAGCAGGCGTTCGAGCCCCGCTTCGCTGTCGCTCTCCGCACGGGCGACCAGCACGTCCTGCGTGTTCGAAGCCCGCAGCAGCCACCAGCCGTCCGCCGTGTTCACCCGCACGCCGTCTGTGGCGTTGACGCTCTCGACCTCCGGTCCCGGGCTGGTGGTGAGACGCTCGGCGATTTCCGCCATGGCGGCGAATTTGCGCGCCTCGTCGACCTGAAAGCGCAGCTCGGGCGTGTTGAGCATCGGCGGGATCGCGGAGCGCAATTCCGTCACCGACTTGCCCAGCCGCGCCGTCGCCGCCAGCAGCCGGACCCCGGCATAGAGCGCGTCGTCGAAACCGTAATAGTCATCGGCAAAGAACACGTGGCCGCTCATCTCGCCCGCCAGCGGCGCGCCGGTTTCCTTCATTTTGGATTTGATCAGCGAATGGCCGGTCTTCCACATCAGCGGCTGCCCGCCGAGCTCGGCGACGCGGTCAAACAGCGCGCGGCTGGCCTTCACATCGGCGATGATGGTCGCATTCGGTCGGGTTTTGAGCAGATCCTCGGCATAGATCATCAGCAGCTGATCGCCCCAGATCACCCGGCCCGTGCCGTCGATCGCGCCGATCCGGTCACCATCCCCGTCAAAAGCCACTCCGAAATCGAGCTGCTTCTCCGCGACGAGGGCCCGCAAATCGGCGAGATTGGCCTCGACGGTTGGATCAGGATGGTGGTTTGGAAAATGTCCATCGACTTCGGTAAACAGCAGATGATGTTCACCCGGCAGGCGGGCGGCCAGCGCTTCGAGCGCGGGGCCGGCGGAGCCGTTGCCGGCATCCCAGCCGACCCGCAGCTGTTCGAGCGACTTGGTCTCGATTCCGGCCAGACCCTGGAGGAGGCGCTCGACATACTCGCCCATGATGTCGCGCGTGGTGACTTCGCCATTGCCGCTGGCAAAGGCACCGTCTGCTGCCAGTTTCCCGAGCTTCTGGATATCGGCGCCGAAGAACGGGCACCCCAGAAATACCATCTTGAAGCCATTGTAATTGGGGGGATTGTGGCTGCCAGTTATCTGAATGCCGCCATCCACCTCTTCACTTGAGGCTTCGGCGTAATAGAGCATCGGGGTCGCCCCAAGGCCGATCCGCACCACATCGCACCCGCTCGCGGTAATCCCTTCGACCAGCGCGTGCTCCAGCATCGGCGAACTGACCCGCCCGTCATATCCCACCGCGACAGTCTTTCCCCCCGCCTCGCGCAACAGCGTGCCGAAAGCCCGGCCGATTGCGCGCGCATCCTCTGCGCCCAACGTCTCGCCGATGATCCCGCGAATATCATATTCGCGCAGAACTGTGGGGTGGAACTGGTGTTGCATCACGAAGGCACCTCCTTGTGGCAATGGCTTGCGGACATCGGGCGGGAGCTGCTTGTGCCGCACCCTCTCAAACGGCGGTAAGGCGCTGACAATTCGCCCGATCCGCCGCTTTCCATGCCAAACGCCTGCTACGCGCTCGTGTCAATTCCGCGAAGCTGCCTAGGTCTCGCCTGAACCACGCGGCCCGGGCAGTTCGGCGAGCAGCAGATCGCGCGCCGCATTGGCTTCCTGCATCGCTGCATTGGAGCCGCCGATATCGGGGTGCACCAGCGCGGTCAGGCGGCGATGCGCAGCAATGATCTCCTCGCGCTCCGCGCCCGCCTCGACCCCCAGCAGCTTGCGCGCCCGGAACAGCGCCTGGCTGCGGGTGGAGGCGGGGCGGAGATATTCCCACGGCCACTTGCCCAGCGCCCAGCGGCAGAAGACGCACAGGGCGGCAAGCAGCAGCAGGTATCTCATGCCAGCTCCAACTCGTTTTGCGGACGGGCGAATTCGGGCAGGTTCAGCGCCTTCACCAGACTGCGCAATTCCTGCCGCGCGACGAGGTGGCTGGTGCCGAGTTCACCCAGATGGCCCTTGTCGAGCAGGGTCAGCCCCGAAGGGAACAGCTCGCGGTAGATCACGCGCTCTGACAGCCCCTGCGTCACCCGGAAGCCGACGCGCTTGGCCATTTCGGTGAGGGCATTGTGCAGACGCGCCTGGTTGCGCGCCTCGACATGGCCGGTGCGGTTCCTCACCACGATCCAGTCCATCTCGGGCCGCTGTTCCTCGATCGTCATGCGGCTGCGCTTCAGCCGCGCTTCCCAGATCAGCTCGGCAAAGAAGGACAGCTTCTTGACCTTGAAGGTCTCGGCATCGACCTGCCCGATGAGATCGAAATCGACGAAACTGTCGTTCATCGGCGTCACCAGCGTATCGGCGTGCTCCACCGCGATGCGGGCGAAGGGATCGTCGCGCCCCGGATTGTCGATGATGAGGAAATCGCAGATCGCCTCAAGCCGGGTGATCATGGTGATCAACTCCTCGGGCGTGGTGCCGCGGAACACCTCGCACTCGGGCGTGGGCAAGGTCAGGCGGCGCTTCTCCAGCGTGCCGAGGCGGTTTTCGATATAGCGGTGGGTGGTGCGCTGGCGCGGGTCGAGATCGAGGCAGGCCACCCGCGCGCCGAGATAGGCCAGCGCGACCGCCACGTGCACCGCCGTGGTCGATTTGCCGGTGCCGCCCTTCTCGTTGGCGAAAACGATGCGATGGGCCTTGCCGGGGATGCGCCGCGCCGGGGCAGTGCTGGCCATGATGATCGAAAACCTCTTGTTTCACGCTTTTGCCCCGCCGCGCAGGCGCCATGCTTTCAAAAGCGTGAGGGCGCGGCTAGGGGTGCGGCCGGTTCTAGTGGCAGGGGAAGCCCCGTGCAAATTGCAACGACCCGCGATGTGTTGAGAAATGCGGTTGCCGGACTGCGGCAGGCAGGCGACGGGCGAATCGCGCTGGTGCCGACGATGGGCGCGCTCCACGAAGGGCACCTCACGCTGGTGCGCCGCGCGCGCGAATTGGCAGATCATGTGGTCGCCTCGATCTTCGTGAACCCCAAGCAGTTCGGCCCGAACGAGGACTTGGACGCCTATCCGCGCCAGCTCGCCGAGGATGCGCGGATGCTGGAGGGCGAAGGCGTCGCGCTGCTATGGGCGCCGACGGTCGGCGAGATGTACCCCTCCGGCTTTGCCACCAATGTCAGCGTCGCCGGCGTGAGCGACCGCCTGTGCGGGGCGGCGCGGCCCGGCCATTTCGACGGCGTGGCAACCGTGGTGCTCAAGCTGTTCAACCAGGTGCAGCCCGATATCGCGCTGTTCGGGGAGAAGGACTACCAGCAACTCGCGGTGATCCGCAGCATGGCGCGCGACTGTGATCTGGCCTTGCCCGACGCCCGCAACATCATCGGCGTGCCGACCGTGCGCGAGGCTGACGGGCTCGCGATGTCGAGCCGCAACCGCTACCTCTCGTCCGATCAGCGCGCCGCCGCCGCCGCGCTGCCGCAGGCGATGCGCCGCGCGATTGCCGCGATCGAGGGCGGAGGCGATGTGGCCAGCGCGCTCGCCTCGCTCGAAGTCGAGGTCATCGCGGCAGGCTTCACCAGCGTCGATTATGCCGATCTGGCGGACGCGGCGAGCCTCGCTCCGCTGACGGCGCTTGGCACCGGCCCCGCCCGCCTGCTCGTCGCCGCGCGGATCGGCGGAACGCGGCTGATCGACAACATGGCGGTTGGGGGCCTAACCTCATATTGACGATTGCCCCCGCATAGTGGCATTGGCGCAGCCGAGCGGGCGGGTATAGCTTAGTGGTAAAGCTCCAGCCTTCCAAGCTGGCTATGCGGGTTCGATTCCCGCTACCCGCTCCATTCCCCTGTCCGCCAACGTCCGTATTTGACTAGACAGCCCCCTAAAATCTGAGATGGTCCCGCCTTCTTGGACAGTTTGGCGGCTAAGTTAAGCTAATCCCGGTTGTCGTTATGCCGCCTGTTTGATTATCAGATCATGGGGGGCATGCCCCCCATGATCTGATTGCCCGATCCGCCTATAGGCCTC